>CAJVZD010000006.1 GCA_913019905.1 uncultured Cellvibrionales bacterium
TTTCATACTTCCCAGATTTAATATCCCAAAATAGGTATTCATTGGTCTTGTGATTGGTGGCCTCTAATACACTCTTACGTGATATTTCAGTTGGGGGGTGCCTCTTTTTCGGGTTTGCGAGTCACTTAAGCTGGCGTAAATTGTTTATTAGAGGGGTGTTGCGTATAAAAGTCTCGTGGCAGCAGCGTATCATTGCGTTGTTGAAATGGTTGATGGTGCACCCCCGGTGAACCCCCAGTAAAAGACAGGCATGAAAAAGGCCGCTAAAAAGCGACCTAAGTCATTGATATATATGGTAGCGAGAAGTGGATTTGAACCACCGACCCCATCATTATGAGTGATGTGCTCTAACCAGCTGAGCTATCTCGCCAAAACCTGTCTACCCTGGATGGGTATTTAGGAGCCGCGTATTCTCGCGATTTGGACCTCTGCTGTCAAGGGTGGTTTGAAAATATTGCACTACCCGGTGAGCTTTCATTCGCTATTTGATCGTATCGGCTACATTTACGCTAAGTGACGGTGGTTTTTCCAGTGCTTAGGATTTCGAGCGCATTAAACGACGAGTTAGACATTGAATTTAAAGTGAATAACATCACCGTCTTGTACGATATAAGTTTTTCCTTCAAGGCGTAATTTGCCTGCTTCTTTTGCGCCTTGTTCACCATTATGTTCAACAAAATCCTCGTAAGACATAATCTCCGCTTTAATAAATCCCCGCTGGAAGTCGGTGTGAATAACACCGGCGGCTTCTGGGGCGGTGGCGCCTTTTGATACGGTCCAGGCGCGAACTTCTTGAACGCCGGCGGTGAAATAGGTCTGCAGGTTGAGGAGTTCGTACCCGGCTCGAATCACTCGATTCAGGCCGGCTTCTTCCATGCCCAGATCTTCTAAAAATTCGGCTTTTTCTTCGTCGTCCAGCTCTGCGATCTCCGATTCCAGTTTGTTGCAAATAGGCACGACAATCGAGCCTTCTGCAGCAGCAATTTCGGTCACAATGTCTAAAAACGGATTGTCTTCAAAGCCATCTTCATTAACGTTCGCGATATACATGGTCGGCTTGGTTGTTAACAAATGCAGGCTGGGCAGAATGGCGATTTCTTCATCAGTTAAAGTCAGGGTTCGTACCGGGTTACCTTCCTCTAAATGCGGGATGAGTTTTTCTATGAGCGTTTTTTGTTCCGCCGCGTCTTTATCTCCGCCTTTGGCAGACTTAGCTATTCTTTGTAGCTGTTTCCCGATACTTTCCAAATCCGCTAAGGCTAGTTCGATATTGATAATGGTTATGTCTTCGGCTGGGTCGATCTTATTGGCAACGTGGATCACGTTTTCGTCTTCGAAGCACCGCACTACGTGGGCAATGGCGTCTGTTTCACGGATATTGGCGAGAAACTGATTACCGAGTCCTTCGCCTTTGGACGCGCCTTCAACAAGGCCTGCTATGTCGACGAATTCCATGGTGGTGGGTACGACTCGCTCTGGCACGACGATCTCGGCTAACTTGTCTTGCCGGGAGTCGGGAATTGGAACGATGCCCGAATTGGGCTCGATGGTACAAAAAGGAAAGTTTTCCGCATCAATTCCCGCTTTGGTTAAGGCATTGAACAAGGTTGATTTGCCTACATTGGGAAGGCCGACGATTCCGCAGTTAAAACCCATGATGATCTCTCGCTAATAGTGCGCTTGGTTCTGGATAAAATCTCAAGCACGAAAAGTATGTAAGTAATTCATTGCTTTTGCCCAGTCGCCATTAATTGCTTCGGGCAGTGTTCGTATTGACTCGTCAATGGCGTCCGTCATTTTCTGGTGTTCACCTTGCGGCGCTTTACTGAGTACATATCCGGTCACTTTATCCGCAGAACCGGGGTGACTAATGCCAATGCGCAGCCGGTGAAAGTTTTTGTCGTTTCCGCATTGGGCAATGATATCTCGCAAACCGTTATGACCCCCGTGCCCTCCACCTTGTTTAAAACGTGCGGTGCCGGTTTCTATATCCAGCTCATCGTGGGCGACTAACATTTCTTCTGGGGTGATTTTATAAAAGTTACAGATAGCGGCTACGGAGCGGCCACTGCGGTTCATAAATAGAGTGGGTATTAACAGGCGTACATCTTTGCCTTCGATAGATAGTCTAGCGGCGAGGCCAGAAAACTTACCTTCTTCTTTCAGTGGTGTACTGTGTTGACGTGCGAGCTCTTCGACGAAAATCGCGCCGGCATTGTGGCGGGTATTTTCATATTCACGGCCAGGATTACCCAGGCCGACGATGAGTTTGATAGTGCCCAAGCTCATGCCCTCTGTTATTTGAAAAACACACAATCGTCAGCATTTTTTGCGAGTCGGTTTGGTGTTAAGTGTACGAAGTATTTTTGCGTTTTTACTAATCGGTTTTGCGAGCAGCGATAAAACCGAGATAGTAAAATGGGGACAAAGTCCCCATTTTACTATTGGTGCTGATAGCGGTTTATGGAAAAACCGCTACTGGCTACCAAGGTTTCTTTCTTCTAACCGTTATTGAAACACTTATTCAGCAGCTTCGCTGCCTTCATCTGGCGCTTCACTTTCAGTTCCGGTTTCTTCCTCATCTTCATCACTGCCACCGCGAGGCGCATTAACCGCGGAAACGAGCAAGTCATGATCTTCGCCGTGAGTTAAGGCGACACTTTCAACGCCTTCAGGAAGCGTTAAGTTAGAGATATGAAGGTTTTCGCCGACGTTAATTGGGCCCATATCAACTTCAATAAATTCAGGAAGATCTTTAGGCAAACAGCTCACTTCGATGTCGTTCAGTGCGTGTGCGATCGTGCCACCAGCGCCTTTAACACCAGCACAAATATCTTCATTGATAAAGTGAAGAGGTACATGAATGGTGATCTTGGTTGTTGCGCTGATACGCATAAGGTCGATATGCATAATCGTTTCTTTCGCCGGGTGACGTTGCATGTCTTTCACAACAACCTGCTCAGATTTACCGTCGATACTTAAGTTAACCAAGCTGGTGAAAAAAGCTTCGCTTTCGGCCAGTTTAACAATTTCGTTCATGGCAACGGTAATCGGAGTGGGTTCTTTCGTTCCACCGAAAACAATACCGAGAACTTTGTTTTCCAGACGACGTAGGCGGCGGCTCGCACCTTTCCCTAAATCACTTCTGGTTGCTGCGTTAAGTGTAAATTCGCTAGACATATTATGTCTCCTATTTATGCGAAACACTGTATTACCTGCGACCGGTAATGCAGTGGGACTGCGGAACGACTAATGAAGAGGTCTGGTGGCCTGATCATCCCGGCGTTCCATGGAATCCTGATTTTGATTCAAATCAGGACGTTATTAATAAATCGAACTGTTTTATCGCTCTACCGTTTGTTATCGAAATAGAGCGGAAATGGACTCTTCGTTGCTAACGCGTCGAATAGACTCAGCGAGTAAATTTGCCAAGGTTAATTGACGAATTTTGCCACACTTCTTCGCATTGTCTTGCAGTGGTATGGTATCGGTAACCACGACTTCATCTAAATGCGAATTGTTTATATTTTCTATGGCCTTACCCGATAAAACGGGGTGGCTACAGTAGGCGACGACTTTGGCGGCGCCGTGTTGTTTAAGGGCTTCCGCCGCCTTACAAAGCGTTCCTGCGGTATCGACCATGTCGTCGACCATGACACAGGTACGTCCTTCTACTTCACCGATAATGTGCATCACCTGGGCTTCGTTGGCTTGCGGCCGGCGTTTATCGATAATCGCCAGGTCGCAATCGTCCAACTGCTTAGCCACAGCACGCGCGCGAACAACACCGCCGATATCGGGAGAGACTACAATCATATTCTCGTAGCCTTGCTTGGTGATATCGTCTTGCAGTACGGGTGAGCCGTAAACGTTGTCGACGGGCACATCAAAAAAGCCTTGAATTTGTTCGGCATGTAAATCGACGGTTAATACGCGATCGACACCTACCGCTACCATCATGTCGGCTACGACCTTGGCACTGATCGGTACACGTTTTGATCGTACGCGGCGATCTTGGCGAGCATAACCAAAGTAAGGCACGACCGCAGTGATGCGGCCCGCTGAGGCGCGGTGCATGGCATCGATCATGACAATCAATTCCATGAGGTTATCGTTGGTCGGCTGACAGGTTGGCTGCATGATGAATACATCAGCCCCACGGACATTTTCGTTGATCTCTACGGCAATTTCGCCATCGCTAAACTTGTTAACGTCGATATCGCCGAGAGGAATATGTAATTGAGCTGCGACTTTGCCGGCCAATTCGGGGTTGGCATTACCGGTGAAAACCATCAATTTTGACACGATATCTGTCCTGCATGTTGTCGAAACGGGGTCAATGGAAATTTCTGTGCTAAATACTTCTCTTTAAATATAGCCTGTCAATATTGTCTATAAATATTGTCTATAAACACTGCGTATACGCACTGCTTGTAAACACGGCCTTGGCATAGAAATTCGTTGCTCAATAAGAAATTTGGAGGAGGGGCGCGGTGTCGGTTAGTGCCTGAGGCTTGCGCTGCCCTAAACCGTCAGCTTTCTTTTGTTTGGTATCTTCTCTTTTACTTCTATCGTTTCTATCACTTCTTTGCTCGTTGGAGAAGAGCAAACTTCAATTCAACGATCTCCCCTTAACGTTAGTTAGGGCAGATAAAAATGGCTGGGGTGGCAGGACTCGAACCTGCGAATGCTGAGATCAAAACCCAGTGCCTTACCACTTGGCGACACCCCAAAAAAACTAGTTCAACGTTGCATATTAAGTGTTTTATGTACCGGAGAAATGTTAACTCCATTGGCAATAAAGCCCTGCAATTCGTTGGGAAGCTTATCTAAAACATGCTGCGCTGACTCACGGTCGGCAAACTCAGCAAAGATACAAGCTCCAGTACCTGTTAATCGAGCAGACATAAAATCTTTGTCTGTATCTTGGTTCAAGCCCGTAAGAACTTTGTTTAACCAAGTAAGGGCTGTATCCACCGCTGGATATAACTCTCTGACAGTCGCTTCACAATCGTTGCGACCACCCTGCTCGAAAACGGCGGCTATTGTGATGGGAGAGCTGTCCCGTGTCAATTGTTTGTGAGAAAATATTTCTGCTGTTGCGACTTCGCAGGGAGGTTTTATGACGCAATAACATCGTTCCGGTAATTCGACGGCTTGTAATTGTTCGCCGACGCCCTCTGCCCAAGCCGATTCTCCTCTGATAAACACCGGAACGTCGGCACCCAGCTGCAGGCCCAGTGCCGCTAATTGATCGACGCTGAGGCCCAGTTTCCACAGATGATTCAAACCTAACAAAGTGGTGGCTGCGTTAGAGCTGCCGCCGCCCAAACCGCCGCCCATGGGTAGTATTTTATCAATTCGAATATCTGCACCAACCGCTCGATCGCTGCACTGTTGCAGTAGTCGCGCCGCTTTGACGATCAGGTTGTCGCTCTCGGCAACGCCTTCGATGGCTGGGGTCAGGGTAATGTCGGTATCTTCCCGGTTTGCAAAATGGAGCGTGTCGCCGTAATCGAGTAATTGAAATAATGTTTGTAATTGATGGTAGCCGTCTGGACGGCGACCGGTAATATGCAGCATAAGGTTAAGTTTCGCGGGCGATGCTAGCGAAAGGGTGGTTACCGCGTTCATCGACTCGCCTTACACTCTGGCTGTAAATCCCAGCGTTTCAGCAGTAGAGTCAATTTGAGGTCTCTTTTTACGGCAATCGCTTTTCTGGGCAGTATGTGGTTATCAAGGCTTGTTATTTGTGGATAGAGCAAGGTCCAGCCCGATTGCTGAAAGCCTGTATGAGTTGGATTGATAGAGTAGTGCTGGTTGGGTTCTGGCAGACCTCTTATCCAGTGGAACAGTTCGTCGACAGGAATGGGTAAGCCAATTTCGGACAAAAGATGTTCCGTATTTCGTGTTTCGACCGCTGACTCTCCGGCTCTTTTTAGGGTGGTGTGATTATTATCGCCGTAGAGATGTGCTGCTCCGGCTCCAAATAGTCCCTGGATTCTGATGTCGAAATTATCACCGCATTGTTGCCAATTCAAATAGGCACTGCCGGATTGTTGCTTATCTCTAATGCCGACCTTGCCACTAATTTTCCACTGTCGGATCGTCTTGTTCGCGCTGAAGTCGGATAGGGCGCTTTCATCCATCTTATTTTGAACGTTGCTACAAGCGGTAACGAGTAGTAGCGCAATCGGGGTGAGAATGCGTAGGGAGTTTAAAAGGATAGATGTCATTGATCTGTGCTTTCAGCGCCTGTTGCCGATTGGACAGCTTCCGGCGCTGATGGGTCTGCCGTATTGTCTGTAGCATCGTCTGTAGCATTGTTCGTAGAAGGGTCTCCGGCGGGTATTACCGGCTCGTCGACACTGTCACTCGAATTTGGCGCTAAACGTTCGACAGTTTCTTCAATAATAACACTGTCGGGGTTACGCTTGAGGGCTTCATTCCAGGTCTGTCTCGCTTTTTGCCGCTGTCCAAGTGACCACAAAACCTCACCGAGGTGTGCCGCTATTTCCGGGTCGGGAAATACTTTATAGGCTTTGCTCAATAACTCAAAAGATCGTTCCAGATTTCCTCGGCGAAATTCAACCCAACCAAGGCTGTCCATTATTGCCGGCTCTTCGGGTTTGATCGCCATGGCACGCTTAATCAGGTCATAGGCCTGGTCGAGTCTCGTTGTATTGTTTGCTAGCACATACCCGAGCGCGTTAAGAGCCGTGGCATTTTCTGGGTCCAGGTTGATTATGAGCTGAAGGTCGCGCTCCATCAGATCGAGGTCGCTGCGCTTTTCACTAAACAATGATCGAACATAAAGAAGATTAGGGTGTTCGGGCTCTATGATCAGTGCTTCGGTAATGAGGTTGTGGCCTTCTTCGTACTGCTTGCTGCGCAGTAATAACTCTGCTTCGACGAGATAAATTCGAATGGAGTGTTCGACGTACTGCTGGCGTAGAGCTTGTAGATGTTCGCGGGCGGTTTGAACCAGGCCTTCGTTTAGGTAGAGCGTAACGATCCTATTAATCGCGACGAGAAAATTTCTTCCAGGCTTGATAATTGAATAGTATTCGATGGCCTGAAGCCAGTCGCCTTGGATCTCTGCTATTTGACCGAGGTGCAGACGTGCTTCGTCACTTCTTTTACCAACGGCAACGAGGCGTTCGAAGTAATACCTTGCCTGTTCGAAATTTTTGGTTTCTTTGTTTATTAGTGCCAGTGATAGCAATAGGTCCGGGTCGTTTGGTGTTTGTTGCAATAATAATTCAAACTGGATTTGAGCCTTCGGTATACTCTTTGTCATTAGCAGTCGTGCGTATTCGAGTCGAAGGCGTCTGTTGCGGGGCTGCCTCTCGACTGTGGCTTCTAGCCGGGTGAAGGCCTCCTCGTAACGTTTTAGCTGTTGTAGCATCCGAGCTTCGATCACAACCGCGTTGGTGTCATTTTCGTCGGTAGCAAGTACTTGTTGTATGAGTTGTAAAGCGAGTTCTGTTTCACCTCGCTGCTGGAGCAATAAAGCCTTTGCGGTGATGAGTTGTGTTTCTTGCGGGTGGGTCGATTGTAATTTATCGATAGCAGATTCGATTTCCTGCAAGGTGGCCGTTGGCATCGACATAGAGTTTGCAATTATAGCCGCAAAGTTAGTTTTGCCCCCCTGTTCCAGTACGACCGACATGTGTTGAATCGCTTCCAGGGGCCGTTTGTTTTTTGCCAGAATGGTTGCGGTCGAGTATTGCGCTTCCAAATTATTTGGGTCGACTTCTACCCATAGTTGGGCGGCGTCTAAAGTGGCGTTGTCAGCCTGTAAAAACTGAGCGAGCCGGGTGGCTCTCGCTACTACGGCTTTGTCCCGCGTAGCGTGTGCTTGTTGTAGGTAAGTGCCCAATGCGATGTCAAAGCGTTTGCGGCGCACGGCAAACTCGGCGACTAATAAATCGTGAAAGCTGTCATCCGGAAATGGGCGAGTGGGAATTTCAAGCGCTTCTTTTTCAACAATCTTGACGGGTTCGGCATTGATTGGATTAACAGGCTCGGGAACAGCTGGAGGGGTGGTTGTGCAGCCGGATATTATCAATACCGATGTTAGTACCGTCGCTATTGTCCATTGAACTTTTATCATAGAGTCCCAATTCCTGAATCACTAACCGTATTTTTACACAAACAGCGGTCCAAAGTCGCTGTTATTAGCCAATAGACCTGCGAATTTTGGATAAGTTGTTGTGTTGATCCACATTTGCTCGGTAACTTGTTAGAATTGTAAGTCATTTGGATTGCGATAATTGAAAAATCGCTCCATTTATTATTACTTTACTAACTGATAGAGCTTTCATTGGAAGTTCACTATTGTAGGACGAATAACCTTTTATGGGTTTATTGGCGCTGGGAATCAATCATAAGTCGGCGAATGTGGCCTTGCGAGAGCAGGTAGCGTTTGATCCCGCAACCATGCCGGCGGCGCTTCAGAAAGGTCTCGTCGAGGCGTCTTTGTCGGAGTTGGCGGTATTGTCGACCTGTAACCGCACAGAAATCTTCGCCGTTGCCAATACGGTGGACGATGGCCCCGTAGATTTGTCATTGGTTGAGCGACAGGCCCTGATGTGGTTGAGCGATTATCACGAGATTTCGCTTGCTGAACTCGAGCAGTGCAGTTATTGCCATTATGATCAGAGTGCTCTGCGGCATATGATTGTTGTTTCGAGTGGTCTTGACTCCATGGTGTTGGGCGAGCCCCAGATTTTTGGACAGATGAAATCGGCTTTTGCCGTCGCTCAGGAAGCAGAGACGGTAGGGTCGGAGTTAGCGCGCATTTTCCCCCACGTTTTTTCGGTCGCAAAAAAAGTGCGAACCGACACGGCCATCGGCAAAAATCCGGTGTCTGTTGCTTACGCGGCAGTTAATTTGTCCCGCCATATTTTTTCGGACTTAAGTGAAAATTCCGCACTGTTGATCGGCGCGGGTGAAACGATTGAGCTGGTTGCCAGGCACCTTGCAGAGGGTGGCGTAAAAAATATCGTCGTGGCGAACAGAACTCTGGGACGAGCCAAAGAGCTCGCGCAAAAATTTGATGCTGAAGCGGTATTGTTGGCCGATATTCCGGATCAATTGGTGAACGCTGATATTGTCATATCTTCGACCGCCAGCCAGTTGCCGATATTAGGTAAGGGTGCCGTCGAGTCTGCTTTGAAACAGAGAAAGCATCGGCCAATGTTGATGATAGATATCGCCGTGCCGAGAGATATCGAGGCGCAGGTGGATGAGTTAAATGATGTGTATTTGTATACCGTTGATGATCTCACCGAAATAATTGACGAAAATCGCCGCAGCAGAGAATCGGAAGTATTGAAAGCCGATGTCATTATCGACGAGGGCGTGCAAGATTACCTTGATCGGTTGCGGTCTCTCGATGCGGTATCCACATTGACTACTTTTCGGCGTAACGCTGAAGACATACGAAATAGCGAATTGGAAAAAGCCTTAAAGCAGCTGGATAAGGGAGAATCGGCCGACAGAGTTCTTAGCCAGATGGCGCGGAACTTGACGAGTAAATTGATTCACAGTCCCAGTATTGCGATAAAAAAAGCTGGCGCTGCAGGACGGGAAGATCTGATATCATGGACTCACGATCTATTTGACTTGGAGGTTGGCGAAACACGTTCACAACACCAACATTTTACGCAAGAGAATCACCGCATGAAAACGCCTAAGAAAAGTGACGTTGGGCAATAACATAAGTTGTTTGTTAGATCTGCGCAGCAATTTTCAATCTCCAAGTTCTAAAAAAGCTGAAATCTTAACATCGAGAAACTACGATAACCCGAGTGCCAAAAAAACATGAAAGAGTCGATACTTAGTAAGCTGGAAATATTGCTTGATCGCTATGAAGAGTTGGGCGCCTTGCTCAGTGATGCCGAAATTATCAGTGATCAAGTAAAGTTCCGCGCTTTCTCGAAAGAATATTCAGAAATAGAGCCTGTTGTAAAATCCTTTGAAAGCTATCGGCAAACGACTTGCGATATTGAAGAGGCGCAAGCATTACTAAAAGACGGCGATGCCGATATGCGCGAAATGGCTCAAGAGGAGTTTTTGGATGCTCAGAAGCGCCGGGATTTGTTGGAAGTCGACCTGCAAAAGCTGTTGCTACCCCGCGATCCAAATGACTCCAGCAATGTGTTTCTGGAAATTCGAGCGGGAACCGGTGGCGATGAAGCAGCGATTTTTTCGGGTGATTTATTTCGTATGTACAGTCGCTACGCGGAAAAAGTCGGCTGGAAGATAGAGGTTGTTAGTATGCGAGTCGGGGATCACGGTGGCTATAAAGAGATTATTAGCCGTGTAACCGGTAAAGATGTGTTTGCTCAGTTTAAATTTGAATCTGGTGCTCACCGGGTCCAGCGGGTTCCCGAAACCGAGTCGCAAGGTCGTGTTCATACGTCGGCCTGTACCGTGGCGATAATGCCTGAGGTTGAAGGGGTAGATGAAATTCAGATAAACAAAAATGACTTAAGAGTGGATACTTTTCGAGCTTCCGGTTCCGGTGGTCAGCACGTCAACAAAACTGATTCGGCTATCCGACTGACGCATTTACCTACGGGTATTGTTGTTGAATGCCAGGATGAACGTTCGCAACACAAAAACAAAGCGCGCGCTATGTCACTGCTGCAGGCTCGGATTTTGAGTGGTGTACAGGAAAAACAGCAGCAAGAGCAGGCCGATGAGCGTCGTAATCTGGTTGGTAGCGGCGATCGTTCAGAGCGGATTAGAACCTACAACTATCCCCAGGGAAGAATTACCGACCACCGAATCAATTTAACTCTATACAAGCTCAGCGAAGTAATGGATGGTTCTTTAAGTGAAGTAATAGAGCCTTTACGTAACGAACATCAGGCTGATTTGCTCGCCTCGATGGGGGATTAATGTTCGAGCTTTCCAGATAATGACTACCATCGCGCAGCTGATTTCAGAGCACGAAATACTGAAGCGAGTTAGCGATAGCGCGAGGCGTGATGTAGAGATATTGCTCTGTCATTGCCTACAAAAGAATACGGGCTATCTTGTTGCCTGGCCCGAAGTGGAGGTCTGCGAAACCCTTGTCGACCATTTTCGATCGCTGTTAGCGCGCCGGGTACGAGGTGAGCCGATAGCCTATTTGGTGGGTCAGCAAGGTTTTTGGACCTTGGATCTGTTGGTAAGTCCGGCGACACTTATCCCTCGCCCCGAAACCGAACTATTGGTCGAGCATATTCTGGATATGTACAGTGGGTCGGAAGAAAAAAGGATACTTGATCTGGGAACTGGAACAGGCGCTATAGCATTAGCGCTGGCATCCGAGAGACCGGATTGGCATATCGTCGCTTGCGATATCGAGTGTGCCGCGATTGAATTAGCAAAAAGAAATCAGACGAGAGCCTTGCCAAGCCCAAACAATGTATCGTTTTTACAATCGAATTGGTTTGATAATATCGAGTTTCAATCTTTTAATATTATCGTAAGCAATCCGCCTTATATTGATCCCGAAGACCCGCACTTGCAGCGCGGTGATGTTCGCTTCGAGCCATCTGCTGCGCTGATTTCACAACATAAAGGTCTGGCTGACATTGAAAAAATCATTTCACAGGCGCCGCAGTTTTTGACAAATACCGGGTGGTTGTTATTTGAGCACGGGTTTGATCAGGGCGTAAATGTTCGTGAGCTCTTAAACAGTGGCGGTTTCGATAAGGTATTTACCCGTCAGGATCTCGCTGGTCTCGATCGGATTAGCTGCGGTCAATTACGAGAAGCCTATGACGCTTCCACAGGAGACGTTAGGTGAATGATCAGCAATTGCTACGATATAGTCGTCAAGTCATGCTCGACGGTTTTGATTACGAAGCACAGCAGTGTTTGTTGGATTCTAAAGCCCTGGTTATTGGTTTAGGAGGGCTGGGTTGCCCCGTCGCTATGTATCTGGCTGCGGCGGGGGTTGGACAATTGTGGCTCGCTGATTTTGATCAGGTTGATCTGAGTAATTTACAAAGGCAGATCGCGCACGGAGAGTCAGACATAAACAGGCCTAAAGTCATTTCGGCTAGTGAAGAGATTAAACGGATTAACTCCGATACTCAGGTTGTATCTATTAACGAAAAGCTAACTAATAAACTTTTGTGCGATGCCGTTGCCAGTGTTGATGTTGTTGTCGATTGCAGCGACAACTTTAGTACGCGTTTTGAGATTAATCGTGTTTGTTATTCTCAAAAAAAACCACTGGTGTCGGGTGCTGCCATAAGAAGTGAAGGGCAGGTTGCTGTATTTGACCCCAGAAATGTGCTGAGTCCATGTTACCGATGTTTGTATAATGATACGCTGGACGACGCTCAGCTTAGCTGTTCAGAAAGCGGGGTGTTAGCACCGCTGGTGGGCGTTATCGGTTCTATACAGGCGTTGGAGGCGATAAAAGTGCTGACAAGCTTTGGTGAAACATTGGTCGGAAAATTGTTAGTGTTTGACGCTAAAGTCATGGAGTGGCGTAAATTGACCATTCCCAAAAATAGCGTTTGTCCCATCTGTTCTGTTCAATAATTTTGAAACTGGTGCAAAATATTGCTGGATTATTGAAGTTCTGTTAGGGCTTGGCAATTGTCACTATTATTGTTCCAGTCATCGGTGCTGAAAATCACGCCAGATTTTCCACAATCTCGTATAGGTTTTCTTCTTTAGTGATTGCAGTGGAAAGGTCGTTAGCACTCAGTGGGGTGCTGAAAATATACCCCTGTAATTCATCGCATTTCATTGCTCTAATGATATTGAGTTGTTCGGTTGTTTCAACGCCCTCGGCGACGACGTTGAGCTTGAGTCCGTGGGCGAGGTTTACAATGTTCTCGGCGATGATAAGCCCTGATTTGTCAGAAACAATTTCCGCTACAAACGATCTGTCGATCTTTAAGCTGTCGACGGGAAATCGTCGCAAATAACTCAGTGAAGAATAACCTGTGCCAAAATCATCCAGAGATAGTTTTACTCCGATTTCTTTTAGTTGCTTCATGATTTTTATAGCCTCGTCGGCATTGTCAATGATCGCGCCTTCGGTAATTTCCAGTTCGAGGTTTTTGGCGGGTAGTTGGCTGTCTTTCAGTACTTTCTTTATTGTGTCAACTAAGTCGCTGTTGTTAAATTGTATCCCCGAGATATTGACGGCGATGCTTTCAAAGGAAGAGTTCTCAGCAATCCAGGGGACGGCTTGTTCACAAGCTTGTTTCAAAACAAACTCTCCGATTGACCAGATCAGGCCGTTTTCCTCAGCGATGCTAATAAATTCTCCCGGGGAAACTACGCCGTATTTTGAAGACTTCCAGCGAAGCAAGGCTTCAGCACCAATAATAAAACCTGTTTCCAGAGAAACTTGCGGCTGGTAGTTCAAAAATAGTTCGCCCCGTTCGATAGCGACACGAAGTTCGGATTCAAGGTTCATGCGGCGAACAATTTTGTGATGCAATTCCTCAGTATAAAACTGATAATTGTTGCGTCCCTGATCTTTTGCGTGATACATCGCTGTATCAGCTTTACGCAAGAGCTCACCGCCGTTGTCGCCGTCCGTTGGGAAAATAGCGATGCCAATACTTGGGGAGACCTGCAGTCTATAGTCTTCTATGACAATCTCATCTGACATTACTTCTATAACACCGTCCGCGACTTTAGCCGCATTGTAAGGTGCGATGATATCTTCAATAAGAATGGCGAATTCATCGCCACCCAGTCGTGCCACCGTGTCGACGTTCCTAACTCGTTTCATAAGGCGTTTACCGACTTCTTTTAGCAGCTCGTCGCCGACATCGTGTCCCAAAGAATCGTTCACATGTTTGAATTGGTCCAGGTCGATGTAAAGCAGAGCGTGTTTTTGCGGTATCCTCTGTGCCTTGTCGATAGCAAGTTGTAGGTGATCTTGAAAAAGTGCGCGATTATATAACCCCGTTAGGTTGTCAGTGTATCCCAGCTTTCTTAACTGTTCTTCTTGTTTTTTGTATTGAGAGACATCTCTGATAGCAAGTGTTTGCACTGATTCTTCATTAAATGTCCCTGATCGTGTTCGCACCTCCACGTGAATATCATTGCCGTCGGAATGTTTCAGGGTAAATTCGCCAACATGTTCATGGCTACTTGAAGAATTTAACGGTAGGGACGAAAGCTGAGATTCACCGAAGAGCAAGTTTCCGTTTGTCCCTATCAACTGTTCCGGCTTGTAGCCAAACAGGTGTTCGCTGGCGCTATTTGCGTCGACTATTTTTTCGTTTTGAAATATCAATATAGATTCAAAGGTTGAGTCCGTTATCTCCCGCCAGCGGACTTCCTGTTCTTTGTAGGCCATATTTGATTCTTTGTAACCGGTGATATCCTGTAGTGTCCCAAGTAACTTTGATGTTTTTTCTTCTGTTGGCTTCTTTTCAAAATCACCATTGACGAGAAAGTATCGGTAATTGTCATTTTCGTCTGTTAGTTTAAATTCACATTGAAAACCAGTGCCGGTATTCTTTGCCTTCAGGAATGCTCTGCTCAACCGGGCTTTGCCAATAGGGTCAATTTTTTTGAATACTTTATTTATGGCGTTTTCAGTATCGAAGAACGTGAGAGGTAGAATTTTGTATACATTTTCTGACATAAAGTAGTCGTTGGATTCCACATCCCAATACCAATTTCCAAAATTGGAAATATTCAGTAATTGTTGACTTTGATGTTGGTGATTTTTGAGCCGTGATATTTCTGTGGTCGCCGCAGCCATCGATTCGGACGTTTTGTAAGTCAATCCCATAGCATAGACGATGGCTTGTAAAGCTAAGGCTACGTTGAATGTATTGTTGGCTTGCAATATTGAAAAGCTGTTAGTCGGAAGAAGGTATATAACACATAGAGGCAGTAAGAAGACGAGTCCTCCAGCGAGGGGGAAGATGGCTATTTTATGTCCTGCCTTCACTTGGGAGATAGCCGCGGTTATGCCCAGCGCAGACATCATTATCATGATATTTACGATAATGTGATCTGATATTGCGGGCGTCAATAGATTCGACGTTAAAGCTAGCAGAGAGACCCAGACGGAGACTAATAGAAGCTTGTCGATTAGAGGGTTGCGTTTGGATGTATCCAGCAGTTTTCTTAAGAAGAGGCTGCCAGTAATTGCAAGTAGCGTGGTGATAGCGGCCGAAAAGAAGCTTGTTAGATCTAAAGGGTACTTAGTCGTTTGTGCGAGCAGCCCCATGTTAATGTAAACATGGGCAGCGGAACTCAGCAATAAGGCGAATAGATAAAGGCGTATTTTATCTCTAAAGGAAAAGTAATTAGTCAGCATGTAAACTAATAGTACGAGCAGGGACCCTAAGATAAGGCCCTGATACAGTCTAATGTTAAGCGAATTGCTTAAATGAGTTTGGTCAGTATAAATCTTCGGTATTAGCGGTGACGTCGTCGGTTCAAACACGTGCAAGAAATACTGGCGGGTTGTACCCGGTGGAAGTTCAAAGGCAAGGATGTTTAGCTGGTCTCGAAGGAGTAATTTTGACAGTGAGTAGCTGTTATGTGCTTGTTTTCTTCCGCTATCAGTGTCGTTAAACTGATAAAAGCTCATGCTTTCAAGTTTGGAGTCTCCGCTTTCCAGCCATAGGCGCACTAAATTATTGCCGTTGTTTGTCAGAGAAAAACGCAGCCAGTAAGTGCCCTTTATCCCTAAAAAGTGATTTGGGTTATCGCCAATTTTTTTGAATTGACTTGAATGTTGTGGCTGTTGAATCTGTTCTATGCTGAGTGATTGAGGCTGTGGCTGATAGAACTCTACGTAGCTTATCGACGAATTATCATCAGTGAGTATGTTTGATGTAGGAACAGGTGTTAGGGCGTGCGTTGTATTGCACGATAGCAGTATCGCAAAAATACCCGCAAACATGCGGTTGGCGAGTTTTGACAGGAGGATCTTGTAACTGCACAAATCCTTTTTTACAGCTGTTGCATGTTTATTCATTGTGTTTTCTTAGTGTTCGGTAATTTATTCTGAAATCTGTCGGGCATCCTTTCTCTCAATTATTCTTTTCAAAATATTTAAGTACTGGTTGCAGCTAGCAGGCTTTTGACTGCTAAAGTGATAATTGGAGCCCCAATATATACTATATATTTCAGCTAGATAGAGTAGATTTAAAGTATCTGTAGAAAATGTGACTTTCTGCAGAGTAATTATAGATAATAATTTCAATTTAGCCGTTCGCATGACCTTTAATTGATCAATCACCTCGGTTTTGGTTCTTTTAAGTATTATTCGGGTTAAAAATGTTAGAGTGTAAGGCCAATTCATAAGTGCTGTTAAATTGAAGAAAAGAGAAGAATACATTGTTAGGTAAATTATTTGGAAAGAAACAGGCGGCTACCGTACCGGCAGAACAGGTTGGTACTTCCGAGACGAAACCGCGCCGACGAAAAAGTCATTCTAAAGAATCAGGCAAGGCTAAGAAGGAGGTGTGGACAATTGATCAATTTCAGGTGCCGGCAGTTGAAGGCAAGACTCGGTTTCACGATTTGGGGCTCGATGATCGTTTGATGCATGGTATTGCGGATTTAGGCTTTGAGTATTGCTCTCCTATTCAGGCTGGAGTTTTGCCACAAACACTTCAGGGTCACGATGCGATAGGCAAAGCACAAACAGGTACGGGCAAGACCGCTGCCTTTTTGGTCACGATAATTAATGATTTGTTAAACCACCCGGTCGAAGAGGAGCGTTATGCCGGTGAACCGCGGGCTTTGGTGATTGCTCCAACGCGAGAGTTAGTCGTACAAATTGGCGAGGACGCACGGCTCCTAACAAAACACACAGGTTTGACGGTGGCAACTTTGATCGGCGGTATGGATTATCAAAAGCAATTGAATCAGCTTAAGGGTTCTTTGGTTGATATTGTTGTTGCGTCTCCGGGCCGATTGCTGGACTTCCAAAGTCGCAAAGACTTATATCTCGATCGGATCGAGTTTTTGGTCATCGATGAGGCAGACCGTATGTTGGATATGGGGTTTATCCCCCAGGTTCGTCGAATCGTTCGTAGTACTCCACGGCGAGAGGATCGGCAAACTCTATTGTTTAGCGCAACTTTTACACCTGAAGTCATTAGTTTAACAGAGCAGTGGACATACGAGCCCTTTAAGCTTGAGATCGAGCCAGAGAGTGTTGCGACGGACACAGTCGATCAAAAAGTCTATATAGTTTCGACGGATGAAAAATATAAGTTACTGCGCAACATCATTAAACAGCCAGAAGTGACTAGTGCCATTGTTTTTGCCAATCGGCGTGACCAGACCAGGAAACTGTACGAACGCTTGCAAAAGGCCGGAATTCGCTGCGGGATACTCTCGGGAGAGGTTCCTCAAAATAAGCGAACGAGTACGCTTAAGAGCTTCAAAGATGGGCGATTGCAGGTGTTGGTTGCAACGGATGTGGCCGGCCGTGGTATTCATGTAGACGGTATCAGTCATGTTGTGAACTATACACTGCCAGAAGATCCTGAAGATTATGTTCACAGAATTGGTCGAACAGGGCGCGCAGGAGCAAAGGGTACATCAATTAGTTTTGCATGCGAAGATGACGCATTTCTCCTCGGGCCGTTGGAAGAGTTATTGGGTGCGAAGATAAATTGTGAACAACCTCCCGAGGAATTGCTCAACTAAGCCTTTCTTTCTTCCGGCTCAGCCGGCTTCTTACTGAAGGTTATCAGTAGCAGATGAAGATTTATCGACTTTGGTTAAGTCGATAGATGCCCCTTAGTTTTGTAATTCTTCGACCCAGTAAATCGTTGCGCCGCACACCGCTGCGGGCATAATAATAAAATTCACTATCGGTATCATGGTGCCTAACATTACTCCTCCACCAAACCCCAGACTTGTCATCCGGTGTTGAGCAATAGCTGTCTTTACTTCGTTCAAAGAATGCTTGTGGTTATCCATGGGATAGTCACAATATTGCAATGACATCATCCATGCGCCGAGTAAAAACCATAAGGCGGTAGATATCGGCGGAAAAATAAAAGTGAAGACGATACTAATTATTGCCACCAATAGGGCTCGTGGCAGGTAGTACGCGATTTTGTGGATTTCCTTGCTCATCGATCTGGGAGCATCTTTTAACGCTTGTGCAAAGGTTTCCTTCCCTATTACCTCTTTTCCGACTAAAAGCTCTTCCACTTTTTCCGCCAATAGACCGTTAAAGGGAGAGGCAATGATGTTCGCGACAATGCTAAAGGTGTACATAACGATAACCAATAGCAAAGAAACGACCAGAGGCCAAATGATCCACCGCAAGAAATCTAGCCATTCCCACAGCGAGTCCATTATTTGATCAATCCAGTCGCTAAATTGACCGAGGCTAAGTGTAATGAGTAGGATAAATATCGCTGTGTTCATTAACAGAGGGACTAAAACGAACGGACGTAGTTCGGGTATCAGCAGTAGCTCAAACCCCCTGACTAAATAACTCAAACCTCGAACGGGGTTGCCTTTCACAGAATCTCCTTGCTTAAGTGCGTGATTTTTGTGGCGCATTGTTGGCAAATGCACTGATTTTTTTTGTCTATTTTGGCGGCGTTAAGCACAGCATTTTGCTCAAATTCTACCTTTTGACACCAGCACTTCTGGGCGTTTTCATCAATGGCTACCGCGCATTGATTGGGCGTGTTACACAGTGGGCACTGCGTGCTGTCGGTAGCCATCAGGGTTATTCGCCGGTAGTAGGTTAGGTGTATTTTATGGATTTTACACTTTTTGTCGACTTCCGTTTGTCTTTATCTGGCTGAAATCAAATATATTGTCGCTGCCGCCCAAACTACGGTTAGTGACCTGCCCGGCCTTCAGGTATAATGCCGGGAAATAGTGTCTGGGAAATAGTGTCCGCAGAAAGGCCTCCGGGAGTAGCTCCGGATAAGTTCCGGTAACGGTAGCGCTTATCCATAGCTTTTTGTTCTCGACACGGGGGCTGCCTGAGATTGAAATATGGGGCCCATTATGAAAAAGAGTTGCCTCTAGTTTAGAGCATTGCAGGGCTTGTTTTTATAGCGGCGAAGCCTACGCGATTGAATGAAAACGTACTAAATACTGAAGAATTTGGGTTGAACATTGATGGATGTAAAGCAGTATATGGCCGAGGTCGGGCGAAAAGCGCGGCAGGCTTCAAGAGTTATCGGCGCTGCTGACAGCGGGGTAAAGAATAGGGCATTAATCGCGACGGCAGAAGCTATTGCCGAGTCTCGGGAAGAGCTTATTGAAGCTAACAAGCTAGACATGGTTAACGGTGCCGCCAATGGTCTTGAACCGGCATTGCTCGACCGATTGGAGCTAACGCCAGCCCGTATTGATACGATGATTGAAGGATTGCATCAAGTGGCATTGCTTTCCGATCCTATTGGGGCAATTACCGACCTGAATTATCAGCCGTCCGGTATTCAAGTGGGTTCCATGCGCGTGCCTTTAGGTGTTATCGGTATTATCTACGAGTCGCGGCCCAATGTTACTGTTGAGGCGGCGAGTTTGTGTTTGAAATCAGGTAACGCGACGATACTGCGCGGTGGTTCTGAAGCTATTCAATCTAATCAGGCTATAGCCAAATGTATTGGTAAAGGATTAAGTGCGGCTGGCTTGCCAGTCGATTGTGTTCAAGTGGTAGAAACAACCGACCGCGCAGCTGTTGGTGAGCTTATTACAATGAATGAGTTCGTGGATGTCGTTGTACCACGGGGCGGTAAAGGCTTGATTGAACGGATTTCTAAGGACGCAACGGTTACCGTCATTAAACATCTGGATGGTATATGCCACGTCTTTATTGACGATGGTGCCGATCTTGAAAAATCCTTTGCTGTCGCTTTAAATTCTAAAACTCAGCGGTATGGCACCTGTAATACGATGGAAACACTATTGGTCGCAAAGTCTGTTGCGAGTCGTATTTTACCGCGTCTTGCGCAGGCCTATATCGAAGCAGGTGTTGAGATGCGAGCCTGTGCTGAAACCCTAAAAATTCTCCCGGACTGCACAACTGCGACAGAAGAAGATTGGAGTACTGAATATCTGGCTCCTATTCTATCGATTAAAATAGTCGATGGTCTGTCTGAGGCGATTGATCACATCAATCACTACAGCTCCCAGCATACCGACACGATTGTGACCGAAAGCTATTCGAATGGTAGACGATTTTTACGGGAAGTTGACTCCAGTTCGGTCATGGTCAATGCTTCTACTCGATTCGCCGACGGATTTGAATACGGTTTGGGCGCGGAAATAGGCATATCAACGGACAAAATTCATGCCCGTGGTCCCGTTGGCCTGGAAGGATTAACGTCAAAAAAATATGTCGTGCTGGGTGACGGTCATGTTCGTTCCTAAATGCGGAGATCGCTGAATTGAACAGCAAATCCCGCGGAACGGTTGCACTTTTCGGTGGGACCTTTGACCCCGTTCATAACGGACACATACAATCGGCAATTGAACTGAATAAGCGCTTATTGTTGGATGAGTTGCGTTTTCTTCCCTGTCATCGGCCCGTTCATCGAGCTAAACCGGGTTGCAATAGTGAGCAGCGACTGGCTATGGTCACCTTAGCCGTTGAAAGTGAGTTTAGCGACTCGGCGTCAGCTAATGGAAAAGACGCCCAAGTAACGACTGTACGTGTTGATGATCGCGAAATGCAAAGAGATGGAAAATCATACAGCATCGAAACGATTGAAGAGGTCCGCAAGGAAATCGGCGATGAGGTGTCATTGATTTGGGTGATGGGAACCGACTCGTTTGCCGGATTTGATCAATGGTATCGGTGGCAGGATTTTCTAGCGCTGGCTCATATTGTCGTTATTAAGCGGCCCGATTCTTTTTTGCCGACAGAGGGCGCCATCGCAGAGTTAATCGAAACGTCGTCAGCGAAAAGTTGTGACGAGTTAAAGCAGTGCAGTGCGGGTTTGGTTTGGTTCGAAAGTCTTAAGCCTTTTCCAATTTCCGCGACCGCGATAAGACACGATATCGCGGCAGGCAAAACGGTCGCAAGCCATAATAGGCTGGGTGAGCATGTCCCTGCTGTTGTGTTGAATTACATCGAAGAGCATCAGCTCTATCGTTGAACCCTATTCTTGATCACGTTATTACTATTGAAAACACGAAGGAGCTACAATTATTTTATGAATGCTGATGAAACAAAAAAACTGGTACTGGAAGCCTTAGATGACCTCAAAGGTAAGGACATTGTCACCCTGGACGTTCGCGAACTTACCGATGTTACTGACTTTATGATTATTTGCACCGGTACATCCAATCGTCATGTCAAATCATTAGCTTCAAATGCTGTTCTTGAAGCGAAAAGTAAAGGTTCACCACCAAAGGGCGTTGAAGGTGTTGATCAGCCTACGACTGAGTGGGCTTTGGTTGATTTTGGTGACGTTGTATTACATGTGATGATGCCGGAAACGCGCGAGTTTTATGATCTTGAAACACTCTGGGCTGTAAAGGCGTCTTAGTTTACCGCTGCACTAGTTTAAGGATTTGGTTTTTACTTGGGTTAGCAGTTAGCAGTTTTGGCTGTTAATGATTTTTAAAGAACGCCCAGATTGAATTATCCTTAATTGAATTATCTTTAAGTAAGGTCAATGGCCCTGGTAGTCGAGACCTTAGGCAGACATAAGTGAGTTATTGGGGGCTGTGCGGCGGCCTCTGCAATGGCATAAAATTCTCTATCTTTATGGAAAGTACTATTTATGCATATTCGTCTAATTGCCGTTGGCACAAAAATGCCTGCCTGGGTGGCACAGGGTGTTGATGAATATCACAAGCGACTGCCATCGGAGATGAAAATTGCTGTGAAGGAAATTCCGTTAGGAAAACGTGGAAAAGGCGCGGATATTCAACGGGCTATTAACGACGAAGGCAAGCAGCAGCTTGCCGCTATCGGACGAGGCGATACGGTGGTGGCCTTAGACGTAAAAGGCAAGCCCTGGAGTACCGAAACTTTAGCGAGTGAACTGCAAGGCTGGCAACTGCAGGGAAACAATATTTCTTTATTGGTGGGTGGGCCCGATGGATTGTCTGCCGATTGTCTGGCCCGTGCTGATCGACGCTGGTCGCTGTCAGCCTTGACGTTACCACATCCGTTGGTAAGAATTTTGCTGGCGGAGCAACTTTATCGCGCCTGGACGATCAATAATAATCATCCGTACCACAGATAAGTCAAATAATCCCCATGGCAGAACAAATCACACTGAAAGACCCGTACCGCGAAAAACGCATTTACCAAATGCGAGTCGTGGTTATCGGTCTGTTCGTTGTTGCACTCTTGCTGGTCGTTGTGGGGCGTTATTTTTCATTGCAAATAACGCAGCACGATAACTATAAAACTCAATCGGACCGCAATAGAGTTCAATTACAGGCAATACCGCCGAAACGCGGACTTATCTATGATCGCAACGGACTGTTATTAGCGGAGAACCTTCCCAGTTACAGCTTAACGATCGTGAAGGAACAGGTAGGCAACCTGGATGAAACCATCGCTGTGCTCCAGCAGCTGATGGATATAAGTGAAGACCAGATTAAAACCTTTAAACAATTATTGGAGCGTCGCCGCTCGTATTCGCCAGTCCCATTAAAGCTGAATCTGTCGGAAGAAGAAATTGCGAGTATTTCGGTGAATCGATATCGTTTGCCGGGCGTCGATGTCGATGCCCAGTTGGCACGACATTATCCTCAGGGTGCGTTATTCGCCCATGCGCTTGGTTACATAGGACGAATCAGTGAAGAAGAGCAATGGGATATTGACGAGATAAACTACAGCGGAACGCTTCAGATCGGTAAGATCGGGTTGGAGAAATATTATGAAGAGGAGTTGCATGGCATTGTCGGTTATCAGAATGTTGAAACCAATGCACGTGGACGTGTTCTCCGTGTGCTGGAGAGAGACGATCCCGAGCCGGGAATTGATATCCGTTTGCACATGGATGCTCATACTCAGGAAGTTGCTTATAAGGCTTTAGCAGGAAGGCGTGGTGCGGTTGTTGCCATTGATCCGAAAACCGGTGGCATCATTGCAATGGTTAGCACACCGAGCTTTGACGCCAATTTGTTTGTCGGCGGCATCAGCAATCGAGATTATAGTGCATTGCGAAACTCCGCTGATTTACCTTTGTTCAACCGAGCGTTACAAGGTCAATATCCGCCGGCGTCGACAATAAAACCGATCTACGGATTAGCGGGTTTACATTACGGGGTCGTCACGGAGCAGACTGAAGTAAGAGACCGCGGCTGGTATACATTACCTGACGACCGCACAAAACGACGTTATCGAGATTGGACATGGCGAACAAAACGCAGTGGGCACGGTAAATACGTAGCACTCGAACAGTCAATTGTTGAGTCCTGTGATACGTATTATTATGACTTGTCTTACAAATTGGGTATCGATCGAATTCAGGACTTTTTGGAACCCTTTGGTTACGGACAAAAGACCGGCATCGATAATACCAATGAACGAAGTGGCCTGTTGCCGTCGAAGGAATGGAAACGTCGTTATAAACGGTTACCCTGGTTTCCTGGAGAAACTTTAAGTGTGGGTATTGGTCAGGGTTACCTGTTAGCGACGCCTCTGCAGTTGGCCGTGGCAACGGCGACTCTCGCCAACCGAGGCGAGCATTTCACACCACGTTTAGTGAGATATTTGGGTGATCAGGAGATCTCTCCGCCGCCATTACCTCCGATAAAGGTCGACGAGCAGCATTGGGATGCCATTATTAAAGCCATGAAGGCAGTCGTCCATGGAACGCGAGGAACCGCAAATCGTATTAACAAAGGCGCCAAGTACCGAATGGCGGGAAAAACAGGCTCTGCTCAAGTGGTGGGGATTGCACAGGATGAAGATTACGATGTAAATAAAGCGGCAAAGCGAGATCGGGACCACGGTTTGTTTGTTGGTTTTGCGCCGGTAGATAATCCGAAAATTGCAGTTGCCGTCATTGTTGAAAATGGCGAACACGGATCCTGGGTTTCACCTATTGCCCGAGAGGTATTTGATGCCTATCTGCTGGATAAAAATGGTGAGTATAATGCCGACGACATCGATGAGAAAATCGATGGTCCTGTTTCTGAAAATAAAACGCAATTGGCGTTGAGCGAATAATACAGTTGCTAAACAGACGAGATAATTTTTGAGCCAAATCGATTTTGTTCGTCAAATGCCCGATCAGTCCTCTGATCTCGCCAGACCAGTAGGGTTTTGGCAGCGTGTGCATATTGACCCGATTTTAATGTTATTGCTGTTAGTGCTAACTCTGTTTGGCTTAGTGGTGCTTTATAGTGCCGCCGGACAAACGATGACGGCGGTTTTTCAGCAAGGGCGGTTTTATGCAGTTGCCTACGTTGGTATGTTGGTTATCGCTCAACTGGATGTCGAACGAATTAAGCGATTGGCTCCTCTGGCCTATCTGGTTGGGGTGGGGTTGTTAGTCGCTGTTGCTTTCCTGGGGTACGACGCTAAAGGCGCGCAGCGCTGGCTAAATATTGGTGGTTTTCGCTTTCAGCCTTCCGAATTGATGAAGCTGGCGGTTCCGATGGCCGTTGCATGGTATTTTTCTAATCGAGCCCTGCCACCCAAATTTCATGTCGTATTGCTCAGTATTGTCATGATTGCGGTCCCAGCATTACTTATTGCACGTCAGCCAGATTTGGGTACGTCTATTTTGATTGCAGCGTCAGGTTTGTTTGTGTTGTTTTTTGCCGGTATTCGGTGGAAGTTTATTTTGTCATTCGTCGCTATAGCGTTGGCGTCCGCGTACCCCTTGTGGCAGTTTGCTTTACGGGATTATCAACGCCAAAGAATCCTTACCTTGTTAAATCCGGAAAGTGACAAGCTCGGCGCTGGCTGGAATATTATTCAGTCAAAAACAGCCATTGGATCAGGCGGCTGGTCTGGAAAAGGGTGGTTGAATGGCACTCAATCACAATTAGATTTTCTACCCGAAAGTCATACTGATTTTATTATTGCGGTTCTGGCCGAAGAGTGGGGCATGCGAGGTGTATTGATTTTGCTGGTGATCTATTGCGCGATAATTGTTCGGGGTTTGTGGATCGGCGTCAATGCCCAGCACTCATTCGGACGTCTTTTGGCGGGTAGCATCACCTTGACTTTCTTTGTCTACATTTTTGTTAATATGGGCATGGTGTCAGGTTTGTTGCCGATAGTTGGCGTGCCGTTGCCGCTTGTGAGTCAGGGCGGGACTTCTGTTGTTACGCTGTTGGCAGGGTTTGGATTACTCATGGCAATAAGTACTGAAAAAAGAGTGATAATGCAATAAATAGCTAAGCTTCACAGCGCTTTATTCATGCTACCGTAAAGCGCCTGTCACCCTAACTGAAGATGGAAATATCGTTTAGAAAATGAATTGCGTCAGGGCTCAGCGAGATTTACGTAAGTTGAATGTTAACTTGATTGTTAGCCTCGAATATTAACCTTGAATGTTACTAGGTTCTGAATTCTTATACTTAGAGGGTGAGAGTTATACTTAGACGGCGGGCGATCCCACTACTAGTCAGTCAGCTTGTCTGCAATTAGTTAAATATCGTGTACACATACAAATTACTTAAGAGTTATTTTTGATAATGATAAAAGAAACATACCGGTTCATCGGCCGAAAAATTGCCTTCGCGGCTTTGCTTGTTTGCCCTACGATTTCTCCTGTCGCGTTGGCAGAAGGACCCATTGAGGATTATGGTTCGCACCCCAAAGCCTTAGTATTTATCGATAAAATGGTTGAGCAGCATGGTTTTGAGCGTGCCTATGTTCAGCAGTTGATGAGGACTGCAGTAAAAAAGCAAAGGATTCTTGACGCTATCGCGCGGCCTGCTGAAAAGACCAAGACTTGGAAAGAGTATCGAAAAATTTTCATCTCTCAGAAACGGACTCTGCAAGGTAAGGCTTTTATGAAGGCCAATGCGGATACGCTGGCCAGAGCGGAGCGTGATTTTGGCGTGCCTAAAGAGATAATCGCGGCGATTATTGGTGTTGAAACACGATACGGGAAAAATAAAGGTAGTTGGCGGGTCGTGGATGCCCTAGCGACATTGGGTTTTGATTATCCACCTCGTAGCAAGTTTTTTTCCAGAGAATTAGAAGAGTACTTGTTATTAGTGCGGGAACAAAAGTTTGATGCCACCCAGGTAAAAGGTTCCTACGCCGGAGCAATGGGCTACGGCCAGTTTATTCCCAGTAGTTATCGCGGATACGCCATCGATTTCGATGGCGATGGCGTTGCCGACATTGTCGATAACGTGACAGATGCGATCGGTAGTGTTGCTAACTATTTTAAGTCTCATGGATGGAGGCCGGGAGGACAAATTACCAGTGTTGCGACAGTTGCCGAAAATTACGACGCTTCCTTGGCCAATGTAAAATTGAAACCGAAACATACTATCGGGCAATTGCGAGATTTTGGCTACCAGCCAACAGTGGACATTAGTGACGAGGCAATGGCTACGCCAATGCGTTTAAAGGGGGAGTCAGGTGTTGAGCATTGGTTGGGTCTGCGAAACTTTTATGTGATTACGCGTTATAATCATAGTCGCCTGTATGCGATGGCTGTTTTCCAGCTTAGTGAAACTTTAAAGTAATTGTTTATGCGAAATCACTTCAGTTTTTATCGCCACTCGTCAATAGTACTGACGACGTTCTTTTTGATACTGGTATCTTCTTGCAGTGTTTTTCAGGCTGGTTCTATATCTCCCCGGAAGGACAGTGCGCCCTCGATTGGTGTTAATCCAAATACAATTATTGACGCGACCCCACGGAAAGACGAAATCACCCGTGCCGGAAATAAAAATCCCTATACTGTTCTGGGGAAGACCTACCATTTGTTGCCTAGTAGTAAGGGCTACAATGTCGAGGGAATCGCCTCTTGGTATGGCACCAAATTTCAGGGGCGCCCTACGGCTAATGGGGAGACCTATAACTTATACGCGATGACAGCGGCTCACCGCACTTTACCCATCCCCGCCTATGTGAAGGTGACGAATCTGGATAATAATCGAACCGCCGTTGTCAGGGTTAATGACCGAGGCCCCTTTCACGACCAGCGTGTGATTGACCTTTCCTATGCAGCGGCCGTTAAACTGGGTTATGCGAAGTCGGGAACAGCCAGAGTGAGAGTCGAGGCGGTGAATCTCGATGACCAATCATTTAGTTCTCAAGCTTCCGCAATAGCGGAAAACTATTTCTTACAGGTGGCGGCTTTTAAAAACCCTGTCTCTGCAAAAGCCTTACGAGCGGAGTTGTTATTAACAGTCAGTCGAGATGTTGTCATAAAAAGTCCGGAGCTTGATGGAATTCACAGAGTGCAAATTGGTCCGATTAAGAGCCTTACCACTGTGAAGCAATTGAGCGAGCGTCTTATTGCGCTGGGCAAAGGTCGCCCCCAATTGATTAGCGACTAGGGTTTTTTCACGGAGGAGCTAAAAATTGAAATATTTTTTGCATTTCAGCACCGATATCATGGCGCGTCCTATTTTTTGACAGTGACATCCGTTAACATTTACTTCATCTAAATTCTTACTGATATTTGAACCTCTATGCGTAAAAAATCTTTCATCGTTTCTTGTTTGTTTCTTGTCGTTCAGCTCGCCGTTAGTCGTGTCTATGCGGCCCCGGCTATTATTCCATCACCACCGTCAATTGCTGCGAGCGGCTATATTTTGATCGATGCACAAAGCGGTAGAGTTATTGTTGAAAGCAATGCCGATGAAAAACTGCCGCCGGCCAGTTTAACCAAACTAATGACCAGTTATGTGTTGTCGTATGAATTGGAAAAAGGCAACGTCAGTAACAGCGATTGGGTCAATGTCAGCGAAAATGCCTGGGCCCAAAATCCTGTGTTTGCGGGTTCGTCGCTAATGTGGATTGAAGTTGGGAAAAAAATCCTTTTGGAAGACTTGCATAAAGGCGTTGTTATTTCTTCGGGAAACGATGCGAGTGTTGCAGTGGCGGAGCATCTGGCGGGCAGCGAGAGCGCCTTTGCAGAGATTATGAACCAACACGCCGGGCTTCTCGGAATGACTAATTCGAATTTTGTGAACTCACATGGTTTACCTGATTCCGAGCACTATATGACCGCTCGAGACTTGGCTACTCTATCGAAAGCGATTATCCAATTTCCCGAAGAGTATGCGCTTTACAGCGTACCTGATTATACCTACAACAATATCCGCCAGACAAACCGCAATCGTTTACTGTGGAAAGACAAGAGTGTCGATGGACTAAAAACCGGCCATACTGAAGCGGCGGGTTATTGTTTGGTGGCCTCTGCGAAAAAATCCGGAATGCGTCTTATATCAGTGGTGATGGGTGCAAGTAGTCAAAACGCTCGCGAACGGGAGACTCAGAAACTGCTGGCCTACGGTTTCCGTTATTATGAAACACATCAGCTGTATTCCACGGGTGACGAGCTTGCTGAAAGTCAGTTATGGGCGGGTACGGCCGATGCGTTTAAGCTGGGTGTCGAAGACGATATCCATTTGACGATTCCGCGAGGAAAGCAAGAATCTTTAAAAGCGGTAATGAATTTCGACGAAGTTATCAAAGCACCGATAGTGAACGGACAGGAGTATGGTGAGTTGGTCGTTACTTTAGACGGTGAAGAGTTACTGCGCAAACCATTAGTTGCCTTACAAGCTGTTGCTGAAGCTGGTTTTTTTAAACGCCTTTGGCATGATATATTGTTATTTTTTAGTCAGTTCTTTTAAAGGGCCGTTATGTCTGAGCTAATAGGATCTTCCGGACAAATTTCGTCAGGAGAAGACGCGCCAAAAATCGAATTTCCCTGCCAGTATCCCATAAAAGTCCTGGGTCGGCATACTGACGACTTTCGAGAGATCGTGATTGACGTAATGACCCGCCACACAGGCGCCGTACACGACGCTCAGGTAAGCGAAAAACCGAGTGGTAAAGGCACTTTTGTATCGATAACGATTATCATCACTGCTACCGGGAAAGAACAAATACAGGCCATTTTTGACGACTTGAAAGCAACCGGTCGGGTAAAAATGGTTCTTTAGACTTTAGACTTTAGACTTTAGACATGGGAGGCTACTTTTGCGCGATCATACTGAAAAAAGATTGCAAGTTCGCCATCTCGGTATTTTAGAATATCTGCCTGTATGGGAAGCCATGCAGCGCTTCACTAACGAACGTAGTTCATCAACGCTCGACGAGATTTGGCTGCTGCAGCACCCTCCGGTGTTTACCCAGGGGCAGGCGGGTAAGTCGGAGCATTTGCTAGATACTGGCGATATTCCGGTGATTCAGGTTGATCGTGGCGGCCAAGTGACCTATCACGGTCCGGGCCAGCTAGTTGCATACCTTTTAATCGATCTGAAACGCGCTGAATTTGGTGTCAGGGATCTGGTAACAGCGATTGAAGAGCTGATTGTAAAGGTGCTATCTCACTACAAAATAAACTCGGGGCCACGTAAAGACGCACCGGGTGTCTATATTGAGCCGGTTGCCGACGGTGCGAAGATTGCACAGCTCGGTTTACGTATTCGTCGCGGATGCAGCTTTCATGGATTAAGTATTAATGTCGATATGGATATGCAGCCCTTTCAAAGGATTAATCCCTGTGGATTGGCTGGCCTGAAAGTAACGAGTATCAAGCTGCAAAACAACGCGGCTCCAACAATGAGCGACTTGACTGATAAGCTAGTCGAAGCAATCGCCAATGAACTTGGTTATACTAGTCAGCATGTTATTTCTGATGGTCTGTTACCTGTTTCACCCATCGCAGTTTAAGAGTTTTTTATGAGTAAATTGAATCCACCGGATAACAATGCTCCGGTAAGTAAGTCCCAAGCAAACAGCGATACAGGCACGGATAACGTGGTTGAAAAACAGCTTAAGAAAAAACTAAAAAAAGTCGTGCAGGGCGAAAAACTCAGAGGTGCTGAAAAGGTTTCTCGAATTCCGATTAAAGTGATACCGACAACCGTATTACCTAAAAAACCAGACTGGATTCGGGTAAAAATGCCGATTAGTCCGGAAATAACCCGAATCAAGGAAACGCTTCGTAAACACAAATTGGCGACCGTGTGCGAAGAGGCACAATGTCCGAATTTGGGTGAATGTTTTAGTGGTGGCACGGCAACTTTTATGATCATGGGAGAAATCTGTACGAGACGGTGCCCATTCTGCGATGTCGCCCATGGCAGGCCAAATCCACTCAGTACTAATGAACCGCGTGAACTGGCAGAAGCGATTGCGGATATGAAGCTCAAGTACGTCGTGGTGACGTCTGTCGACCGCGATGATTTGCGCGATGGTGGTGCCGGACATTTTGCCGACTGCATTCGTGAAACTCGCCTTAAGTCTCCCAATATCAAGATTGAAATTCTGGTGCCTGATTTTCGTGGAAGGATGGATGTTGCTCTGGATATATTGGCCGCGGAACCGCCCGATGTATTTAATCATAATCTTGAATCTGTACCGAGCCTATACAAAAAGATCAGGCCGGGTTCCGACTACCAGTGGTCTCTCGATTTGCTGAAAAAATATAAGCAACGTCGTCCAGACGTATTGACCAAGTCGGGCTTGATGCTGGGTTTAGGCGAGTCTCGAGAAGAACTGATTCAAGTGCTGCACGATATGCATGAACACGATATCGATATGGTGACTATGGGCCAGTATCTACAACCAAGTCGAGATCACTTAGCTGTTGAGCGTTTCGTTCCACCAGCAGAATTTGATGAGTACGGTGCCATAGCCAAAAGCCTTGGGTTTAAGGCTGTTACCAGTGGGCCACTCGTTCGGTCTTCTTATCACGCGGATCAACAATTCGATATCGAGCTTTTGAAGTAGTCGTTTTTTTCGCCTAGCCTTTGCTTCGGCAGGAGCCAAATTTCGGCTTACTCACTATCGACTAAAGAGGGTCCGTTACTCGTGTATACGCGATGCGGTTAAATTATAGGCGAACCATTCATGTCAATTCTCAATACCCATCAATTTTCAGATACCGTGTGTTCCTCCGGTCAGCCAACACAACAACAATTCGACGAAATTGCAGCCGCGGGGTATAAAGCGGTCATCAACTTGGCTATGCCCGACAACGAACACGCAATACCTAGCGAGGGTAGTCTAGTCAGCTCTCTAGGAATGACTTACATCCACATACCCGTACCGTTTGATGCGCCAACTGAAGCGCATTTCGAAGCATTCAGCGGTTATATGAATACTTTAAAGGAGCAAAAGGTGTGGGTTCACTGCGTAGTGAATGCGAGAGTCTCTGCTTTCCTCTATCGTTATCTCCAAGATGAGAAAGGCCTAACGCCCGCCGAGGCCACCTCACCGATTCTCACCGCCTGGCTTCCGAAAATGGATTTGGTCTGGAAGGAATTTACGGGCATTGGCTAATTAGTGCCCGTCCAGAAATAGGCGTTTCTCAGCGATGGCGTCGAACCGTTCGTTCGCACAGACGAGTTTCTGGATGGACACTAACTAGTGCCCATCCAGAAATGGGTGTTTTCAACGATGTCATTGCGAGCGAAGCGCGGCAATCTCCCGCAGCCCGCGCCAATGCTGGATGAGATTGCCGCGCTAACGCTCGCAATGACTGAGCTTGTTAGTTTATGGATAGGCACTAACTAGTTTAAACTCACAGTTTCTGGTCTGTCGGCTTTTGACACCAGCTAAAAATTAGTGTTAGGATTTTCCCTTGCGAGACAGAAAAATCTACTCGCTTTACGGATGATTTTAGTCGTCGATATCACTGCATTGTTAGCAGAAATTCACGGAGTCTATTAATGGACCTTAAAATATTTATGACAATATTTACTGCTGTTTTCATTGCAGAGTTAGGTGACAAAACACAATTGGCAACAATGCTTTTTGCGTCAGATAAAGATGTTAATAAATGGCTTGTTTTTGCGGCTGCTTCATTAGCCTTAATCGTCGCGTCTGCTATCGGCGTCTTAGCCGGTAGTTTTCTGTCGGCATACATTGACGAGAAAACGATGTCCTATATCGCAGGGGGAGGTTTTATGGTTATAGGTGCCTTCGTATTATACCAGGCGTAACATGGTGGTAAGACGATAAAATAAGCTGTACGGTATTATTTGTCGACCGGGTTGATGTTTCGGCGGCTTAATGGGTTAGCCGCGATAGCGTTCTAATAAGAGCTTATCTTATTGACGAGTATTCTTTTCATTCAGACTGCAATGGGGGCAAGCGAATTGGACTGCCACGTTCTTATATTAAGTTGATCTATCTCAAAGTGTCACGATGCCTATCCCATTAGTATTTTCCCAATTCTATGGGACTTTTCGAAACACCGGCTTTAATTTGTATTAGTGGTTTTATTGCTGTCGTGGTTGTATTAATGGTTCTTTGGTTCTGCGCATTGGCGCAGTGCAACTTTTATATTGAGTGATAGTGTTCGACGGTGCTTAGCGGTACGTTTAATCCTGTTCGTTATGCGACATCAAAGACCTGACTTCCGATTAATGAATATACATTCTGATCATTGGGCGTTCGGGCAAGGCTTAAGTGAGTAACAAATAATTTATAGGCGAAATTTATGACTGACTCGACTGAACTTAAAAAACTTACTGCAGAAAACGATGCGCATTTTGATGTATTAATCGTAGGGGCGGGTATTTCCGGTATTGGTGCGGCCTACCATCTAAAGGAGCAGTCTCCAAACAAGAGTTTTTTAGTTCTCGAGGGACTTGAGAGCTTTGGTGGTACCTGGCATATGCACACGTACCCAGGTATTCGTTCAGATAGTGATCTCTATACTTTTGGTTATCGCTTTAAACCGTGGATTGGGGCGCCTATAGCGAGTGCCGATGAGATTCTCGGGTACATGGGAGAAGTGATCGAAGAGAATGATTTAAATAAGCATATACGCTATCAACATCATATTTCATCGGCAAACTGGTCAAATAAAGATCAGTGTTGGACGCTGGAAGGTATTCGCAAAGATACCGGTGAGGCGGTTCGGTTTACGGCGAATTTCCTCTGGATGTGTCAGGGCTATTACGAGCACGCGAAAGGTTATACGCCCGATTGGCCCGGAATGGATAGTTTTAAAGGAGAAATAATACATCCACAAACCTGGCCCGACGATCTGAATTATAAGGATAAAAATGTACTCGTTATAGGTTCAGGCGCTACCGCTGCAACGGTTGTTCCGGCAATTGCTGCCGACACTAAACACGTTACGATTTTGCAGCGATCTCCCACTTACTTTATCCCCGGTTTGAACGAAAATCCGCTCGCCGACCAATTACGACTATTGAAAATTGACGAAAAATGGATACATGAAATATCAAGGCGGCAAATCTTACACGATCAAGATGAGTTTACCCACCGCGCAATGTCCGAGCCGGAAGTCGTCAAAGAAGAGCTGCTAGAGGGGGTTCGTGCATTTTTAGGTGATGACTATGACATAGAAAAGCATTTCACTCCGACTTATCGACCCTGGCGTCAACGAATTGCCTTTGTTCCCAATGGTGATATTTTTGAGGGAATTAATTCCGGTAAGGCGTCTGTGGTTACCGACGAAATCGAAAGGTTTACCGAAGACGGTATATTATTAAAATCCGGAAAAACTCAAGAGGCTGATATTATCGTCACAGCGACCGGGTTTAATTTGAGTGTTCTCGGTGGCATCAATTTTTCTATCGACGATAAGCCAGTCGATTTTGCAGACACGGTGACCTATCGAGGTATGATGTTTACCGGTGTGCCAAATATGGTTTGGGTTTTCGGATATTTTCGAGCTAGCTGGACGTTGCGGGTGGATTTGGTTGCTGACTTTGTTTGTCGGCTGGTCAATGAAATGGATAAGAAAAAAGTCACGTCTGTCAGGCCGGAGCTTCGTCCCGAAGATAAGGACATGACTATCTCGTCCTGGATCGACCCGGAAAATTTTAATCCGGGTTATCTTATGCGGTCAATGCACTTGATGCCTAAAAGGGGCGATAAACCCGAGTGGCAACATACCCAAGACTACTGGCTAGAAAAGGAAGAATTGCCAAAAATCGATTTAGACGACGCTGCGTTTGTTTACGAATAAACTTTCCAGGAGTTCGATATTGCACTTTAATTGAGACATTGACGGTTTGTCGAATTAAGGTGCGATTAGTATCGTTTTAATTTTATTTTTCTGAATCGGATCGCTGGGGTTGGTCGGGGCTGAATTTATGGTCCATTGCGGCTATGGTTCATAGTTAGTTCGACTTTTTCTTTTGTTTTTAGGCTGAAAAACAAGTCATTTTTGTTTCTTACATTATTGATCTCCCCCTTTAAATAAGATATTTATAACACGATTAGTCAGTAAATGACCTATCTCGAAGTCTTGATCGCGTGTCGGTATTTCTCCCTCCTTTTCTTGCAAAAAGTTAATAAGCTTTTTCTGGATTTGCTTTCTTTTTTTTGCTAGTTTCCTGTCCCCCACAAATTAATCATAACAATACACATAATTTGGAGTGCAGTATTTATGCATAGAAAAGTTCGCAGTCTATCTTTAATCCCCACGCTAATAGCTACCGCTATAGCATCGCCTTTGGCATCCGGCCAGACCAAGGGGTTTCTTGAAGAAGTTATCGTAACCGCACAGAAACGTTCTGAATCTGCTCAGGATGTGCCCATTGCTATTACTGCATTTGACGCGGAATCGATGGAGGCAAAACAAATCGTAGGCTTTAGCGATATGCGCTTCAGCGCGCCGAGCGTTAGTTACACAAAAGGTAATTTTACCGGCAGTAATTTTGCCATTCGTGGCGTTGGTTCTAACTTGGTGGCCACCTCTGCGGATGCCGGTGTCGGTATCCACGTAAACGAAGTGCCGATCCTTTCGCCCAGGTTGTTTGAAACTGAATATTACGATGTAGAGCAGCTGGCCGTTTTACGGGGGCCACAAGGTACCTTGTATGGTCGAAATTCGACTGGCGGTGCCGTGAATATGGAAACGGCTAAGGCCAGTGTTGATGAAATGTTTGGTAATCTCGAAGGTCAGTATGGCGACTATGACCACAGTAAATTGGTGGGTCATATTAATGTGCCAGTCAGCGAGACCTTTGCGATGCGCTTCGCGGGGATTTATCTCGAAAGAGAAGGCTACACTGAAAATACTTATACTGGAAATGACATCGATGGACGCGATCAATATTCATTGCGCGGATCGTTCAAATGGCTTCCAAGCGACAATACTTCAGTCGACCTGATGGTTTCCTATTTTGATGAAGACAGCTCACGTTCGCGCAGTCAAAAGACCCAGTGTGATTATGATCCCACGGGCGCGCTAGGTTGTTTGCCGTCGGATGAATTAGATTTTGATCTTCCCAATACATCCTCAACCCTTGCCACTATTCTTTCATCTACCGCTGTTCTTGGACCGGTAGGTGCGTATGATCTGGGTTCTTTTGCACCGCTCACCACGCCTCGTGATCTGAGAAAAGTGGAGTCGGAAAGAGATCCGGAGTACGCGGCAGACGAGACGATGGTAACGTTGAGTATTAAACACGATTTCGCTGACTATACCGTCGCGTTTGTCGGTGGATATCAGGATACCGAAGTATTTTCGACCATGGATTATCAGTGGTCTGTGAGTGACCCGGTCGATGTAAACCCCTTGCTGGCAGTCGCCGTTCCCAATACGTACAACGCTTTTTATAGCAACGGTTGCTTCCCTATTTCCGCTTCAGCCGATAATGCGACGGGAATAATCGGTGGTTTTATTGACGAGTGCCGCAACAGTTTCGAAGCCTATGATGAATCCAGGGCAGCGACAGAGCAATATTCTGGAGAGTTTCGTTTGCAATCAGATTTTGATGGCGGCTTCAACTTTTTGGTCGGTGCTTTCTACATGGAATCTCAGACCGATAGCGACTACTGGGTCATTGCCACGGGTCTCGATTATTTTGCGTCGCTAGGTGCCGGTGTTGATGGTGTCGGCCTTGTTAGTCCGGCGTTTAACAGTGAAACCGACGAATATAATGTTGAGTCTACTGCTTTCTTTGGCGAGGTTTATTACGATATTACTCCTTCTCTGAAGTTAACGGTTGGTGCTCGTTATACCATCGACGAAAAAGATGTTAGCGCCCGCTCGCCGTTGTTGTCTGGTGGCGCACAAGTCATTGGTGCCAATGACCCGATTGCTAAGCCTTATGACAAACAGGACGGAGAGTGGAAAGAAACAACGGGTCGAGTTGTGCTCGATTGGGGGGTTTCAGATGATACGCTTGCTTACGCCAGTTTCTCTCGAGGTTACAAGGGGGGCGGATTTAACCCTCCATTCGAGAAGTCTGAGTTTCCCGATCAGGCCGAGACCTTTGAGCCGGAATTTGTCGACGCATTTGAAATCGGCGTAAAGAATACCTTGCTGGACAATACACTGCAGGCGAATTTGACGGCGTTCTTCTACGACTATTCAGATATGCAGATATCCAAGATCGTTAACCGCACATCGTTTAACGAGAATACGGATGCTGAGATTTATGGTGCAGAAGCTGAATTTGTCTATGCTCCGGATGCTAACTGGTTGCTTAACGCTAACTTTTCCTACGTTCACTCGGAAGTTAAGGATTTCTTGAGCGTTGACGCGCGCGATCCCGCGGCGGGTCGTGATCCTCTAATCAATTTGCTGTCGGGTTTTGATGCGCCAGCGGCTGGAACCGAGGTCACTACCATTAAGTCTCTGGATAACGCGTCCAACTGTGTCGTCATGATGTCGCCTGATGCCTATGGTGCAGCTACGGGCAGTGATCCTAATAATCGTTACAGTGCCTGTGGTTCTCTGGAGGCAGCTGGCTTTCCGATTGTCGGTGGTATCGAGCAGGACCTGGACGGCAATCAATTGCAGAACTCACCCGAGTACTCCTTTAGCTTAGGTGCGCAATACACCTGGCAAATGGCTGATGCTAGCGAGATGTCGCTGCGTATCGACTACTACTGGCAGGATGAAATTTACACTCGTCTGTATAACCGCCCAGTAGATAACGTCGACTCTTGGGATATCTGGAATGCACAGGCTACCTACAATAGTGCAGATGGACATTGGTATGCGAGAGCTTATATAAAGAATATTGCCGACGATGACAATGTCGTTGGTCATTACTTTACCGACGCATCATCCGGTAACTTCACCAACGTATTCGCGATTGAGCCGCGAACTTACGGTTTAGCTCTGGGATACAATTTCTAGTCTCCATCGTCTCAAACGAAAAGGCTCGAACGATTGTTCGGGCCTTTTTTTTTGACTGTGAGTTCCTCATTATCCTTAAATCTATCTCAATATCTCTAGAAGTGCAGATTGTTCTGTGCCGAGGCGGATTGCGCCTAAAAAATTGCGCGTGGGCTGTGAAAGATTTAATGGTTATAATAATCGGCCGTCCACAACTAATACTGTTAAAAATACTATGACAAACAATGAAAATCCTTTCGCATCCGAAGAAATAACACCTGCAATTAGTGATGAATGGGTTGCAAAACGAAGGGTGGCCGATGCCATCAAACAGCTAACCGAAGCACTGGTCACCAGCTCGCCGGATATAGAGCAAATGCATGCCATTGCGGAAAAGCTGGAATCGACCGCGGCCGATTTTCGTGATTCTCCGCGAATTTACGGGCGCAGTGCATGGGCTGTTAGTGGTGAGCACGGCAATTACGCTCAGATTAGTCATGAGCTTAATCCACTGACCGGTTGGAGCAATCCAATAGCACCGCCTATTAATATGTGGATCGACGGAGACATTGCGCGCGGCACCTGCCAGTGTAATTGGGCCTATGAAGGGCCTCCGAGCAGTGTTCACGGCGGTATGATTGCCGCCATTTTTGATCAATTTTTAGGGATGACTCAGGTACTGGGTGGGCAGCCGGGAATGACCGGGTATCTTCACGTCAACTACCATAAACCAACACCCCTCAATACAAATTTAACGCTCGAAGGTCGGTTGGCCAAAGTTGAAGGGCGTAAAACGATAACGAGTGGAGAAATGTATGCCAATGGCGTTAAGACCGCCAGTTGCGAAGGTTTGTTTGTGCAGCCAAAGCAAATTCCAGCTGGTTTAAAACATCTGCAAAAACCCTGACGATAGTTTAAAGGAGTGTTTCTCGATCGCAGAATCATGATAATGAATTTACGATCGCGAATGGATGAAAGCTAAGGTTAAGGATGGATGGTATTTATTGATAGAGCGAAAACCAACTATCGCTCTGAAATGAGAAAGTTTAGTCGTTTTTTATTGAACGGATTTATGTGGGACGCCGTTCATGGGCACAGGCTGCTCTGCAGTAATGACCGATGGCATTATTTTAATGCCATCGGTGCCTATTTTTGGGTGATAAATGCTAATGAAAATAGGCAATCTCAATATCCGTGGAACGTCATGGTGCACAAATATTGGCATAGAGTTGAGGGGGCGATATTCAACTCTAATTTGATGGTAAATCGCGAACTTTATTCCGTTCCAGTTCGGTGCGCGCACTGATCTTATCCGCTTCTATCTGCCGAACCGTCCGGCATATCTTTATGGGCCTGTGGCTACCCGTTTTCTTTTCTTTCCGGCACACCAGCCTATCCTTGTTGTCAGCCGTTGTGGCGTTGTGTTGAGCGACGGCTTGATCTTGCTGTTTTCTTTCACTCATTGTCACAGGGTCAGTAGCGCAACCGACAATAAGTAAGGGTATTAAAAGATAAATAGGTTTCAACACTGGGAATCTCCTGAATGGTTGATTTTCAATAAACTTGTTTTCAGTACCTTAGACGTAGAGCTGGTGGTCAACCTCAAGTGCTGTCACAAATATTGCCATTTCCTCGGTCATCGACAAAGATGACAGCGATTCATTAACCCGATGTGAGCAATTAGTGACCTACCCGATAGGCTGAATTGTAGGCAATATGTAGTTTTTAGAATGATTAAACTCTCCGCTAAAGTCACTGATCGAGGCATTGCTCGGCATATTCACTCTTTTAATCAATAAGATTTGTTGAGGTGAAAGGCCACGTAAAAACGAAAAATCCAAGTTAGTGAATCGATTGTCTTTGATAGATATTCATTTGCATCGCAAAGCTAAAACCGTTCATTTTGATAGATTATTCTGCTCTTCCTTGATGTAAAGAGGTTCTAGTGACATCATGCGAATTTGTATTCGTTGAAATTTAATAATCTGATCAAAAAGGTTTCTCTATGACTAGTCGATATAATGAATTATCTGCGGAAGAGCAGCATGTCATCATTAATAAAGGTACTGAGCGACCGTTCACTGGAAAGTATGATGACTTCACCGAGGGTGGTCTGTACGTTTGTAAGCAATGTGACGCAGCCCTTTATCGGTCAGAGCATAAATTCAATTCACAGTGCGGGTGGCCAAGTTTCGACGATGAGATTGCAGGTTCTGTGAAACGCGTGCCCGATGCAGACGGTTCAAGAGTCGAAATATTGTGCAGTCAATGCGATGGGCATCTCGGCCATGTTTTTGAGGGCGAGCGCCTAACGGAGAAAAATATTAGACATTGTGTTAATTCGATTTCGATGAATTTTGTCAGTAGTGATGATGCGAATGGCGAGCAAAAATAATCGTATTCGTTGTTAACTACAATGTTTGAGGTGTTATTGGACGCGAGCGCGAGCCAGGAATGCAAGTCAAATACAAGGTGGCTATTCGCAATATAACCGTGATGAACAATTACCGTAGTTACCAAGGCTACCACGATCGACAGAGTATTAAATGAGAGGGCTTTATGGCAATTCCATTTGTTCGAGAGATGGACTTTGAGTATGGTGTATTACAGGACGTTGCTCCTGGACTTCGTCGCATGGTGGTCAAAAACCCTGGGGGTTTTACTTTTCACGGCACAAATACCTATGTTATAGGATCCGGTGAAGTCGCGGTGGTGGACCCTGGTCCACGCAATGAAAACCACTTAAAGTCGCTAACGAAAGCGCTGAGTACCGAGTCGATAACTCACATCCTTCTTACCCATACCCATATGGATCACTCGCCTGCGGCCAAGCCGTTAAAAGAGAACTCCGGTGCCAAGACTTACGCCTATGGGCCTCATGGCGCTGGGAAGCTCGATATGGGAATAAAAGTTGAAGAGGGCGGCGATATGGAGTTCGTGCCGGACGTTGCGGTTCGTCATGGTGATACCATTAAGGGAAAGAGCTGGGAGGTGGAGTGTGTTTATACCCCCGGTCATACTTCCAACCATATGTGCTTTGCTCTACCGGATAAAACGGGTCTGATTACAGGTGATCACGTCATGGGCTGGTCGACCAGTGTAATTGGTCCGCCCGATGGAGACATGAAAGATTATATGGCCAGTCTCGACTTGCTGGTCGCGCGCGGCGACAAAACGCTCTGGCCCGCCCACGGAGACGCAATTCGCGACCCAGCACCTTTCTTAAGAGAATTTATCGCACATCGGCATGCCCGTGAAGTTCAGATCAGCGCTTGTATCGAAAACGGTTTAACTGATATTAGAGCGATGGTTAAGTCTATGTATGCCGACGTGGATGAGCGCCTGCATCGCCCGGCTGCGATGTCTGTACTCGCACATTTACAGAATATGGTCGCGACCGGCAGAGTTCGTTGCGAGGGTGACGTGACCCTGGACACGGTCTATCGTAATACGTGACATTGGCGACGAATGGAGCATCTATTCCCGCCCAGCTCCATAGTTTTCTCGTCCAGCTCCATAACCGTGAGCTATCGTTTAGTATTAACCGTTTGAGTGTCGAAGACGGCAATAACGTTTCTAATACAAATGCATAGTTTAAAACTCGATTGGCATCGCAATTACTGTGAGTCTCAAAATGGGGTGCAGTAATTTTCTTCAGCTAAATCTCACTATTGGATAGTTCAATGATAAAAGTCTACGGCGATATAATTTCCGGAAATTGTTTTAAGGTGAAACTGATTCTAGAGCTGACAGGAACGCCCCACGAATGGATTCATACCGACGTGGTAAAAGGCGATACGCGGACAGAAGAGTTTCTCAAGAAAAATGTCAACGGACGTATCCCGTTGGTCGAATTTGAGGACGGCACATTCTTGCCTGAATCTAATGCGATATTGTATTATTTCTCACTGGGTTCTGACTACTGGCCGCAAAGTAAGCGGCAGCAAGCGGAAGTTTTGCAGTGGATGTTCTTCGAACAATATAGTCACGAGCCCTTTATTGCTACGTCGAGGTTCTGGATTAAGTTTCTGGATGGCAAAGAACAGTTTTCAGAAAAGCTCGCTGAAGCTCAGCCCAAAGGGTATGCAGCTCTGGATGTTATGGAGTCTCAACTGAAAATTGCCGATTGGTTTGTTGGTGATCATCCGACAATTGCCGATATTGCATTGTTTGCCTATACGCATAAAGCTCATGAGGGTGGTTTCGAGCTGGATAATTATCCTGCTATCAGGCGCTGGATTACTCGTGTGGAAGCTCTTGCTGGATTCGTAGCCATGCCCGATTGATGGGCCAACTATTAGGCCTGGAAATTGTTTACTCTATTCTGCGAGTATTATATTTTTTGGTATTCATCGATTAGATCGGGAGTCGATCATGAAAGGACCATTGCATGGCATTAGAATCGTCGATCTAACATCGATGATTTCAGGCCCTATTGCCACGATGCTGCTTGCTGATCAAGGGGCAGACGTTATAAAAGTTGAGCCACCGTCCGGTGATTTAGTGCGTTTTTTGGGCGCGGGTAAAAAGGGTATTTCCGGTACGTTTTTGTCCTCTAATCGCAACAAAAGATCGGTAGTTCTGGACCTTAAAACAAAACAAGGTGTCGAGTTGCTTAAAGAGCTAGTGAAAACCGCTGATGTTTTTGTGCAAAATTTCCGTCCCGGTGCAGTCGATCGAATGGGGATTTCTGAAAAGGTATTGCGGGCGATAAAGCCGGATTTGGTCTATGTCTCCATATCTGGTTTTGGAGAAACGGGGCCTTATTCACACAAGCGAGTATACGACCCGGTAATCCAGGCGCTGTCAGGCCTGGCAGCTATCCAAGCAGATCGCGAGACGGGGCGTCCGCGTATGGTCCGAACGATCGTGCCCGATAAATTAACAGCAGTCACTGCTTCTCAGGCGATTACAGCCGCTTTGTTTGCCCGCGAGCGTTCCGGCTCCGGACAGCATGTAAGGCTGTCGATGCTCGATGCGATGATTTCGTTTCTTTGGCCGGAAGGATTAGTGCAGTTGACTTTCCCCGGAGGCGAGAAGTCTTCATCACGTACCCAACTGGCACAGGATCTTGTTTTTGAAACGGCCGATGGCTATATGACGGCGGGTGCGGTGTCTGATATTGAGTGGAAGGGAATGTGTGAGGCTTTCGAAAAGCCCGAGTGGTTAGAGGACGAACGTTTCAATACGGCGCACAAGCGCGTTGTGAACGTTGCCGATCGTCTCAAGGCGACACAGGAAGTACTATTAACGCGTCCGCGAGAAGAGTGGCTGAAAATTCTTGACGAACATGGTGTGCCTTGCGCGCCCATATTGACGAGAGAAAACCTGCTGGAACATCCTCAAATACTAGAGAATGCGATTGTCGAAACCATGGATATTCCCGAGCTTGGAGAAGTGCGACAACCTCGTCCCGCGGCGCAATTTTCGCACACGCCGGCGAGTATTCATTCGGCAGCACCGGGATTGGGTGAGCACAGCAATGAAGTATTGCGGGAGCTGGGCATTGATGAAGAAGCTATTGTTGAATTTCGTGCGAAAGGCATTGTGCAGGGCTAGCCATTTATCGGAAACAACAACTATTCAGGCTTTTTGGCAAAAATTCACTGAATTACGTATTGTGTAATACGGTTGATGGCCAGAGGCTATAATTTAGAAACCTCTTACGATGGACTTTTGTAAAAGGAGTCTCTATTCTTCCTCTCCAGTTGTTTGTCCTTTGTACAGTTAGAAAAATTTAAAACAAGGTACTTATTCACGCAACCCATTCGGACACATAGCTTGCTCTGCGTTCTCCCTCGGCATAGGGGCTACTTAACAGTTATAATCCCCCGAGAATATTCAGCCGAGAGAGTTTTACAATAATAGGAAAAGTAATTTCAGCAGCGAGTATGTCGTTTGTATTACTTGCGCACAATATAATTGATGTCTATTGGATGATGGTTTTTGTATTTACGGCTTATCAGCTGAATGCGTAAAATTCATCCTGTCCAATGTCGAAATAGAGAGGTAAATCAATGATCACGTTAAAGGTCAACGGTAAAGAGCAAACGCTGGATGTAGCGCCGGATACACCCCTCTTGTGGGTAATTAGGGAAACACTGGCTTTGACCGGCACAAAATTTGGTTGTGGAATTGCGCAATGTGGTGCCTGCACCGTGCATTTGAACGGTCACCCGATACGCTCCTGTGTAACGCCCGTCGCCACGGCAGACGGCGCTGACATAACCACTATTGAGGGGCTAGGTAGTGAGGATGCGTTACACCCTGTCCAGGAGGCATGGATTGCAGAGCAAGTTCCGCAATGTGGGTATTGTCAGTCGGGGCAGATAATGTCCGCCGTCGCATTGTTGAATAATTCGCCAAACCCTACGGATGGAGAAATTGACGCGGCGATGTCGGGTAACGTGTGTCGTTGTGGAATGTACGGCAGAATCAAAAGTGCGATAAAGACCGTTGCCAATGGCCCGGTACAAATGTTCGATCCAACAGCGACTCAGGAGGTGCAGCATGGGTAAGTGGAGTAGGCGTGGTTTTATAACTGCAGGACTGGTTGGCGGTGGAGCACTTGTAGTCGGTATCGCTATACGACCCGGACATCGAGCACCTGATATGGCAAAGTATGTTGCCAAAGAGGGTGAAAACCTGATCAATGCCTGGGTGAAGATTGATGAAAAAAATCATGTCACCGCGATCGTTCCGCATTCAGAGATGGGGCAGGGTGCACAGACTGCGCTCACTCAAATGTTAGCTGATGAATTGGATGCTAAATGGGAAGATGTGACGTTTATTGAAGCCCCGGCCGAAGACGAATATGCTAATCATGCTATGGCTAAAGGTTACATCTTAGGAGATTCAAAAATTCCCAGTGTTCTCGTCGGTACGGTCGATGGAGTCTTTCTGCAAGCCTCTAAAGCAATGCATTTACAAATTACCGGAGGCAGTGCCAGTATTCGTACGACCGGTGTTTATGGTATGCGGGTGGCCGGTGCTGCAGCGCGGGAGATGTTAATCGAGTCGGCGGCTGAGAGCTGGGGAGTTAATACCGCTGAGTTGTCGACAGATCAAGGTATCATCAGTCATAAAGCCAGTGGTAAGCAAGCGCCCTATGCGGAATTCGCAGCCCTCGCTGCCCAGAAAAATCCGCCCACTACGCCGCAGCTGAAAACGCCCGACCAGTTTAAAATAATGGGGCGCGACAAGCCTCGTTTTGACATTCCTTCTAAGGTCGATGGCACCGCGCAGTTTGGCATTGACGTGGTTGTCGACGACATGAAGTATGCGACCATCAGCGCGGCTCCCGTATTTGGCGCAAAGCTGGATAAATTCGACGCGAGCGCTGCTGAGAAAATGCCCGGTGTGGTTGCCGTGGTTAATCTCGAAGACGCCGTTGCGGTTGTTGCCGATGGGTATTGGCAGGCGAAACAAGCACTGGCTCAGATAAATATAAGCTGGACGAAGACCGCTAATGATAAGGCAAGTAGTGATACCTTGTTCGAGCAGTTTCAAACTGATATGGATAAAGCCAAAGCGTCCGGGGATTCAAAGACTGATGTGAAGGTGGGGGATGTTGAGTCTGCCTTCGAGAATTCCGATAACGTTATTCAAAGAAATTACCGTGTTCCCTATCTCGCTCATGCTTGCATGGAACCCATGAATGCCGTTGCAAAAGTAAGTAGCGATCACTGTGAGATTTGGACGGGTACGCAAAATCCGTTGGGTTTTAAGCACGATGTCGCCGCCGCTTTGGGTTTTGAAGCGAGTCAGGTGCGCATGAACAATTATGTCATGGGTGGTGGTTTTGGTCGTCGAGCGACTTCCGATGCCGTAATCCAGGCCGCTAAAATTTCTAGAGCGGTCAGCATGCCGGTAAAATTGATTTGGTCTCGCGAAGAAGATGTACAGCACGATCACTATCGTCCGGCTGTTGCCTCTAATTTTAGCGCCGTGCTAAATGCCGACGGAATGCCTACTGCTTGGGAAAATCAATTTGTCGATAAACACGAGCCGGTTGAGGCACCGCATATATTATATGGGATTGAAAACCAGCATATTCACTATGCCGATAGTCCTACTCATATTCCTTTTGGCCCCTGGCGTAGCGTCGATCATTCTCAGCATGGTTTCTTTACCGAGTCATTTATTGACGAGTTAGCGCACGAGGCAAAACAGGACCCTTACCAATATCGACGGGAATTGTTGCGGGATAGTCCTCGTCATTTAAATGTCTTAGATATGGTCGCCGAAAAAGCTAACTGGAGCCAACCGTTAGGGGAAAATCGTGGTCGTGGTATTTCTTTGCAAGAATCCTTCGGTTCGATTGTTGCAGAAGTCGTGGAGGTGACGGTTAACGACGGGAAGGTGAGCGTCGACCGTGTTGTCGTTGCAGTCGATCCTGGTTTTGCGGTTTCTCCTAATGGTCTTAAAGCCCAGATGGAATCGGGTGTTATATACGGTCTCACTGCGGCATTACATGGTGAAATATCGATTGATCAAGGGCAGGTCGTACAAACCAATTTCGACAGTTATCCCATGGTGCGAATGAAAGATGCTCCGCTTATTGAAACTCACATTATCAACAGTTTTGAAAGCTGGGGAGGCGCAGGGGAACCCGGGACGCCAGGAACGGCGCCAGCGTTGACCAACGCTATTTACGCTGCAACGGGAACTCGTATTCGAGAACTTCCCGTTAGCAAATATGACCTGAATGCCGTGTTTGGCGAAGAGAAAGGCGCGGCGAGTTAATTGTCTTAAAATAACGACCGTGACTTGGTTCCCAAATAACAAGTCACGAAATTAAGTTATTGATAGATTGGTTATTGATAGATTGGTTATTGATAGATTAGTTGTTTTGAAGAAATTGCCAGTTCTGTGTTCTTTTGGTAAAAAGGCGATGTCATTCCGATGCCATCGCTTTTTTTATGGTCACGTTTTATTTTCAGTCAGTGGCCTAACTGAGCAGCTTAGCACCGTTTAGATTCATCCCTTCAGGCTTGTGTCGTAATTTTCACGCGACCTCAATCTCAGGCAGTGCTACAGCTGGAGGTGTTAAAGCCGAAAATAAAAACTAATAAATAGAGGTTGATAAAAATGAAAAAATGGAAAGTTCTTACGGTAATAACTTTTTTGGTTGTTGTCGCAATTATTCATTTCGTTGTTCCAGCGGTGCTGGAAAACTCAATGAATATTACGACTCCACATGAAAAATACGCTATATCAGAAAAGGCGAGAAAGCTTCATCAGGAAATAGTTGTTGCGGATTTGCATACCGATTCACTCTTATGGAAACGCGATTTGACCCAGTGGAGTAATCGGGGACACGTCGATGTTCCAAGGTTGCAGGCGGGCAATGTTGCGCTGCAATTATTTACCGCCGTAACTAAGAGTCCGGCGGGACAAAACTACGAAAGCAATGATGGTGAAAGTGACAATATCACTGCGTTGGCTATTGCTCAGCTGTGGCCAATGCGAACATGGGATAGCCTGGCGGAGCGCGCTCTCTATCAAGCAGAAAAATTAAGCCGTCTCGCAGACGATGTTCCCGAGTATATTTCCTTCGTTACCAATAGCACAGAGTTAACGGAAGTGTTGAATAAGCGCTCTGCAGGGAAGAAGATAACGGCGGCAATTTATGGTATCGAAGGCGCCCACGCCCTGGAGGGAGAGTTATCTAATTTGGATCGACTTTTCACTGCTGGTTTGAGAGTTGTTGGCTTAACACATTTTTTCGACAACCTCCTGGCAGGATCTTTACATGGAACCAGTGGTGCCGGTTTAACAGATTTCGGCAAACGGGTGGTTCTGAGGGCGATGGAAAAAGATATGATCATTGATGTCGCGCACCTCTCTCCTCGAGCCGTTAGCGAAGTTCTCGCAATGATTGACAAACCTGTCGTTCTGTCGCACGGCGGTATGAAGGGAGTCTGTGATACGTCGCGTAACCTAGAAGATGAATTGATGAAGTCAATCGTAGCAAAAGGTGGGTTAATTGGTATTGGATTCTGGGATGGGGCTGCTTGTGATACCAGTCCCATAGGCGTCGTTAAGTCAATACGTTACGCGATCGACATGCTCGGCGTAGATCATGTGGCTTTAGGGTCCGATTACGATGGTTCGACAGAGGTGCAATTTGACATTTCCGAGCTGGCAGTTCTCACTCATACCATGATTGAGCAAGGGTTTAGTGAAGAAGAAATTAGGAAGGTTATGGGCGGTAATACGATAAGATTTTTCCTGGCTAACTTGCCGAAATGATTTACGGATGGTGACAGCCCCTGTGAATTTCTTGTAAGTTGGTCATTTCACTATTGAAGTGCACTGTTTACATTTGTTTTCGACATCTTGTTTAAGCGACCCTTATATCGGACGCGGATATGAGGGGGGAGCGCTAAGAAAGCGGGACTAAAAAAAACTGCGTAGTATCCTGTGCAATTATGGCTTACGGTTATGACTTACAGTGAAGGCTTACAGATAGAAATGAATCTGAAAAACACGGTCGTTTGTTAACTGACTTGCAATAGGTGGGTAATAAATGGCACAGCCCATACTAGAACACAAATCCGGCTATTCGGCTAAAGGTGCATCGAGTGTTCTATTTCGCAATCAAGAGTTGCAGGAGTTTTCACGGTTTGATTTTGACGAATGGCCTTCAGGCGTTGGCACAGTCCGTCGAAGAGCGACAAAATGGTGGCGATGCCACCACTCCAGTGCAACCGCGGTATAATTAATTAGTTAGGTTCTTATTGACGCGAGTGGCCGGGAAAGTCGGTGGCTGTGACAGTATAGGCTGCCCCGCGTCGCATCACTTTAATCTTTGGAACTGCATCAAATCCTACCAATCAATTGCTCTTCTCGCGGATCCGCGCGTGCTTCGGGCACTGGAATCGATGGTAAATACTGTGGGCTTGATGTTGACATATTTTTCGTGAAGCGATATATTTTACTGTAATAGACTGATTGGTCTATATTGTGATGAAAGATTATTCTTTTCAAAAATGTCAGCGAGGAACTTGTGATGAGCGGTGTGGATATTGGTATTATGCCATTTTCGAAAATGATGGGAGTTGAAATTACCAACGCCAGTGAAGAGGGTGTTACCGGCACGCTAAAAGTGAGGCCAGACCTCTGTACCAGTAGGCAAATTATTCACGGTGGCGCAATAATGGCATTCGCCGATGCATTGGGTGCTATAGGTGCTACGTTTAGCCTTCCCGAAGGTGCAAGCGGCACCACAACCTTGGAAAGTAAGACGAATTTTATTCGTGGCGCCAATGAGGGAACAACAGTGCTTGGTGTCACGAGTCCTGTTCACATAGGGCGTAGAAGTTCCGTTTGGCAAACGAAGATTTCTCGGGAGGACGGAAAGACGGTCGCCGTAGTGACACAAACTCAGCTTGTTTTGTAAGTGTTCTCAGCGGATTTGTTCTATCATGTCTCAAAGATTGTCAAAATTGCAGGCGTTAGTGGTGGTGCCTGGATCGCCTAGGTCAGGGGTTTAAGCCTTTTAGCAAGGTCGCCCTTGCGCTCCGCGTTTTTCTTTCTCTTAGCTCGTACAGCAGTTGACCGTGGGGCGACACCTTGTGATGGCCTTGGGTACTACGAACAGGGAATCACGAATAGGGAATGACGAACAGGGTATTACTAATAGTGTATGCTGTACCCCAATTCGTTTCGTATTCGGTCGGCGTTTTAATACAAAATGTAGTCATTGCATAACTAACAGGAAACATAAATGGACAATCAATCTGGACAAGGCTATACGCTTGAAGATGAGCCGTATTATCTTCCTTTAGCGGATGAGGTCGACATATTTATGGCCGCTTGGGCGCAGCGTTTACCTGTGCTGTTAAAGGGGCCAACAGGGTGTGGAAAAACACGTTTTGTCGAGTATATGGCCCATAAGATATTCAGAGGCGACGGGGCCGATGAGCAGCGTTTGCAGATAGAAAACCCGTTGCTAACGGTGTCCTGTCATGAAGATCTTAGTGCTACCGATTTAGTCGGTCGATTTCTTCTTCAGGGCCAGGAAACAGTCTGGCAGGATGGACCGCTCACTCGGTCGGTTCGTCAGGGTTCGATTTGCTATTTAGATGAAATTGTCGAAGCGCGTAAAGACTCGACAGTCTTGATTCACTCGCTAACTGACCATCGTCGTATTTTACCGATCGAAAAAAAGGCTGATATCCTTGAGGCACATAAGAACTTCCTGTTAGTGATGTCCTACAATCCGGGCTACCAAAATATATTGAAAGACTTAAAGCCGAGTACCCGGCAGCGATTTATTTCCATTGAGTTTGATTATCCCAATGAGGAAGAAGAGACTGCGGTTATCCAACATGAAAGTGGTGTGAATGAAGATTGCGCGAGGTCGTTGGCATTAGTTGCGATAAAAGTACGAAATCTACGGCACCACGGTTTTGACGAGGGAGTATCAACCCGACTTTTAGTCTACGCCGGACAGCTGATAAAGAGCGGAATTAGCCCGTCCCGTGCTTGTGATGTCGCAATTTCGACGGCGGTTACCGATGACAAAGATGTGCAGCAGGCGATAGCTGAAATTGTCAAAACTATTATTCCCAGTGATTGATTGCCAGCAATAGATTATGGTCAAAATTTTAGATTCCGGAAAAAAAGTTACTGAGCGTGACAATAACGCAAGCACTGAGTTTTTGCTTTTGATGCGTGAGCAGCCAGATGTGTCGCCAGAGTTTTTGGCACAGCTTTCGACAGTCTGTGAGCGGATGTTGAACTCCGGTTGGTATGGTGAATCTACTTGCAATCTATATGTCACTGTATGTAGCGAGCTAATAGATCACAAGTCGCTGTGGCTGTTAATTGCTGATCAATGTGATGATTTCGCTGCTAATAATCGAATTACCCTTGAATACCTGCGCACGGTTCAGGCGTTTTCGTTGAACTCCGTTACCTCTGATCGGGTCGTATCGTTGATTAGCTCGATGAATGAGCTGTTGACGGGTCTAAAAGCCGAAGCGCCGGCGTCGATCATTAATGCGATCAAGACCGCAAGTACTGTTTTCTCCGAAACCGGAACTCCTCGGTTTTGGGTCGCAGCGACCCACCGTTTTTCTTCCGAATCGACCGATATTTTCCGGCAGTTTCTCAGTTTAAGTCTTCCGTATTTAACGTTGTTTGATAAAAATCGCTATTCGCTGCAAGACGGCGACTATTGGCAGTGGCTCACGACTGTCTGCAATGTTAATGCGAATGTGGCTATTGCCTTTATGGAAGCAGCGTCTTGTTTTGGACCGGAGTTACCTGCTGAGCCGCTCTTCATAGATTTTTTGACAACAATCGCGGCCGATGAAGAGGGCGCTGTACAGCTGATAGAGTTGGCGGGGGACAATTGGGATCCCGATAGCCTACAAAAAAGTTTGCCTTTCGTTATTCGGCTGGCTGAAATTGACAGTGAATCTTTAAAGTACCTGTTAATTCTAACAAAAGAAAAGTCGCTGGATTTGCCCGCTCTCGAACCATGGTTAAATCAAGGTCTTTGTGCAGCAAGTGACAATAAACTAACAGGGCGGGCGTGGTTTTCTTTGGAGTCATTGAACTCAAAAAACGCGTTTAAATTGTGCCGGGGTTCCGTTCATCTCGAAGATTGCAATCAATTGCTGCAATTGATTTGCGAAGGTCTCGGAGGTCGTGTTTTTTCGGTTGCGCCGGTTGAAATGGGGTCGTGGGTTCTCGATAATTTTTCCGAATCTATTCACTTGCCGATGGAAGTTTCATTTCGTAATAATTATGAAGAGAACTTTTCGCTCTATCGATTAATGATTCTATATCAAGTGGCTTTTTGGGAAAGTGGGATAGCGGATTTTATTAACAGGACAGACAAGGAGAGTATTGCCAGCTTCGTCACCCATGTAGAAAACCGTCAGTTGGCCCTCGACTTGGTGAATATCATCGTGCCGGTTTATATCGAGCGTTTTATGCTTAAACGATATCCCGGTATTAGAAATGATTTACTTCTATGGCAGCGTTATTACCGTACCGACAGGTCGTGGACAGCTGCGGTGTCTGGTATCGATAGTTTGCTCGAGGATTCACTGTATCTAGACAGTGTAGAATTTCGCGATACAGAACAAAGAAATCGAATTATTATAAGTGGTCTCTCCGGTACTGACTTGTCCATTACTGATTCACCCAATACTGACCCACCCGGTAGTGAGTTGTCCATTGCTGACAGGTCTAAAAAAATACCAGAAAACGAAAAAAAATCAGAGAGGCTTTATTCAGAGTTCCTGTTGGCCGAAATATCTACCGATGGTACCAAGCTCGTCGAGGAAGATTTTCTGTCGATACTATCAGCGTTAAAGTCTGCCTATCTGGCATTTGAAAATGAAGGTTCGGCGGGCTCGATCGGAATGATTTTTTACCGCGGTAAGCTGGCGATCGATTTAGCCCTGTTGAGCGTCCGGATGGAATTGGTAAAGGAAGAGGTAGATAAGGTTAAAAGTGATGATGATGCCAGTGGTGTTTCGGATTTACTTAATCCTGAGAATATCTCGGTCGAGGAGTTGCGACAGGGCGACTTGGACGACGCAATGGGGCAATTTCTAACGGATGTTGAAGGCAAACTGAGCGAAGACGAATTCGATGATGAAAGCCTTAAAAAGAAGGCGGAAGCATTGCGAGAAAAATTCTCCATCGAACACGGTACACCGAAAAAGCAGGCGAAAATTTTTACCTACGATGAGTGGGATTATCAAATTAGGGATTACCGTAAAGACTGGTGCATTTTGCACGAGCAAGTATTGGAATCTAAGAGCGAACAATTTGTCGCTGAAACCTTAAGTCAACATAGTGACCTGCTACGACAGATTCGAAAGCAATTGCAGATGTTAAAGCCTGAGCTGCATCGTAAGGTAAGGGGGCTTTCCGATGGCGAAGATATACACCACGACGATGCTATCGAAGCGATGGTGGATCTACGCTCCGGGGTTTCACCGAATGAAAATATATATGTGCAACGGTTAAAGGCTGAGCGCGACGTTTCGACGCTCTTCCTTCTCGACATGAGCGCTTCGACGGACGAGTCGTTAGAACTGTTTAAGGCGCAAAGAAATCCTGATGCCAATCTTCCTGCGGGAGAAGCCGTTCCTGCAATTAGTAAAGATAAGAAAGAACCCAAAGAAACAGATCATATTGATTATTTGATGGATGCCTATGATTCGAGCTTGAAGCCTTCCAAGCCGAAGGAAACATACCGAATCATTGATATTGAGCGCCAGTCAGTTGTTTTGATGGCGGAAGCTTTAGAAGAACTCGGGGATAGTTACGCGATTAGCGGCTTCTCCGGTTACGGCAGGGACCGGGTGGATTATTTTCAATGTAAGGCCTTTGAAGAACGTTACGACGCCACGGTAAAAGGGCGAATAGAGGCGGTTAGTCCGCGCCAATCGACTCGTATGGGACCGTCCATCAGGCATGGTATTCAGCAGTTGCTTAAAACCGAGTCAAAAGTAAAGGCCATGATTATTATCAGTGATGGCTATCCACAAGACTTCGACTATGGGAAAGATCGTACCAGTAAAGTGTATGGAATTGAAGATACTGCGCGGGCTTTACAAGAGGCAAAGCGCGAGGGGATACATACCTTTTGCCTAACCGTTGATCCGGCTGGCCATGATTATCTTAAAGACATGTGTCCCGATAATCAGTACATGATTATTCAGGATATCGAGGAATTGCCGAAAGAATTAAGCCGTGTTTATAGCGCTTTGACATCGTAAAACCCATCGACCGAATTGACATTTTATTCACCGGGAATAGAAATTGGCTATGGGTTTGGATTAACGCAGGTGACAAAGGTTTTTGGTTTTATTTTTTTTCGCACCGAGACATGCTCGCTAGGACATCAATGAAAATAATAGCCGGATTTCCTAGAGAAACGTGAATGGGCTTTTTGGTGTTTAGGTATTAATTGTTTGGGCCTGAATTATTTAGACTTGGATTGTTTAGACTTGAATTGTTTAGACCGGATTGTTTGGGGCTGGATTGGGATTGCTTAGAGCAGAACTGCTTAGATCTAAGGTGCATAAATCTCGGCGAAACAGCGCTATTTTACGAAAAGTTATATGACAAAGACCTAGGTCAATCGGGCGTATTTTATTGTTGTTTGGGCCAAGTCATTTAGGCCGGTGATACCTTGCCGTACAAAGTGAAAGCCTCCAAAAAGTAAAAGTCCGCAAAAAGAGAAAGGCCCTGTCGTTTTGCGACGGGCCTTTCGGTATCGAGCAAACTCTGCCAGTAACCTGGCGTCAGCAAGCCACCTCGGGAGTTCGCCTTACTTGTGGTTCAGACATATGATCACCTCCTATTGTCAGGGTGTGTATCTTATCGCTACTGCCCCCCTGGTAGACCCATAGCGAAACGCTCTGCAATTAATGTGGACCATACTTGCCATTATGTCAATGGCTGAGGTTAGTGAAATAATCTCTGGAATGGCGTCGACGATCGATTTGCCTGTTTTCAATTGCCTTTCGTACGTAACAAAAAGTGGGAGGCTTGCGGTTGACAGTGTTAAACTAGGCGGCTGATCTTAGTGATTTTGCTGAGAACCCAAAGACGTTAGAAAATAGGAGCTTACGTGCCAGATTTAGATAGAGTTGTTGGAAATTCCGCGTCGCAAACGTTTATTATCGCCGATCGATTTCGTGGCCCTCCATTTTCTGGCAATGGTGGATATGTCGCGGGTTCTGCTGCGGAATTTCTGGGTACCACCGATCCTGTTGAAGTCACGTTAAGGTCCCCGATACCGCTTGATGACCCGATGACCTTGAACTTAAATTCAGAGGAGGGTGCTGCGACGATCTGGCACGGTGAAACACTCATCGCGGAAGTGAAACAATCGGTGCTCGAAATGGCAATTCCAGCTCCACCTGATTGGTCACAAACCTTAGCAGCTGAATCGAAATCACCGGCCTTGATAGAACGCTTTCACTCTGAAAGTCTCGCTGGTACCGGTTTTCATCCCATTTGTTTTTGTTGCGGCGCCGATCATGATCAGGGTTTGAAAGTATTTGCCGCGCCGGTGCAAAATGGTGAACAAGTAGCCGCAGTCTGGAAGACCAGTAAAGAGTGGGGTGATGAAATGGGCTATCTTCCAGATTCATTTTTATGGACTGCCTTGGATTGTCCTGGCCAGTTTGCTTTTCTGGCCGACGATATTATGACGGGATTGTTGGGCCGGATAACCGGTCAGATATACCAAAAGGTTAAAGCGGGCGGAGAGTATTTGGTATCCGGGTGGCGAATCGGTATTGAAGGGAAAAAGCACTTCGCCGGAACAGCGATTCACGACCGCGATGGAAATTTACTGGCCTGCGCAAAATCTGTTTGGATTGGGCGACAGTCACCTCGTGACTAGCCGAAAGAAATGGGACTTTTGCTGTTGAACTTCGCACAAATTCTTCTGTTGAAACTATATCGCAAGGTATCGCCTCATTGAGGCGCCGATTGTTCTTTTAGTAACCAATAGCAGTATCCATACCAGGCAGTAATGGGTAGAATAGCCGCCGGTTGCTAAAAGCACCGCATATCGACCATTGTACTGATATGCAGAGGTTCGAAAAACCAACTATTACACGCTACCAGGCTGAGATATTTTCGGTGTTTGGAGTAATAATTTAAATTCATTTTGAAAGGCAAAGATAGATTATGTATTTTAAAAAAGTGAAAAATGCCGTGATACTCGGTGCCATGATTGCGCTGCTATCCGCTTGTGCAGCGCTGGAATCAAGTATGGAGTCTTTGGGTTTATTGGATGAATCCGCTCCGAAACCGGTTATGACTGTGGCCGTTCTGCCCTTTGAAAACCTTACTCCGCAACGCACGGCAGGACTTGTAATTTCCAAATTATTTTACACCGAGTTATTTGGCGAAGAGACAGTCAACTTAGTCGAAGAAAACTCGGTGAGAAGCTGGTTGAAAAATAATGACATCAATGTCGATCGATTGTCTGACAGTATCTCTGCTCAAGAGTTGGGATCGAAAATCAAAGCTGACCGGTTGGTGCTTGGTTCGGTGAGTCGCTACGGCAATGGCGATGACTTGTTTAGTGATCCGGCAGTTGCGATCAGTGTGCAGTTAGTTGACGTGCACTCCGGAAAGGTGTTGTGGGCTCAAAGTCGCACAGACGTTGTCAGTAATTTTTTCTGGTCGAGCGAAAGAAATGTCGAGGGTTTGGCTCAGGAAATTGTTGAAGATTTAGTCGAAGATCTTTTAGACGAACAGTAAGGCCGGATTGACAAGATACGCGATTTTCGCCGATAGATAGCAGTTCCTATCGGCGTAAGGTATTTGTGTTCCCAGATAAATGTTATGACGGAATTTTAACTTTTGCTATAGCCACCGGTAACCCGGCAATGTCGCTACGGTATCGAAAGATGGAGCCGGCACGGTCAGAATCGGCACCTTCCGGACCACTGACAATGTAAAGGTCCTTTAAATCGTCGCCTCCGAAACAAAGACTGGTGCACATAGGCAAGGGAATGTCGATTGTTTCTCTGAGAACGCCTGAGGGTTCGAATACACAGACACCCTTTCCACCACCGGCCAGTGCAACCCAAACTGCACCATCGGTAGACACCACCAGACCGTCCGGAACACCTCGGGTGGTGATCGCGAAGTCCTTTTTTTCTCCCAAGCTGCCGTTGTCTGCGACCGAATAACAATGAATTATTTTACGGCGTGTATCTGAATGATATAACACCGACCCATCGGGTGAAAAAGCGAGGCCGTTACTGAGTTGGATATCTTCCGCAACTATTCTCTCACTGCCATCAATATCGATCAGGTAGAGATCACCAGAGGCGGGTTCGCGACCATCGTCAAAAACGGGACTGGATCCTAAAGATCCAGCGTACACTCTTCCCTGCCGATCAGTGGTGATATCGTTGTAACCCACGTTGCCGAGCTCTTCATTTCTATCGAGTACCGTGACGGTAGCTTCTCCGGAAAATGGCTTATATGAGATATTACGTCCACTCACCAACAGTCCGCCATTCTCGTGAGTCGCCATGCCACCTATGCCTCGGCGGTGTTCGAAGACGGTCGTTATAGTTCCATCCGGTGCCAGACAAAAAACCCCGCCAAAGGTCACATCACTAAAAAGGAGGCCGCGTTCTGCATCCCACACGGGCCCTTCTATCAAGCCAAAACCTTCCGCTAGCTTTTCCATATAGGCACACTCTTCATAGAATCATTGGATGAATAGAGTAACAAAAAAAATGCCGAGTCTCTATGAGAGACCCGGCATTAGGTTCGGTAAGGTTTAAAAGCGATTTAGTTTTTTGCCAGCGGATGCAGGCGTACATTTAGATCGGCAATGCCCATAACAAATTGAGACTTAATTCTTACTGGAGCTTCGACGACTTCAATTTTCTCAAAACGTTTGAGGATTTCTTCCCACAATATGCGGACCTGCATTTCTCCGATGCGATTACCCATACAACGATGAATGCCAAAACCAAAGGATAAATGGTTACGAGCGCCTTTGCGGTCGACGATAAATTCATTAGGGTTCTCGATTTTTTCTTCATCTCTGTTGCCCGAGACGTACCACATGAGGACCTTGTCGCCTTTTTTAATTTGTTTGCCGCCCAATTCCACATCTTCCAAGGCGGTTCTGCGCATGTATGCCAATGGCGTTTGATAGCGAATAACTTCTGACACCATATTACCTATCAGGCTTTCGTTGGCTTTGATTTTCGCAAATTCGTCGGGGTTTTCATCCATCAGGAGTACGCTGGCAGACATCGAATTGCGAGTTGTATCGTTGCCGCCAACAATCAATAGCATGAGATTGCCTAAAATTTGCATTGGCTCCAGATCTTTTGTATCGGGGTTGTGAGCCATCAAGGAAATGAAGTCATTGCGTGGCGGGGAAGCCGCACGCTCCGTCCACATCTTGCCAAAGGTCTCAAGGCATTCCATCAACTCCGCTCTGGATTCTTCTATCGTGAGGCCCAGTAGTTCAGCCGGTGTTGTAGTGACGTCTGACCAGCGCGTCAATTTACGGCGGTCTTCAAAGGGAAAATCAAATAAGGTTGCGAGCATTTGGGTAGTGATTTCGATGGATACCTTATCGACCCAGTTGAATGTTTCTCCGATCGGCAGACTGTCTAGAACGGTACCGATTCGTTCGCGGATTAAAGGTTCCATTTCAGCCACGCGTGGTGGTGCAACGGCAGGTATTACTGCATTGCGCTGTACATCATGTTTTGGTTGGTCCATGGCGATGAATGTCTCGGGAGAAAACTCGACATCCGGCTCGGTAATAAAAATGCTCGGCTCCGAAGAAAAAACCTGGTGATTGGTGTCGACGGCCATGATGTCTTTATATTTGGTCACCGACCAAAATCGTCCAAACTCTTCGTTTTCAAAAAAGTGAACAGGGTCATCCTTGCGCAAACGGTCAAAGAACTTGTGGTGCGCGTAGGATTCATAGATTTCGGGACGGCTGACATCGATATCGTCGATATTCATTGTCGCGGCGTCGGCATTGGGGTTGGTTGGCGGTATTTCGATATTTTCGAGAGCGCTCATCATTTTATCCTATCGGTTTCGGTGTTTAACAACAGAGTGAAAGATTCCAGAAAAAGTGCGCAGCGTCAACTGAAGAATGTTTAATGAAACAGCGCTGGGTTACGAGCGCCAATGTGAGGTGAACGTACTTGCCGCGGAGTGGGGGACCTTCCCTCAAGGCGGAAACGGGTTTAGCTGGCTTCCCTCGTTTTCGCTGTTAGGTCTTGTGTTTCTTCATCGAAATCTGTTGTGAATTGCCTGAATCCCAACACCACCAAAGCTGCAATAAAATATAAGGCGACAAATGTGATAAACGCTGGATTGTAGCTGCCGGTGGTATCAAAGACCCAGCCTGCCAATGGCACGCCGATAATCTGAATGGGAAACATGGCTGGACGCAGGAGTCCCATTGCTTGGCCAAATTTTTCCCGGCCGAATAATTTACCGATTAAAGTCGACTGCAGAGGAACCACGCCACCCATACCAAATCCAAAGAAAGCCGCGCCCGCGCCAAATACCCAAAGGTTTGAGTCCATAAACATGGCCAATTGTCCGATGATCTGGGTCACGATGGTTAGCCATAGTGCTTTACGAGGGCTCCAGTGATCACCGAGCCAACCTAAAACAAGTTTCCCTAGTACACCGAAACCCGCGCATAGGGACATCACGAAGGAGGCCATTTGTAGAGAAAAGCCTGCATCGGTAATTCGTGGCACCATATGGGTTAGCGTTGCACTTTGGCAGCAAAATAGGAGCCCAACCGTCGTTGCTAATACCCAGAAGTTTCGCTCTTTAAGTACGGGAGTAGTGGTCTTGGCCGGAATGTTCGGGTCTGGTGTCAGATTTAGATCGAGACGCTGCGAATCACCGTCTGGCAGCAAGCCCACTTCTTCGGGGGTGGAAATAACCAATCTTAGCACGAGAGGAACAACCACAAATCCAGTAAACAACGCGTACAAAAGAAAGCCGCTTCTCCAGCCATAGTTTTCTATTAAAGCTGCACTGATAAAAGGCATCACAACGCCTGAAAATGAAATTCCGGTCGCCGCAATCCCCAGAGCCATGCCTCGTTTTTTGCTGAACCAATTGGTAACTAGTTTTGCCGTCGCCAGGCCGCCCATTGCGCTTGCGCCAAAACCGATGAATACGCCCAGCGCGAGATAGAACTCGGTTGGGGTGTTTACTCGGCTCAAGGCAAAAAAGCCTAAGGCCATCGAAATAGCGCCGGTACCGATAACTCGTTTGAGTGGATATTTATCCAATGCTCTACCCACGAGTGGCGCAACGACAGCTCCGACTGTTGCAGTGACAGTCAGTCCCAGCGACACTCCCAGTCGGGAGTTTCCAAACTCGGATGCGATTGCTTTAAAGAAAACGCCATAGGAGTAGAAGAAAAAACCAACGGCTACGAAGTCGACGAAAAATGCGACCGCAACCATGCGCCAGCCTAAGAAACGAACTCTGTTAGAGAGTAAAAACAAAATAACCTTCTGCTTTAACGAGAAATTTTGAAAATGAATTTAAGCGCTTAAACTACCATGAAGACTGGAGCGCCTCTAGAAACAATTGTTCTGTATGAGAATAAAGAAGTGTTTGAAGATGGTTCTTTGGTAAGGATTTGCTGCCCGTGTGAGTAACAAGTGCTTTATAGGCAGGTCTTGATTGCATAGAATAACGGTCCAATTAATACGGACTAGTGACTATTCCCTATGAAAATTTCATCGACCCAATTTTTAAATCTAGGGCATCCCGTCGATACGCATCGCTGGCAATTGCCTATAACCGCCGATCTCACCGGGGGACGCGGTTCATTGTTCGGTGGTGCAGGCTTAGCGGCGGGGATCGTCGCACTCGAACAGGCCACCGAAAAACCGGTGATATGGGCGACGGGGCAGTACCTTTCAATTATTCAGCAGCCAGTGACACTCGATCTCGAAGTGACGTTACCGGCCGTAGGTCGCAATGTTAGCCAAGGGCGAGTAGTGGGTCATTTGGGCGATAAGGAAATTATCACTATATTGGGCGCTGTTGGTGAAAGATCGGATGAGTCAGCAGGCATGTGGCTACAATGTCCCGAAGCGGCAAACCCCAGTAGTTGCCGCGACATCGGGCGGCATAATGAAAGCGCCAGCATGCATGATAACGTCGATATTCGTATTGCCAGCGGCATGTTCGGTTTTTCGGGAATGGGAGAGCCTCGAGATGATGGGAGGTCGTTATTATGGGCCCGCATGCCAAACGTTGATCACGATGCTGGCGCACTGGCCATTATTGCCGATTATATGCCGTCTGCCTTGGGCAGTGCGCTCGGCAAAATTATGCATTGCACGAGTATTGATAATACCATTCGCTATGCCAACAGAGAGATGACAGAATGGATACTTTGCGACAATCGAATGGAGTTTGTCGGCAACGGTTTCGCATACGGTACGATGCATATGTGGAGCGAACGGGGCAATTTACTGGCAACAGCGAGTCAGACGATGATAGTGCGGACACCTGCTTCTGACACTAAATGAGTCAACAATAATAACAATAGATAGGGTCCAGACAGGAGCCTATCTTCATAATCGAATTGAGATAAATTGATGGGTAATACAATTCAAGTGGCAGTATTTTTTGGCATAACGGCCTTGATCGGTTGGCTGACCTATCGACAATGCCGTGGTGTAGCACGTGTTAGCGATTCGAATAAAGAGTATTTTCTTGCTGGTAACGGGCTGTCGTGGGTATTCATTGCAGGCTCAATCACTTTAACCAATTTAAGTACTGATCAATTAGTCGGAATGAATGGTAACCAGATGTTTTTGCTGGCGTGGTGGGAGTTGTCGGCCGTGGTTGGCTTACTCATTCTCGCGACTGTTTTTGTCCCTATTTATTACAAGTATAATTGTACAACAACTACAGAATTGTTAGAAAAACGTTACGGTAGTAAACATATACGAGCCATGGTCGCGATACTTTTTTTACTCGGTAATGTTTTCCTCTATTTACCGATCATGTTGTATACGGGCTCCCTGTTTATGCAATCGATGTTTAACGTCGATATTCCAATACTGTTTATCGCGGGTGCTTTTGCTGTGGTCGGATCTGCCTACGCCATATTTGGAGGTTTGCGAGCTGTAGCCGTTTCGGACACGATCAGCGGTGTCGGTCTGTTGATACTAAGCCTGCTCATTGTTTACCTGGCACTCGACGCGATTAACTTTGATTTTTCGGGTATTCCCGCCGAGCGATTAACCATGATAGGCGGTCCTGAAACACCGATACCATGGCCTACGCTTTTCACGGGAATGATCTTTATCCAAATTTTCTATTGGAGTACTAACCAAACGATAACGCAGCGCGCGATGGCAGCGCCCAGTGTTAAAGAGGCTCAAAAAGGGGTGTTTTTGGCTGCGGCAATCCGTTTGATCGTAGTGCCACTGATTATCGTTGTTCCTGGGGTTTGCGCCTATCAACTGTACGGCGATATTGGCGACGCGACATACGGCCGGATTGTCGGTGATTTGTTGCCAGGGTGGTTGTCTGGTGTTTTTGCGGCAATGATGGCCGCCGCCGTTTTGACGAGTTTTAATAGTGTTTTAAATTCTTCAGCTGCTTTATATGTGTGTGATCTTCACGAGAAATACATTAATGAAAAAACGGATGTGCATAAGTTGAATACTGTAATTTCGATATCTTTCGTCATTTTAGCGGTGGCTTTAGTGCCTGTTTATAGCGGGGCAGATAGTATTATCAATTTAGTGCAGCAGTTAAATGGCCTGCTGAGTATGCCCATTCTATCCGCTTTCATTGTTGGGTTAATGTTCAGAAATGTCGACGCTGGAGCGGTTATTATTACAGTCGGATTTGGTATTGGCTTGTATGCAGTATTCACCTTTGTCTGGACGCCGATTCATTATATTCATCTGATGGCAGTGACTCTATTTACCTGCATTGCATTGGCGTTAGTCGTTAATCGGATTTTCTTTGGAAAGCGCAGTGAATTCGTTTTATTCCACACAAAATCTGAGTCGGCCGTGGTGGAAGGGTGACGACGATTTGAAAGATGATGAGATTAGAGCTCAGTTATTTCTCTTTTCTCTTTCAGATTAGATCTCTGAATTCTAAAGCTAAATGTTAAATGAACTCAATAATATCGCCGCAGCCCTCCTGTGGCGCTATTCGAAGTTGACCGTCCAAGCCTTCAGTAAAAGGGATTTCAGCGTTAAGGAGAAACTCGCGGGTATGGAGTCGGCTGGCCACACTAAAACTCAATACACAAAAGCAAGGTAAAGTCGGCGGTTGATAGATTGCGCCATATTGAGAGATAAAATAGTTTTCCGTCATAAAAATCAGCGATGTTTTTTCGGTACTGACAGTCAGAAAATCTTCTGAACGTGCGATACGGTCCCATCCAAACAATTTCCCATAACTGTCGGCGGCAACGTCGAGATCAGAAACGATCGCTGTGATGGAGTGAATGCCCAAAGCCCCGTTTAAATGGGATTTAACGTCGTCGGTAAACAGTTTTTCCCGGGAATGATGTTGGCAAATGAACATCATTCCCTGCGGTAGCTCATTCGGGTCTATCATGATGACGGTGAAGCTGACTTCTGTCTCGCCGTTACTGGTGGTCGCCATTCGCGAGAACGTAAACGGGTCGTTCACAATCATGCCATTTTTCCGAAATGCCACCACCGCCGCTGCGGCGTTTTCGCTCGCCAGAGCAACAGCATAAGTTCCTTCCCGATTTTGTAAGCTTTTTGCAAAAGGAGGCTGGGGCGCATCAATGGAGTCTATGGCAATTATTTCAACATAATTTTGTTCCGCTAGCATGATACATCGATTGGCTGTTCCCAGGCCTTTGTGAACAGATTTTGGCGTTAGTGTGAAACCTAATTGCCGCATTTTGCGTGCCGACTCGTCCAGGTTATGGACGGGTACCATTGTATGATCGACGTTATCAATAGTTCCGGTCATTGTTTGTGTCTCCCTGCGAATTATTATCGACGAGATTTCGAATTATCGTTATTGCTCTTAATTGTATATGGCTTTATCGCAGTGCGAGTTTTATCGGATCAACTTTAATGTCCCGCCATACGTCGTTGACAACATAAGGGTCGTTGCTCAGCCACTCATCCAGTTTTTCCCTACTTTCAAAATCCATATACAAGGTGGAACCAATCATTTTTCCGTCGTCGTCGAGGATGGCTCCCCCAGCGATAAATTGGCCCGACTTCTGGAGTGGCGTGACATTGGCTAAGTGTGCCTCACGTACGAGTAAACGTCTGTTTAGTGCTTCTACGTCAGTGCCGTCGTAGGCTGTGATCATGAATTGCATGACTTGCTCCATTCCTATGATATTGACTTCGCGCTGCAACAAATCAAAAACGTTTATGTAGAATTGCTGGCAGCTTTGGCTAATTCAACTTGCTTTAATTGCATAGATGTTAGTAGTAGTGGCGGAAAAAGACTAACATATAGCGATTAGTTTATAATCATCCCGAAAGAATTACTGTTCGAAAAACAGTTTTTCTTAAGCGCAGACTGGATTGTAGGGTCTTTCCAGCAATCCTTTCCTCCAGTAAAAAGAATTGGGCTTGCGATAGTCGATTATTGGCGGTGGCCTACTGTAGGATAAAGTTTGGTCTGGTGGTTCATAATCTCGAAAGCATATCGCTTTCTGGATAGTCGTATTGGCATAGTTCGGCTGTTTGCTGAGTATTTAGAGGTGATCTGATCGTTAAAAAACGTGTTTTTGTCGCGCTGATTCGCCCCTGCATAAGCGTAAAATAGAAATGATGAAGCTGTTCGAGTGACTGACAGACTTAATTAATAAACGACTTTAGAGGTAAAAAACGGTTCAATGATTAACATGGAATATGACTATATTATTGTCGGTGCCGGTTCAGCCGGTTGCGTGTTGGCCAATCGTTTGACGGCGGATGGCACAAATTCGGTATTGCTACTCGAAGCCGGGGGTAGCGACCGCGACCTGTTTATTCGCATGCCAACCGCCTTATCTTATCCGATGAACAATAAGCGGTTCAATTGGTTCTTTGATTCCGAACCGGAACCCGCGTTGGACGGTCGTTCCCTCCATTGTCCCCGAGGCAAAGTACTCGGTGGTTCTTCCTCTATCAATGGTATGGTTTATGTACGGGGCCACGCTTGCGATTTTGATGAGTGGGAACGACTAGGCGCAAAGAACTGGAGTTACAGCGATTGCCTCCCTTATTTCAAACGAAGCGAAAGCTGGATTGGTGGAGCTGATGAATACCGCGGCGGAGAAGGGCCGTTGGCGACCTGTGCTGGTAATGACATGAAGCTTAATCCTTTGTACCAAGCTTTTATAGATGCGGGCGTGGACGCAGGATACCCGGCAACCCAAGACAGCAACGCTCAACAACAGGAAGGATTTGGGCCGATGCATATGACTGTTAAAAACGGTCAGCGGTGGTCGGCGGCAAACGCTTATCTGGACCCGGTGAAAAAACGCTCAAACCTCACCCTGTTAAGTAAAGTCTTTGTCCGGAAATTATTGTTGGAAGGAAAGCGAGCGATAGGCGTCGAATACGAAAAACGCGGCAATCCGGTTCATGTCAAAGCCAGAAAAGAAGTCTTGTTATGCGCGGGTTCAATTGGCTCGCCGACTTTGTTACAGCACTCGGGAATTGGTCCGACTGAGGTATTAACGAAAGCAGGCGTTGCTCCAGTACATGAATTGCCAGGAGTTGGAAATAATTTACAAGATCATTTAGAAGTCTATTTTCAGTTTCACTGCAAACAGCCAATCACATTAAATGGCGAACTGGACTTGATAAGTAAAGGCTTGATCGGAGCGCGTTGGTTATTGTTCAGAAATGGTTTGGGCGCGAGCAATCACTTCGAGTCATGCGCGTTTATTAGGTCCAGAGCTGGTTTACAATGGCCCGATATTCAATATCATTTTTTGCCCGCGGCAATGCGTTATGATGGCGCCTCCGCGGTAGACGGGCATGGGTTCCAGGTTCACGTCGGTCCCAACAAACCCAAGAGTCGCGGGCAGATAAAGATAATCAGTAATGATCCGAGGGATAAGCCGAGCATATTGTTTAATTATTTACAGCACGAACAAGATAGAGAAGATTGGCGCCGCTGTGTTCTTTTGACCCGGGAAATAATCAACCAGCCGGCAATGGACATCTATCGTGGTGATGAAATTCAACCCGGTGTCGACATACAGTCAGAAGAGGCTATCGATGCCTGGGTGAGGGACAATGTCGAGAGCGCCTATCATCCTTCCTGTAGCTGTAAAATGGGCGCAGATGATGACCCTATGGCGGTAGTCGATAGCCGCTGTAAAGTACGTGGTATTGATGGCTTGCGAGTCGTCGATTCCTCAATTATGCCCAGTATTACCAATGGTAATTTAAACGCGCCGACGATTATGTTGGCTGAAAAAGCGGCGGACATAATCATGGATAATAAACCGCTGGTCCCGGCAAGCGTAGAGCCATGGATCGATCCTCAATGGAAACAACGCCAGCGACCTAATGAGCCGCGCCGAGTTCTTAAGTAATAAACCGTTCAGGGCAGGAGGTTTCGATTCTGCATGCTGAGTTTCCGAATTAAGATTGTTAACGGGAAAGTTAAATGAACACCATTTTAATCGTTGCTATTGGCATCACCTTACTGACTTCAGTTGTCATTGTTGTGCGCTGGGGAAATCTTATTTGCAAGGGAAACTTGCCGACCAATCTATTTGCCTTCAGTGCGATATTATTTACTTCGGGGCTGGATGTAGGGCTCATTATGTTCCCCCTGACCGAATTCCCCCAATACGAGCAGGACGCTGTTTATGGTTTTGCGAATCCACTGGCGGTTGAATTTGGGATGTGGGGTTTTTTAGTGTGGGCCTTCTACTTTCTTACCACGTTTTATTTTTGCAAAGTTGAGCCGCATGTTAGGCTTTTTGAAATTCCCGCGGTGAAATTTGTTAACAACTTTGTCGTCATTGCCACCTGTGCATTCACCGGTTTTTTGTTTCTGAGTTATTTGCCGACATACGTCGAGGGAATAAGTGCGGTAGCACAATACGGACTGGTGGCGGTGGTGGTGTTGTCGGCGGTCTTTTCCAGCAGTGATATTAAATACGTTAAAATTCTCAGCGTCGCCTCCACCTGGCTGTTCTTCGCATTGATTGCGCTTATGTGGGTGACCACCGATATGGGGTTTATTGGCTTTGGCGTTAGCGCCTTAAATCTAGGCGAGTATTTCAGCAATATTCACCGTTTTATTGCACCTATTAGCGATTTGCACGCCTTCTATCTGTTCTGGTGGTTTTCCTGGAGCATTATGATCGGGCAGTTTGTGTCTCGTTTTCTCAGTCCTCTGAAAACCTGGCAGCTTCTACTCGCTTTGCTGTTTATCCCTTCAATTCCCATCGCCGTGTGGTTTTCTGTGCTCTATCACTACCATGTCTATGCCTTGGAGATTAGTGAAATTCTCAAAACATGCCTGGTTATCGTCGGCGTAATTTTTGTAATAAATTCTTTGGACTCGCTCATTCGCCTGTACACTGTTAGCTTAAAGCTTACGCCACAGGAAATAGGTCAGAGAAATTATGTGGTGGGGAATACGCTGGTAATGCTAACTCTGATTTTGTTATATCAATTCACTCCGCTCAAAATGGAATGGGTGGGGCTGGTGGTTATCGCACTGTACAGTGCCATTTACGCGCTGCTGTATTTAAGACGTCGGACCTTAGCTGAGGCGAATTGGGCGTAAGCCACTGCCATATTCACGCAGTGGCTTCACTCAATTTATTTAAGCCATCATTTACGCCATGTGAACGCTTCGAAGGCCTTGTCGACCGGTGTATCAGCTAAGTGGTTGATATAATTACTCAGCACCTTTTGCGAAATACCCAGGACGATTTCAAGCAGGTGGCGTTTTTCATAGCCGACCTCAAAAAACTCATTTAGTGTTTTCTCACTGAGAATCCCCCGTTCCCGCACCAATTTCAGCGTTGTTTCGTGCAACTGTTGAAGTTTTTCGTTCGGTAGTTTGCTGCGGTTCCGCAGTGCTTCGCTGATGTCGGGGTCGACCTTCATCATGTTCGCGATGCCAGTATGGGCAGGTACGCAATAGTGGCAGTTATTTTCCACATTAATCGTTTGCCATATCACCGTTAATTCTTCAGCATTGAAGCTTGTGCTCTGAAATTTATCGTGCAAAATTTTGTAAGATTCGAGTACTGCTGGTGACTCGGCCATTACCGCGTGCAGGTTTGGAATCATACCAAAGGCTTTTAACGAGTCAGATAGCAGTGCTTTGCTCTGTTCCGGGGCGGTCTCAATAGTGTGTATTTGGAATGTCATTGTCCTTTCTCCATCGTGTATTTGTTTCGGTTTTTTTTTGCTTGACCACTAGCCAATTAGTTGAAATTGGCTGTCTATACCTTCGTCTCGAAGAGGTATCAGCGCCTGATAATCTTCCGATTGATACCAGTCTTGAGCGTCTTCCCTGCTCGGAAAAGCGAGGATAACCTGAACTTGAAAAGGAAAGACCCCGTGTAAGCTGTCCGCTGGCCCTTTTGCCAGAACCTCTCCGGAGTATTTCGCTAATGTCGGTGGTACGGAAGCGCCGTAACGCTGGAATTTCTCGCTATCTTTTACAGTCAGTCCGACGATGATATAAGCAGTCATTTGAATCTCCTCTATCAGGCCAAATTTGGCCTTGGTCGACCGCATCAACGGTCTAGTTTGCGCCATTATTGGCTTGACTGAATCATATAGAAGGTTAAAATTAACGACAATATCTTATAATTTCATTTACTGTTTAGTTAATATGAACAATCACAAGCAACTTTCGCGATTAATGGTTTTCTTCTGTGTCGCGCAAAAAGGTTCCTTTACGCAAGCAGCGAACACGCTGGGTATCACTAAGTCTGCTGTCAGTCAGCAAATAAAAGGGCTCGAAAGGGATATGGGTATTCGTGTGCTTAATCGAACCACGCGAGGGGTTTCCTTGACTGCCTTAGGCGAAAAGCTATATGCACGTTGCCAAATTCTTCAGGATCAGGTTGAATTGGCCTTTTCAGATATTGCCGATGCGGGGGACAATCCTAGTGGCCGTTTTGCAGTCACCTTTCCTCACGGCTTAGAGTCGACAGTCGTGATGCCTTCTATTGAACAACTCTGCAGAGAATATCCGGGCTTAGAACCTGAATTGGTGGTCAGTGATGGCAGTATGGATTTGGTCGAGAATAATCTTGATGTGTCAATTCGTGCTGGGGAATTAGCTGACAGTAGTTATCGGGCGTTGCCGGTAGGCACCATAAAAGAAGTGTTTTGTGCGACACCTCTTTTCCTTAGTCGCTACGGAATGCCCAAGACCCCCGAAGACCTGACTAGTTTACGCTGGATTTCAACCTCGTGGCAGCAGCAAAAAATGATCGTATATGAGCTGGCAAACGACACTAAATCCACACTCAAATTGAACCAATTTGCACGTGTGAATACCTTGCCCAGCGCCCTTGAATTAGCGATGCGGCATTTAGGCTTTGTATTATTGCCCGACCTAACAGCCAAGCCTTTAATTAAGTCGGGGGAACTGATTCATATCGTCAGTAGTATCATTGGTCCGATTTGGCCTGTTTACACGCTACATGCCTATCAGGCTGAGAAGCCCGTCCATTTGACTCGCTTTCATCAATTGATCTGCCGTAATTTTGAAGCGGTGTTGGGTTGATGAGATGAAGGGCACCTAGACCGGTATTTCACGGCTATTGGCGGTGTCCTTAAACCCAAATATCGACTGCAGGTCATCCATAATAATATACAGGCAGGGAATCAGAATAAGCGTCATTGTGGTCGCAAATAGAATGCCAAACGCCAATGCGATAGCCATCGGCATCATCAAAGCGGCCTGAAAACTCGTTTCTGTGAGCATGGGTGATAAGCCGATGAATGTTGTGAGGGAGGTGAGTAAAATCGCTCTGAATCTTGCCGTTCCAGCCTCGACAGCAGCGTCACGTCTTGAAGCTCCGCCAGCGACGGCTTTGTTTACGTAATCAACGAGGATAATACCGTCGTTTACGACCACGCCTGTTAACGCTATTAAGCCCATTATCGATACGCTGCTAACCGCATAGCCGAGAATATAGTGGCCCAGCAACGCGCCGATTAAACCAAAGGGAATGACGGACATGACAATGAGCGGCTGAAGATATGACTTTAGTGGGATAGCCATTAAGGCGTAAACGAGTAGTAAGGATATCCCAAAATTTCTAGCAAATTCACTTATCGTAGTCTGCTCTCGTTTACTAGCGCCGGTCTGTTGTATTTTTACCGATGGGAATTGCGCTTTCAATATATAGTCGAAATCACGATATACTGACTTTGTGATTTCTGCAGGAGTCGCTACAGCTTCGTCAACGTTTGCTGTGATGACAACGACTCTATTGCCATCCTGACGATATATTTTAGCCGGGGCATCGTCATAAAGCATCGTTGCAACCTGATCGAAAGGTACTTCCTTACCTGAAGGGGAACGAATCCACATTGCTTCGAGGTTCCCGACCGACTGACGTTCGTTTTTTGGATAGCGAACCATAACACGTGTTTCGCCCTGGTCTCGGTTTATTCGTTGGGCTTCTACGCCATAAAATGCTTGCCTAACTTGTGTCGCCAGCGCAGCCTGTGTTAATCCTAGCGCTTCTGCGCCTTGTTTTATTTGCAGTTGCAGCTCACGGGGACCGCTCGTTTGCGAACTTTCTATCTCGTAAACGCCGTCATAATCGCGCAGGTGTGCCATCAGCGCGGTGGCTGCTTGTTCAATCTGATCTGTATCATTGGCTGACAATTTGAAGGCTAGAGCCGGGCCGCCGGAACGATTTCCGGATCGGATACGCATCGATGTCGTTCCTGCAATATCTCCTACCAATGCCCGCCACGCGGCAGCGAGTTCTTCGGGATCAATATCGTCATTGTCTCCCTGGTCCAGTTCCGCCATTGCAATTATCGTATTTTGCGGGGTCAAAATAGATATGTTGTTCCCAACGATATTCTCTTCTATTCCGTATTTCCCGCTAACGTCTAAGCCGGCTTCAAGTAGGGTTTCTCTAAGCCGTTTGGCGATCGATAGCCCCAATTCTTTTGGCACTCCTTCAACCAGCTCAACTTCCGCTTTTATAAACCTGTCAGGAACTGAGGGTGCAAACACATAACGGATAATACCTCCCGCGAACATTCCTCCGACAATAATGAGCAAGGCAACAAAGACGGTTAATGTGGTATAGCGATGTTTAATCGAAAAGATGAGTAAGGGGCGGTACAAATTTTGAATGACGTGGCGTAGTCCATTGGCAGTTGATTCTTGCAAACCTATCAATCGTTTTGCAAGTGTTCCGCGGGGTGGTTTTTCTGACATATGGGCTAGATGCGCGGGGAGGATTAGTTTTGATTCGATGATAGAGAAAAATAGACACAAGATAACAATCAAACCAATGACCCGGCTAAAAGCATTAAAATCACCGCCAGAAAATACCATGGGGCCGAAGGTTGCTATGGTTGTCAGGACGCCAAAGGTTGCGGGTATGGCAACTCTTTTTACGCCGACGATAACGTTGTCTATTGAGTGCCCATGTTTTTCGATTTCAGTATAAGCACTTTCACCAATTATGATTGCGTCATCGACCACAATTCCCAGGACTATAAAAAAGCCGAAAATACTCATCATGTTTATTGTCAGGTCAAAACCGGGTAAAGGCATCATCATGCCGGCTCCGAGGAAACTGACTGGAATCCCAACCATTACCCACGCTGCGAGTTTCAGTCTTAAAAAAATACCCAAAATGATGAATACAAAAATGCCTCCCGCCATTAAATTGCGAGTCATCAAATCGACGCTTTCGGCGATATGGACTGCAACGTCCCCCCAGATATTCATCTCTATTCCGTCAGGTAGGGTAGTAGCTTTTTTCTCAGCATACTCTTTGGCTGCACGACTTACGTCCAGCTGGCTTTGCTCACCGACTGCATATATTTCAACCATTACGCTCGGTTTGCCGTTAAACATCGAGTAAAAGGGCACATCTATAAAGGAGTCTCTAACCGTGGCAATATCGCCGACTGTTATTCGAGTGCCGTCTGGTCGAGTAATCAGTGTTATCCGCTCAAAATCTTCGCCAAGGTAAGCTTGGCCCAGGGTCCTGATACGGATATCGCCGCTGCCACTTTCAATTGCACCACCTGACAGATCGATAGAGCTGGCTCTGATGACAGAAGCGACCTGATCGAGCGTCAATCCGTAGCGACGTAATTGTCTTTCCGGGATCTCGATGGCGATTTCTGTCGGTAGCACACCTTGGATGTTGACTTTGGACACTTCCGGTAATTGTTGTAAATCGTCTCGAACTTCCTCCGCCAGCTGTTTCCGGGTGCGATCATTCATGTCTCCCGAGAGTTGAATCCGCAAAACCGCGTGCTGCCAACTTGAAGGGGTAATAACGGGCTTCTCTGCTTCAGACGGGAATCGGCTGATGGTTGATACCGCTTGTTCGACGCGATCCATCACTGTTTCAACGGTGTAACCCTCGTTGGTGGCAACGCGAATCCTGGCAGAGCCCCCTTGTTCTGTTGCGTAAGTGTTTAGTTCAGCAATACCTTCGACATCTTTTAACGCTGCTTCCAGTTTCAAAAGTATACCTTGTTCGATTTCTTCAGGTGCAGCGCCGAAGAAAGGGACGGATATACTTATATTGGTTACCGGCATTCGAGGCTGGGCCTCTTTTTTCACTGTCATCAGAGAATAGCCACCGACGACGATCAACATAACCATTAACAGATTGGCCGCCACGTGATTGCGGGCAAACCAACTAATCAGCCCCGTATTTGATTCAGGTGTCATTGCTTCCATTCTCCTCCACGATACGAACTCGTGTTCCAGGTAGCGGGTTTTCGATGGGAGTAATACAAACGCGGTCGCCCGGGAGTAATCCCGTGTTGATATAGGCGTATTTTTCATCGGCATAAGCAAGGCTTACTGTGCGAGGTCTAATTCGCTCTTCCTCATCGATAACCCAAATGAGATTGCCCGGTTTCAACATGTGTCGTTCCACAGAATAAACGTCTTTTAACATCGTGCCGCGAATGGCAACATCGACAAATGTCCCGATTCTCAAGGGCTCGATATCTCGGTCTAATATTAGGCCGTAAGGGTCATGTACGCGTGCAATAGCAATAAGCGTACGTGTATTTGTGTCGAGTACGCCTTCTGTCCGCACCAATTCAGCAGGCCAGGTCTGTTCGCTGTCGCTGATTGAAATCGTAACGGGAACCGCGTCTGCCTTCGATATGCCCTCGTCGGAAAAGTGATTTGGTAAATTTATTTTTCTGACTTGTGGTGGGCTCAAGGGCAGCTTCACCTCGACAAAGTCGACAGCGAATATCATTGCCAGCGCAGTACCTGGACTAAGGTATTGCCCTAAATCGGCCCTTTTTTCTCTGATTAGCCCATCGTAAGGCATGCGAATTTCTGTACGCTCCAAATCACCCTGAGAACGAATGACCTGTGCCTCGGCAGCGACAACTTCAGCCTCGGCTTTCGTTAATTGCGCCTTTCTAAACGACAACGAGGAAGACTCAGCTATATTTGGATTTAGTGCTTTTAGCTTTTCGAAATCACCGCGCTCGTATTTTGATAGTGATGTTTCTTGTGCGAGTTGTGTTCGCGCTCTCACTAACCCCGCTTCGGCTCTTTTAAGTTCGGCTCGATGATTTCGCGGGTCGATACGCAATATCACTTCTCCCTTACGAAAAAAACCACCGTTCAAAAAATTGGCTGATACCTCCAGGATTCTTCCGGGAACCTCTGAAACTAACAATGTTTCTGTGTGGGGCTCTACGGTGCCACTGGCTGAAATCTCGATTTCAATGTCTTGTGGGTGAACGACAAAACTATTGACCAATAACGTAGGTTGTTCAGCAGGAGTTTGACTCGCTTCAGGTCTTGCGGAGATCATTAACCAGGCAATCGTTACCGCGCCAAAAATAACAAGAACGGGAATGCCAATGGAGGTTGAGTACTTCATTCTTCGCTACCTGTGAAATGGTCTTTTTACTACTGGCGTTCGACGTTTGCGAACGAAGGTGTTTTGATAGTAGATACTATGCTATTACTAATCAACCTTCTTTAATTACCATTGGTTAATTCCCAGGCTCTTTTCGTTGGGGGTAACTCATAGGCAAAGACATTTCAGAATTAAATAGCCGAGAGAAAGTCAAAAGTTAGTCGCCGTAGATCGCTGAAGAACCACTAAATAACTGGATAAGACAAGGCTAACGACATAGTTTTTGTGAATGTAAATATCAGTTTTCCAAATTTTCCAGTCTTCTAAATTTATAGTTTTTCAACTCAAATATAGAGTCGAAATCTGCCCTACAATCTATCTTTTCGCTGTGTAAAGGCTCAGCGCCCAAGCGAGTAATCCGTTAGCGCAAAGGTTGATCGTCTATATGCTTTTTAGGTACGACGTTAAAACCCCTATCGCCTTGCTTGATAGAGTAGTCATGTCAAACACGTATTAGAGAAATCGCCGAAAGATAGATACGCGATCGCTCATAGTTCAAATCAATAGAAAAAGATTTCCCTCGGTTTTTAGTCACACTCCCCGGTAATTAGGGCGCGAACCCAGTGGCCGAATCCAGCATCGCTATTAAAAATGGGATAGCTATGATGAGATTGAACTGATATACAGGCGCTTTTAACCTTTTATGTCCCAATTCTTTTATAGACCTCAGAGCATCACTTGCGGGTATACGTCGCCGACTTTTTTCAAAAGAACCTGCATCTGGACGACATCCCGGTTAGCCAAATTTTATTGTCGACCGTTTTAACACCGTAAAGGGATATGTAGGAAAAATAGGAGCGTTTACTCGCAGGACGTACATTACAGTCGCTCAATGCGAGACTGGTATCGAAAAGCACAGTATCGTCAATAGTATGCTTTCGTCATGCATTATCGCCATTTATTAAACTAATAGTTAATAGTGTTGATCTAGGATTAATCTGGCTCGGTTTACTGTGCTGTAAATTCAAACTCGGAGCGACTGACGATTCGGCAATTGGTATGCAGCACCGACTATGTTGACCGCTGCGGCACAGTAAACATGGTCGTCCCTGTCATATTAAAAATTGACAGTCTTAATAGCGCCGCCATCTACTCTCAGGTTTGCTCCAGTTATATTTGACGCGGCTGGACTGGCTAAAAATGTGACGGCATTTGCGACTTCCTGAGCTGTGCCGAGTCGATTAAAAACTGAAACCGCTTTCGCTCGAGTGAAAAGTTCAGGTTGATTTTTTTCAACCATTTGCCAAAATCCACCGTCGTGATAAATAGGCCCTGGCGATACCAGATTTACGCGAATATTGTCTTTACCCAGTTTGGTGGCCAGTTGTGTGGCGTAGGAAATTAGAGCGGCCTTCATCACGCCATATTCGGTCTCCGTCGGCATATTTGTCGTCATTACTGAAGCGATCGAGGAAATATAGACGATAGAAGGGTTGTCACCCTGTTTTAAGTAAGGAATGGCCAGCTCAGTCGCTCTGATATGTTGCATTAGATCGACTTCAAAAGTGTCTTGCCAGCGCTGGTTTCCCTTGGTTGTTATTCTACTGGTAACGTTACTCACGAATACGTCTAAGCCGCCTAGTTGTTCGAGTGATTGAGAAAACCAGTCGCTATACTGCTGCTCATTAGTCACATCCAGGGCTGAGCCATAGGCTTTCGCTCCGGATGCTCGCCAGCTTTCCAGCGCGGCATTAAGCGCTTCTTCGCCGCGTGCACAAGTCGCTACAGCCGCTCCTTCATCGACCATGTTTTGTAAAATCGATTTACCGATACCTCTGCTGCCACCGGTGACAATGACTTTTTTCTTGTCTAACCCCAACTCCATCGATCTTGCCTCACATTACGAGTATTTATCTAATAAAGCGGCTATCTTAATATTTATTGTATTAATCGTCAATAAAGGTTATTTTGGGCATTAGAAATCCCGATTATGTTCTTCGTGCGGTATCTGGCAGCTGGGGGTAACGGCGAAAGCAGAGAAATGTTTGCTTTCTTGCTTTCTTGCTTTCTTAATGTCTGTTGCCGGAATATCGCAGGGTTGGCTTTATAACGTTTTGCATTCAGGCGGTAGCTGTCTGGTTGCAATAATAGGAGGGAAGCAGCCAGTGCTGTACCTTAGATACCATTTTAACCGTTTACCAAAATGTAAGTTGCTAGAGAAAAATCATGATGATAAAACGAAACTTCAGCATGCCCAATTTGATCTTGAGCCTGTTTTTTTCTGCTGCAATGCTTGTTGCGCCTATGATAGGCGCTGAAGGTGACCCTGTTGAGGTGAGTTCGCTCGGTTACGATTCCGAGTTTGCCACACTTAATGGGTTGAGATTTCACTACGTGCATAGAGGTGAAGGTGATCTCATGGTGTTTTTGCATGGATACCCGTTTTTTGGTGCAGCATGGGACAAGCTCCTTTCCCACTTTGCGGGTACCTACCATGTCGTTGCTCCGGATAATCGCGGTTACAACTTATCTGCTAAGCCAAAGGGCGTGGAAAACTATCGAATTGAGTTTTTGGTGGAAGATGTAAAAGCGCTAATTGAGCATTTTCCCACAGATAAAAAAGTTACGTTGGTTGGCCACGACTGGGGTGGAGCGCTGGCCTGGGCGGTTGCCCAAAAGTACCCTGAAATGGTGAATAAATTGGTGGTTATTAATGCACCGCCATACAATGTTCTTCTCGATATGATCGTCAATAATGAACAGCAAAAAAAGTCATCCGCTTATATGGAAAAGTTGAAAAGTCCTAACATGGAAAAAGTATTTGACGAGCATGGACCACAGCTACTATGGGGCTACGGGTTTGATAGGGCTTATGCCAAGGGTCATCTTGACGATCAATTTAAGGGTGCTTTTTTCAGTGCCTGGAGTCAGCCTGGTGCCATTACCGGCGCAGTGAACTGGTATCGTGCGAACATACCGGCGCTGAAAGAGATTAACGACTCCACTTATTGGCCCGCTAAATTGTCCCGCGTTACAGTGCCCAGTTTGTTAATTTGGACAGAAAACGAAGCCACTTTCGTCCCCGCAATGCTGGATGAAATTCCGAAGTATGTCGATGATTTACGCATAACCGTCATTCCTGGGTCTGGACATACTCCGTTTTTTGATGAGGCGGAGCAAGTGATAGCGGCGATGGAAAAATTTGCGCACGAGTAGTCTTCGACGGTTTAGGTTTGATGCCTACTGTCCAGTTAGATTTGTTGGAGTTATAGCGTCTGTTTTGGATTGTTAGCAACGTTTCTGCATAGGAAGGGAGCAATGCACGTTACCTGTTTATAGAAATTCAGCAAGGCTTCGGTGGCATGGCATGGCGTGCTTGTGTTTACCGATTTTCCGACTATCGCGAAATAAGTCTATTTGGGTGCATTAAATAGAAGCGGTGGCCACGGAGTCGACGCTGTTCTTTTTAGGTCGACCCCGGCCTCCGATTAATTACTCGAATGATGCCGCTATACAAAAAGAGCGGCATCTTAATAGCGGTATAATTACTTCCGTGGTCCAGACGGTGCGTGCTTAGGCAATACAGGCAGAGCGCCAATTAGTCCGTCGGGACGTGCCTTTTCTAACATGCGTTTATAGGCGGGGCGCTCGACAATTTTTTCTTTCCATAATGCGACTTTCGGGAATTGTGCTTCGTCGACAATGTTTAGTTTGGTTGCTACGTTAAGTGGGAACATCATCATAATGTCGGCCGCGGAAAACTCGTCGCCGCCAAACCATGCATGATCGTTCAGGTAATTCTCAGCGAATTGTACTGTTGCTTCTGAGTCGACCAGACGAGAGCGTTTGGTGGGGGGTGCTTTTAACCAAGTTCGATAATCGGAGAATAGGCGCGCTGCTAGTGAGCCTTCAGCATAGTGCATCCACATCAGGTAGCTGGCGTATTCGTTACTGCCAATATCCGGTTGCAATTCGCCCGGAGCGTAACGCCGGAGCAGTAATTCAATTATAGCGCCGGATTCGACCATCACCTGATCGCCTACAGTGACGGTCGGTGCCATCGGCATATCGGGATTAATGGCTTTTATTTTTGCCATAGAGCCGGCCAAACTACCGCGCACATAAACGAGTTTATAAGGTAAATTCAATTCTTCCATGAGCCAGACGATGCGCTCAGAGCGCCGCCCCTCAAGATGATAAACGGTCAACTCGGGCATCGATTTTTTGGCGGAAACCTTCGGCGCCATGTCGGCATGAACCGTGGAGCTCCAATAGCTTAAAAATGCTATCGAGGTGATTAGGATAAGTAACTTTTTCATTGTTTTTCTCCGGTATTGTGGGTCTTAGATTTATCGTTATTTTTTGTCATCAAAAGATCGATAGTGTATTTCCGTATCGCAGCGTCTACGTGCGACACTTTTGGGGCATTCGAATGAGTAAAAACACCAAGGGCTCTTTTATTGTGCTTAGGCTCTCTTAATGTTCTTAGGCCATTTTTTCGTTTTTGCCGATTATTTCTGAAATTACCTCAGTCAAAACCGCCGAATCTTGAGCACCGCTAACCTGGTACTGGCTATTAAAAATAAAGGCGGGAACTGCATGTATTCCGCGGTCGAGAAAGTACTGTTCCTTTTCGCGTACTAGTTTTGACAGTGTCTCATCGGTGATTGCTGTCTGCGCTTCTTCTCCTGAAAAACCGTTATCAATCGCGATTTGTAAGAGTACTTCTGGCTTTGAAATATCTTTTCGTTCGGCAAAGTAGGCGTTAAAAAGCGCCAGTTTCAACTTTTCCTGAGAACCTATCTCTTCCGCTTTTAGCAGAAGTTTGTGCGCAAGAAAGGTATTGTAAATACGCGACTCATCATGAGTATCGAATTTCACACCTTCTTCTTCTCCCAGGGTCCGCAAATTTTTGCGGTTTTCGGCAATTGTGGCTTTGTCCGAACCGTACTTCTCTGCGATATGTTCGTCGATATTTTGTCCTTCGGGCGGCATTTTTGGGTTGAGTTCGAAGGGCTGAAATGTGAGCTCGACATTGAGGTCGGGAAATTTCTTGAGCGCTTGTTGTAGTCGCTGGTAACCAATTGTGCACCAGGGGCAAACCACGTCAGAAACGATGTCGATCTGTAAAGTCGAGCCAGTGTGGTCTGCCATTTTATTTCTCCTATCGAGCTGCGGAAAGTTTCGTCTGCCTGCCGGTAAATTAGCGACGGTTTGTTTGACGCGTGTCGGCTAGTCGATGCTAGCCATCAACATCCAATCGTTTTTGCCACTAACTGAGGCACAGCCGAAAGATTGTTCAAATCCAATCCATATCGCACCCGGAAAAAATCAATATTTCGCGGTCGATGACGTCGTAGTGTACGTCACTAGCGCAGGGTTTATTGTCAGTGACTTTTGTCTTATCTGAGCCGTTTTTTAATCACGAATTTAATGGGACATCTGCGTGTTAGCGATCAATGGGAGTTTACATCTTCCCAAAAATGGCGATAAGAGGGTAAAATCACGAAATACTTTTGCTGGAAACGCAATAATGGATAAATTAAAAGCAATGCGCTACTTTTGCCGCATAGAAGAAAGTGGCAGCTTCAGCGGTGCCGCTCGGCTGGAATCGGTCCCTGTTTCTACGTTGTCGCGCAGTATTCAGGCACTCGAATTGGAACTGGGCGCTGAATTACTCAAACGCAGTACCCGGCATTTGGTGTTAACAGAAATTGGACAAATCTATCTTGACCAGTGTAAAGACATTCTCGCGGCCATCGACCGTGCGGATGGTCAGGTCGGTAGTTATCAGAGTTCTCCTTCAGGGGTATTGCGAATTAGTGCATTGCCTTTGTATGCGGATGTGCGCCTATTGCCGATTCTCGACGAGCTACAGGAAGCCTATCCAGAAATAATAATTGATCTCGATTACTCTAACCAGGTTACGGACCTTAGCCGCGATGGAATCGACATAGCCATTCGCGGTGGTAGGGTCCCGGACGAGCGTGTTATTGCGCAATATATTGATGATAATACGCCTTTGTTGTGCGCATCGAAGCAATATTTGAAGGAGTATGGCGTGCCGCAAACGGTCGCGGATTTGTCTAAGCATAAAGCTCTTTTATATCGCGCTCCCGGCAAGGTTTTGAATTGGTTAGTCGAGTCGGAGGGCACTTGGTCGCCGGTTGACATCCAAACGGCATTGATCAGCAACGGGGGCCGAATGTTACAAGAGGCGCTAATATCAGGTAAAGGTATGGCCTTATTCCCCCGCTGGTGTATGGAAGAGGCGTTGGAATCAGGGAATGTGGAGATTGTGTCGTTGCCCGAAAATATTTCTAACGCGACTAATCCAGCGACGGGTATCTACTTGTTGTATCAGCGTCCTCAATATGTGATTCCCAAAATTAAGGTCGCGGTAGATTTCTTGCGAGCCCGTCTGAAAGCGGCCTAGATACCACGCGTCTGTCCGTCGCATAATCTTTTCAGATTCATAGCGACCTGGGTGTCCTCCCGTCAAGAAGTTTGCTTTTTATCTCATCTTTCCTTGTTCGCCCGTTCGTTCTATTTTAGAATGATCGATCTAAAATAGATATTGATACCCTTTATGCCGCGTCCAAAGGCTTACGATGAAGAAAAGGTACTTGATGCTGCGATGCTTTGCTTTTGGCACAAAGGCTATTGCGCAACGAGTATGAAGGACCTGCAAGGTTGTACCGGATTGACTGCCGGAAGCCTTTATAACAGTTTCGGTTCAAAAGACAGTTTGTTTCTGCAGGTTTTAGATCATTACATCGAAAAGATAGTTGCAGGTCGGGTTGAGCGCTTTCTGTCATCTGGCGATGCTATTGATGGGATAGAGCGGTATTTTTACGACAGCTTTCAGGCACGAGTCGATAAAGATTGCATCGGTTGTTTATTGGTGAATACGTCGACCGAGCTGGGTCCTCATGATGAAGCTGTCCGCGCGAAGTTAGCTGTCGGCTCCAGAGTGTCCGCTGAAGGTATTAAAAAAGCATTGATACGTGCACAGGCTGCAGGACAACTACCCATCAATCTCGATCCGAAATTACAAGCTGCTCATCTCGGCTTTCTGATGAGCGGTATGTTGGTTACCAGCAAGTATACGGACAGTGACCGCTGGATGAATACAGCTATGGGCGTTGTGCGAAGTTTAATACATTGATAGTGGAAGGGATTTCCGGACTATCAGTTTCTTGTACGACAGAGAAAAATAACGGTATTTCCCTAATGTTGAGGCCGGGATAGAAGGATGGGCGATAACATTTTATTCTATAACGAAAACGCAAATAATCGATTAGAAGGTATAACTATGACAAGCACATTTTTGTTAAATCGCGATGAGCTTTCCGACACAGAATTTACCACCGGAGCAAAGATAAGTGAGGCTGAATTGTCGGCAGGCCAGGTGCTGCTGAAGGTAGATACATTTGCTTTTACTGCCAATAATATCACTTATGCGGCAATGGGAGACGCGATGCGGTATTGGGAGTTTTTTCCCGCTGCTGACGGTAAGGGAATCGTACCGGTATGGGGCTTCGCCGATGTGCAAGCCTCGAAGTGTGAAGGGATTGAAGTGGGTGAGCGAATCTATGGTTACTATCCTATGTCGACGCATTTGGTCGTAACACCGAAGCAAGTCAATGGGGCGAGTTTTATTGACGGTGCCGATCATCGTCAGCCTCTGGCTCTGGTTTATAACCAATATCTGCGTTGCGCGACGGACCCGCTATACAATGTTAAAACAGAGGCCCTACAGATGTTGTTGCGACCTTTGTTTACGACATCGTTTTTGCTTGATGATTTTTTTGATGACAATCAATTTTTTGGCGCAAATACGCTTGTGCTGACCAGTGCTTCCAGTAAAACAGCGCTCGGAATGGCTTTTTTATTGCATCACAATCGCGGTAAGCGCGAACAAAAGTACGAAATAGTCGGATTAACCTCTCCCGGTAATATAGAGTTCGTCGAAGGCCTCGGTTGTTATGACCGGGTCTTGGGTTATGATCAAATTAGCCAGATAGACGCGAGCAAACCTACTGCTACCGTCGATTTTGCGGGCAATGGTGAGGTTCTGGGTCAACTGCATTCCCATTTTAATGATCAACTCCAATACAGCTGTATGGTTGGTGCATCTCATTGGGATCAGCGTGCTGGCATGCCCGCTGAATTGGCAGGGCCCGCACCGGAGTTGTTTTTTGCGCCATCGCAAGCGGCTAAACGTATAGAGCAATGGGGCGGTCAAGGATTTCAGCAGCGTCTTGCCGAAGTGTGGTTAACTTTTGTTACGTATGTGGGCGGTTGGATGAAGGTGGAGCAAGATGCCGGCGCCGATGCTGTTGAGCGTGTTTATCAGACGGTGCTCGCTGGAAATTTCAGTCCTGAAACCGGTTACATCTTGTCTATCGCGGAGGATTAGCCTGGCTCCGCTGCGTGAGCCAGATAGTTTCTTATCGGGTGTTTTTTTATTTACGTCGATAACGATTTAAATAAATGTATCAGTATTGAACACACTTATGTTGCGATGCAACATAAGTGTGTTGTATTATGTTCCTCTAATAGCCGTACAACAGATAGCGGCACAGTAAATAGCCGCACAGTAGAGGAATTCGCATGACTTCTCCCATTTATGATTTAGAAGCCGAGACAATTAACGGCAATAAAGTAGCGCTTGGCGATTACAAAGGTCAGCCGATTTTAATCGTGAATACAGCCAGCAAGTGTGGTTTAACGCCACAGTATGAAGGGCTGGAAAAATTGTATGAAGAATATAAAGACCAGGGCTTGGTGGTACTCGGGTTTCCCTGCAATCAGTTCGCCGGTCAAGAGCCGGGCAGTGAAAGCGACATTGAAGAATTTTGTCAGGTCAATTATGGCGTGACCTTTCCAATGTTTGCAAAAATTGATGTTAATGGCCGGAATACACACCCCATTTTTAAGCACTTAAAAAAGGCCAAAAAAGGATTTATGGGTTCGGAAAATATCAAATGGAACTTCACCAAGTTTCTTATCAACCGCGAAGGTGAAGTGGTTGCTCGTTATGCGCCGACTGATATACCGAAATCTATTGCGAGAAAAATTAAGACATTACTATAAAATTTTTGTTCGAGACTCAATTTGAACGAATTGTTATAGTGTCAGCGACGCAATGTCGTTTCCAGTGAGAGGTCTTAAGGAAGCCCTCTCATTTGCGGTAAGCTACCTCAATCAGTTTATTTCCTTCTCTCTGCTTGCTGTGTTCCTGAAGGCGGTGTTTTCGGTGACAGTGATTACCGTGTCCGTGTTTCCAGCGCAAGTGTTTCCAGGGCCATTGTTTCTAGTCCATCCTCGGTTAAATCCATCGGTATGTTGATGACATTGTGAAAGTTCGCAATTGCATTTTGTACAGTTATTGCAGCGATTTGCTGTTGAGAATAGTGTTGTTTTAACAAGGCAAAGGTAGCGTCACAAACGTTGCGGCTGACATTAATTTCTTCGATATAGGCCAGTGCTGCTTTTTCTGCTGGTGTAAATACGCTACTTTTTTCCCATTCCAGCAATGCGTTAAATCGCTGCACGCCGATGCGCTCCTTGACTGCCTGGGCTCTCGAAATATCTGCACAAAAGCGACAGCCGTTGGCTGTACTTGCTGCAGTATGAATAAGCAATGCTAATTCTCTTTCGATTTCCAGCTTCGCTTCAATTCGCATAGTGATCAGCATCATCCACCACATACCGGAAATTCGATTGTAAATTAATTGGGTCGATATAAAGGCTTTGCCATAGGTTTTTTTTATGGCGAATGACATTATTTTACCCAGTAGCGACGGGGACGTTTTAATGGGTTCTAGTCTCATGTTCATTCCTTATGTGGGTTTCAGTTGACTTACATTATAATAGTGGATACATTGTGTCCACTATTAAATTAATCTTAGTGTAGTGCTTATGAAATTGTCTGAAGGCATAGAGTGGTCTATTCACCTGTGCACCTTGCTTGCAGCATTGCCGTCCGGTAAAGCATTGACGGGAGCAAAACTGGCTGAATTCTTCGATCTCCCGAAACCTTATCTGGCAAAACATCTGCAATCTCTGTCGGCTGCCAATTTGTTGTCGGTTAAAAAAGGTCCCGGCGGTGGTTATAGTCTCGCGAGGTCGGCCGAACAAATCACAATGTTTGATGTTTTACGTGCGCTCGGTGAAGCGGGGCCTTCATTTTCCTGTACAGAAATACGGCGTAGAGGCCCAAGCGGAGTGGGCCCCGAGGCTTATTCCAAGCCTTGCGGTATTGCAAGAGTCATGCGTCGCGCCGATCAAACCTGGGCTGAAGAACTGAAGTCCGTCAGTATAGCGGACCTTAATAAAGAGGCTGCTGCTGAAGTTCATCCGGATCAAACCCACAAAGCGCTTAAGTGGTTAGGCGAAACGTTTAATCAGTGAGGAAAATAAGATGAAGAAGATTTGGGTTGAAAAAGCTGCCCTCTGTTTGTTTGCACTAATGGCAGTATTCGTTGGTATCTGGGCGCAGTTTTTTCCAGCTTCCTTTTATGAAGATTTTCCTGGCTTTGGAATGACCTGGATATCTATTGATGGTCCTTACAACGTACATCTCATTGGTGATGTCGGTGGAGGTTACCTTGCTATTTTAGTGATAACCCTTGTCGCGTTGATTACCGGAGATCGCTTGCTGGTTCGAACAACAGGTGTTGCCTGGCTGGTGTTAGAGGTTCCGCATGCCTGGTACCATCTCCACCATATGAATATTTATCGCTCTGACATTGAGTCTTTACTCGCCGTTGCACCGCTGCCTGCTTTTGTATTAGCTGCCCTGTGGTTAGCCGTTGCGGGCGGTCGACAGTCACAGTAGCGACTTGGCCGGTAATAAGCTGTAGCTCTAGTGTCCGATTGGAAGTTCTCGAAGCGCCAGGGTAGAGCAGGCCTGAAAAAACGGATAACAATCCCTGTACCACAACGGCTCGGTACGCTGATGAATGGTTTTCGTCATTGGGTATTGAGCTTGGCATGTCATCCGCCGGTTCGGTTAAGTGCCATTGATTGCGATCTGGTGTTTCTCATTTTCATACTTTATACTTTTGCTCCCAATAAATTTGACAAGGGATTAATATGGCATCGCAATTGACTACGCAGGAATGGGAAGTGACCCGACTGGCGGGTGAGCTCGGCGCAGAAATACGCGGCGTTAATCTGGCGCAGGCCGGAAGTGCTGGTATCGACGAAGTCAAACGATTGTTAAATGAACATATGGTGCTGTTTTTCCCCGAACAGAATTTAAGCGTTGATGAGCACGTCGCTTTTGGCGAGAACTTCGGCGTTTTGGAGGGGCATCCTAACCTCGCTAATGCCGGGGTACACCCCAAATTATTTGAGTTAGTGGCGAGTAAGGGCGGAATTGCCGATGAATGGCATACCGATCTTACGTTCCAGAAAGAGCCCGCTTTGATGTCGGTACTAAAAATGGTGAAATGCCCGCGAAGTGGGGGTGACACTATGTGGACAAGTCTTTGTGCTGCATTTGATGCTCTATCACCGCCAATGCAGGAAATGTGTGAGGGCTTAACCGCTCTTCACGATGCTCACCCCCATGGCCACCCGGAGCAAATGGCCATTCATCCGGTGGTGCGAATCCATCCGGAAACCGGACGAAAAGCCTTATATGTGAGTGAGCATTTTACCCGTCGCATTGTCGAAATGAGTGCCGTTGAAAGCGATAACTTGCTGCGGTTTCTGACTCAATGGGTTCAAAATCCTCGCTTTACCGTTCGGTATCACTGGACTGAAGGCACGATTGGTATGTGGGATAATCGGTGCACCCAACATTACGTATTAAACGACTTTTCCGAAGAGCGTGTTATACAGCGAGTGACCATTGTGGGCGATCGTCCGGAAGGTGCCAGTCCCCGCTGGGCGCCGTGGACTCAACAGGAAGGCCGATCGGCGATGAGTCGGCACGATCGACAGCTCGGCAGTTTCTTGAGTTCGCAAGAATAGGATGTCCTGACCTGAAGTTTTTCTTTGGGCCGCTGTTGTTTTGCGTGGGGTTCTTTTTTTCAATTTTGTCCAATGACTGACGAGCTGTCTGAACCTGCCCTGGTTTTCAAATAGCTCTGTGCTTGGCCTTTTTCTTGTCAAATAAAGGCAGTGATTTCTTCTGAACAAAAGGTCTACGCTGCCTTAACTTAACTGCCGAATGAAGGGAGCGTTTAATGAAATGTACTCATACTGCGATTGTGATTGGATTGTTCCTTTGTAGTTTCTTTTCTATAGCCGAAGAGAGTCCGCCGCCAACACCGATGGAAGCTGCTATATCAACATCGATGCCGTATCCGTCCAAGTTTATAGACGTTCTCGGATCGAAAATGCATTACGTTGATTCGGGATCCGGCGCCGTATTCTTATTCCTTCATGGGAATCCGTCCTCGTCCTATTTGTGGCGGAACGTCATGCCTCATGTCGCGCCCCTTGGGCGTGTTATAGCGGTTGATCTTATCGGTTTCGGACAATCTGACAAACCCGAGCTGGACTACACTTTCCAAACTCACAGTCACTATATTAACGGGTTTATTGCAGCGCTTGGGTTAAAGAATATTACTTTGGTGATTCACGACTGGGGTTCAATGTTAGGTTTGGATTATGCGCGGCGCAACGAGAAAAATGTTAAAGCGATTGCCATGATGGAAGCGATTATCCCCCCAACATTTCCCATGTCCGGCTACGCGGACTTCGGACCCTTTGGCGAGACTTTCAAAAACTTTCGTACCCCGGAAATTGGCCGGCAGTTATTGGTTGAGCAAAATATATTTATTGAAGGCATTCTCTTAAATGGCGCGGTCACCAGAAAGCTAAGCGAAACAGAAAAAAATGCCTATCGTGAACCGTTTTTAGATACGGCCACCCGGGAGCCTATTTATGTCTGGCCGAATGAGTTACCGATCGGTGGTGTTCCCGAGCGCAATGTCGTTGCGGTTGAGAAGGTTGGCGAATGGCTAAAAAAATCCAGCGTACCGAAGTTACTACTGTATGCATTGCCGGGCGCTTTAGTCAACGCTGACAAAGCCCAATGGATGCAAGATAATTACAGAAACCTTGAGTCCGTGTTTGTCGGCTACGGAGCCCACTACATTCAAGAGGATAACCCCGAAGCTATTGGACGAAACATCTTTCATTGGTATCAGCGGAAATTCCCAAAATAGGACCTTGTTCTGTCTGCCGCAAACGCAGCAATTGCGGCAGAGAGCTATCGTTGACTGGCAAAAAATAAGTTAACATTATTCTCTTGGCTCTTTCTTCGTTTACATTTTCCCTTCCGGAAATTTTTTCAGTGTATCGGTGCCCTCATACCATTCGGCTCTCGAATCATAAAACGCGTGGTAATTAACTCGCTGATCGATTTTCGTATCCAGCGTACCGATTCGCAGGCGAAGTATGCCCGGGATGGATTGTCGATAGCTGTATAAAGGAGAGCCGCAAGCGGAGCAAAAGGCACGAATTTTATCCTCCGAAGATTCGTATTCTCTCAGTATTGCGTTGTCATCGTGCATCGTGAAAAGATTCTCATCAATGACCATGTTGGTGGCAAAAGCGCTGCCTTGCGCCTTGCGACATTGCTGACAGTGGCACATCGCAATTTCTGTGATTGTTCCCCCGTAGGAATAAGATATATCGCCACATAGACAGCTACCTTGAATACTCATTTTCTTCCCTCGATTTCAAATCGACAAGCATACAGGCGCGGGGCTTAAAATAAAGGTATGCTTAAAGAAAACAACTCTAAATGGCGGAATTTCAATGAAAGTACTTAAAGTGGGCTTGGTGGTGTTGATTGTATTGTTTATAGTCAGTGGCATTTTTCTCTATAAAGGTGATTTGTCGAAAGAGTATGTCGATGACAAATACACCAATAGCCAATCTCAATTTCTATTAATGCCGAATGGTGCCAGAGTGCACTATCGGGACGAAGGGGATGAAACCCGGCCTGCTATCGTTTTAGTCCATGGTTCAAATGCATCCCTTCACACATGGGAGCCGTGGGTTGCGATTTTGGGCGAGCACTACCGTGTTATTAGTATGGATCTGCCAGCCCATGGTTTAACAGGTGCAACAGCCGATAACAACTACTCATCCGAAGCGCAGGTGAGCACCGTCGAGGCTGTCGTTAATCACCTGAATGTTAGCCACTTTGTCCTGGGTGGCAATTCTATGGGCGGAGGAGTGACCTGGCGTTATACACTTCAATTCCCTAAAAAAGTAACGGCTATGATTTTGGTTGACTCCGGTGGCTTGCCACAATTTTCACGAGAAAAAGTCGCGGCCCTAAGTGATAAAGAGGCAGGTGCGAGTGTAGAACAAGCCAAGGTTGAAAGGAAAGATGGGCCAATGATATTCGCCCTGATGCGCAAATCCTGGTTTAGAGCGTTAGCGCAATATCTCGATCCCTATTGGTTTACGAAGCAAGGGCTAGTGTCAGCCTATAACAATTCACCTGTTGTGACTGACGAACTGATTGAGCGGTATTACGAGCTGGCCTTAAGGGAAGGTAGTCGTGTCGCAACGTTGAGTCGATTCGCTAACTACGGTAAACGAGATGTCGAGCGGGTTGACCCTGCTATGTTTAGCGTACCTACTCTTATCATGTGGGGAAAAGAAGATGCCTTGATTCCCGTGTCGGTAGCCTACCAATTTTCCGAAGCGCTTGAGAATGATACTCTCGTTATTTATGACGACATTGGGCATGTTCCGATGGAAGAAATTCCCGGTCGATCGGCCAAGGATGTTTTGGCATTTTTGGAAACTGTCAGCTTATAGACGCTTGAGCCTTACCGTACCTCTCAGCGCGGTATTGTTGCTCAATTCTGTTGACTTAAGTTGAACATTGTATTTGTTGAAGCGGCCGTTGAGAGATTCGCAGCTGTTTTACTGCTTGCATGCTCAAAACTATAGAGATGAACTAATCTTCGATAATTTGCAGCCACTGGCTGCAAACCCCGTTTTCCATGATGTCTTGTTGTTTATACGGTACAATAGTTCAGTTGTATCTCAATCACATAAATGATGATCAAATACGATTTTCGTAAGAGTTGGGTTGTAGAGCTAAGTCATAGACCGCGGGCTAATTGCGTGGGCTTATTAATTCAGAAATCACAGATGGGGACATAAATGAAGTGTTTAGTTGGTGCTGTAATAGTTTTGTTTGGAATGATAACTTCAGGCCAAGCCAGCGAGCCCTGCGGTAAAATAAGCATAGCCGATATGAATTGGAGTTCTGCGACCCTTATAGCCAACGTCGACCTGTTTATTCTAGAGCATGGGTATGGCTGCGACGCTGAACTTGTTCCCGGCGATACCATGCCTACCACCATATCTATGATGGAAAAAGGTGAGCCGGACATTGCGCCGGAGCTGTGGAGTAATTCAGCGAGAGAGGCAATAGATAAGGCAGTCGCTGAAAAACGCTTAAGAATTGCTGGGTCATCTTTATCGGATGGTGGTGAAGAAGGTTTCTGGGTTCCCGAATATATGGTAAAAAAAGATCCTAGCTTAGCGACTATTTCAGGCGTTATCGCCAATGCAAAGTTATTCGAACACCCGGAAGATCCATCAATCTCGGGTTTTTTTGGATGCCCTGCCGGTTGGAATTGTCAAACTAGCACCGCGCATCTGTTCGATGCATTAAAACTGGCGGACGCAGGATTTGAAATGGTTGATCCAGGCTCTAGTGCCGGGCTGGCAGGTTCCATTGCAAAAGCCTACGAGCGTGGCGAAAGCTGGTTTGGTTATTACTGGTCTCCGACCGCTGTTCTTGGAAAATACAAAATGGTCAAAGTGGATTTTGAATCAGGTGTGGATTTTGATCATTTCACCACTTGCACAACCCAAGAGGAGTGTGAAAACCCGAAAGCGACTATGTATCCTCCGGCACCCGTTCACACGATTACCACTGAAGCATTTGCGTCTAAATCCCCCGCCGCATTTGAGTATTTGTCCCGACGATCTTTTAAGAATGCTCAAATGAACACCTTACTTGCATGGATGGAAGAAAATCAGGCAGAAGGAGATGTAGCAATGGAAGAGTTCTTGAACAATTACGAATCCACGTGGATGCCTTGGGTTTCATCTGAAGTAGCGATGAAAGTGAAAAAGGCACTCGCTGAGTTGTGAAATAACGGGCTCCACTGAAACAAGATTTTTCTCAACTTTTTGAAAACGAGCGGAGCACGAGTATGGCCAAAGAATCCTGGCTAACACAGTTTCCTGAAATGGATCGTCAAGATCTGACTGCAATCAAGAAAGGCCTCGACGGCGCTTACCGCGAGTTTTCTCGCAGTTATGGCGAGGTCATCGAATCCTTTTTTGACCCCTTACTTTATTTCCTCGTATGGTTTGAAAAACTTCTTCTCGAAACACCCTGGTGGATCGTTATTATTGCGGTCGTCGGAATTGTTCACCTTACGGCTAGATCCGTAAAGCTTTCTATCGGCGTTGTCCTGGCCTTATGTCTTATCGGTTATTTTGGTATGTGGGACAACACGATGCGGACTTTGAGTATCATTACGGTTTGTACTTTGGTTTCTATCGGCCTGGGTATTCCGATTGGAATCATGATGGCTCGTTCTAACAGAGTGCAAGCGATCATTAGTCCGATATTGGATATTATGCAAACTATGCCCGCCTTTGTTTATCTTATCCCTGTGGTCATGTTGCTCGGAATTGGCAAAATTCCGGGCGTTATCGCCGTGGTTATCTACGCTATCCCACCGGTTATTAGACTGACAAACCTCGGCATCAGGTTAGTGGACAAGGAGGTGCTGGAGGCTGCTACTGCTTATGGGGCCAATAAGTCACAACGCTTGTGGGGAGTGCAGTTACCGCTCGCTATGCCAACGATTATGGCCGGTATCAACCAAACAATTATGATGGCGTTAGCGATGGTCGTTGTGGCATCTATGATTGGTGTGAAAGGGCTGGGGCAGCCGGTACTTAAGTCTATTACGAATCAATATTTCACATTGGGGTTGTTTAATGGTCTTGCTATTGTTGCCTTGGCAATAATTTTTGACCGGGTTTCGCAAGCTTATGCGAAAAGAACGCAAAGACACTTGGAAGGTACTCATTAATGTCTGATCCTCTCATTCGTATTGAAGGTTTGTATAAAGTTTTTGGGAATAACCCTCAAGAAGTAATGCCGCTGGTAAAAGAGGGAAAACATAAAGATGAAATTCTTGCTGAAACCGCCCACACAGTAGGACTAAAAGACATTAATTTAAGCATTGAATCCGGGAAGATTTTTGTTGTGATGGGTTTGTCGGGGTCGGGTAAATCTACGCTTATTCGTCATTTAAACCGGCTCATCGATCCTACTGAAGGTCATATTTATGTCGATGGCACAGATGTTATGCAGTTGTCTCAGGCCGAACTGGAGGACTTTCGTAAACACAAAATGTCCATGGTTTTTCAGCGATTTGGCTTGATGCCCCATCGCACCGTTCTTGAAAATGTCGCCTATGGATTAACTGTTCAGCGTGTTCCAAAATTGGAAAGAGAAAACAAAGCGAAAGAATGGCTTAATACCGTCGGGCTTGCTGGTTACGAAAATCAATACCCCTCTCAATTATCTGGCGGGCAGCAGCAGCGCGTCGGTTTGGCCCGTGCCTTGTGTACCGATGCTGACATACTGCTTATGGATGAGGCTTTCTCGGCTCTGGACCCGCTGATTCGCAGCGAAATGCAAGATCAGTTGATTGAGCTGCAAGAAAAGTTACACAAGACCATCGTTTTTATTACTCACGATTTGGACGAAGCTCTGCGTCTGGGTGATCGTATCGCCATCTTAAAGGATGGCGAGCTTGTTCAAGAAGGTGCACCGGAAGATATTCTGCTGTCGCCGGCGAATGATTATGTCGCAGCATTTGTTAAAGATGTAAACAGGGCTCGAGCTCTTACGGTAGAAAATGTCATGAAACCGCCTGTCGATCGGATCACTGCTACTTCCATTGGAGAGGCATTGGCACAGATGAAAAAATTCTCCAACGACTATGGGTATGTTGTCAACAATGATGGCTATCAGGGGGTTATTCTTCAGACCACGCTGGAGAAGGAAGCTAAGAAAGACTCCATGGCTCAAATTGACAAAGAGTTCATGGAAGAAGTGGAAATCATTTCTCCAGATTCTGTTCTCGAGGAAATTATACCTGAAACCCTCGAGGCGGATTACCCGCTTCCCGTTGTTGGGAAAGAGGGTGAGCTACAAGGACAATTGCCCCGTTCCTCTCTTGCAAAAGTCTTGGGGGCTACCAGCGGATAATTTTCTGCTGTTCGGTGATAAACTCTCTCCGAATGAACGTCTCCCAAAGAAACTTCCTAAAGAAGCCTCCCCAAAAAATCGAAAAGCGGTCGGCACTGAATGTAACTTGCCGACCGTACAGATTTGCAATAAGGTGATTGCCACTTTTATCTTAAGTGATGGTAATTTTTTTTCGTTGCATAGGCTGCTGATTTAAGCGTATTTTTTTCAACATAGTTGTTATATTTTCCTTTTTTCTTTTTTGATTCTCTCCCATTATTTTCTACTGCAGCTGGTTTATCGGCCGTCGTTTGACCGCGATCCGCGGGAGTCACACAAGCGAGCGAATGTATTCCTGTGGACGCGGTGACGATTTTGGAAAGTGACAGCTTCTCGAGGTTTTTCCCATTGCGATCAGCGCTTTCACTGGGAGGATTTTTGTCCTTGGTTTTCGAGTAAAAGTTTTTCATTACGATCTCCATTTTTCGGTACGATTATTTCAGGCACAGGCGATTAGCTGGAGCGAAAAATATCATCCATAGAGTGTATTTATAGGTGTTCGCCACAGTGAGCGAACAGTTGTTAGCGGGTAGATTGATTTTCAAAAGATGAGTTTGCAGCTTCACACGAGATTGTCCGTGTTAGGTCGCGTGGTGGTTGTATCGTTAAAATTACCCAAGCTCGCCTGGAGAGGGATTATGAAAAATCATGTAAAAAAAGCAATTTGACAGCTGCACTGTCAATAAGTCTGCTAGGATTTTTACGTAATTTATTTTTCAAAAAAAGAAACGAACAAACACTTCGGACATAACACTGACTGACGTCACATGAAAAACATTCATGACCGATGAATTGAAAACCGATTACCAGTTAGGTCTAGGCGCGGATTTTAATTAACATGCTTGAATCTTCCTTTGGGCACTGGGGTAGTGCGCTTGAAGTTCCAAAATATATATCGGAGTGGTCGTCCTGTCAACAAAATTAGGAAATATATTTTTACTGGACCTAACATAATAATGCAGGCGATGCGGCGTATAGGCGGGCCGCAGTGGTTCTTCTCAGCGACAGAGTAATTCTTAATTCAGTTTTACGGTGGCCAGATACCTTTACTCGTTTGTCAGCTTACGCATGCGATTTATCGTTGCCACCAGTTCGTATAAGCGCGGCATTGCAAGTGTGCCCATTATGTAGGGTGTTAGTGAGTCTAGGCCCTGGTCTTCTGCGGCAGACAATATTTTTTTTAGTGCATCAACTATATCTTCTTTTTTGTAATCCGGGCTGGCGGTATGGAGGTAGTATTGGCGAATGAGGTAGCCAATTGCCGTTAGCTGCGCGTTGTCTGCAATTTGTTCCACTCGTGACAAATCAATATCAGATTGACCATACCGTAGCAGGCGTTTGTCAAATGCCTGGATTTTTTCTTTATGGGCTTGATAGACGGGGTTTAATGCCCCGGGATTGAATACGCGTGGCCGACTCATGTCAAACCCGCTATGGGGGGACTCTTTGGCTGGAGTGTTATCTGCCAGCCGTCGCGCCTGTTCGGTGACATCTCTGCTAAGGTAGTTGTCCATCATGATAACGGTATTAGCAACTCCAAAATAGTCGCCCGAGCCCCCCATAACCAATACCACCGACGTCTCAAGCTGCTGGAATAAATCCTCGACGCGCTCAACAAGCGGGGTGATAGGCTCCTTGTCCGTGGAAATCAGGGCCTGCATTCGTTGGTCTCTTATCATAAAATTGGTCGCAGATGTGTCTTCATCAATCAGTAGTAACTTAGCTCCAGTTGCTAATGCTTCCATGATATTTGCCGCCTGAGACGTACTGCCGCTGGCATCTTGAGTGGAGAAACAATGGGTATTCTTGGCCTGCGGAAGGTTATTGATAAAAGGACTGATATCGACAGAAGAAATAGCTCGACGATCCTCCGCGCGCACTTTTACGGCTTCGTTTACGGTCACAACCCGCTCGCGTCCATCACCGGAAATGTGGTCGTAGATACCCAGTTCCAGAGCGTGTAATAGAGTCGATTTTCCGTGAAATCCCCCGCCGACGATAAGCGTCACCCCTGTAGGAATTCCCAGGCCCCGGATAGGCTCACCGTAAATGGGTTGTAAGAAAACGGCCAGTGAGTCTGGTGCAACAGAGGCGATCGCACCCGGTAACACCGTGTTATCAACACCGTTCAAACGCGGTAGGCGAGAGCCGTCAGCGACAAAGGCCACCAGGTTTTTGTCTGTCAGCTGCTGGCGCAATGCCTGTTGATTTTCTGCGGAATGTACGTGGTCACGTACCGCCGCCAAATTCTTATGCAGTGGTAACAGGCCTAGTGTTATGAGCTTCGGCAATTCCTCAAAGAGCATAATGGACGCTTGTTCGGCATCGACCAGACGTTTCTCGGCGGGTAATCCTATTTGCAGTCGCAGCTCCAGATTTCCCTTATCTATTAAAACGCTGTTTCGCTCAAGGATTTCCTGACCGTAAGTTGCAACGGAAACTGCGCCGCTTCTTCCTGCGCCGCGATTGCCCTGTACCGCTACCTTAATTGCTTTGGAGAAGCTTCGTCCTAGAAAGTCTTCTAATGCGATACGGCGTATGCGGGTGTCATAAAGATTATCGGGAATGTGTAGAGAGTCGGCTTTTACAACTATTCGGCAGCGAGACGGTTCTGCGAAAGGATCTCCTTGCACGTGGTCAATGAATAATTCGAATGAGGAAAACCGGTATTGCCCCCTTAGCTGCTGGTAGGCTTTATAGCCGAGCTGGTCGATGGCAGTCAGTTTTTTCTTTAATGAGTGCACGGCGAGTCTGCTCGATAGTCAAAAAGGGTTTCATTACGCCAGTATCTTAGGTTTGTTTTCAGATGGCAATTTACCATATCGACCAGATCAATCATTTGTTTTGTGGCAGATCTCCCGACTACTGGTTGTAGAGTGTAGGCAGGATTACAGGTTTCATTTAACCGTTTGCTAATATTTAGTCGACTGTTCTGACAGGGCTATCAGTCGATCAATGCGCACTTGGGTATCTGGATGGGTGCTCAATAAATTGGTCGCCGATTGGCGTCGCAAGTGAAAAATGTTCGCGATTAAACCTCGCTGTAAATTATCCATTTTTATAAGGGCACTGGCTAATTGCAGCGGATTGTTGGTTAGTTCGGCACTGAATATGTCGGCGTTAAATTCTCGGGTTCTAGAGAGGGAGGATCGTAGGAGGGCCGTTATAATGGGTGACAAAATAACAAAAAGAAAGATGGGTATACCCGAAACAATATTTCCCTGTATGGCAAAAACGGGAATCCACAGTACAAATAGAATTTTTCCCAAAAAGGAAAATTGTTCGGTGATCAATTGGGCAATATTAGCCGTCATCATTATGCGGGTATCGTGACTTTTTATATGTCCGATTTCGTGTGCAAGCACGCCGCTTAGCTCTCCTAAAGTGAGATTTGTCAGTAAGCCATGACTGATACCAATAGCAGATTCATGTTCGTTACCGAAGGTGAAGGCCTGTAAATTACTGGATGGCAGTAAGTAGACATCAGGGGTGGACGTTAGTCCGGCTTTATCGGCAAGTAGGGATACACAATAAAATAGCTCGGGATGTTGGTTCTGGGTAAGCAACTGTGCCCGGTACGAACTCATTACAGTGGAGGGAGGTAGGTGAGGTAATGTGCCTAGAATAAACAGACTAATTGTAAAGCCGAGTAAGAGGCCGTTTTCACCGATAATGATATACCCGAGTGCCGCCGGAATGGCTGCCAGAAATAGCATTATTAGCAGCGACTCAAGGCTACTAATCACATGGAGTGAACTCGTCGCTAAATGTGGATATTGTTCTTTCACTCTTTGGCCGTCTCCGCGAAAGTGTCGTTGGCACTAATGACCGGACCCAGATTTGATACGTTTATACTAGCAAATAAAGGGAGGGTTATCTTGACTCAGGACAATTTTTTCGCGTTCCCGCTGACCGGCGGCTTCCGAGCTTTAGAATGGTGGGCCGGCCTAAATCTGAATATCATTATTACCGGCTACGGATCTTCTTATGGTAAGTGAGTGTTTACATTATATTAGCTGGGAGACGGAGGGTTTGCTGATTTTTCCGTTATATTTAGTCTGAATGAATAGCTTTATGTGTCAATGGTTTTGTGGATACTGATTACAGTTCGAAATGCCATTCTCCTTACTTGTACGATGTCAGTTTTTAGGCATCGCTATTCTTTCAATGATTGTCTACCCGATGCCTATTCATTCAATGTAAGAACGGTGGTGACCAATAGGTATATTCCAAAATACCAGACAAATGTCAGCACAATACCCGCTGCAATAAATTGCTTGGCTTTACCGCGTTTAAAATCTCGTTCACGGTTTTTTGAACTCTGCACACCGTAGAACGACGCAAAGATACTTCCAAATATCTGAAAGACTGATAGTCCTTGCTCATCTTCCGTCTGCTTGGTCGTGGTGGTACCTGATTTAGTCGGATGCGTCATGCTATGTTCCTCACAGTCGCTTGGATCGAGATAGCTATGCTACCAAAACAAATAAAATAGAACAGCATCAGAAAATTGAATTTATACCATATCAGATTGGGTCTCAGTCGTGTAATGTAGTGCGTTGGTGTGGGGCTGGACAAAAGGTTTCGTATGTTGCTAATCAAAAATGAGCTGTCTGCCTGGCAGAATCAAAGGTTATTCTGCCCTAGTTGGGACCACCCCATCTTGTTAACGCGAGGAACTCCAACACATCGAAAAGCTTTGAGTCTTCGTGGTTGTGAGGATCACTTATGAAGCGTTACGAAGCTCTGGCCGAAAAAATTGAGGAGATGATTCAATCTGGTGTTCTCACCGGTGGCGATAAAGCCCCTTCCATAAGGCAAGCGAGTGTCCAGCATGGCGTCAGTCCCTCGACGGTATTTCAGGCTTATTATCTGTTAGAAAGTCGGGGTTTGATCCGCGCTCGAGAACGGTCGGGTTATTATGTTAACGAAAACATAAAAAACCTTTTACCTGAACCGGGTCCCACTCGGCCTGCGGTGTTATCGACCAATGTTAAGGTCAGTGATTTAGTTTTTTCGGTTTTAGAGGCCATGCGAGTCACCGACATTGCACAGCTCGGATCGGCTTTTCCAGCACCTGAGCTGTTCCCTCTGCAAAAGCTCGCCCAATCCCTTGCTCGCGCGAATCGCTATAGTGACCCCAGTAGCCGGGGTGCAAACCTTACGCCCGGCAATGAAGACTTAAGGCGTGCCATTGCGCTTCGTTACATGACCGCTGGAGTGTCGGTGTCAGCGGACGATATTATTATTACCGACGGTGCATTGGAGGGACTTAGTCTGGCGCTACAGGCTATTACGAAACCCGGTGACGTGATAGCTATCGAGTCCCCGGGGTTTTACGCGGCGCTGCAAATGATAGAGCGCTTGAACCTTAAAGCCATTGAAATTCCAATGGACCCTAACGAGGGATTAGATCTAAGTGCTCTGGAAGATGCTATAAATAATCACGGTATCCGTGCTTGTTGGTGCATGACCAATTTTCAAAATCCCTTAGGCTCCAGTACGCCTGAGGAAAAAAAGAAAACGTTGGTCAGTCTATTGGCGAAATATGAGATTCCGTTGATTGAAGACGATGTCTATGGAGAGCTATATTTTGGTAGTAAATATCCCCGACCAGCCAAAACCTTTGATACGCAGGGGCTTGTTTTGCACTGTAGTTCCTTTTCGAAATCCCTCGCACCCGGTTATCGGATTGGCTGGATTTTGCCGGGACGATATTATGAGTCAGTTCGTCGCGCAAAGTTAATGACCACTTTGTCTGCATCTGTGCCTGCGCAGTTAGCACTCGCGGACTACCTGCAGCAGGGAAGCTACGATCGCCATTTGCGTAAACTTCGGCAAGCTCTTGAAAGTCAGCAGGCCCAAATGGTGAAAGCGATCGGTGCTTACTTTCCCGCCGGATGCAAAGTGACGAGGCCAAAAGGTGGCTATTTTTTGTGGGTTGAGCTGCCCCTATCCGTCAATTCACTCGAGCTTTATCGACAGTCTTTAGCGCACAGTATCAATCTTGCGCCGGGACCCATTTTCTCGTCAACCACCAATTACGACCATTGTATTCGGCTAAATTACGGACAAGTATCGGGTGAGATTGAGGAGGCGATCAAAACAATCGGTACGCTGGCTCACGAATTGATAGTTGATAAGTAATAGGAAACAGCTCCTGCAATATCGAAAAAGAATAAGTATACTGAGCGCAAACATATGGTAATAATGCCCGCCATAATATTTTGAAATTTTAGTAGGAAACGTAGTTATGAAGATTCGTGTCGCAGTCCTTTTTGGAGGACGGTCAGCTGAGCATGAGATCTCGCTTCAATCAGCCCGCAACATCATTAAGGCTCTGGATAAAGAACGTTATGAGGTCACTTTAATCGCGATAGACCGAGAGGGTGCCTGGTACCTAAATGAAGAATCGGAACCGCTCCTAAATGCAGAGAACCCTCAGCTCATCGCCCTAAACAAAATTGGCGATCCGGTGTCTCTTATACCAGGCCATCAATCCGGTGTTTTAATAGCTCAAAATAGTGATCGGTTATTGCCGGCGGTCGATGTCATTTTTCCCGTATTGCACGGGCCCTATGGCGAAGATGGGAGTATTCAAGGACTGGCAAAACTCGCCAATGTACCCTGCGTGGGCAGTGATGTGTTGGGGTCCGCTATCGGCATGGATAAGGACGTCTCGAAACGATTATTGCGTGATGCGGGTATTCCGGTCGCTGGCCATATCGCCCTTCGAAAGAGTGACTTGTCGCAGGATATTCTAAACGAGGTTGAAGAAAAGTTTGGATTTCCCGTGTATGTGAAACCGGCGAATATGGGGTCTTCCGTTGGCGTAGTGAGAGTTAAGCATAAGCAGGAATTACTCGAGGCGGTTGAGCACGCATTTCAATACGATGCGAAGATTTTAATTGAAGAGGAAATTATCGGCCGAGAGCTCGAGTGCTCGGTATTAGGTAATGACGATCCATCGGCGTCAGCGGTGGGTGAAATTATTGGAGAAGAAAGTTTTTACTCTTATGAGAAAAAATACATCGACGAAGATGGTGTAAAGCTCCAGATTCCAGCTGATCTTGACTCTGCAATTGTGCAGAAAATTCAGGCTATTTCGATTGCCGCTTTTAAAGCGCTGGAAGTTCGAGGTATGGCGCGGGTGGATATGTTTCTCGACGCCAGGGGCTGTGTTTATGTCAACGAAATCAATACAATTCCTGGTTTTACTGAAATCAGTATGTACCCTAAATTATGGCAGGCATCAGGTTTATCGGCGGCTGAACTAATTAATCAACTCATCGACTTAGCACTGAGTGAGCATCAACAACAAAGTTCATTAAAACTGACGGGCCGGTAGCACCATAAGAAAAACGCAAATTTTTTTGTCGCTTCAAAAAGGTGTTTCGTATGTTGACTCATCGCAGAATCATATCCGGGTTGTCATATCCCGGGCAGTCGTATCTCGGTATAAAGAGGAGAATGCTGTGACTGAAAGCCTTGGGAAATTAGTCCCCACAAACCGGGCGTGGAAACGATCCGATCTCGATGTTAATCGTGGCTGGGAAGTGAGTTTTTCTCAATTAGAACTTGCTCAGCTTGAAAAGGCCGCCAAGTCCTTACCTGCCGATACCAGTCAGTGGACCGATATTGATCGGGAGGGGATTGATGCGCCCGATTTAGATAAAAGAATAGCGCTGATGCGGGCTGAAATAGGGGATGGTCTCGGGTTTTCGAAAATTAGCGGGTTTGATAGTTCTCGTTACGATCAAGATATGTTGCACCGTATTTATTGGGTGATTGCAGTCATGCTCGGCAATGTCGTTGCCCAGAATGCGAAAGGAGAATTAATCGGTTACGTCGAGGACCTTATTGGCGGACGAGCTCGCGGCAACGATGATCGCGGTTATACCAGTAGCGACGAACTGCGTTTTCATTGCGATGGAGGTGGTGTATCGGCGCTATTTTGTGTGCGACAAGCGCCTGAAGGCGGTGAAAATGCAATCGTGAGTCTATTTAGCGTTTACAATGAGTTGCTCAATAATTACCCGGAACATCTGGAGGTATTGCACCGGGGCTTCCCTTTGTATCTGCGTAAAGAATCCGGTGACGGCAAAGAGAAAGGAGCCGTGACGGACTTTCGTATTCCGACTTTTTCGGAGACTGAAGGCCGTATGACTGCGTGGTTAAATTTGAAACTGGCGGAGCTTGCTAGCGAAGTAGCCGATAGTGATTACACCGCTAGAGAGTTGGCCGCATTAAAATGTATCGAAGAAATTGCTGAGAGAGATGATATGAAGTTCTCTTTCCGGTTAAATCCAGGTGAGTTAGTGATTATAAATAACTTTGCCTTGATGCATAAAAGGTCTGCATTTAAGGACAGTGATGATGTGAGTAAGAAAAGGTTGATGATGCGATTGTGGTTAAACCTTTATGATGCACCACAACCAGTTCGAGCGGTGTCTGCGGTGGGAGTCGGTTTTCCGGGAGTGAAACCCGTTATACGAGCGGTTGCGCAGACGACTAGAGATCAGTAGTGCGAGAGCGTTGGCAAAGCTGCGGCACTCGATTGAATGCGTGTGATGATGTCTAAAGCGCTTTGTTAGATATAATTGTCCTTCCAGCGAACAAATCCGAGTGTTTCAAGCTGCCGCTCGGAAACCGGTGTGTGAATATCGAATAAGGTGCTGTGTACAACGCTTTTTTTGTTGAGTGGGCGGCTGAATAACCAGCCCTGGTCGTGGCCAGAATGAATAACGATACGACTATAATCTTCATCTCCTGTTAAATCTGCCCGGTATTCATCAACATAGACCCAGATTTTTTGTTGGAAAAAATAGTGCAACCAATCGCTGTCGGCATCCCACAGCTCGTCCACGTAAACAAAGTCTCGCGGCTGTTTTCTTGTGGCCATATAATTCATGGGGTATCACCATTGTTCGTTGCACCTTTGCCTGATACATCGTGAAGCACGGTCTGAAGTAAGGGCTGAAGCGCTGTCTTAAGTGTTCTGTGCGAAGAGTTTAACCGCGACGAGAAATAATAGTAGGTGCAGAACAAGCTATATTTTACGGTGCAGTTTTTCTAGGCGGTCCGATCAGGCGGTGAAATATTTACGCCTTTTTCGGATAATGACTATCAATTTTCCAGCATTCGTTTAGCATCTGGTTTAATACTATTTTTCTGGAACAAACCATTGTTTTTGTTTAGATCACGTCATCACCTGACTATTTTATTGTTATTTTTTTGTTGCTCTGCACCGGCGATAGAAGCACAGGCGGTCCAAAATCGAGAAATTCCCCCGTTTGGGCAATGTATTGCGAATCTGCAACGCCAAGCAATCGAAAGTGGTGTGCCCGCGAAGATTGCGACTGAGGTACTGGGTAAAGCCCGTTTCCTCGATAAGATTATTTCCTACGACCGCAGTCAGCCTGAGTTTGTACAAACGTTTACCGGTTATTTCAATAAAAGAGTGACCGATTGGCGAGTTGATAAAGGTCGTGAAATGCTGGCAAAGCATAATGTTTTTCTCAGCAAATTGACCGCTAAATACGGTGTTCCGGCTCCCTATCTTGTTGCTTTTTGGGGGCTTGAAACTAATTTTGGCACCTATAAAGGTAAAATGCCGATAATTGACTCATTGGCCACCTTGGCCTGTGATAAGCGGCGTAGGGAATATTTTTCCGGCGAACTGATCCAGGCATTATTGTTGATAGACCGAGAAAATCTTAACGTTAAGGATATGCTGGGCTCTTGGGCAGGAGCCATGGGGCACACTCAGTTTATGCCTTCTGCTTACATGTTATATGCCAAAGATGGAGATAAGGACGGTAAAACAGATTTGTGGAATAGCGAGCTTGATGCGCTGGCATCGGCGGCCAATTTTTTAATTCAGCTCGGTTGGAAAACAGGCTTCAAATGGGGCCGAGAAGTGCAGCTCCCAGAGTCTTTTGATTTTCAATTGGCGGGTAAAGGCAGTCGTCAATCATTATCATTTTGGGCAAAGAAAGGGGTAACTCGCGCTAACGGCGATCGTCTAGGTCGCTCAGAATTGCAATCGTCGCTACTCATTCCCGCAGGGCGCAGGGGGCCGTCATTTTTGGTCTATGACAATTTTGATATCATTTTACGTTGGAACAATTCTGAATATTATGGTTTCGCGGTTGGGCATTTAGCCGATCGGATTGCGGGTGAAAGGCCTCTTTCAAAACCTCTACCGAAATTACCCAGTTATTCGCTGTCTGAAATGCAACAGCTGCAAACCACCCTCAATGCATTAGGTTTTGACGTGGGTAAACCCGACGGTATTTTAGGTCCCGCCACCCGCAAAGGCGTGCGGGGCTTTCAATTAGCGAACGGCTTGGTCGCCGATGGTTATCCCTCCCGAGAGGTCTTTAATTCTGCTGTAGTCGCCGTTCCTAACTAGTGCCTACCCAATAGGTGTTTTTCAACGATGCCGTCGTGAGCGTCATTTGTGTCGCGCACCTCGCAGAAAACTTTGGTCATTTTTAGTTGGGTCATTAAAACACATAGGAAATAGTCATTGATCCGTACTCGTGTGAGTGCGGCTGTTTGTGAAATTCTTTGCTGCGATAGACTTGTGCATAGGAAAATTTCCATCGACCGCTAATAAAATTCATGCCGATTGAAATGTCACCAACCAGCCGTTTTTTACTAATGCTATGGCTGTCCTCAAAAGTATTACCGTCCAGAAAAATATCTCGAGCGACCCAGCGCGCGTCGGCGGCAATAAAAAAATGGACTCCGCTTAAAAAATTGCGCCGAAGCCTTGGGTCCTGCCGACCTGGAGATGCGCTGTCACCTCCCGGTCGAACTGATGCTGTTCCGAAGTCATCGGGAAGATAGCGGCCTATTCGGTATTCGAATCCGGTATTTATGTAGGTAGAGACCGTGCCGAGGTTTAAACCGGCGTGGCTGATGAGATCGTGCTGCAGTCTATTTTGCGAAAGGGGCTGACTAAAGACGCGCTGTTTGAGCTCATACAACATACCAAGACCCAGTTCATTGTCTAGTTGGTTATCCCAGCCCTGAAACTTGTCGAAGTCGCGCAAGTCGTGAATAAAGTCTTGGGACGCCTGCGCTAAAGAGGCTGGGCCAATCAAACCAATACTGAATTCTATGCTGTCCAGCCTGTTATCGCTACGAGTGTGGTATGCAAACTGTGAGTATAGATACCCGGCATAGGGACGATCAGTTTTAATCAGTGATTTTGATTGAACATCTTCTGGCGTATAGATTAACTGTCCCAGGCTAACAACCAGATTTCGACTGAGACAATTGCCTTCATATCTTTCTGTTCGGGCTTTAGAGCAGCGTTTTAATTGACTGCGATCGTGAAAAAAATGCAGGAAATCATTAGTGTCTCGAAGCCACTTAGGTAATGCTTCGTCATTTTCATAAGAGCTTATGTCCGGAGAAATCCAGGAGAAACGAATACCATTAGTATAGTTTCTATCAGATTGACCGAAGAGATCGTTTTCAAAGTAAATATTTAATGCCCATGGCAAGGGGGTATCCTCAGCGTTGGCCGTATGACAAAAGTAAAGAATGCTGAAAGAAAGGCTTATTAGTCGACCTGCGGTAGAAAGCATAGTATTTGGGTCTGAATTGACGGAGGACTGTTTAGGAAAGGGTTAGTTGTTGCGTCGGAGAGCATAGCGATTTCGGTTCTGAATATCTAGATTTTTGACTCACTAGGTCGCAGCAGCTGAGTGCTGCTCAAGATTACTGCTGCTTTGAGTGATCAATAGAAAGAGGATGAAACCGGACAGAAATGACGGGCGATCGCCTTTCATTTTGTAGTTTTTATTCCTGTTTTAGACGCACTATTACTATTGGATAGAAACGCCAACTAGTTCAATGCTTGCAATTTAATGACCAGAGACTAAAGCCGGGCTCTGTTTTTGGATTCCGGCATGGCACCTTCGTTATTTAGTTAGGGCGCTTGCTTGCTGCCCGTCCGGAAAAAATTATCTTTCAGGGATGTCTTTGCAAACAAACGGCTCGTTCGCTAAGGCGAGTTTCTGGATAGGCTCTAGTTAGTGCCCATCCAGAAATGGGTGTTTTCAACGATGTCATTGCGAGCGAAGCGCGGCAATCTCCCGCAGCCCGCGCCAATGCTGGATGAGATTGCCGCGCTAACGCTCGCAATGACTGAGCTTGTTAGTTTATGGATAGGCACTAGTTAGCCTGAGTATCAATTCAGATGCAGATATAATAGGTTTCGTTACGTACGCTATAAAGCGACTTGTAGCATTCTAGGCTGATTTCGAAGTGGTTTTACGTTTTTTAGAGCGCTTTTTATAATTTGGCTTCTCGGATTTTACACCTCTCAATTTTTCAGGTTTCACGTTTTTTGCGTTCTCAATCAACTTCTCTATCTGATGTTCGAGAGGTGTGATGAACTGATTATATTTTAGTTCTTTGTGGCTTATTTTTTCCAGATCAGCCTCCCACAAAGCCGTCATGTCTGGACTGCTAGCGGACTCTGGCAAACTTCCGATTAGACCTCGGCCCGCAGGTGTTGAAATTAAGTTCTTACCTTGGCGCTGTAGAAATGTACGCTTAATCAACAATTCGATGATACCTGCCCGAGTTGCTTCAGTACCCAGCCCGTCAGTTTCTTTGAGTATTTTTTTGATGTTCAGGTCTTTAACGTATCGATTAATACCCGTCATTGCACTCAGTAATGTTGCATCATTAAAGGGATTTGGCGCGGCGGTATTCTTCGTAATTAATGTGCCGTTATCACAGTGCAGTTTCTGACCGCGGACCAGCGTCGGCAAAGTTTGTTGTTCCAGTTTACTCTGTTCTCGTTCATTGTCATTTAGCTCTTTGTTTTTAGACCGTTTTTCGGGGTTAAGAGCTTTCCAGCCTATAGTTACCGTTTTTTTCGTCGTTGCCGAAAAAGCGCCGTTTTCAACAGAAACGTCGACCTGTGTTTCGACGTACTGAAAAGGGGGATAAAACTGCATTAAGTATTGGAGACAAATGAGTTGATAAACTTGTTGTTCGGTCTTAGTCAAAATGTCGATTTTTTTGTTTGCCAGGGTCGGAATAATCGCGTGATGAACATCTACTTTACTGTCGTTCCAGACTTTACTATTTATGCCTAAATCGGTCCCTGCGCAGGCTTGCTGTAGCTCATTATTGTTGTTGGCGATAGCAGTTATGATAGCGGAAGCTTGATGTCGATGCTCGGTCGGTAAATACCGGCTGTCTGAGCGAGGGTAGGTGATTAATTTATATTTTTCGTAAAGCGATTGGCAGCTGTCCAGGCAATGTTTTGCATTGATCCCGAAGCGTTTGTTGGCATCAATTTGCAGGCTAGATAGACTGTGGGGTAAAGGGGCAAACTGTTTTCTGTTTTGTTGTTTAACCTTTGTCACTTCCGCCGGCTTGTTTTCAATTCGTTCTATGACGTTTTCCGCTAAACCCTTTGTGACCAATCGACCTTCTTCATCGAGGTAAGGCTGACAGCTTTCACTGGGTTGCCATTTGGCCTTGAAGAACTGTTCCGGCGATTCTAAGGTCCTTAGGTTTGCCAGCACTTCATAAAAAGGCTTACTACGAAAGTCTTTAATAGTTTCGTCGCGCTGAACTACCAGCCCCAACACGGGCGTTTGCACTCTTCCCACAGACAACAGGCCTGAATAACCGACTGTTTGACCTTGCAGCGTATAGGCTCGAGTCATATTCATTCCATAAAGCCAGTCCGCTCGAGACCGAGCAAGTGCGGAGGTGGACAGTGCTACATATTGCTGATTTGGTTGTAGATTTTTGATGGCTTTTTCAACAGCGCTGGGGTTTAAATCGCTTATCAACAATCGTTTTGCTTGTTTGATTTTTGTTATCGGGGTTTTCAGATGGCTGATCACTTCGTCGACCAGCAGTTGGCCCTCGCGGTCAGGGTCGCCCGCGTTGACAATTTCGTCCGCTTGCTTCAACAAGGCTCGGATTACTTTTAATTGTGCCGAGGTTTGCGGTTTGGGTTTGAGTTGCCATTGCTTTGGAATAATAGGTAGATCGATCATTGCCCACTTTTTGTATTGTGCGCCATAGTGATGTGGCTCAGCTTGCTCCAACAAATGACCGACGCACCAGGTGACACAGTCGCCATTGGCGGCGGTAATGTAACCTTGTTTCTTTTTGTGAGGTCTCGGTAAAACGTGTGCAATAGCACGGCCCAGACTCGGCTTTTCAGCAATATAGAGTTTCATAAATCAAAAACCTGTATACATATACAGTTAATTTAGCGTTGTGAGCTCGTAATTGCAAGTTTCAATATTTCGCCGATAAAGAAATATTTTTCTAGCGAACCCTTTTTACCGGCAAATTAAAGTTATGAGTGGGTGGTCCGTGCGGTATTTTTTAGTCGGCAGTTCTTTTTCTAAACTTCGAGCTTTATGGCTTATTGGAAGAACGAAGGAGGTAAGAAAGAACGTTAGAAGAAAAGATGCTACAAGAAAGATTACGACCAGAACGACCATTACCAGAACGGGTGGCAGGGAAATTGGGTGGAACAGCAATCAGCGAAGTTGAACTTAAGGGATTAAGTACATTGCTTCGCTGCGGGGAACCGTCTGCTCGACGGGAGGAGACGGGAGCTAATGGTTTACTGAGCTTGGCTGATGAAGCCTGCTACCGGAGAGCCATCGGTATTGTTAACCGCTAAAATTGCACCGGTTTTATCCATACCGCAAGTTAAAACTGATCTTTCGCCGTTCAAGCTTACGCGTACTTTTACATTTTTCATGCCACCTTTAGCACTTCGTACTTTCACTAATTTAACTGACGCGTCACTTCCGTAAAAGCTTTTTACTGATTGTTTGCACCCTGAATAGGCTTCGCTACTGCTTAAACCTGCGAAAGCTGAGTGGCTGGAAAATAATACGCCGGCAATTAATAGTGATTTAAATATGTTGTTCATTTCGAACTCCTGGAAAGTAACCAAAAAACGGAAAATAGGCATCGGCCATGAACTCGAATGAAAGTGTCGCGTTTTCGCATGGTTCGGCCCCTCGCATTAACTAGTCTTTAAGATTTTTCGTCTATCATTACGACCAAATTAATGTTGCTGTACTGAATGGTACAGTGATATATTAGTGTACTGTTTGGTACATTGCAATTAATTTGTACTAAATAGTTCAGATTATTCTGTGGTGGTGCTTAGGCGGTTTTAATAGTGCTATACTGCTGTTCAAGTAGTGATCAAAAAGTTTTATGTGCGATGAAACATGAAAGGCGCGTTACACATGCAGAACGACAGCAAATATAAAAAGAGCAAAAGCTGATGCAAATACAACCCAAAACGGCCCAGGGCCGTTGTACGCTTGAGAAAATTGTCGCGGCGGCGGCTAGCTTAATTCACAATAACGGTGTGCACGGTACGTCGGTTGATAAAATCATTGCCGCTTCGAAAGCGGGGAAAAGTCAGTTCTATCACTACTTTAAATCCAAAGATTCTGTGATCGATGCGGTTATTGAGCATCATAACGACAATTACCTGACCCCTATGTTGGCTAGCCTTGAGACCGTGAACACGGTTGATGAGTTTGAACAATGGTCCGATACGGTAATAAGTACGTCGCCTTTTCTCAACAATACCCCGATATTGGGTTGTCCTATGGCGATGCTAGCGGACGAATTAGCGCCCACATCAACGCATAGTCAGGTCTTATTATCGGAAAAGCTTGAGGAAATGAAACAGGCTTATTTAGTTGTTTTGCAAAGAATTCAAAGTAACGGTGAAATCAAGGCAGATGCAGATTTGAATGCACTAGCCGACGGTATGTCCTGTATCTTGCAGGGCGGGTTATTGTTATCTAAAACTCACCAAAGTATTATGCCGATGAAAAATGCAGCGTCACAGTGGATTTCATATTTGCGTTTACTTAAATAGTGGCTTTAGCAATCGTTCGGATTCACGACATTAAATTAAATTGAATTGAATTGAATGAAGTGAATTTTTCTCCCGCGCTATGGTATTTGACTATTAACAACGCTTCGGGTCTTTATCCACCGTCTCGTCAGCGAAAAGCAGCGCTTGCTGTTATTTTTTCCTATCCGAACTGCCGTGCATTAAGTCGTTGTCTCTACCCAAGTTGAAATAAGATTGATAACCATTGTTAGGTCTTTATTGGATCTAACGAATTTGTTTTTTGTGATTGACGATGGGGCTTGCGATTTCTTAAAGTTAATACACAGATTTTCAATTTAGGTATTTCTCGAATTGTCGCCAAATAAATTCAATTGCATCGCTTTCAAAAAATGCAGTATAGTTTGGTCACGCTTGATTCCCTGTTTGTCTCGCTGAAAAAACCGATAGACTGTGTGTGCCTCCTCAAACTCTTTCGTATGTTAAAAGGGGTGGCTGCCACTGGCTAAATCGCGAACGTTCCGGGATCGGATTGTTCTGAATAATGATTCTATATTACCGATAAAAGGATTCCGTTGTGAAACTCCATACCGCCGACCTCAGTCCATACTCCGCTAAAGTGCGCATGCAAATTTATGCAAAGAGAATTACGGATATCAGCTTCGATCTCGACCCATCTTTTCGCCAGGGAAAGTTCTCTGATTTCTCGCCGATTGGCCGCATACCCGCATTGGAAATCGCAGAGGGCAATGTCATTCCCGAGTCGGAAGTCATTGCTGAATATCTGGAGGAGATCTATCCAGAACACTCAATGCTGGGAGCGGACGCCGAGGTGCGAGCGCAAGTGCGAACAATTTCCCGCATCGCCGACATCTACCTTATGAACAATATATTTATGGCATTGCCGCAGCTCAATCGTAAAACGAGAGTTGATGCAGTCCGTGATGTTTTCGCGGCTCAGATAACTAGAGGTATGGGCGCGCTCGAACGTCATATTGGAGACGGAGAATTCGCCGTTGGTGATACTCTGACTATGGCGGACTGCACCTTGGTTCCCGCCTTGTGGATGTGTCAACATACCGTCCCTCGTCTCGATGTCCCCGCTCCTATGGACGACAGCCCTAAGGTTGCCGCCTATTGGCAGAAAATTCAGGAGAACGACATTGCCGCAAAGGTCATAGCGGAAATGAATAGAGGAATGCAGGCCCGGTTGGATGGTACCGAGTAAGGGTTTTCAACGCGCTAACCATGTTGGATAAGCGCTTAATTCGACGTGAATGGTTATTGATGTTATTTGTTCACTCTTCGAGAAAATAACACTTCGTTGCGCGGGGCATCAGGAAACAGTACACCAATACTGAAGAAATACGGCAGCCGCACTCGCAATGATTTACTTTTTAGAAAATCGTAGGGAATCGTTCACAATTGAATTTGAGTTCCGAAATGCAGGGGTTTTGGCGGCTGTGATGCGGCCCTGTTTTCTTGCGATCTATTTGGCGGCCTGCAGTCTCTTTCTTTTTACATAGATCAAATATACGGCAACCGACGTTATTGAAGCCCAAAGCAGGATATTCGAATATTGTTCCCACCACTGCAGAAACAAATCTCCTATCAGAATCGTAGCTAGAGTTAGCGGAAATATGCCAATAAGCGTACCCAATAAAAAGGCGGGTAGTTTTATTGAAGATGCAGCCAGAGCCCAGTGCATTATTGGATGTAAAAATGTGGTTAAACGTACAACGATGATCGCACGTATTGGCTTCTGTTCTATTTTCCGGTTGAGGGTTTTGAAGCTTTGCGGCAACTTCTCGTGAAAGCTATCACCCAGAAAGTATCGAGCAATTAGAAAAATAGTCGTGGCAGCCAACAAGGCAGATATCAGTACGATCGGCAGAGCCAGCCAGGCCGGCCAGATCAAGCCGGCAAATAGTATCCATAATACCGACGGGAATTGGATCAGTTCTCCTACAACAAAAGCTAGCATAAAAGCAACCGGAGCCCACCAGCCCAATTTTTGCTGATAAATCTGGATATTTTCCAGAGTCATATAACTCAAAATATCATAGTGATAAGCTAGACCGATCGCTGTGAAAACGGCTGTTAATAACACGGCTTTGAGTATTAGGGATTGTTTTTTTAACATATGAGTAAAACACGGACCGTTGAAAGGGCAGGATAAAGTCAGGATTGGACGTCAATACATGCTCATTGTTCCCAGAGTTTTGATATTACTGCTTAATCGAGCCCCGAGGAAGGGCTCTTGACCTATTGATTTCTTGACCTAGTGAACTCTTGACATAGCGATCTATGGGACCCTCCATTGTGCCGCGCGGGGCGCATCCATATTTTTACGGGTTACGCCTTAGGGTAGTACTCACTGCCAGGACTTTATCAGTTCGTCATAACTCACAGTCACCGGTGCAGGTTTTTCATCCGCCATTTTTGGCTTGGGTGCACCGGGTTGACCGAGCCAATAGTCAGCGCTTTTGACCTTGTTGAGTTTCGGACCAAACTCTTTTTGTACCTTCGATCGTTCAAGCCGCCGCAATAGTTTCTCCTGGGCTTTACATAATGAGTCGAGTGCCTCCTGAGCCGATTTTGAGCCCGATGAAGCATCACCGATATTCTGCCACCACAATTGCGCGAGTTTTGGGTAGTCCGGAATGTTAGTGCCGGTTGGAGACCAGCGAACTCTGGCTGGGGAGCGGTAAAACTCAACCAAACCTCCGAGCTTAGGTGCGCGTTCAGTAAAAGAGGGGTGATTGATTGAGCTGTCTCGAATAAAGGTGAGTCCTATATGTGACTTTTTGACATCCACGGTTTTAGATACGACAAACTGTGCATAAAGCCACGCTGCTTTTGCGCGATCATCCGGTGTCGATTTCATCAAAGTCCAGGCACCGGCATCCTGATAGCCAATTTTAGTCCCGTTTTCCCAGTACGCACCATGTGGCGATGGAGCCATACGCCATTTTGGCGAACCGTCGCTATTAACGACCGGGATACCTTCCTTGACCATGTCTGGAGTAAAGGTGGTATACCAGAATATTTGCTGGGCAATATTACCTTGTGCAGGAACGGGGCCCGCCTCTGAGAATACCATGCCAGCTGCCGCTGGAGGCGCGTATTTTTCTAACCAGTCCACGTACTTTTGTACAGCATAGACAGCCGCAGGGCTATTGGTTGCGCCACCACGAGCCATACACGAAGCGGTGGGTTGCGAGTTTTCGTTCACTCGAATCCCCCATTCATCAACGGGTAAACCGTTCGGTTCGCCCTTGTCCCCCATACCCGCCATCGACATCCAGGCATCGGTAAAGCGCCATCCGAGAGAAGGATCTTTTTTCCCGTAGTCCATGTGTCCGTAAACTTTCTTGCCGTTGATTTCTTTGCCCGTGAAAAACTCGGCAATATCTTCATAGGCAGACCAATTTACCGGAACGCCCAGTTCATAGCCGTATTTGTTTTTAAAGTCGGCCATAATGGTAGGGTCGGTGAACCAGTCATAGCGAAACCAGTATAAGTTGGCGAACTGCTGGTCCGGTAGCTGATATAACTTCCCGTCTGGGCCAGTGGTAAAATCCGTGCCGATAAAATCCTCGAGATCCAGGTCGGGGTTGGTAACGTCCTTACCGGTACCGGCCATCCAGTCAGTTAAATTGCGCGCTTGTTGGTAGCGCCAATGGGTGCCTATTAAATCTGAATCATTGATGTAAGCGTCGTAAATGTTTTGCCCTGATTGCATTTGGGTTTGCAGTTTTTCGACGACGTCGCCCTCGCCGATTAGGTCATGGATAACCGTTATGCCGGTGAGCTCTGCAAAGGCTTTCGCCAGTACTTTCGATTCGTATTCATGGGTACCAATCGTTTCAGAGACGACTTTTATTTCCATGCCCTTAAAGGGTTGCGCGGCCTTAATAAACCAATTGATTTCTTTGGTTTGCTCAGCTGAAGTCAAACTCGACGGCTGAAACTCCTCGATCCATTTATTGGTGGTTGTCGCATCGGCATTGGCGCCCATACTGATTGCTGCGCAGACGCTAATACCCGCACATAGGGCAACAACAGCGCGAACTGCTTGAAACTTTTGCTTCATTATTATCTCCAAAATTTTATTTTTATACCCATCTAAAAACAGATAAAGCGTAAAACATACAAACCGCTAATGCACCCCAAAGAGGTGCGCCAAACAGTGCAAGCCAGGTAAGGCATATAAAGGCTGATCCCAGTAAACTGATAAACAGGCGATCACCGGGAGTTGTTTCGATTCTCAATAACCCCAGTCTAGGTGCCTGCGGGGCCTTAATTCCCCATATAATCATAAGTACCAAGGCGACGGCAATGGATAAAAAGAAAATTGCAGTGGGTATGGTCCATCCCATCCACGAAAGATCCATGGGTTTATCTCCTTATACGCGGCCAAGGGCGAAGCCCTTGGCTATGTGATTGCGAACGAAATAGATAACTAGGGCGCCCGGCACAATAGTTAATACTCCCGCTGCAGCAAGCACTCCCCAATCGAGTCCAGAGGCCGATGCTGTGCGGGTCATGGTCGCGGCAATGGATTTCGCATCGACTGATGTCAGGGTGCGGCTTAAAAGCAATTCTACCCAGGAGAACATAAAACAGAAGAAAGCGGCAACACCGATTCCGGAGGCGATAAGCGGCATAAATATTTTTCGGAAAAAAGCAAAAAACCCGTATCCGTCTATATAAGCAGTCTCGTCGATTTCTTTTGGCACGCCGCGCATAAACCCCTCCAAAATCCAGACGGCAAGCGGCACGTTGAACAAGGTATGGGCAAGGGCTACAGCAATATGTGTGTCGAATAAGCCGACGCTGGAGTACAGCTGAAAAAAAGGCAGAGCGAAAACGGCGGGGGGCGCCATGCGGTTAGTGAGCAGCCAGAAAAATAAATGTTTATCGCCCATAAAAGTATACCGGCTAAAGGCGTACGCGGCTGGCAAGGCGACGGCTAATGAAATCAGCGTATTCATCACCACATAGGTAATTGAATTGAGATAACCGTTATACCAACTGGCGTCGGTAAAAATCACTTTGTAATTGTCAAAGGTGAGATGGGTGGGCCACAGCGAAAAAGAACTCAAAATCTCCTGATTCGTTTTCAGACTCATGTTGATAAGCCAGTAAATAGGCAACATCAGAAAGAGAATGTACAGCGTCATGACGAACGCAGATTTATTGGATCTCATTGCGCATCCTCCTTGTCGCTGTTGACCATAATGGTATAGAACACCCATGAAACCAGTAATATGCCGAGGAAGTAAATGAGGGAGAAGGCTGCCGCTGGCCCCAGGTCAAACTGTCCAATCGCCATCTTCACCAAATCGATAGAAAGAAAAGTCGTAGCATTGCCCGGCCCGCCTCCCGTGACGACAAAGGGCTCTGTGTAAATCATGAAGCTGTCCATAAAACGTAAGAGGATAGCGATTAACAAAACCCCTTTCATTTTTGGCAGCTCGATGTGGCGGAATACATCCCAGCGGCTGGCTTGATCTATTTTGGCTGCCTGATAATACGCATCGGGAATAGATTGCAGGCCAGCGTAACAGAGCAATACGACTAGCGAGGTCCAGTGCCATACATCCATAATGATGATGGTGAACCAAGCGGCCGTGCTGTCTTGCGTGTAATTGTAGGTAATGCCGAGCTGGTCGAGTGTATGGCCTAACAGGCCGATGTCTATGCGTCCAAAGACTTGCCAAATAGTCCCGACCACATTCCAGGGAATTAACAGAGGCAACGCGACTAGTACCAAACAGAGTGAAGACCAGAAGCCTTTGTTTTTCGGCATATGTAATGCGACATAAATGCCCAGGGGGATCTCGATGGCCAAAATAATACTGGTGAAAATTGTCTGACGAATGAGAGCATCATGCATGCGTTCTGAGTGTAGAATTTCTTCAAACCATTCGAGCCCAACCCAAAAAAATTCGTTATTGCCAAAGGTATCTTGAACTGAATAATTGACGACCGTCATCAAGGGGATAATGGCAGAAAAAGCGACTAGAATGAGAACCGGTAAAACCATAAACCAGGCTTTTTGGTTGTGCGTTTTCTTCATGCTTGATCGTCCCCGTCCTGTATCCATTTATCCGCATAGACGTTGATTTTACTTTTATCAAAAACCACGAAGTTCATTTCATCCGTTATTTTTATGCCTTCTTTAACAATGACATCGATGTCGATGGACTGGCCTTGGGTATCGTGACTGGCCCTGACAATCTTGTAATGGCCCACATCTTCGACGCGATGAATGGTAATCGCTAGTCCGGTAGGATCATCAGACAACTCTATATATTCCGGGCGAATACCGATCTCAGTTTTACCCTGTAGTTTGGGGTAAGTCGCAGGGAGTTGGATATCGCGGTCACTGATGATGGCTTTGTTGCCGATGATTTGTGCGGGTAATACATTCATTCCTGGCGACCCGATAAAATAGCCGACAAAGGTATGAGCAGGGCGTTCGAACAGTTCTGTTGGCGTGCCGATTTGCACAACTTCACCCTCAGACATAACCACCACTTTGTCGGCAAAGGTCAGTGCCTCTGTCTGATCGTGGGTGACATAGATCATCGTATGACCCAATTGCTGGTGCAGGGCCTTTAGCTGGGTTCTGAGCTCCCATTTCATTTGTGGGTCGATCACCGTCAGTGGCTCGTCAAACAAAATGGCGTTTACATCTTCGCGGACAATACCGCGGCCTAAACTGATTTTTTGCTTGGCGTCGGCGGTAAGACCACTGGCCTTCTTGTTTAAGACATCTTGCATACCGATCATATTGGCGACATCGGTAACCCGCGAATCAATATAGCTAGCGCTCAGTTTTCTGTTTTTAAGCGGGAAAGCCAAATTCTCTTTCACTGTCATGGTGTCGTAAACGACCGGGAACTGAAAGACCTGGGCGATATTACGAGTTGACGTATTCGCGTGGGTTACATCTTCTTCGTCAAATAATACTTTCCCCTGTGAGGGCGATAAGAGACCAGAAATGATGTTTAGTAATGTGGATTTTCCACAGCCTGAAGGCCCTAATAAGGCGTATGCGGCGCCGTCCTCCCACACATGATTAAGCGTTTTCAGTGCAAAGTCATTTGGCGATGTGGGGTTTTCTGAGTAGCTATGAGCCAGGTTAGCCAGCGTTATTTTTGCCATTTACTAAGCGATCTCTGTTGCGTAGGAAGCGCTGGAGACAATTTTGCCTGCCAGGTCAAACGTGTAAATATGAGAGGGGTCGAGAAAGACCTGAATGTTCTCCCCGAGCGTTAAGTCGTGAATACCGTGGACAAGTCCAACCCAATGATCATCGTCATATTGCATGTGAAGAAATGTTTCCGAGCCAGTTATTTCCGTAATTTTTAGGGTCGCGTTAAAGGCGATAGATTCAGGGCTCTGCTGGCTGAGTTCCAAATGATTAGGTCTGAAACCTGCTATATAATCACCGTCTGCCAAGCCGTCAAAATGAAGACTTGAGGTCGTGAGTGTTGAGTTTGTTGCCATTTGGTCCTGGCGTTCATTCTTTGCCGTAAAGTCTTCGCTTTGCACGCTGCTGCCAAGGGTAATCGTTGTGTCTTTTTTTCTCAGTTTTAAAAAATTCATCGGCGGGTTTGAGAAAGTTTTTGCGGTGATGGTGTCCTGCGGTTGATGATAAACCGAGCTGGTTTTACTGAACTGCGTTATGCGGCCTGCATTTAAGGTTGCGGTATTACCGCCAAGCAATAGGGCTTCTTCCGGCTCGGTGGTGGCGTAGACAAAGATTGCGCCGGACTCTGCGAATATTTTTGGGATTTCCGCACGTAATTCTTCGCGTAATTTATAATCCAGGTTCGCTAAGGGTTCATCCAATAATACCAATCCCGATCCTTTTACAAGTGCTCGCGCTAGTGCACAGCGTTGCTGTTGACCCCCGGATAATTCCAGTGGTTTTCGGTCGAGATAGGGGCCAAGCTTCATCATGTCGGCCGATTTTTTTACTCTTTTGTCGATTTCAGCTTTGCTTTTTTTCATGAGCTTCAAAGGCGAAGCAATGTTTTCGTAAACGCTCATTGATGGATAGTTGATGAACTGCTGGTACACCATCGCGATATCGCGGTCTTGAACGCGAGTATTGGTGACATCCTGGTCGTTCCACAAAATGCGGCCAGTGGTAGGTTTATCGAGTCCCGCCATAAGGCGCATCAGGCTCGTTTTACCCGACAGAGTTGGGCCGAGCAAGACGTTCATGGTGGATTTTTCTAAGGTCAGGTTCGTCGTATAAATATGTGGCTGACCGTCAACTGTCAGCGACAGGTTTTCTAGCTGCAATGACACTTCTTAACTCCGAGATATTTTCTGAAAACTAACATGATATCTACGGATTAACAATGTGTTGATTCTTGTTATTGCGTTGGAAAACCGAGTTGCAGTGCCGGGCGTTGTCGACGAACGCGTTATATTTTCTCCGCAGCCTTATGCTTGCTCTCACATGGTAGCTGACGATATAACGAAGCGGCACCACGGATTATCGGGGCCGGTGGAACGGAAGAATCACCCGGAAATTCAGCCGCAGTCGCTATGCGAAGGGTCGTGAGCTTCGATTAACTTGAACCACGATTAAAAAATCGTCAGACTTGATGATTGTTCTTTCCTTTCCCTATGCACCGCCTATAATCACAAGAAAATAATATGAATAGTAGAATAAACTCAACAGGAGGCATTTCCCTATGTCGAGAAAGATGTTCAATCCCGTTTCTTTGAGGTTTGCAATGGTGGCGCTTATCGCTAGTTTTGCGAGCGGCGCTCTGGCGGCTCAAAAACCCAATATGTTGATTATATGGGGTGATGATATTGGCATTTCCAATATTTCCGCTTATAACCGCGGCTTGATGGGTTATCCGACCCCTAATATTGATCGAATTGCCACTGAAGGTATGATGTTTACGGACTCTTACGGAGAGCAGAGTTGTACCGCCGGTCGATCTGCTTTTATTTTGGGCCAGAGTCCTATGCGGACGGGACTGTCTAAAGTCGGTGTTCCCGGTGCCGATACCGGTATCAGCCCTAAAGACCCTACCTTGGCAGAAATGCTGAAACCCTTGGGTTACGTTACCGGGCAGTTTGGTAAAAATCACTTGGGAGACCGGGACGAATTCCTGCCGACCAATCATGGATTTGATGAATTCTTCGGTAATCTCTATCACTTAAACGCCGAGGAAGAGCCAGAGCACGAAGACTACCCGCAAGACCCGGAGTACCGTAAAACATCGGGGCCACGGGGAGTCATTCACAGCTATCGCGATGGAAAAATTGAAGATACCGGTGCATTAACCCGCAAGCGTATGGAGACTGTCGATGACGAAATTGTTGCCGGTGCGCTAAAATTCATAGACAAAGCTCATGCAGACAAAAAACCTTTCTTTGTTTGGGTGAATACCACGGGCATGCATTACCGTACGCATACTAAGCCAGAATCACTGGGTCGCTCCGGGCAGGGATTTTATAACGACGCAATGATGGATCACGACGATCGGATCGGGGTCCTGTTAAATAAATTAGACACGCTGGGCATTGCCGACAATACCATTGTCTATTACACCACCGATAACGGCCCCCATTTTAATGCCTGGCCGGATGCAGCGATTACGCCATTTCGTAGCGAAAAAAATACTAACTGGGAGGGCGGTTACCGAGTGCCAGCCATGGTGCGGTGGCCCGGAAAGATTAAAGCCGGTACCGTTAGTAACGAAATCACATCCCATACGGACTGGTATCCGACCTTAATGGCGGTTGCTGGCGTCCCGGATATCACCCAAAAACTGCTTAAGGGCCACACGGCGGGCAACAAGTCTTACAAGGTTCACTTGGACGGCTTCAATTTACTGCCTTACTTAACGGGCAAAACAGACAAGGGGCCCCGCGATAGTTTTATCTATATCAGCGATGACGGATTCCCCGTTGGCGTGAGAAAGGGTGCCTGGAAAACCGTGTTTGCAGAGCAACGTGCGAAGAGATTCGATGTTTGGCGCGAACCGTTTGTTTTCCTGCGTATTCCCAAGTTGTTTAATCTGCGCCGTGACCCCTACGAACGCGCCGATACCGATAGCAATGCCTACAACGAATGGTGGGGCGATCGAGTGCCGAGAGTAGGTGAGGGAGGACAGGTTGTTCGCGAGTTCCTGGGAACATTTTTGCAATTTCCTCCGCGTATGACACCCGCTACCTTTACCATCGACCAAGCGGTCAACGCATTCCGCCGCCAAATGGCAGCCGCACAAAGAGCCCGGCAAAAAGCGGGGAACTAGGCAGTTACAAGGTCGGGCATTCGCGCCCGGCCTTTTTTATCACGACAAAGTTAATCCCTTACTCAATACTCGCACAGTCTGGTTATGAGCACACAAGAAGAATTTCTAAAAATATCAACGGCCTTGGAAAAGTCTGTGTTGGGGCAATCGCACGTTGTTGAAGCGCTATTAATTGCTCTGTTAACCAACGGACATGTTTTATTGGAAGGTTTACCGGGAACGGCAAAAACCCGTTCCATTAAAACCTTGGCAGCAGCCTTAAGCGTTGATCTCGGGCGTATTCAATTTACGCCGGACCTCCTTCCCTCTGATGTTACCGGTACCGAGATCTATCAAGAGTTAAACGGTAAACCGCATTTATCTTTTCAGCAGGGGCCGGTATTTAATAATCTCATTCTCGCGGACGAAATCAACCGGGCTCCCGCCAAGGTACAATCTGCATTGTTAGAGGCAATGGAGGAGCGGCAGATCACCTACGGCGGGAAAACTTACCCGCTGCCCGATCTGTTTATGGTGCTGGCAACTCAAAATCCGATAGAACAAGAGGGCACCTATCCCTTACCGGAAGCACAAGTCGATCGATTCTTAATGAAAATTTTTGCCCACTACCCGAAGGAGGAAGGGGAGCTGGCCATTATGCGTATGTTGCGTAATGAAGAGGTAGTAAAAGGAGTTTCGCAAGTTTCTCAATACGCTGAAAAGATTGACCCCGAGATTATTTTTAAAGCGCGGGAAGAAATCCGATCAATTCATGTGTCTGAGAATATCGATAACTATATCGTCGCTTTGGTCATGGCGACCCGCGATCCGGAGCGCTTTAGTGCGGACTTAAAGAACTGGATTGCTGTGGGTGCCAGCCCACGGGCAACAAATGGTTTGGATAAATGCGCCAGGGCCCATGCCTGGTTGATGACAAAGAATTTTGTTGACCCCGACGATGTACGCGCTATCGCTCCGCAGGTTTTACGTCATCGAATCAGTTTAAGTTATGACGCTATCGCCGATGGGATAACCGCTGACGATGCGGTTGCTGAAATATTAAGAACAGTGGCTTTAGCATGACCAATACCGATCGCAAGAATGGGTCGGATATTGATACGCGGGTTTATGTGACGTTACGGTCTTTGATTGCTATGCAGCGCGATGCGCACGGTTTTTCGTTTTTGCCCAGACAGGCAGTTCGCAGTAAATTGACGGGACGTCGCATGTCCAGCCTCCGTGGTCGCGGTTTGAATTTTGAAGAAATTCGTCAGTATCGGGCCGGCGACGATATAAGGACGATGGACTGGAAAGTCACTAACCGAACGGGTAGGCCCCATGTTCGCGCTTACTCGGAAGAACGTGAACGTCCTGTTTTGTTCTTATTGGATCAACGGCAATCAATGTTTTTTGGCTCTGTTGATAAAATGAAATCTGTTGCAGCTGCGGAGCTGGCGGCACTCATTGCCTGGCGGGTTATTGACGTTGGGGATCGTATCGGCGCATTGATTTTCAATGATTCTCACTCGAAAGATATTAAGCCTGGTCGCCACCGCTCGGATGTATTGAATATACTCAAGCAGATAGAGCGCTACAACCATTTACTAAAAGCTCAACCACAGGATTTGCAGTCGGTAGACAGCCTGAACAGAATCCTCTTGCAAGCTAAGCATCTGGTTACCCATGATTATTTGGTGGTGCTTATATCCGATCTCGCGGGATGGGATGAAAAAACTATCAAGCTGTTAATACAAATGTCGCAGCATAACGATGTGGTTATTTCGCAGGTCAGCGATAAACTTGAGCGTCATCTGCCGAATCAGTCCGGTTTGATTGTGAGCGATGGACATCTTCAAATTAATGTTGATGGGAGAGATTCAAGCACGCGAGCCAGCTTCGAGCAGCATCAATTTAACGATAGGGCGCAACTCAACGCGGCATTGACCAAACATGGCATTGCAGTTCTTCCCTTGTCGACGAGTCGCGCAACGATTACTCAATTACGCAGCGCTATCGGTCTGGACAAAGCTGCAGCGGGGCCTTAGTTAATGTCGTCTTCCGCTGGCTTCGGTAACTATATGTTGAAGGGGATTGAGGAAATAGCGCCCTTAAGTGCTGTTCCTTGGGATTTTAATGCTCCCGGTTGGCCCTATCTTTTCACCTTTTTAATCGTTTTTTTCGCGTTATCTATCTTTAACCTCTGGCGGAAATGGCAGGCAAATGCCTATCGCCGCACAGCGCTAGCGGCGCTTCGTAATGTGCCGCGCGATGAGGCCTTACGAATTCTGCCGGCCCTGTTAAAATCGACGGCAATAGCCACATTCGGGCGTGAACCCGTAGCTTCTCTGTATGGCGAGAACTGGCTGAGTTTTCTGGATGAATCGCTACCACAGCTAAAACCGGTGCCGCATTCTGAGTCTGCACCGGCGCAGGGTTTTACAGGTACGATAGGCCGTCTATTCATTGCGCTTAGTTATCAAAATTTTCATAGTTTAGATGTTTCAGAGGTGGACGCAGAAAAACTACTTTGCCTTGCCCGTCATTGGATTAGCGCTCATCGGAGGCCTGCTCATGATTGAGTTCGCTTACCCCTGGCTGTTCTTCTTGTTAGTGCTTCCTGTTGTCGTGCGTTTAATCGCTCCCCATCACCTGGAAGAGCGAGCATCTTTACAAGCTCCTTTTTTCCAACGGCTCGCCGACATCACGGGTCAGACTCCCCAAAAAGGGGCCACCACGCCACAGCGACTACTGGTTCAAAGACTCGTGCTGGGGTTCGCATGGCTACTTATTGTCACAGCTTTAGCAAAACCCGAATGGGTAGGTGAGCCTATTGTTCAGAACAAATCCGCCAGAGATTTGATGATTGCGGTAGATCTATCAGGGTCAATGGAAACCTTAGATTTTGTCGACGAAAACGGTCAGCCTCAAGGGCGATTAGATGGAGTGAAAGCCATACTGGCGGATTTTGCTAAAAACCGCGATGGCGATCGACTCGGATTGATTCTATTTGGAACTGCGCCTTACTTGCAGGTTCCTTTCACCGCAGATCTTGATGTATTTGTTGAGTTGTTGGGAGAAAGCGCCGTCGGTATGGCGGGTTCACGTACCAATTTTGGCGATGCGATTGGCCTGGCGATCAAACTGTTTAAGAAATCGTCAGTGAAAGATCGGGTCTTAATTGTATTAACCGATGGCAATGATACCGGTAGTAAAGTGCCTCCGATAGAAGCCGCCAGAATTGCTCGTGCGTTTAATATAAAAATTCATACGATAGCCATAGGCTTGCCAGAAGGTGACGAGCAAACGGCCTTGGATGTCGACACGCTGCAGGCGGTCGCGCAGGTAAACGGCGGTCAGTTTTTCCGAGCAGAAAGTCAGTCGGACCTCATTCAGGCACATGAAGAAATTTCCCGGCTTGAACCGAGAAAATATGAAACGATTGCTTACAGCCCTAAATCGCAGCTGTTTTATTATCCGCTGGGCTTAGTCGCATTGTTATATATGATCCTCCATAGCACTTTGAGTTTGAGAGCTTTAAGTCGTCAAGGCGCAGAGTCATGAATGAATGGTCTGCACTCGCCGACTTTCATTTCCTACGTCCCTGGTGGTGGTTGGCAGCGATTCCCGGCTTGTTCACTTTTTATGTCGTAAAAACAAGAACGCTAGAAAAATCCCAATGGCAGAATCTTATTGCGCCACACTTGCTGATAAAGTTGTTGGAAAGCAAAAAGTCTTTTGGTCTGTTTCATCCCACCAGCGTCTTCTTGGTGGTGAATCTATTAACGGTTGTTGCTATGGCCGGACCCAGTTGGCAGAGGGAAATCTCGCCTTTTGCCGAAGACAATACACCTCTGTTGATTATTCTCGATGTATCAAGCAGCATGAATCAGCGCGATGTGAAGCCGAGCCGCTTAATTCGAGCAAAGCAAAAAGTTCAGGATTTGATGGCATTGCGGGCTAATTCGCCCACGGCATTAATCGCCTATTCGGGAACTGCTCATCGGGTAATCCCTTTAACTGATGACGCTAACGTTATAACTATGCTAATACAGTCATTGAATACTGAGTTGATGCCTGTTCCCGGCAAGTTTCTGGAAAAAACCATTGCTTCCATCGACAAGACAATGGGAAACAGTGGCAATATATTGGTCGTGACGGACGGTTTAGGGGCAGACAGTCTGCAAGGTTTTGGAAGCTTTTGCGCAACGTCCAGCCATCGATTTCTAATCTACAGTATTGAAGCGGCGGGATTATCGTCAGCAGCTATTCCTACTGATAGTCGAGTATTGCAGGAACTCTCCGCCACCTGTAATGGTGTCTTTCAGGCAATGACCGTAGACAAAACCGATGTCGAAAGGCTCGATCGAGAATTACAGAGACACTTCACCTCTGGCGACGACAATAAACGCCCTTGGTTAGACGCAGGTTATTACGTTCTTTTTCCACTGGCTTTTTTTACTTTGTTTTGGTTTCGCAGTGGCTGGACTCTGAACTGGGTTTTATTGGTTATCTTTGTTACGCCAGCATTTGACGGTTCTTCGTCCTATGCCGACGACCTGGACTCTGAGGTCGAAAGTGGCATGCTTTTCCCGGCTGCTATCGCCTGGTTTAGTGAATTGTCGACCCGCACGCTTAATGATGCGAAAACAGGGTTTCTTGACCTCTGGATGAGCAGGGATCAGCAAGGTCAATTTTTTACCAGCCGTGGGGAATTTAAGAAAGCAGCAACGGTTTTTTCGGATCCTATGCGCAAGGGTGGCGCGTTTTATCTGGCTGAAGAATTTGATGCAGCCGCCGATGTTTTTTCGCAAATTGACAGTGTCGAAGGGTTATTTAATCGCGCGAACGCTTTGGCGCACGCCCGGCGGTATGTCGCGGCAGTAAAGACCTATAACGGTGTGCTGGAGCGCCAACCACAGCATAGGGGAGCGCTTAAAAACAAAATCCATATTCAGGTGATCATCGACGAAGTTAATCAGATGAGCGAAGCGCAGCAACCTGAAGAGGGTGAATCTTCAAAGGAATTGGGAGGCGCGCCCAAAACAGGCGAGGGCGCAGAAAAGTTAAATTTTGACACTCAAAAAATCACACAGTATAAAGCGCAGGACATTCTCGACAATCCTGCTCTTAACGAAATATGGATGCGGCAGGTAGAGCCGGATCCAGCCAATTTTCTGCGAGTTAAGTTTTTAATGCAGCAAGAAGGGCGAAAGTCGCCATGAGGTATTTTGTCTTCCCCTGTGCAAGATTGTTAATGGCCGGGATTGTTGTGCTGTCGATCTGTATTGGTTTAGCTAGCCGCATGGCTGCTGCTGAAAATATCGATGGTCAGGGTCGAAATCAGGGCATTGGCAGTAGTGACTTACAAATTCTGCTCAATGACAATCAGTTAAGCCTAAGGGCCTTTCTATCGCCTGTTAAAAATATTACAGTAGGACAAAAAGTCACGCTAACTATAGAAATCGCGACGACGCGGTGGTTTGCAGGCGGAACCAGAATCGGTCCATTGGATCTACATAATGTCGTCGTTGGTCCGCTCAGCGCTTTTGCGACAAATTTTTCTCGTCGTGAAAAAGGAGTCAGTTGGACGGTGCAGCATTGGACGCGAGATGTCTTCCTGCTTAACGCTGATCCCTTGACTATTCCACCGATTGCGGTCGATATAACCGTCGCGGGAGAAAAAGGCGCTGTCATAAAGGGGCGTCTTTTTACCCAGTCACTACCGGTAAAAGCGTCAGTGCCAGCCGAAATGCAAGCGGTCGGCCAGTGGCTTAATGCAGAAGATTTTTCTATTGAAACAAGCTTTTCAAGCGCGCTTACCGAATTGCAAGTGGGCGATGTTATTGAACAGACGATTATTTCTCGAGCGGAAGGTGTGCCTGCTATGATGTTACCACCGCCCATTGAAATAACGATTGCAGGGTTAGGCCGTTACCAAAACCCTCCGGTACTGACCGATGAAACGAATCGTGGCGTTACCCGCAGTAAACGTCGGGACCTGATCACTTATGTCATCGAGAAGGCCGGACGATACACATTGCCAAAGCAAGAATTTCTTTGGTGGAATAATAAATTACAGAGAGCCGAGAAAATTAATTTCCCACAGCGAGAGATTTATACCGTTGGAACGATCTCAGAACAGGCGTCGGACGAAGATGTAGACGCGACCATGAGTACAGGTGGTCAAGGAGTCGCTGTTGTCATGGCTGCGTTCGCCGCCGTTATATTTTTACTGCTTAGTCTATCTTACTTTGTAAAATACAACGTCTGGATACAAGAGAACATCCGTCAGTTAAAACACCGGCGCCAGGTCATTACATTGTGGGCGGCGGGGGATCACACTGCGTCTATGGCGTTGTTTTATCATGGCATAAAGGACAGCGCCGCGCGGGATCGTATTGCTCCCGAGCAGGTACAAAAATTTGAACAGGTGTTGGAAAAAACCTATTATTCCGAGAGTGCTAAAATGAAAATCCTTGAGAGCGATGTCTCTGCAAAAGACTTGTCGAGAATACTGTTTGGAACACCCATCTTGAAAAAAGGATCAAAGAACATTGCTAGCCGCAGTTCGGAGATCCGGCTGAATTAAGAGAGAGTATTTCCCTTGCTCTGTTTATCTAGTACTGCACCATGTTCAAGTCGCGTTGCTTTTTATGACCGTATTGTTGGATCGGAAAAATGCTGTGTTGGCCGCTCGGGAAAACGAACGGATGCCGCAGGACTATTTTAAGCGAGTTAAACTTGCTAGTGACATTTCGCCTCTGCACTTCACCGCTCCAATCGTTCCCGTTACTGTAACCTCTTTCGCACCTAACTTGTCTCAGAGTTTATTTCCAAATCTCAGTGGTACTCATTCGGGTGCTTTCGCAATTTTTTTGTGACACAAACTGCACATTGGCCAATTCCTCAAATGACTACTACGCTTTCGATTCAGACCAAAAATAATTGAGTCAACAGGGAGTTCTTATGCTGAACCGCAGGTCATTTTGTCAGTCAGCCATGTTTACCGCCACATCGGCCGCGCTTTTACCGATAAACCTCAGCTTAGCTTCGCCGATGACAAAAGTTATGGGCGATCTGGATGCAGTGACTATGTCGGGCAAGCAGGCAACGCTACGCCAAGCCGCCGTACAAGAGTTATCTGATAGTTTGCGAGGCCCATTAATACTGCCCGGTAACGAGACTTACGAGTTGGCGCGACAAGTGTTAAATCCTGCCATTGATAAACGCCCTGCCTTAATAGTACAGCCCACTGGCGTTACAGATGTTAGCTCTGCAGTACAGTTTGCACGGGACAATAATTTGGTGATCGCGGTGAAATGTGGTGGCCATAGCTCGTCGGGGAAATCGACGTGCAATGGCGGAATGATGATTGACTTATCTCGCTTTCGCCACGTAAGAGTCAATCCAAAATCAGAGGTCGCCTACGTGTCAGGTGGCAGTTTACTGGGGGAAATGGATCACGAATCCATGAATCATGGACTGGTGACGGTGTCTGGAACGGTGTCCCATACCGGCGTGGGTGGCCTCACAACCGGTGGTGGCTTTGGCCGTCTTGCCCGCCGTTATGGCCTGACCCTGGACAATGTTAGGGGGTTTGATATCGTCAGTGCCGACGGCAAATTGCGCCGTGCGAGCCCTTACGAAAATCGCGACCTATACTGGGGCGTGCGCGGTGCCGGAGGAAATTTCGGGGTGGTCACCTCCTTCGAATTTAACCTTCACAAAATGAACCGGAAGGTCATGGCAGGTAGTTTTGTTTATCCCATGAGCCGCCTTCGTGATGTTATGGAATTTTACAGTGACTTCTCAATGAATGCGCCCGATGAGTTACAGGCAGATTTAATCGCTGGATACCGTCCTGGGGATACCAAAGGTTTTGTCGTATTGGCTCTTTGTTACAGCGGGCCGGGTGAAAATGTCGACAAAGTGATGGCTCCGATCAAGACGCTTGGCAAACCGGTCGCTGGAGGCATTAGATCAGTAGATTATGTGGCCTTGCAGCGCAGTGGCGATAATACGGCACCTCGGTCGACGGCGGCTTATCTGAAAGGTGGTTTCGTGTCACAAATTACGCCGCAATTGATCGCTGCTTTAGAAGAGGCTCTACAGCCGAATCCCGACCGATCTGTGCAAATGATATTTCAGCAGGCCGGTGGTGCGATCTCCCGTGTACCCGCCGACGCGACCGCGTTCGCACATCGTTATGCTCAATACAATATGATTTTTACTGTAGGGTGGAAGCCGAACGCCTCAGCAGAGGATCATGTTCGGTCTATCAAGAAAAGCTGGAAAACCCTGATGCCTTTTACCGACGGTTTTTATGTGAATGAAGCCGATGATGATAGTGCAAAACTGGTCAACAAAAACTATCGAGGCAACTTTGCTCGTTTGTTAGATATTAAAAAAGAATACGATCCAGACAATATTTTTCGGCTTAATGCCAATATTCGTACTTCTTAACGGGGCCGACTTTTTACGCAGTTGAGTCACTGGGATGGGTTTGGTGCCAGGCAGTGACTGCTTGATAGGCAGCGCCGAGTTCAAGCAGACTGTTCTCTTGTAGTCGTCGCGCAACTAGTTGGAATCCGACCGGTGCTCCGTCAGCAGTGAAACCGCAGGGCATTGTTAAGGAAGGCGTTCGGGCGATGTTTACCGGCATGTTAAAACGAGAAACTAAAGCGGCGTTGGCCGGTGAAAGATCGTGACCGCCAATATTGGTATCTGCTGCGAGTGGAATGGGCACGACCGGAGTGAGAATGGCAGAGACATTGTCGAATAATCGATCGAAGCTAATGGCGTATGCTTCCCGCTGGGCGATCCCAATGGCCAGTGCGCGACCGTCTACTGTATTGCCAAATTCGAGTAATTTGCGTAAATCCGAACCGTAATCCTGCGCTCGACTCGGAAAAGTGTCGCCGTGAGCGTTGGCTACATCCGTCGCACAAATGACCGACCAGGCACTCGCCGCAACTGAAACGTCAGGCAATTCGATCTCAACAATCACTGCTCCCTGTTCACGTAGTACGTCAATTGTCTGCAGAACTAACCCGGCCATCGACTCGTCACCCGATTCTAATGCTTTGCGGTCAACCCCGATCCGAACAGATGTTGGCGTCGCTGAAAGTGGTGTTTTATCGGAATCATCAGGCCATAGGCTTAGTGGGTCTCGCACATCGCCGCCCTTGATAATGTTATAAACGGCGGCGCAGTCGGCTGCGTTGCGAGCCATTGGGCCGATATGGTCAAGAGATGGACTGAGTGGAAAGACACCATGCAAGGGAACACGACCATGAGTTGGTTTCAGGCCGGTAAGGCCACAGCTCGCAGACGGGAATCGGATCGATCCACCGGTATCTGAACCGAGAGACGCGAACGCTAAACCCGCGGCTGTTGCTACGCCTGAACCGCTGGATGAAATGCCGGTCCAGCGATCGGCAACCCAGGGATTAATGGGGGGTTCTACACTGGGGTGGTGAGTGGTATAGGCGCCTTCAGTCAACTTTACTTTACCGAGTATAACAGCGCCGGCCGCCTCTAGCCGTTCGACAACGCATGCTGATGTGCTTGCCTTGCCTTGTTTACCCAAGAATGATGTGCCTGCGAAAGTAGCTTCGTCCTTAATATCGCAAAGGTCTTTTATTGCGATGGGCACGCCGTGTAGCGGTCCGCGTGAGACTCCCGACCTCGTTTCAGCGTCTAATTCAGAAGCCTGCATCAGGGCCCGTTCCTTCAGCACGGAACAGTAAGGGCGAAGACGCGGATTGTGCGCAGCGATACGATTCAGCATCGCTTGCGTAACACCCTCACTGGAAAATTCGCCTCTTAAAATTCCTGAACCAATGTCGAGAGCGGAGAGCCAGTGCGCGGATTCAGGTAAAGTCATCTCAGGTTCTCATTTGGATTATTGTGGTAAGGTTTGCGCTGCGAGAGAGCGGACTTGCACGGTTAATTTCGTCCCAGTGCCTTTAAATTTTCGTGATGTTGTGATCGATCGATTCCATACATTGAGATAAACGCAATCATGATCATCCATAAACAAAAGAGTGCCGGTGCGTACATCAATCCGAGGCTGAACACAGACTCTGCAGGCACGTCGCTTGGCACGGCCTCGCGGGGAAAATTGATCAGCGTTAACGCGGTGCCGGCAGCGACTACCCCGAGCCCCTGGACCATTTTACGAGTGAAAGTTATAGCGGCGAAAAAGACGCCTTCCGAACGACGCGACGTTTGCAGCTCACTGTGCTCGACCAAGTCGGCGATCATCGAAGCCATCAGGGTCTGATAAGTGATAATTAGAGCCACGTCAATAACCGTCACGATGGCAACAATTGGAAAAAGTATCGGGTCGCCATTGTCGGGCATTAAGTCAAACAATCGTAGTGCGACGGGTAACGGCGCGATGCTGAAAGCAAGAATTCCAATGCTGATACAACCGGCTTTTTTGCCGAACTTACGCGACACGATGGGTGAGATAACAAAGCCTAGAACGGCAGAAAGTACCACGGAAATGGAGATTATACTGATCTGTTGATTATCGAAACCCCAGTAGAAAGTTTGGATATAATAATTGAGACCGGCTGCGAGTCCGGTGCCAATAGCGCCAAATAATGCGGCTAGAAGAAGAGCGGCAAATGATTTATTCGCTAAGGTTTCCCAAAGATCAGAATAGATTCTGCGAATGGTAATCCGTGTTTTTGGCGGTGCGGGTTTTAAATGCGGAATCAAGTGGTGTGTGCCAAGAGCCGAAACCATAATTGCCATAAAAATGACTAAGCTTGCGACAAGCCCCATTTGTGAATAGCCTTCTTTATTAAACATTCCGTTGCTAATCGAGTCCGTCGGTACCAGTAAGAATAAGGTCGCAAAAAAGGCCATTAAAGTCCCGCCGCTCCAACCAAAGAAATAGCGATAGCTCAAAGCGCTGGTGCGCTCATCATAATCATTGGTCATTTCAGCCACCAAGGCGGAGCTGGGAACTTCATAAAGCGTAATGAGCGTTCGAACCGCGATGGCTATAACAACCAAATACCAGAAGAGGTCGTTACCTTGAATATCGGCCGGCGGATTCCATACGAAATAATAAGAAACGGCTACCGGTATCGCGGCGAAGTACATAAATGGGTGGCGGCGACCCCATTTAGAATGAGTATTGTCTGAAAAATATCCGATTAACGGGTCGCTAAAAGCATCAAACATCAATGCGCATAATAGAGCGAGGCTCACTAAACTGGCGTCTACACCAATAACCGAGGAATAGAAGAACAGGAAGAAATAGTTAAAACCGCTATCTTTTACGCCGTAGGCTATCGATCCAAAGCCGTAGGCCATTTTCGTGAAAACGGGGATTCTTAGTGCATTGTCTGTCATGAATTTGCCTTTTGCCGTACGAATTATTGTTTTTTATTGATTTATTGTGAGACCAATTTTGAATTTCGAAAATAATCCCGATAGCGAAAATAAACGGTTTTCACGGCACAAGCACGTTAAAAAAAATTAATCAGAACCGGATTTTGTTGTTTGCGGACCATCGGCTACGAAATGGTGAATGTTCGAGTCGTTGGTGTTAATCCTGTGTCCCCAATGCTAAAAGTTTCCGAGACTTCCGCACCGTAAATGAAGCCCGGAAAATGCAGAAAACTGACGTTCGCGACAATGGCGACCAATAATGTCGCGCGATAACGACTACATGGGTGATCAGTCTGATAAATACGCGCTTTGTGATTCGCTGTTCAGTATTTGTGCCCCAATCTCGACGACCGGGTAACCGCTTGTCCCCGTATAGAATACGAATTTAAGGAATCCCTATTTGGGCTATAGTGGGTTTCCATCCCGGCGCAGCTGTGACGCTATGATTCCGTGGTCTAGTAAGAGTTCTATTACATTTCCCGAGCCAGTCAAATGGCCGGCACCGACCAGTACGAATATTGTTTGATCCTCAGTCTTTAATAGCTCGGCAATTTTATTGGCCATGCCAATATTGCGTTCATCTAATAGTCTGCGGTTCCAGGCTTTCATCGCAGGACTCACTGAGCTCGACTCGTTCATTAGTGCCGCCAAACTTTTATCATCGGCGGTGTGCCATGCATCGACCATTTTTCCTACTATGTCGATCGCCTGAGTTTCGTTAAATACATCAGTCGCTTGCAAAGTTTGTAGATCAAACGGCATATCGGCGAGTAGCTGCAATTGAAATTCCAGAGTCTCAAGTTCCCCAATTTCTTTAGACTGCTGCATGGCGAGATTGGCATAGTGGGCGTCTATCCCCTGTTGCGGTAAAAAGCCCTGAGCCATGTATAAAGCGCTAATAACATTCAGTGCGAAACCTGCTGGTGTAAATTTTTGGACCTGACGCCACTCAATCCCCAGTATATTCAACTCCCTTTTAGCATTGGCGAGTAGCGGCTCGGGCAGTATTTGGTCGAGTGTTTTTCCGTCAGGTAGGAATAGGTACTGTTTTTGTAAAGACAATAGTTCCTGTGGTGAGGTCGCGGCGGGATTAACTTCCAGAACTAACAGCGAACTCTCATCAAATGCCTTGTTATAGGCGGCAGGTAAGGGGTAAAAACCTTGCTTAAAAAGATGGAAGCTACCGCCAATGTAAATGACGGCATTATTTTTCTGTAGACGCCAAACAAACGTCGGTTGACTAACGTCGCCGAGGTCTAGACGTTTTGCCAGGGCACGGCCCAGCTCAAACTCGTGGTCGTTTACTCTTACCAGTTCGCAGGGCGCGTTAATGTTCTGATGGTTTTTTTTCTGTTCGCAGTCTGCCAGGGCAGCACCGGCTGCGGGCAGCGTTCCGGGAGCTACCGAACTGCTGCCAATAACCCATTTCCCTTCCGTGTCCAACGCTATGGCAGCGGCCTTAGGACTGGACAGTTCCCGATACGTTTTTTTCCATCGATCAAATGCTTCTTCCGTCGCCTGCACTGGCAACCCCTGGAATGAGGCATTGGTGGCTAGCATATTCGTCGACGGTGACAGGGCTTTATTCTTGGATGGCGCCTGCGCACAAGCGCTTAATAATAAGCAAAGTCCGAGTTTGCTTAATGTTCCCAATTTCATTGAGGGGTGCCTGTGTCTGCCTTGGCATTTATAGGATTCATCTCAAATACTATGGGCTCCATTCAATCGCTTGTTAAGACAGTGGTTTAGTTTCTATCACCCGAAAGTGTTTGATCGAGCATGACTTATCGGCTTTCCGGCTCTGTGAAACTACCGGTTCCACATCCCCGGTAGTTGTCGAGAGCCCAATGTTTCTTGTCCTTTCTTGAGATGTTGTCGCAGTCGTTTAACGATTGCTGGGTTTTCACGGGCATAGCTGTAAGTTTCAGACGGGTCTTTTTCAAGGTTGAATAGTAATCCGACTGGACCATAGTAAGAATCGGGATGATCAAAGCTGGAGATCACAGTCTGGTATTTTGATTCTACGACCAATTTCCAATGCCCGCTGCGGACACCGGCGATACGGTCCTTATCAAACAAAAAAAGCGCCTCGTGGGGGCTGGGTGTCTTGCCTTGCAACATGGGAAGAATATCGCGCCCATCGATTTCATTGCCGGAAGGTAGTGCGCTGTCGGCGGCAGCCAGCAGAGTCGGAAATAAGTCAATATTCATGGCAGGTTCTCCCGATACCGCAGCTGCTGGAATTGTACCTGTCCATCGAGCGATAAACGGAACTCGCATTCCCCCTTCCCAGGAAGACCCTTTACGGTCTCGAAATTGACCGCCGCTGCCCTCCCACCAGGGACCGTTGTCCGAGGTAAAGATGACCAGTGTATTTTCATCCAGATTGAGTTTGGATAGAGTGTCGAGAACCTTTCCTGTGCTCCAATCTAACTCTTCGACTACATCACCATACAATCCCGCTTTGGATTTCCCTTCAAAGTCTTTTGAGGCAAAGAGAGGCACATGGGGGAACGCGTGAGAAAGGAACAAGAAGAATGGTTTATGCTGATTCTTCTTAATAAAATCGATGGCTTTATCGGTATAACGTTTGGTTAAAGTATGTTGGTTGACTGGAAATTCGACCATTTTAGTGCCTTGGTATAGTTCTACTGGCGCCATATCGTTACTGTGCAGCATTCCATAAAACTCGTCGAAGCCGTGTAATGTTGGATTTCTCTCAGGCTCTTCGCCAAGATGCCATTTTCCAATCAGTGCTGTTTGGTAATTCTGTTCTTGCAGTGCTTCGGCAATGGTGATTTCGCTTGCGTCAATACCGATGTCATTACTCGGTCTTGCGACGTCCTGCACGAGGTTAAGACGAATGGGGTAACGACCCGTCAACAAACCACCACGGGATGCGGTACAGACATTTGCGCTGGCGTAAAAACTATCGAGCCGCACACCCCCAGCAGCCAGCTTATCCAGATTCGGTGTGTTGATAAGGGTGGATCCGTAGGCGCCTAAGTCACCATAACCCATATCGTCGGCGAGTATGATGATGAAGTTGGTATGATCTTTCGGGGCGGGCTCTGAAGCATTTACTGATAATTGGACAAAAATGCTGGCTATTAAAACCAATAAGAAAACTTTCTTTTTCACCTAAATCTCCGACAATTATTTTACTTTAGATTACCGAGTGTAGCGGGTTTCAGCGGCTCTGTATCTTCGACTGAGTGTCTCTTTGGATTTTCCCTTTTATTCTTTTACGCTGTTGCCGAAAATCGACCAACTAAGCTTAAATTAATTGCATGCCATAATCGTATCAATCACTCGACCGTTGACGGCCCTAAGTCGATTTCTTCACCAAGGCGCTCGGCCAAATCCGTCAACGCCTGTTCTAATGCGTTTACGCGGTTTTCTAGCTGGCTAATCGTTTGGGAGCTGGATGAGGCTGGCGCGCGTCGCGCGATAATGTCTTCCGCAGGACTCGATTCAACTTCTCCAGAAAAAAGATGTGCATATTCGTGATCCTGGCGACCAGCTTTTCGCGCCATCCTCGCCACGGCAGGTCCTCCTTCGCGCTCGATTAAACTATTGAGCGTATCGACCACTTGTTGGTTATCGCTAAAACTGTGAAGACGTCCGCTACGGCTTCGTAGCTCGCCAGGCGTTTGCGGACCTCGTAGCAGGAGCAAACAGATGATCGCATACTGAGCGGGGTCGAATTTATAGTCTCCTAAAAGGCTGTTGCAGAGCCGTTGCGAGTATTTTTCGGTATTGCTCTTGAAAACCTCTTCGGTAACAACCAAATGCCTCTCTTTTAACTGGCGACAATTGTTTTGTACCTCACGCTGTTCTAGATTCATGACCGGCTGCCGGCTCGATTTTTGGTTGCAAGCATTGGTCAGTGCGTTTAGGGTGAGAGGGTATTGATCGGGCGTGGTGACTGCTTTTTCGAGCAGGCAGCCGATGATTCGTGCTTCTTCAGGACTGAGCTGGATTTTCATAGTTGAGCGAATCCGTTAGTTAATAGTTGGCGGTTTCTCAATGATAGTCTGTGGTCAATTGTGGGGGCTTCCTACGGGAAAAACCAGAGCCAAACCTGAATTAAACCTGAAATAGAGCATCGAATTGCTAAGAACCGGTGATAATTTGGGTTTCGCTCTAGGAATGTTCTGACAAAACATCTTAATATACGCTTCAAACAAATTAACGATAAGAAAAAATTTATGAACATCATCATTACACTCATTGTCATTGCGCTTTTTTTTCATGTCTACCGTCAACACATTACGAATAAGGCTTTAACCGCTCTGCCTGTTGTTGCTTTTGACGGGGATATATACACCGTGGGAGAAACTGTTTTTGCGGTTCGAAGTGGTAGTGCGGATACGACGAAAACCATTGTTTGTTTTCCCGGTTTTACTGAAACAATGAGCTATTTTACCGATCTTTATAAAGATGAGTCCTGTCAGCTTATTCTGGTGAATAACGCGCTTTATCATTCTCCGTTCGATCTTGGCAATGCGACTCCGCTGCAGTGGGCAGATAATCCTCACGAGGTAGCCACCATTGAATACGACGGTTTCTATTTGGCTAAAATTATCGACCAGTACGCAGCCGGTTCAAAAATAGTGGTCCACGGTCATTCAAGAGGAGGTGCCGTGGTACTTGATGCTGGACGCCAGTTTCCAGAAATAACGAAGACATCGGGCAAGGAAATAACGGCGCTATTGGAGGCGGCGGTGGTACCGAAAGGCACGACAGTTGCTCCAAACCCCGGGAAAATAGGTCAGTCGATACTGGTCTACCTGATGCCAATTGGATTCAATCTCTACGCGAAAGTATCTCGGGAGCGTTTAGCGAAAATGCCTATGATGAGCCCGACGAATGAATTAAAAACAGCCATGATTATGAGGAATTTTCGATCGCCGAAGTTCTATTGGGTGTACCTTACGAATGTCGTCAATATACCGGAGTGGCAGGAGCAGCAATCGCACTCACTTTATGAAAACTACCATAAAGTGGTATTAGTTCAAGGGTGTCGCGATGATGTGTTGGTGAACGAGACGATGGAGGCAAGTGCGCTGGCTGGAGCGAAATTGAATAGTGAGGTTGAGATTATTAAGACCGAAAATACCAACCACTTTGTAACACTTGAGCAGCCTCATTATATTAGAGCGGTCGTTGCTTAGAACGGGTGTTCAAATTCGAGTACAATCAGAATTGTTTCAGAACTGAAATACCGCGATTATTGACATTCCAGGAAACACCCTTGTGTTCGATCACAATTCCTAATCTCTTCTTTCCGTTGACTTTAGTTCGGCCAAGATAGATGCCTTTTGCAAGGGGAAGCCTGCGGGCTTTCTTATTGTAATTGAGATTGTTTGCTATTGCCGAGTTGTTAAATTGAAGCTTCAAGACTGTGTCTGCTTTTGCGGATTGCACGGTGATAATCGCTAATATCATAAAGGCTGCAGCAACACGGCTGCCACGATTGAGAATTAGCTCCTTCACTTTCATGTCGATGCCTCTGTTGCCAGTAAGCTAACTATAACAATATCAAAATATCGCTCAAGGCCGCATGTCTAATGTTGTGGCTTGGATCACACTGGCATTCCAGCGTTGAGTAATTTCCAAAATAAAATTTTGGAAATTACTCAAAGAGTGGCGGTTGATTCGCTCTGGAAGGTACGGTGATAGAGGTATGAAGCTTTTCATTGCCCCCCGGGTTTTCGGTACCAAGCTTAATAGAGATGACAGTTTTTGTAGTTCAGTGCGACGATGGGATCTCGCTGACATTTTCAAACTCGAATTTTGATCGGTTTAATCTTCTAAATCTAAGGCGGCGTTTCGAGCTAGCGTACGGCGCGCTGAACGCTCGAATTGTTCGTCTAGGTATGGCGACAATACATCGAAGATTTGGATCAATCCAGCAACCATATCTGTGCTCTCCACCTGGTAGGTCTCCGAGGATATCTGGATGTGACGAATCCAGTTACTCCAGATTAGCCATGTATTTAACGCCAATGAATTATGGCCGTTTTCCCCCCGAGGTTTGACCATGTTGCCATCCCGTACCAGTTGGATGGTTATACTTGCCAGGTTCTCCAATGCCCATGCCTGCAAATCTCGATATCTTAGCGCGAGCGCATTATCTTTACGCAATAAATGCAGTAATCCACCGAATATAAAGCGGTATTTCCAGGCTACGCTCATGCTGCGTTGATAGAAGGCAACGAAGCGTGACGTGCTAATAGGTGGGACGACGTCCTCGGCAATGACTGCACGTATTTCTATCTCAAATCGATCGAATAGGGCTTGGATAATGTCCTCTTTATTTTTGAAGTGATAATAGAGATTACCTGGACTAATTTTCAGGCTTTCGGAAATTTGGGTTGTGCCAATGTTGTGTGCGCCTTGTTCGTTCATTAAGCGGCGGCTTTCCTCGATGATTCGTTCGCGATTCGTCATTCAAAACCCTTCTGTTTATTTTCCTGTACCAGTCCAGCCCAGTACAGTGGAAAGGTTGACAATGACACAATTAGAGGGAATACTCTAATCAAATTTAGAGTATTCCCTCTAATTGTAAATAAGCAGCCACGAGAGTAAGTATGTCCGATTCAATTGTGCAGAGTCAGCATGGGCCACGTATGACCTTACGCCGCATGCCCTTTTCCTATGAGAAACCCGGTAAAGCGCATTGGAATAGTGGTAAGCCGGAGTTTTCTCAGATTGTTAATGCAGCATCCTTAGCTATGCCCTATTTGGAGCCTCATCTCATTCGCTCTATGCGCCGCGCCCGACCAAAAATTACCGATCCGATCCTGCTGGAACAACTGGACCAGTATGTGTATCAAGAGGGTCAACACTACCAGCAACACAAGAAATATAACGATAGTATTGCCTCTGAGTACCCCTGTGTACACGGGATTGAGGAAGTATTGGCAGCCGATTACAAACGCTTAGACAAAAAGTCTCTTAGATTCCGGCTGGCTTATGCGGAGGGTTTTGAATCTATGGCATTAGCCATTGGCAATATGTTAATAACGGACCGGGAATTTCTTTTTGGGAATAGCGACTCAACGGTTACGTCCCTCGTTTTATGGCATTTTATTGAAGAAATTGAACATAAGAATGTTGCCTTTGATGTATTCGATCACCTGTATGGTAGTTACTTTTGGCGGATTACGGGGTTCTTGTATGCAACCGTCCATATTTTTTGGCGCAGTCGGCAAGCTTACAAGCGCCTTCTGCAGCAAGATGGGCTGTGGCAAAATCTCAAGAGCCGTTGGCGTCTCGCCGGTTTGTTGTTGAGAATTTTCAAAAAACTCATTCCACGGTTACTGCCTGTTTTCAGGCCGGGTTATCACCCGGAACAAATATCGGATCCCCAGTGGGCATTAGACTGGGCTGTCATGTTTAACGCTGATCCCGAGCTAACATCAAAACTAGACACTTGCCGATTTGATGAAGATTCCCCGGCATCTTTGCCGAATTGAAAGGAAACCTTATGACTAACGTGACGCAAACAGTTAAAAATTATCAAACCATTACACCTCGCATGCAGGCTTTACTGTTCTTAAATGGTCTCGGTCTCTTTGTGGTTGCGATTGTATTTGGCTGGGTATGGTTTTTCCATCTATTGGGCGAAGTTGTAGTGTGGCCGTTACCGATTCAAATCGAAGTGGATATACCCGGTGATTCCAGGGCGTTTCGAATGGGGCATATGGAAGCTATTACACAAGGTCTCTTATTGATGGCCTTGGCTTTTGGCGGTCAGTTTATGAGGCTTAGCGCCAGAGAGTTTAAAGCCTTGTGGTGGACCGCTTTGATCACCGCCTGGTTGTTCACGCTGCCGGCGATGGCAAACACATTTTTTGGCACACGTGGACTCGCCTTCGGAGGTGGTCCATTTAAGGCTAGCTTAGCTAATGACGTTATATTCTTGTTTGGCTGGCCGCCGATTGTATCGGTGCATGTATTATTCGGTTTAGCCTGCTTAGGCGTATTCAGATTTCTTCGCACTTAGGTTTCCTGGTGGTGAGGTTTCTTAGTGCTTCGATTTCTGGGCACTTAGATTTCCTTATATTTTTTTATTACCCCTGTTACGTCTATAGATATCGCGGCTTCACGGAGAGAGTCGCTTGAAAAACTTTTCCCCCGCAGCCGCTTATCTCAAGCTGTTCGAGCCGCCGTTATTTGATGATTACAACGACTGCCGATCAGCGTTTTCCCGTTAATCTTAAGCAGGATTATCAAGCCTCCGTTCATCCCACTATTTAACAGCTTCAGCAGAGTGCTTTTTTCCGGTCGCAAGATACAGTAACGGCGCTAATGAGCCGGTGAAGAGGGTAGCCACGACCCATGGCCAGGGGTTTCGATTGGCCTTCTTCGCCTCTGGGATTAACCAACTCAATACGAGAACGAGCGCTATGACGAGGTCGGCTAGTACTTGCCAGCCTGCCGGGCTATGGCGTTGGTAATCAAAAAGTCCAATAAAGCCTACCTCCGAAACGGCATAGAGGCTTAACAGGCTAAACGGGATGAGAATTAACAGGCTCATTGTGCGTTTGTTGCTCATGGTGCTCTCCTTTAATGTAAGTTCGGGTTATTATTCTCTCAAATATGACTAGCTTCAATAACCTCGGAGGTTATTGAAGGTGAGTCACTGTCGGGTGAGAATAAATTTATTCAAGGAGCGTTTTATGGCCCATATTGCTGCACAAAATTTTATGCATATTTGCCGTCACTGGCGGGCATATAGAAAGTTCTCTCAATTGGATTTGGCGTTGGAAGCCAATGTTTCGCAACGGCACGTGAGTTGGTTGGAAACGGGCCGAAGTCTCCCCAGTCGGGAAATGGTGATACGTTTGTCAGAGGCGTTGGATATTCCGTTGCGAGAAAGAAACAGCGTGTTGCAATCTGCAGGGTTCTCAGCAGCCTATAGCGAAAAAGAGTTAGACGAGCCTTCAATGGCGCCTGTGTTAGATGCGCTAAATCATGTCTTGCAACATCATAATCCATTGCCTGCTGTGGTAATAGATCGTTTTTGGAATGTAAAAAAGAAAAACAAGGCGGCAGATTTGCTGTTGGGAATCGCTGGTGACCCCGAGATCTTTCTCCAAGCATCCGGTGGCGGCAGTGAATTTAATCTGGCTTTACTGACTTTGCACCCCCAGGGATTAAGACCCTTTATCGTTAACTGGGATCAGGTTGCGCCCGCCTTCGTCCGGCGCCTGAAAAGTGAATCTTTGGCTTTGGGGGATCCCGCTGTTCAACAGACATTTTCCGAGTATATCGAGCTCGCGGGACCGGTAAACGACAGTGATCCTCATTTCGAAAGCTTGCTGCCGGTGCTACCGCTGGAGCTAAATATAGACGGTTTAGAGCTGAGTTTATTTTCAGTAATGTCAACCTTTGGAACACCTCAAGACATTACGACCGACGAACTGCGAATAGAAGCTTTCTACCCCACTGACGAAAAAACTGCGCGGTTTTTCAGAGAGGTCGATCGAGCGAAATAGAAAATCGTTCAGCGCTTGATGTGCTATGAGGATCGATAAGGAGTTTGACCGCTGTTCTGCAGTCACTACCGCAATTTCGATTTGTTTACGAAGAGAGTCGAGGTACCAGTTCGTAGCTTTCCGGGGTTTGGTGCGGTGGAAGTGTTCGTAGATAATGAGAAGTTTTTTGGGAGTTTGGTTTGGACTGTATTTTCGCGAACATCCTTCATATTTTAATAGCTTGGTTATGATACCGTAAACGGTTCGGTTAATGGGTTCGTTAAGGATCGTAAGTAGTTAAGTTATCCGCTTCGAATTGACTAGTTTCGTTAGCTATAAGTCTGTGCCATTTACAAGCTTAATTTTTTTTGCTAGATTAAATGGGTTGGCAAGGATGCTGGTAGTATACGTTGAGTAAAGGAATCTCTCCTTATTTCCTCCTGCACCTATTCCCACTATCTTTTGCCTGCAATTAAAAGTAGCAGAATTAGGACTGAAATTCAGAATTGAATCCACAGAAGTTGTATTTTACCGTCCGCTGACATTATCCGTTGGATGGCTGTTCATCAGCGAAACGTGAACAGCTCTCCGCTGTACGTGCAAGCGGGATCATCACAAACCACCGTTCTTGAATCATAAAACAAGGAAGTGTTATGAAAACCTTAGCAATATTAGTAGTCACATTCTCAATCTTTCTATCAACTGGCTGTTCTACGCTGCCCTCGCCGGAGGAAATGAAGGTCGAAGCTGCAAGCTTTGAATTGCCAAAACTCCCCGAGATGGGTAAGGCTATCGTGTATGTTGTTCGTCCGGCTAGTCTTGGTGCATTGATTCGTTTCAATGTATTTGTTGACGATAAACTCCCGGAGTCCGAGATGGGTTATACAAGAGGCAGCCAATATATCTATTTCAATTTAGAGCCGGGGTCCCATCAAATACTATCTAAGGCGGAAAATTGGGCTGAAACAAACGTTGAAACGAGCGCAGGCGATGTTGTTTTTATTCAACAGGAACCCAGCATGGGCATTTTTCTGGCGAGAAATTCCTTGCTGAGGTTACAAGGCTACGAAGGAAGGTATCATGTCAAACACCTAGGTCTCGGTACCATTAAGAAGGTCGATAAGTAGTTGACCTCTTGAGTGGCGGACCTCTATTGAATTATTTTTCATAATCTTTCGGTCTATTTTCTATCGTGATCGTTTTGGTCACTGGCAGACTCACAGCGTTTCCTTGTGTTTATGTCCGTTTTACCGTGTGGGTGTATTGATTTTCCAGAGACACGAAACAGAACTTCTACGAGTATTTCTGAGCGATGAGTCTTTGCATTTTTTCATGAAGCCTGATTTGGATTATCGGGCAATTCCGTAGTGGCAGTAATTTTATAAGCACATCGCCTTGCTCCTTCAATAATATGCTCCTCACGCTGGACCAAGGCATGGCCTTCTAATACGGTTTGAAATAAGCGGAGTTCAGATCGACAAAAATTCAGACATTGACTGGCCGCAGCACATATCGGGCAATGGTTCTCCAATAGCCAGAAAGTGGAAGGATCGTCCTTCACTATGGTTGCCATATAACCTTCATTCGTACGAAGTTGCGCTAGCAATTTCAGTTTAGCTGCAAGACCGGTTTTATTGGCAAGCGTTTCACTGTATAGCTTTAGGGATTCTTGTTCTCGGTGTTCGATCAATTTGTCGAGGCCGCCGTCACCAAAAATAGTTTTGACCGAATCAATTAGCTGGACGGTAAGTTCTTCATGGCCATTGGCAAAGTGGCTGTTGCTTTTAGTCGTCAGTGACCAGTTGCGGGTCGGGCGTCCCCGGGATGCTTTTTTATCCTCGTGGCTAACGTCGCCATCGTCTTCAAGGGCCTGAAGGTGTTGCCGCACACCCATGGTCGTCAAATTCAGCGCTTGAGCAAGGTCTTTCGCTGTCGATGCGCCGTTGGTTTTGAGTATTTGGATGATCTTTTCATTAGTTTTCATTGATTCTCTCCTGCCTCCATTATTGCCAAAATCTTAGTTAAGTAAAGTTTTTTGTTTATAAACGCTTTACTTTTTTATGTAAAGCATTTATCTTACAAATAATAAGTAAACATAAAAATTTACTTAAGTGTAGGGGCGGCGGAAAAACGACGCGTCCAACAACGTTTCGGAGGTCTTAAATGAAGTTATTAGTCGTCAGTGGCAGTCAGCGGGTTCAGTCCCAAAGCAATAAAGTGGCAAGCTATTTGGCAGGAGCCGCGCATGAGTTTAATGAGATGAGCCAATTGGAATTGTGCCGGTATGGATTACCTTTTTGGGATGGTGAGCAGTCGAGCAAATTTGACGAAAGCCATTCTTGGGAAATGATTAGCTCTAAATTATCAAGCGCCGATGCAATGATCCTTATTACTCCCGAGTGGGGTGGTATGGCAAGCCCGCTGCTTAAAAATTTCCTATTGATGTGTGACTTGCAGGATACCGCTCATAAACCCGCATTGTTAGTGTCCGTGTCCAAAGGCGTTAGCGGTGCGTATCCGATTGCAGAATTGCGAATGAACGCCTTAAAGAATAATAAGATTGTTGCAATTCCCGACCATCTTATTGTCAGAAATGTAGCGGAAGTGTTAGGTGGTGCAGACATTATTACCGAGCGAGAGAGGAATTTGAAGGCGCGGATAAATTATAGCTTAAATATGCTGTATCAATACGCCAAAGCCCTAAAGACAATTCGCACTCAACATCAGTCGGAACCTTACCCAAAACAGCAAGAATATGCCTACGGCATGTAGTTTAACTTTATATTTGAGGAGATATCATGAATTTAAATCAAGTCACATTACCTGTAGACGATATGAAAGCCGCCACCGATTTTTATGAAACGCTTGGGTTTATTCTAATAGTTGATACGCCACATTATGCGCGGTTTGAATGTCCGGCGGGTAGCAGTACTTTCTCTCTGTCGCTGACAGAAGGTGAATCTCAACACGGGGCGGTTATTTACTTTGAACATGAGAACCTGGACATATGGGTTAAAGCTCTGACTGCAAAAGGCATAGAGTTTGACACTGAGCCCACCGATCAGTCGTTTTTGTGGCGGGAAGCAGGCTTGCGCGATCCTTCCGGAAATAAAATTATACTCTATTGGGCAGGAGAAAATCGTCTGAATCCGCCCTGGAGAATAAGCCCCAATAGTGCGAACAGTGAGCTGGGCGCACATTCGAAAAATTAAACGGTAGAGACTTAACTTACAGAAATAAAGAGGATATTGACATGCTCCAGTTAGAACACTTAAATTTAGTCGTGAGAAACATCGCTGCGGCTTTAACGTTTTATCAGGCTGCTTTCCCCCATTGGCGTGTTCGGGGCGGCGGTGAAAATGATTGGTACGGAAAACCAAGGAATTGGCTGCATTTTGGTGATGATTATCAGTATCTTGCGTTTGCCGACAATGGCGTTGAGGAAAATAGAAACCTAAAAGAGCATCAGGTTGGCTTAGCTCATTTTGCCTTCGTAACTAGTGACATCAATGGTCTGATTGAACGATTAAAAGAGGCTGGTTTCGAGATCTCAATCGATGGTGCAGATAATCCCTATCGGAAAAATGTGTATTTTATCGACCCGGATGGTTTCGAAGTCGAGTTCGTTGAATACTTAAGCGACCAGCCGGAGCTACGAAATCAGTACTGATGACATTGGTATATGAGAGTGAAGCGGCCTGCGAATTCATTATATGCTGGTATAGAGGGTAGGCAGGTCTTAGACAAATTCGAGAAGTGATGCCTGCAAAAGAAAAAGCCCCGCTTTAAGTGGGGCTTTTTCTATTCTTTGGTGAATAAATGGATGTTAGTTTTCTACGTGGGCTACTAAAGCTAATCAGTTATTTTCAATAGAGAGCTTAGTTATTGCCCAGCCTCCCTGTGCTCAAGTTTGAGACCGATGGCAGTTCCCTTTGCAAATCCCTTCCAATAGCTGTGTTTCTTGGTTTTTTTGCCCGCTGCAACTGAATAGATTCCGTTGCGTGATTCAGGGACCAAATCCAGCCATGATTGGCTTTCTGCATTACCTTTGAGGTGTAAATCGAGAAAAGCTGTTATGAAATGGTCCATGATATTGTTCATCCTGCGATTATCCCAAACAGGGTCCGTGTAGTGACTCGCTCCGGTTTTATCGTCATTATTGGCAATTTCCAGTGGCATTGGAATGGGGGCGCCCGCGCTGTGACCTGCGTTAATAAAAGTTAATAAATACCGATCGCTGTTGGTGGCGTTGTCATAGATGGTACGAACACCGTCTTCATAGCCCGCGACCTTGTCTAAGCTTCCGGCAACATAAAGGGTTGGGGTAGTGACTCCACGTAAGTCATTCTTTTTCCACATGCCCGCAGCCATACCCCAGGGGGCGATCGCCACACCCGCTTTAATTCTGGAGTCGAGGTTTTTTTTAAAATCCGGGTTGTCGAATGTGTGCTGAAGTAACATTTTGTTGGGTGGAGCAATGGGTAGAGCAGCGACGTCCGTGTTATATCCGCCTCCCAGATTGTTCATTAGACCATAGCCGCCCATTGAGAACCCGACCACCGCCGTTAGACTGGTGTTTAACGAGCCCGCCAAAAAACTGCTCGAATCACCATTCATTGTGTCTATTTGGTTCAGGACAAAACGTTGGTCCAGGGCGCGGTTATAGAGGGTACTGGAAAACGCCTGCTGGTCTTCATAGGTGCTATCCGTATGGTCAATCGAAACAACAACGTAACCTTTGCTCGCCAGGTTTTCACCTAAATGACTTAAGAGATAACGGTTACCAGGATAACCGTGTGAGATGATAACCAGTGGGTAGGGTATAGCTGTTGCTAAAATGTTAGCTTCTCGGACTGCCTTGCCATATAGAGTGGCTTTAACCGCTGTATTTCTTGTTGTCGACGTGTATTGGCCACCGGGTTGCTGTCCTTCTTGTAATTGTGCGGGATACCATATCTCGACAGTGAGGCTTCGATCGTAGTAAGCCGTTGCCTCTCCCGACCTCGTATTTAAGATGTCAGGACGATTTTGGTCGATCACCGTCATCGTGCGGACGCCGATATTTAGCTCGCCAAAATTGGCGAGCTCAGGGGCGTCGTGACGGACGGTGTCTATGCGATTACCTTGAGCATTTGCGAATATGGAAAACGAAGCGATTAATAGCAATTGACAAAATCTGTTCATGCGATACGACCCTAATTATCTCGTCTGTTGTTGGCAAGTCACAGTGTACAACAGGACAGGGCGTTTGCCAGTGCAATATCGGTAACCGCGCAAGATCTGTATGCCGAGAATGTTGTGATGCGCAATTGAACAGATGCTGTTCGACGCGATGGCAAGTCACTTGCTGCTACCACTACATATACCCTCATTGCCAAATCTATAACGGCACAATAAAGGGTCGTTTTGCTTCACCCGTTTTGGATGAACGTGATACGTCTGCGTTAAGCGTCGGTCGGTTTCCGTCGTATTTTGGTGCGTTGTCGTAATCTTTTGGTGCGTTATGTGTAGTGTCTGCGCGCTGCTTTCGCAGTGAGGATGGCAGCCATGCGGAAAAAATGTTCAGCCCTGCGCGATTTTGGAAGTATGGCTCATATATTGCTTAGACCGTGTCAATTACAGCGAATAGGGTTCTGGAATATGTCGGTCGATAAGTTTAAAGTCTTCAATTTGCAGGATGAGCGAGTTAAGACGCTGCATTTTTCGTGGATCGCATTTTTTATTACGTTTTTCATGTGGTTTTGCCATGCGTCATTAATGCCTTACATACAAGATACTTTCGGCTTGTCTAATGCAGAGGCGAAGGCATTACTGTTCCTAAATGTCGCTTTGACTATTCCAGCCCGTGTCTGGGTGGGCTCTTTGGTTGACAAATATGGGCCGCGCCGCATGTACAGTGGACTCCTTGCTGTGTCCGGTGTCATTTGTATTGCTTTTTCGGCCGCACAAAACTATGAACAGCTGGCGGCGGCGCGATTTCTTTTGGGATTTTCGGGTGCCGGCTTTGTTATTGGTATACGCCTTGTTACGGAGTGGTTCCCTGCAAGCCAAGCCGGTGGCGCTCAGGGAATTTACGGGGGCTGGGGAAACTTTGGTGCTGCGGTCGCCAATTTCGTATTGCCGGTAATGACCGTATATTTCGCGGCTATCATGACTGATGGCTGGCGCGGTGCAGTGGCTGTTGCCGGTGTCATTTCCATTATCTATTCTGTTATTTTTTACATCAATGTGCGTAATACTCCCAGAGGTGCAACGTATTTTTCACCGAAAAAACTGGGCCCGATGGAAGTTACAAGCCGAGGAGATTTTATCCTATTCATGGTGATGACTGCGCCGATTTTTATTGCGATGGCGATCATTTGTTGGCGCCTATCACCAGCTGGAGTAGCACTTCTATCAGAGTCTGTCACCTATGCAATTTGGGTTTGTTTGGGGCTATGGTTTGTCGTTAGTATGTACAATAGCTTTCTCTTTAATCGCGATAACCTAAGTAATAGCGTAGCAAAAATACATCGTTACAAATTTAAGCAAGTGGCGATGTTGGATCTTGCCTATGCGGTCACGTTCGGTTCGGAGGTGGCGATAGTTTCCACGTTACCGCTATTATTTGTTACCGAATATGGTTATACACCATCAAAGGCAGCTCTGTTGGCCGGTATTTTTATGGCAATGAACCTAATCGCGCGTCCTGGCGGAGGGTATTTGAGCGATATTTACGGGCGCAAGAAAACGCTATTAATGACGGTTATCGGTTCTGCTATTGGTTATTTGGGTCTTAGTCTTATGACACCGAACTGGGAGTTTTGGCACATTGTTGTTGTCGTTGTGTTCTGTTCATTCTTCGTGCAAGCCGGTGCGGGTGCAACTTTTGGTGTGGTTCCAACGATTAAACGTCGATTGACTGGCCAGATCGCGGGTATGACAGGATCTTATGGCAATGTGGGTGCGGCGTCGTTTTTACTCGTGAATTCCTTTTACGAATCCTCCGTTTTCTTTTTTGTAATGTCTGCCAGTTGTTTCGTTGTATTCGGGCTACTGCAGATGTTTTTGGAAGAGCCTAAAGGACAAATTGCAGAAATAGATGAAGACGGTTCGGTTGTTTTAATCGATGTGGGCTAACGACGAATCGGTTGGGGACATGCTGTCAATGAACGTATAGCCCTTTAGATTTAAGGTAAACTAAAAAAGCCCCGCATGTACGAGGCTTTTGTAATAATATTTTGTCGGGCGTGCAGGAGAAAGCATCTGAAAAAATCACATTGTGATATTAGTGCCTTCCCGGTCTCTACTAGCTATTTGCCATTCGTTCTTTATAGGTTCGAACAGCGACATTAAACTCTTTGCCGACTCTCTTCATGGCTTTGACCATCCGGTTGTGAGCTTTGTCACTTGAAACGCATTCCAGATAAGTATTTGCTGCAGAAAGATACGCCTTAACATCATTCTTTGCTTTAACCATTTGTGCTGTAACGGCTGTAGCGGCATCCGGAAGTACCGGTGCATCGGGTTTAGAGCACGCGTGGGTCATGCCAGAAAACAGAACAGTAGATAATACGATAGCAGTAACTTTAATCATTGTGTAATTCCTCTTTTATGTCCGTGATCCCACGGTGTCTGCTTATAAAGCAATAAGTGAAGGTGATTCCTAAGGTTTCACAATAATAATATCACCGAAAATCAAAAAAAAAATAAGGAGGAATACGCGATTTTGTAGGTGTTTTTACCTAAGCGTGGTGGTTTTACGGGCTGTCTCTAATGATTTTGTGAAAATTTCCCGAATGAATAACAGTAATAACGACTTTTCAGCTTTATTGTTTTTGTTTTGCGCGATTTGAAAGGTGGATGGTCGGGGAAGTAATGATATCTGATCGAAATATGGGTGGAAGGATGCCTATACGCAACTCCCAACAATCAGCAAACGGCGCGATAACTGATTAGAAACGCCGTTCGTCAGGTGGTTATTCAGGGCAGTGGTTAAAAACATCTGAATAGTTTTTGGATTAATCCTGATAATTGCGCGGTTCATCTATTGTTGGTCCTCTAGGGAAGAAACTTGATGAATGGCAGATTGACAATTAACTGAAAATAAAACGACGGGATTTTTGGAGTACCGCGTATAAGTTTTATAGACGAGCAAACGAAGTAATGATGAGTTAGGTGTTTGGGCGTTTAAATATCACTCACAACCCAGGGATAAAACCATGAAAACGAACAATATTGTCAAGATCGCCGCGATCGCTTTCACCGCTTCGGCTTTAGTTTCGACTGCTTATGCTGAGCGCCACGGGAAGTCTATGTTCGGTCGTATTGATACCGACGGTGACGGTCTTGTTAGTCAGCAAGAATTTCAAGAGCGAGGCAGCGACAGATTCGAAAAGATGGATACGGACGGTGATGGGACTGTTACACTGGATGAAGTTGACGCCAAAATCGCTGAAAAGATAGCCGAAAGGCAAACGACAATGGCCGCAAGACAGGAAGAAATGCAGGTCAGGATCAAAGAGAGATTTACCTCCGCAGACCAAAATGAAGACGGAATTGTTACAGAAGAAGAATTGCAGCTTTCGGAATTCAGTCGTATCGATAGTAATGCCGACGGCTTTTTGTCAAAAGAAGAGTTGAAGGACGCGAGATTAAAGCGAAAAGGCCACAGAAAACAGCAACGACGTGAGAAGGGTGGAGCGTCTTAATTAGGCTCCACCACGATGAGATATATCTGAGGCGTATTAATGGTCAAGGAGCTGGACCCGCAAGCGGTCAAAAAGATGCTTGCCGGAAATGCAGATGCATTTCACCAAGTCCTCGACTTCCATATGGAGACGGTTAGTCGTTATGTGCAAAGAATGACGTACAATAGGGCTGACACCGAGGATATTGTTCAGGAGACTTTTCTTCGGCTTTGGTCAACTCGACACAGGTATGATCCGGCAAAAGCCAAGCTGACGACCTGGATTCACAAGATTGCCCATAATTTGTGCGTCGATAGTCTGAGGGTGTCCAAGCCGGAGTTAAGGATAATTGAAGAGCCGGCTACTAATGGTCCAGATAGTGACTATGACCAGCGCTCACAATCGCAAATAGTTGCTCAGGCGCTGTCCCAGTTACCAGAACGGCAGCGAAGTGCTGTTGTCATGTGCCATTATCAAGGGCTCAGTAATCGAGAGGCTGCCGAGATTATCGATGTATCGATCGATGCATTGGAGTCACTCCTAAGTCGCGGTAGAAAACAGTTGAAGAAAACGCTGGAAGTTCAAATCAGTCACCCGACTAAGTGGGAACCATTATCGACGGAGAGGATAAAGTGAACCTCGGCAGGCTGCGGGAAATTATCGATAGTTACGGTGCATGCGAAAAAAACTGGCCATCGGACGAGCGGGTTGCTGTTCTAGCACTGCTGGATGAATCGGCAGATGCGCGGGCATTGGTAAGCGCTGAAACTGCGTTTGATACCTTGCTGGACACGTTTGAGGTGTCAGACGACCTGATAGCGCAAGACCACTTAAAGCGGAAGATTTTGGCTAATGTGAAACAAGGCCTTGTCGGAAGAATTATCGAGTGGTTAACGCCAGAGCTGGAATCGATGCCTTCATCCTTCTGGCGCCCTGCTGTAGCGGCAACCATTCCCCTAATCCTAGGTATCGCGATCGGAATTAACACCGTCGAAGACGTATCCGCAGTCGATGACTTTTCCGAGTCTGAAACTCTATATTTATTAGCTATCTCAGGAGAAAATAATGGAGGCTGGTACGATGAGTAATCGAACCTGGCTTATCGCTCTGTTGATAATTTCTATGGGCATAAACTTACTGATTGTTGGGATTTTCGTTGGTCGACAAGGATTCGCACATCGCCCCGACCGAGGTCATTTTGACTGGATGGCTAAGGATTTGAATACCGCAAAGCGAGAGGTTGTTCGAAACACAATGCGAGCGCACATGCGTGAATCTGCGCCATTGCGCAAGGAGCTTCGATTCGCGCAACGAGAGCTGCGGGAGGCCGTGAGTGCTGAGATGTACGATGAGAAGGTTGTTGCTAGTGCATTTGCAAAAGTCAGGGCCGCATCGGAAAAATTTCAGGCTACGATGCACGGTGGGATGATGAAGACTTTTTCAGGCTTAGACCGAAAAGATCGTCTCAAGGTTTATCGAATGTTGTCAATGCGGGAGCGCGGTCACGGTCGTAATAAAGGAGCCCATCGGCCAACTAATAATGAAACAGCAGCTGATTTTTCCAATCCTGATTGAGTGAAAGATACTTAACTGGCTTTGAGGCTCTGTTCTGCAGGTGCTGATCTAAGCGGGTAACCGTCGGCACGTTCTGTTGCATAGTACTTGTCTAGTTTTGCTTCAAGAATCAGTGCTTAATCTACTTTATTGAGTGCCTCAATATTCGGTATCGTGTCATTAAAGAATTGCGGCTTGTTATCTTTAAATAAGAAATGTCGGAATGTTCGGCCGCCATATGTCCAAGACATTAGCTCTTTGATACTTATTGACCGCAGCCGCATTGGGCTACAAAAGAAGGAATTAACCTCTAATGTTAGAGCGCCACTATGACTGAGTATGAAGGGCTTCAAAAGTTGTTGCGGGAATTCTCGAAAGAGAGGGAGTGGGATCAATTCCATTCTCCCAAGAATCTGGCAATTGCTTTATCTGTAGAGGCTTCAGAGTTACTGGAAATTTTCCAGTGGTTAACCGAAGCCGAATCGTTAGACCTGTCAACGGAAAAGCGTCAATGTGTCGGAGAAGAGATGGCTGACGTTTTTTTGTATTTGCTGAGACTTGCCGACAGAATGGGAATTGATTTGACGAACGAGGCTGAAAAAAAGATCGAAAAAAACCGAGGAAAATATCCAGCGGATAGAGTTCGTGGCAGTTCGAAGAAGTATACAGAATATCGCAGTAAGACCAGCGGGAAATAGAAAATCTGGCCGGGCTTGGCTTGTTTCGGAAATAATTGGTGAAGTTTTTTGGGTTGGCTGCGTGTTAATGTAATTTACGCCGCATGACTCGATTTTCCACGAGGAATAGGCGGCAAATAACCATCGCTGGTAAAAGACCCCTGCTACTATTCCCCGTGGATTGTCCGGAATTGTAATTCCTGTAGTTACGGTTCCTGTAAACATGAAGCCTGTGACTATAGCGCCTGTGTGACGTTGTAAAGAAGATAAACCGCCGAACCAAAACCTAGCAACAGAGTACCAAATGCGCCGACTATGCGAAACGGATTTGGACCACCTAGTGTTAACCCCACCGCGTGGGCAATACGAACACCAACAAAGCCCAGGCCAAGACTTAATATCAGCATAGAACCACCCGACATCATTTCCAGTAATGCCAAAACGGTGATAAAAATGGGAGCGTTTTCTGTTAAATTACCGTGTCGGCGAATAAGCATTAAGAGGTCATCATGTCCACCGTCCCCTAGGCTTTGTTCATATTTTCCCCGTCGTAAACCGACAGTCATCATTAAACCCATTTGAAACATCATAATGATTGCAGCGGTCAGTGCGGTGTAAAGCGGTAGATGAGCCATGTCGTTTCCTTTCATTTTAAGAGAAAGGGAAGTCTAATGGAGTTTACTTGACCTGAATATGTCCATTGATGTGCCACGCTGTTACAGTAATGGTCCGCGGTAAATACAGGGATTTCATTAATCGACAGAGTGTCTCGAGAATGACCGCTCAAATTGAAACCTAACTGTTGGTGTACTAGTAGCGGTAACAAAATACTTCGCACGAGTAGACTATCAACAGTGAGCTTAGTCAGAGATTAATTGGACTTTCTGCGGAATCCATGGCCTTATCCAAGGGGTAGGTTCCAAGTTAAGGTCTGCTGCTTTGAGGGCATCTTTAGCTTCCGAGTAACTCGAATAAATCCCGAAGATCAAAATATACCAACGTTTGTCCTCTTGAATTAGAGCGAACTTTTGAGTGGGAATATGCGAGAGTTCTTGTCGATAGTTGTCGAGTGCCTCAATATTGCGAACGGCAAGTAGCTGCACCGCATATTGTTTATGGCTTACGCCCTTATCGTTTTTCGTGCCTGTAATACCTGCCGAGCGCGTTCCCTGTGGGTCGACGCTTTTTGCGGCCTTATAATCGCCAGCAATTCCATCGTCACTGGACAGGCTTTCTGCTTTTGCCTCTGTGGTGGTAACAGGTTTATCCAGTTGAGTGGCTGAACTCTTTACCCTTTTTGGGATGGTCGCTGCTTCTCGGCGCGTGCTGGAGGTTTGATTCTCTCTCGCTAATTGCGCTTCCAAAGTCGATTGTCTGCTACAAATCCAGTGTAGAGACGGGTCTTCATAGCAATGCCATTTTTTGCCTTGTCCCCTTTCTTGGCCCATCGTATCGCTTTCGGCGGTCGGCCTTTTGGTAATGCCGGTAGAACTGCAGGCAATTAAAAAAAGAAACACGAAAACAACAACTAATAGATTCTTCACAACTTCACTTTTTATCGAATGTTTGTCTAAGAGAATAGTGGCAATTGACCAATGGTACAAATGATAGCACTTTCGAGAGGAGGAATTGACGACAAACGCATAAATTAATATCGTGAGTTCAAACTCATGTACTCAAGTCACGGATATTTAACCCTTAGACGCCGTACGCGGAAGAGTTAGGTATATAGTTGACTGAGTTTTCGAGACTAAATTTGAGACAGCAGAAGCTGAGTGAAGTTGCCTAGAATCGCGTTCGACTGATGAACCGCACACCGCTATTAACGAACCAAACACTGTCGTATGGGGAAACTTGTCACTTTTCACGGAATAGATTATCGTCAACTTGGTGTTGTACAGAACGTTTTACTAATGTCGTGCTTACGATCGATTCTTGTACAGTGCTGGGATGGTCTCAACAAGCTTAGCCCGTACAGTTAGGGTTCCTACGGCCGACTTGAAGACCAATTAATCTATGCTTTGTGTTTCCTGTTGAAACGTATTAGCGCAAGAAGACAAAGAATGCGAAGCCAATCAATATGATGTATGTGTTCCTGATTAACAGTTTAGTCGTTGCTATATCGGTGATCGTTCATTATGAGTTTCTATACCGTTTGACCTTGTATATTCCAAAGATGGAAATAAACCATCGATATAGAATCGTGATCGGGGTTTTTGGTGCGTTAGTGGCGCATGCCTTCGAAATCTGGATTTTTGCGTTTACCTACTTTTTTATGAACCGAGCGGATGGTTGGGGAGAACTTAGTGGAAGCTTCAATGGCAGCTTGATGGACTGCGGATATTTTTCGTTCACCGTGTTTACTACACTAGGCTTTGGCGATATCCAGCCGATGGGCGATATACGATATTTGACTGGAGTAGAGTCGTTGACCGGTTTGGTCTTAATTACCTGGACTGCTTCCTTTTTATACTATGAAATGCAGCGTTACTGGGGCGCTCAATAGAGCGCTTAATCGGGGGCGGTAAATAGTACCGTATTTCTCGCATATATCGTTCTTCCTTCCTAAAAACTGACATGTAAGAGACATCTTTCGTTTTGGGCTCGTTGAAATGAGCTAAAAGGGCTGAAGTTGAGCTTGCTCCAAATGCCTGCTCCCTTAGTTTTCAGTTAGTTCTTAGAATCTGTTAGTGTTGATGCTTTTCCCTTCTAACAACATCAAAATAAGTTATGAGTAAACTATTATGGAAAACGAACTAACAACAAATCACCTTAACTTTAACGGACAAGTGGCCCTGGTCACTGGCGCCGGCCGCGGGCTCGGACGGGAGCACGCTTTATTGCTTGCTGCGCGCGGTTGTAAAGTTGTTGTTAATGATCTCGGTAAAGCTTATGACGGAACCGGCAGCGCCGAGGGTCAGGTCGCAGACGAGGTCGTTGAATTAATAAGGTCCGCCGGTGGAGAGGCGGTCGCTAATTACGACTCTGTAGAAGAGGGAGAGCGTATTGTTGAATCGGTTCTTGCCGCATACGGACGTCTCGATATCGTTGTGAATAATGCGGGTATTCTAACACCGGAAGTATGGTCTGAATTAACTTTAGAGTCATGGCAGCGTACGATTAACGTAAACCTCACCGGTGTCTTTTCCGTGATGAAGGCGGCCTGGCCAGTCTTCGTTGAACAAAAGTACGGGCGCTGCATTATGACTTCTTCGCCTGCAATATTTGGAGCAGGTGTGGCGGCCTATGCAGCTAGTAAAGCCGGAGTGATTGGCCTTGCTAATTCTTTACAATTTGAAGCAAAAAAACTCAAACTAGACATCAAATGTAATATTCTGGTTCCGCAAGCTGATACCAGAATGACGCGGGATTTCGGCACAGCAATAGATCAGCGACGTCTGGAACAAGGAAAGTCTGCGGCACGAAGTGTTCCGGAAGAGGTCATGCAGAGATTGTCTCCGGACAAAGTATCTGCAATGGTCGTCTGGCTTGCGCACTCGAGTTGTGACGCCGAAGCCTCAATGCACGAAGCTGGCGGTGGCTACTTTGCGCAATTGCGCTGGGCTCGGTCTGCCCCTTTGTACGCGACTGAAATAGAGGGTGTTGATGGTGCTCCCGTGCCAGAAAATGTAAGAGATGGTCGGCAAACACTGACGGATTTTGAAAGCGGAGATATGCCATTATCCGGCGATGGGTCTATGGGTTCTCCAAGCGCGCTTGAGCGAGTGTTTGCGCATTTGAAATCGCCGCCAGAGGTCTAAACGAACAGATAACCTGTAACTCAGGGTGTCATCAAAGAGTCTCTTGCCGGACCCGCCAAAGAATTTTCGACGGGTCGTAGCGCAAAAAAAAGTTGGTGCCAGTATGTTATACCTAAAACAAGCTAAGTCGGACGAGCAGTGAGTTTACAGCGCGCATGGACACGATTTCTTATTTGATAGAAATCACCTTCGATAATCGTCATCTTCCCGACGGTATGGTACCGCAATCAAATTGGTTATTTCTGACCCAGGTGAGCGCAGCGAGTCGACTATGGAATACCTCAGCGGGAATGTTCGGGGAGTATCTGTCGCGAGAGTAATTATTTGCCCACAAGGTATTGGCATTATGGCTTACAAAAGCAATAGCGGTGAAATAAAGCGGAGCGTGCTTGCTGACAAATTGCATTAATGCATCATCGACGGAGTAACTATGGATTCGGTCAAAGATAAGCGGTACTTTGACTGTAAATAATTCTGCGACGGCTACCAAAAACTCCGCGCCTTCGTCTTCCTGAAGGTGATTGACGTCATAGTGGCGATGATACAGGTAGCTGTCTTCGACCCAATACATCACGCCCGCGTCGTTTTTGTGGATAAGTTGTACTGTGCTGTTTTCGTAGTTCAATCGGATCTGTCTCACGTAATGAATAGTTTTTTAGTAACACGTGCTTCATAATCTTCCTGAAAATTACTGCCGTGACGAGTGCTGTTGATTTAACGCGGTGAAACCCAATTTCGTTTCGACCTGATCAATAGGCTCCCAAACGAGGAAAAAGCGTTGCTATCGCAGCGACATTAGCAGGCGGGATTACTGAATAATAATCGGTTTTTACGGGTATTATAATGACTTGGTAGGCGTCACAAAATACAGCCTCGAATTAATCGAGGCTATTGTGTTTGGCTGCATCTCTCCGGTGTTGGTAATCTAAATAAATAAGAGTGATTAGCCGTGTTAAGATTTCGCGGTCATAATATCATGCAGGAAATAGTGGTAAATACGCGCGATTACCTGTTGGAATAAGTGTTACCACTTAATTGCGAGTTGTCATCGGTCTAATCCAGCCGACAATTTTATATAGAATACTTAATACACATCAAAGATCTCATCTCGTGACGCCTATATACTGATATTCGTGGCAAATGGGTTGATCTAAGTTGTTTTTTTTACCTGAATTGAGTCCTCGCTGCGGTAGTGTATTGACACTTTCACGAGTGATTGTTGGTGACGGTCGCTGGTTCAAAGATTTTCTCTTTTGTTGAAAAACAGGTATTATTGTTCAGGGATTGAGTGCCGCTGCATTCGAGAAGGTCGACAGTCCCTTTATGTGAAAATGAAAGTCGCTTTTAAATACGATACTTCACTTGAATTGACTCTAAATACCTGCTTTTTGACCGTTAATGCGTCGACACCGATGTTCGGACCATCTCCATATCCGTGATAATTTCAGCATTTACAGCGTAGATGGTTTTTACGTTGCTTAGTTCGCTGTTACTTTTTCTCAGTCCAAGGCTTTTGTGACCGATTGTGCCCAATAAAACCCAAATAAAGAAGATTAAGCAAAGTGGATTGCAACGCCAGTTTGCAATATCCCTAGCAGGTGCAAGTAGTGGTGCGCGCTTATTGAGCAATCGTGCGGCTAGTTTGTTTTTGTCGGCTGATGATAGGAGAGAATCTCATCAAAAGGCCTTAGCAAGGGAAGCGAAGCTATTTACTCAGCAGCTTGGTGAACTCAAGGGCGCTTACGTTAAAATTGGTCAGATGATGGCACTGTACGGCGATGGCCTGCTACCCAAAGAAGTGACCGATGCCCTACACCATCTTGAGCACAAAACCAGCAGTTTAGAATGGCTGTCGATTGAACCCGTACTAAAGACGACGCTGGGTAATCGGTATTGCGAATTGCAGATAGATCAAAAGCCGGTAGCCGCAGCCTCTTTGGCCCAGCTACACCGTGCGACCTGTGTTAAAGACGGCCGTTCCCTTTGTATCAAGGTGCAATACCCGGGCGTTGCTGAAACCATCGATTCAGATTTCAGAGGGCTGATGCAGATGTTACGTTTGACTCGCTGGGTTCAATCCGGACGAGATGTCGAAATATGGATGAAGGACATCAAGGCAATGCTGGTCGATGAGGTCGATTACCTGCGCGAAAAACGAATGACCGAGCGGGTTGCAGAATTGCTCAGCGGCAATGGGCGATATATTGTGCCGACTATTGAGGGACGTTACTCGACCGAGAATATTCTGACAATGGATTATATTGAAGGATATGAAGTGACAAATCCTGCCATTTCTCGGCTGTCGCAGGGTCGACGAAATGCTCTGGCCATCTCGATGCTGGACGTCTTTTTTAAAGAAGTATTCGAGTGGGGGATCATGCAGACCGACCCGAATTTTGGGAATTATCGCGTGCAGCTATCAAAGCCTAACGATAGCGATATGGCGGATGTAGACAAATTGGTGTTGTTGGATTTTGGTGCCGTGCGTGAGTTAGACGCGACGTTTCTGACGGCCTTGCGAAAAACAATCATTGCATCCTATCGGCAAGATAAAGCGCAGGTAATAGAGGGCGCGATTGAACTTAATTGTTTGCGAAATACTCATCCTGAGCGAGTAAAAGAGTCCTTTGCTGACTTTTGTATGCTTTTGATGGAGCCTTTTCGAAAAGATAAATCTGACATACCCCATTTCGCATTAAACTCGAAGAATCAATATAAATGGCATATGTCTAATCTCATGAAACGCGCTGGGAAGCTCGGCGCAAAATCTGTGGCAGTCGAAGGATTTAGTCCTCCACCCAAAGAATTTGCTCTTATCGCCCGTAAGCTAAGTGGAGTATTCACCTTTGTGACGACCCTGCGAGCGGAAATTAATGCTTACAAAATTATCGAGAAGTATTTGTAGTCAATTGATGTGACACTAATGCGTTGGATGCAAATACGTTTTTATAGCGTGGTTGACTTTCCATAACAGCTTTTTCACTCCTTGAGATAGTCGCAATTTTCGCTATCGTCGCGAAGGTGATCTTTCCTTGTACAGTGATTCTTAGATCTCGTCAGTATGAAATGTCTTAAGAATGTTAACTATGTTTTTGGCATTACTGTTTAAATTCCGTCATTGTTTCGGTGAAGGCAGTCATGCTGGGTTTAATTGAATCCTTCCTCCAGATAAGGCTGGTTGAGGATTTTCGCCACTTGGGTGGAAGGGCGTGAATTTTTAAAGCGGCCGAAAAAGGATAGATGTCGACCACAGCTTGCGGAATTATTCCTACTCCCATACCTGCAGCAACGCAACTCAGCATGGCATGGTAAGAATTAACCTCCACCACATTGGCAATTAATGAACTTTCTTTTAGCCACTCACTCATGCGTTTGCGGTACATACATTTTGGGCTAAATCCGAGCAAGGTGGGCTCTATGCCCAGATCAAGCGGGCTCTTTATTTTTGGGTGCGTGGGGTCAGAGACGAGTACCAGATTTTCCTTAAACACTGTTGTAATAGATAGTCGGTCATCTCTCTCCGGATCAGATACTAATGCAATGTCCAGATCACCCGCGAGTACCTTTTCGATCAACGCTCCCGTGGGGTTACTTTTAACCACTATTTCCACGTCGGGATATTGTTGATGAAAGGCCATCAATGGTTCTATCAAACGAGTTGCCGCAGCCATTTCTATGGAGCCGATCCGCAATAACCCTTTGGGTTTATTATTTTGGAATTGCTCTTTAGCTTCTTGCGCCAAGCCAAGTATCTTGTCCGCGTATTCGAGTAGCTGTTCACCCGCTGGGGAAATACGTAAACGTCTTTTTTCTCGAATAAAAAGTCTTTGTGCCAGCTCTTGTTCCAGCTTTTGGATCCGAAAGGTTACATTGGATGGTACCCTGTGGAGCTTATTTGCCGCCTTAATAATTCCTCCCGTTTCTACCACGGTTTTAAAAACATGCAGGTCGGAGAGTTCCATTTAATATTCTCTACTAGTGAATTATATATGCATTATTATTCACTATAAATGAATTAGTTGGCAAGTTATTATGAGTTCTTCTTTCAGAACAGTCACTATTTCGAGCAACACTTTATGAATAATATTGAACGTCAGGGTTATATCTACGTCTTGGCTGCGGTTTTAATTTGGTCTGGATTTATTCTTGTGTCGCGTATTGGGGGTATTAGTCCACTTTCTCCCTATGATGTTATCGCCATTCGCTACGTTACTTGCACGGCAATTTTGTTACCACTTTGGTGGTTTAAGTTTCGTTTTGAATTACTGGACTTGAAGCTGTTTGTGATAAGTTCGATCGGAGGTTTAGCGTATGCTCTGTTGGCTTTTAATGGATTTGAATTAGCAACGGCTTCTCATGCGGCGGTATTGCTGCCTGGCTTGATGCCGTTGTTTATCATTGTGCTGTCAGCTCTGATAAACAAAGAGCAGCACCGATTAGAGAAGTGGCTCGGGGTGGGGGTAATTAGCATTGGAGTCGCCGGCCTGTTATGGCAAAAAATCCCCAACAGCGATCTTATGTCTGTTGGTCATCTGTATTTAGTCGGAGCCGCTCTGTGTTGGGGACTGTTTTCTATTTTACTAAAGCGGTGGGATATATCGCCGTGGCAGGCTACCGTTAGTTTAGCGCTGATTACCTGTTTTCTTTATCTACCCGTATACCTGTTGTGGTTACCGAAAAATATTTCTGTGTCGAATCTGTCGGAGTTAGTCGGTGACATTGCACTACAAGGTTTTTATCAAGGTGTAATGGCAACGATTGTGCAGATGTTGTTCTACGTTAGGGCGGTTCAACTTATTGGGCCCGCCACGGTCGGAGCTTTTATGGCATTTGTGCCGCTGATAGCTGGGTTTTCTGCCATTGTACTTTTTGGTGAGGACTTGACTGCAGCGTTAGTTATCGGATTGGTTTTTGTTAGTGTCGGTGCCTGTCTTTCGTACAGCACCTTTTTTGGACCTAAAGGAAGTTATCATGCCCTACGTAAATATTAAGATTACCGATGAAGATGTCAGTGCTGAACAAAAATCTGATTTGATTTGTGGCGTGACCCAGCTGTTGGTTGATGTGTTAAACAAAAATTCCGCAACGACCGTTGTCGTCATTGATGAAGTGAATACAGATAACTGGGGGATAGGTGGGGAAGTGGTAACCGCGCTTAGGGCGCGATAACGTCCAATTCAGCTGCTTGTGTTTTTTGTCTGTACATCGCCTGATCGGCCATCTTAATTACCTGTTTGAGGTCGGATTCTCCGTCAAACGGTGTAACGCCTATACTGGCTGAACACCGGTACTTGAAGGTTTGTTGTGAGTTACCCATTTCTTGCGTTAGTGAACAGCTAGTCTGCAGGGCTGATTCAATTTTTGTTGCGATTGAACGAGCAATCCTAATTGATTTCTTTTCATCCGCATCGACTTCGGCAATGAGAGCTACAAATTCGTCGCCACCGAATCGAGCAACAACATCCGTTTCACGCAACGAAATTTCGATTATTTGCGCCGCCTGCTGTAAAAGAGAATCACCAGCGTCATGGCCGTATTGATCGTTGACTGTCTTGAAGTTATCGAGGTCTATAAACAACAGGGTGCCGCAGGTCTTTGAACGGAAACAACGGGCTCTCTCTAGCTCGAAGCGTTGCATAAACCCTCGTCGATTGAGCATGCCGGTGAGGCTGTCGGTCGTTGAAATGGTTTCGAGCTGTATTTCATTTTTCGACGTAGCGTAATCCGATAAGAGTATTATTCCAACCATCAAAAAGGTGCTGGAAAGGATATTGGCTATCTCTAAAAAGGCCACGATATTTTGATCGAGCTCTTCGACCTCTGGATACGGCGGAAATGAGCCGGATTCACAAGCCACAAATAATAAAATATTGAGTGCAGATAAAAATATGATGGACCGCCATTGCTGTACGGGAAAAGTCGAAATAATAATTCCGCAATAACTCAGGAAGAAAAAGTGGGCGTTCAGGTCGTTACCTTGTCCAAAAACGACAAGTAAGCAGATCATGCCAAGGGCATTCACGCTCATCATCCATCGGGCGAGCCGCAAATATCCACGGTGGTTTAAAACCATGGTCAATAAGTAGACGGGAGCAAAAGTAAGTTGAATTGTCGCTGAATTTGTAAATACGATATTGCCGGTATCAGACAAAAGGTAAAATAGTCCATAAAGGGTAGCGGTGAGTACCGCGATGCCCGCTACGATATTACTATGATGTATTTTCCTCTTTTCAGTTGTGCTTTCGGCATGTTGCTCCCCGGCATGAAGAAGAGAAGAAAACGCTTTATTGAAGTCCCCCATTTTTCTTACTCGGTTGTATTTACTCTATGAATGCTTATTCTTATTTCTTAATGGAAGAATAAACGTGTAATTTTGGAATGTCTAGCTATATTAGCGAGGGAATAGATTGCATTGTTTTTCTTATTCATACTATTTACAGCGTGAGTATCGCTGCCCTATCACGAGATTGACAACGGGATTTATGCCAGCGATTCGAAGGGGAGCAGCGAGTATATTTCTAGGCTTTCAGCGGGTATTTACAGGGGGTCGTGACCGAAAAGGTCATTGATGAGAGAAATAGTCGCATGGTATTTGAAAGCAATCGCAAGCACCTGCCACCTTACTTCGCTGTGGCCGAAAGACTCTGTCGCGACTGCTTTTAATACGTTTACTGCTTTTTGGTAATTTTTACTATGCCGGCGATAGCGCGAGTGTCGTTACAGCTGCGCGTTTCACAGCATTGTTGCTCGGTTGATTTAGTCTATCGTTTGGTAGATCTGATCAGCAAGGGTACCGTCTTTGTATATTCCCCCTGCTTCCTGGGACATTGCTTGATAGACATCATCCGATTCGATCTTTTCCATATTCGACTCGTAAGCAGCCAAACTATCGTGGCGTGACGTCCATGCTATTGTGCGGGGGTTACCGCCGATTTGCCGCACCAACTGTACATCAAGACCTTGGGCTTCTTTGAGATGAGAGACAAATTTTTGTGCCATTTCCAGGCCGGCTTGATCCTTTCCCGCTTGTAATTCTACGCTACGTACAAAGATAATAGTCATGTTGAAACTCCCATTTTATTTTTTGAACAAATGCTCCGTGACCTGTTCACTTGAGAACGGGATGCTCTCAATACTTAAAGTCTAGATAGCATCTTTTCGATGTCAAAAAATTTAATGCCTATACCGACAAATGTTAAATTGACCGGCGTGTGAGGTGAGATTTACCGAGATCGAAAATGTGATCTGATCGCTGGTGGTAGCTAACTTTACTATCAAAAATTATTTTCTTCGCTGAAGACAAATCACATCGTTTAAGGGTAATATTAGTTACAAAAAATATAAGCAATTTGGACATTCATTCGGGTAACGGTAGATCGTAAAGCGGTACCCTATGTAATGCGGAAACCTTAGTCGGAGGTCAGCTATTGGGTGTAAAAACCTTAGATTAGTCGACCGCCCTTATTAAAACCCGACTGCGTCAAATGTGTAGATACTTACGGGATACAACTGTTATTAGCAACCACGGTTTATAGATTACTGATCATAAAATGCTTTATGAAAATCACTGCTTATAGATGAGTGCTTATAAATGAGTGTACGTAAATGAATGAATTGGAGCAGTTCAATGGAAATATGCCAGTCGGATAATTGTTATAATGTTGGAATTAAAAATAAGTATGATTTCTATTTTTGTAGTCGCTGTTCGGGAAGCGAAGATCCTGTCGAAGAAGTCGCAGCCGTTTTTGAAGGAAAAAAAGTGGTTCTGGGCGGCGTTTTAAGCGGCGTTGTGTTCGATAAGGCGGAGACTAATTATATTAACTCATTGCTTACAGCGGCGAACGATGGCAATGCAGAGAGTATCTGGAATGGCAGGTCAGCCCACCACAGCACGCAACCCAGAAGCAATTTTACGGTTGTCTATACGCGTTCTAATACCGGCGATCTTTTGGTCATTGGGTACGGTTCTCACGGAAAATCTAATAAAGAGTACAAGATATTTTTCGACACAGGTGGTTCATCAAAAACCTGTACGCGAGTATAACGCTAGTTCACTTTGAACACGGTTTTCTTTACACCTGAACGGACGCTTCAAATTGACTGTTGGCTTACTACTAGCTTATTGTTTCTTGGCTGTCATTCTTGGTTGTCGTTCTGGGGTAAATCGTTTCAGCGGGATAGTGCGGCTCGGTTTTTATTTTTGCCGCTATCGTTTTCTATTCTGGGCAAAGGCAATATTCATAGCCCTGTTTGCTAACAGCCTCGTGTAATAACGTTATCTATTTCAACGATATTATCGAGATCAAAATCGATGAAGCTTTCTAGGTCTTTGCGAGATCTTGTCTTGCTTATTTCTATTAAAACCGCGCTTAGGATCGCGTGAGCCATGGTATCTGAGCTCATTGAAGAATTTTGTTCTGCGTCGTCAATTGCATCGACAACCAATTTAGTTGCTATCGTAGTTTCACCGCTCATTTTTAGTGTATCCCTCATATATTTCTGTTTATTTACTCACATTTTGCTGCGTCATTTTGCCCGATATTGTGAAAAGCCGCAATACTGGCGTAACGCCCGTGCAGCAAAGTGAATATTTGTTGATGTTCCCCTTGCTTCATTGTTGACCAAGAAGATTTTTGCTTGCTTGTTCTGAGAGCGGTGTCCGGTCACAGTGACGAGACAGCAGGGAAGCGGCGGCTTTTAGTCTGTGTGTTTTTCCGGAATTCCCGAACACGAATTAATCGATATTGATTAATAAGGCTTCGTATTAGTGATTAAAGTGGCAGCGTGATTATTCGATTGCTTTGGAATTGGTCGTTTGGGATTTCTCCAACATCCACTGGGTAAATAGCCGTTGTTGGTATGGATAACGCCAGGTGTGGTTTGGGAATTCATCGACAGCTAACCAGAATACATCTTGAAGTTCGAGACGGGGCGGAGGGTCTATCATACCGCGTGGATTGGATAAGCTGCATTTATAGAGATGAAACCCTGTGTCGAACTTGTCGACTAGTTCACCAACGTATACGTTCAATCCCGTTTCTTCCCAGGTCTCCCGATGAGCTGTACATTGCGGTGACTCTTTTTTGTCGCTACTGCCACCGGGTACGCTGATGTAGCTTTTGAAATCTTGGACGACCAATAGCCGCCCATTTTTTACCAACATACATCCCGCGCTCGCAGCTGGCAGTTGATTGTTGTCATGAGGACATGGAGGAGGAGTTTGGCCGCAGCCGTATGCCGACAGGCATACGGCAAGTGTCAGGGATAAACGGGAAATCATCTTTGTTGTCTCTGCGCAAGATGGGCTGCAACCCAACTAATTTGTTTTGTATGTTTTGTATGTTTTGTGGATTCGGAAAAAAATAACACATTTTGCTTATTTTATTGTTAACCTGAGGCAGCGTCGTTGTCCGAAATCTTGAGTCGGCGGTCGAAATCATTTCAGGCTGACGGCTTCAGTTAATAGAATCCCCGATGCTGTTTGGATTTTCCGGTTCAAGCTAGTCCGTAAAAAAGCGGGACAAAAAACATCAGATTGATGACGCGACAGACTAGTTTGTCTCTTCCTCCTGCGGTCTTTTTTTCTCGAGAGATTCATTTGCCAGTTCCCAGCCTTTTTCCCATTCGTAGTGTTTCCAGTTATTTATGGCATAGGGATTATCAACCATTTTTTTACCTTCCAGGCGGTCATCCCACCCGTAATCCAGAATGGTGTAGTCGTCTTCGTCGATGGTTTCTCTGCGCAGTGTTTCCATTTTGATCGCACTTCCTATTTTCAGAGTAACTAGTGATTTTAATAGTAGTTTATTCGTGAGCGAGCGGCCAGAAAAGCTACCATGGATGTTGACAGTATGTGATGTTGACAGCACACGATGTTGAAGCTCGCTATGTTTAAGTCTGTGATCTTTAAGAAAATGGTATCGACAAACTTAACTGACAGAAGAGAAAGGCACTGAATCTGCAAGTCTGCTGTTGTGACTGATACTCCTGTCTAATAAATTACTGCTGTAAAATTGTCTGTACAGAAAATCGAGCGAATTCCCTAAGGTTGGCGTCGGCCTCACCGGCTCGAGCCCGCAAAGCTAAACTATGCAGCACAGCCTGCAATAACTGGGCGGTTAATTCTGTGTCCAGACCTCGCTTAAGCGCACCTTTTTGAGCTGCGTACTGGAGATGTTGCTGAAGGCGATCATCAACTGTCGAGATGAGGGTTTCGAGGTCTTTTCTAACCTCAGGGTGTGCAGCTGTCTCTACCGGTGCTGTACACATCATCAAGCATCCCAGGCTTGGGTCTGTTCCACAGTATAAATCCACTGCCAGGTCATAAAATTTCATTAACCCTTGTTTAATGTCCGGCGTTTGGGATAAAGCGCTTTCTATAGCCATACTCAACTGGCCACAAAATTGTGCTAAAACTTTCCGATAGATAGCTTCTTTGTCGCCAAAGGCGTTGTAGATGCTCGGTCTATTCATCGCCATTGCCGACGATAAGTCATCTAGGGACGTGGCAGACAAACCTTTCTGCCAGAAAAGTGGCATTGCTTTCTGTAGTGCTAGCTGTGGGTCGAACTCTCTCGGTCTTCCGCGTGCTTTAGTCATATTTGTACTGGTTCGCATAAAAATGTTGAAAATTAGATTTATATGCGAGATAGTACAATTATCAGTCAGGAAATACAAAGGAGCGCACTTATGCCTCGCATTGATAACACTCTTAGCCCATTGGTTCCAAAGCTCGAAGGATTTCACCTGTTTCACTTTGATGGTGCACCCTGTGCGCAACGTGTTAGATTTGCTATTGCAGAGAAAGGACTCAGGCGAGGTCGCGAAGTAAAGTTTGACGCAGATGATCTAAAATCCTGCGAAAGTGAAGAGGGTGCCTGGACTAGCCGCATTGTGTCATTGATAAAAAAAGACCATATGTCGGATTTTTACGCAAGAATTCAGCCTAATCTCGTTGTACCAGCGCTGGTCCATGACGGGGTTCTGTATACAGAATCGATGGATATAGTCGCCTATATCGACGAAACGTTTGGTGGTGAGCCGCTGGTTCCAAAACACAATGAGCCGCTTATGGCAGAGGTCCAGCAGCTCACTGAATTGGGAAAAAGCCTTCATCGCTCTATTCGTTTTGTGACGTTTAGATGGGGATTGGGGCGACTCGGTATGTTAAATAAAAAAGAGGAAGAGCAACTTAAAGCTCTGGTCAAACAGGGTAATGATCAAGAGCAATTGGTAGATTTTTATGTTGGTTATGACCGGAAAGCGATATCGGATGACGTTTACCAAACACATCTCGATGCCTTAGCCGCCGGATTTACCTTACTCGAAAAAAGGTTGGGTGAAGGTCGAAGTTTTGTCGCCGGTAATACGCTAACGATGGCAGATGTTATCTGGGCGATGAAAGTGCTGAGACTCGATGAATGTGGCTACCCATTTTCAAAATGTTATCCTGCAGTTTATGAATGGTTTCAACGTATAGAAAAACGGCCCGCGTTCCAAACCGGTGTCATGGCGAAAAATCGTGGGTTTAATAGAGCCTTTCGATTTAAATCTAGGGTTGAAAACATGTTTGGCATCGGTTTAGAAAAGGCGGTAATGGGCGGGCTCGCATAGTTAACTATCTGTGGATCGTGTTACTCCTGTTTTCAGCAGTGGATACCAACCTTCGGCGTGCACTTGAGCTTGCTCGCCTATCAAGAGCTTCAATTAGCTCCCATTTTGCAAGGCTCTAAAATGTCCATTTAGTATTCGCTGGAGATATCTATCCATTCCTGGGAATGCAAACCGTATCGCCTTCTGCTAATTGGAACCATTAGTCTGTATTTTCTTTACATCGCTGTCTTTTAGTCAGCCAGTTCTATAGCTTGGTTGAATATGATGTTATTTGTGCAATAAATAGTCAGTTGATCTCGACATTGTGACTACAAGTCTTTATAGTTCGCGCCCTTTGTCTTTCCCTTTGTGCCATATTCAGTCTGGTCTCTAACTTTCAGGAATAATCCATTGATATCCACTGCAAACATCACCATGCAATTTGGCGCTGAGCCACTATTCGAGAACATATCTGCGAAGTTTGATAACGGTAATCGTTATGGCCTGATTGGTGCGAACGGTTGTGGCAAATCTACTTTTATGAAAATCCTCAGTGGAGACTTGGTTCCGACTTCTGGAAATGTGTCGATTAGCCCTGGATGCAAGGTGGGAACACTGAGTCAGGATCAGTTTGCCTTTGAGGAATACAGTGTCGTTGACGCTGTTATTATGGGCGACGTGGAGCTGTGGAAGGTGAAGCAGGAACGTGACCGCATCTACGCTTTGCCGGAAATGTCCGATGAAGACGGTATGAAAGTTGGTGAATTGGAAGTCCTGTTCGCCGAAATGGACGGCTACACTGCAGAGAGTCGCGCCGGTGACATTTTGTTGCAAGCAGGTATTGACGAAACGTTACATTTCGGTTTGATGAATCAAGTGGCTCCCGGTTGGAAGTTACGGGTATTGTTGGCGCAGGCATTGTTCTCCAATCCGGATATTCTGTTGTTAGACGAACCGACTAACAACTTGGATATTAATACTATTAGTTGGCTTGCGGATGTTCTTAATCAACGTAAATGCACCATGATTATTATTTCTCACGATCGACATTTTTTGAATTCTGTCTGCACTCATATGGCCGATATCGACTACGGTGAATTGCGGGTTTACCCGGGCAACTACGAAAAATTCATGGCGGCCTCATCGCTCATACGCGAACAGCTCTTCACTGAAAATGCCAAAAAGAGTGCAGAAATTGACGAGTTACAACAGTTTGTTAATCGTTTTTCGGCCAATGCCTCTAAGGCTAAACAAGCCAGCTCGCGCGCAAAGAAAATGGACAAGATAAAACTGGATGAAGTCAAGTCTTCCAGTAGAGCCACACCGTCTCTTAGTTTTAAGCAAGACAAAAAGCTTCATCGACAAGCGCTGGTCCTTGAAGGCCTGTCTCATGGCTTTGACAATGAAACATTGTTTACCGGTGGCGAATTAATTTTGGAAGCGGGTGCAAGATTAGCTGTACTCGGAGAAAATGGCGCAGGTAAAACGACATTGTTACGCTGTTTGGTGGATGAAATTAAAGCGAATAAGGGCGATATAAAATGGGCCGAGAATGCGTCGTTTGGTTATTGTCCTCAAGATAGTACTGCGGATTTCGATTGTGATCTCAATCTGTTTGACTGGATGTCACAGTGGCGCACACCGAAACACGATGACTTGATGGTTAGGGCGATGCTGGGCCGTTTGTTATTTACTGCCGATGATGTGAACAAAAAAGCGCGTGTTTGCTCTGGGGGAGAGAAAAACAGATTGTTGTTTGGGAAGTTAATGATGATGGATATCAATGTTTTGATTCTGGACGAGCCCACCAACCACCTTGATATGGAAGCGATCGAAGCATTAAATAATGCGCTTTTGACCTATGACGGAACCTTGATTTTTGTCAGTCATGATCGCGAGTTTGTGTCGTCTTTGGCGACCCGTGTTGTGGAAATTAAAGATGAGACAGTGGTGGACTATAAAGGGAGTTATGAGGAATATCTTGCCAGTCAGGTAGAATCGCTGAAAGTAGCTTAACTCGACTAAATTGAATGTCTGGCTTAACGCTCGGGATTTTCGCTGAAAAATTGCTGGGTGTCGAGTGGTGATAAATGATGACTGAAATGGATATGAATATCCTTGTATTGGTGGGTATCACTATCGGCGGTAACTCTCCTATCCTAATCGGGTCCTGTCAATAAATTTGAGTTACTTCAGGCAAAATGCGCTAAAAGTCAGCATAACGTTTGCCGCTCATTGCCCCATTCGTCTGACCTGTGTCTTAAACTTCAACAAATTCCTGCCATGAGAGCAGTGCTTGCTTAAAATCCTGTAGGCCACAAGTGGCGTATGATTCGTCTTCGTAAAGTCTGGTATCTTCAGGAAGTGCTTGAGCTTGATCAATATCCAACGCTAGCGCCATCACTTCAACTTGCTCCAGATCTATAAGCAGCTTCGAATCTTCGCCAAACAATTGCCGGCTACTGACTCGCTTCTGCTCAATTTGAGTCACTATATCTAAAAGATCGTCAATCGGATGTTGGTCTCGTCCCAGTTCTTCGGAGAACCAGCGACCCAGCGCTTCAAAACCCATGGAAAACTCTGCGATTGGTCGGTCGTATTCGTCTAAGGTAAATTCGTAGTCCATTGGTTTCTCTGTGTCGCTTTCTCTGTGTCGTTTTCCGGTCGGCTATTCTACCTGAAATAACGGTGTTACATCGTTATCAATGCCGATTTAGACCAAAAAACTGTTGACCGGGTCTTTGTCGAACCGATCCGTTGCTGAAGGCCCATCTCTTATGGATATGATGGATACGTAACCACTGCCATAAGTTGAAGAGTTTATCCCCGTCATTCTATTTTTTTTCGCGCAAGAGACATCCCGAGTTAATGATCAGTTTACGGTCATTCGAATGGGGGCAAAATTCCGTTTACTTATAAAATCTGGGTATTAGATTGTTATTTTATATATCCATGCGCTTATGCACAAAAGATATATGTTAGTTGTAACAATGCTTCCTATACTTAATCAGTACACATGATGTTCCTTCACTAGGATATGCTAATGAATACTCAATCTTACATTCAATTTGCTCTGCTCAAATTAGTCCTTGTTACCTCACTGATAGCGGTTAATCCTGTTGTCATCGCCGCCGACGATGAGGCAGTCAGCAAAAGCTTGACGACGCTTTTCAGGGCGTCCCGTAAAGTGATTTCCGATAATCAGTCGATGATTAATGACGAATCTAAAGGCGAAAAGGGGCTTAGTGGAGCAGCAGTTGCCCAGATGGCGATGGATAACTATCAAAAAGCAGCGGGGTCGCCGTTGGCAAAGAATCCCGCTGAAAATGCCATGCTTGCTGCGGTAAAAGAAGTAATGGCCGATGCCCAAGATCTGATAAATCAGCAAGGGGTCGGTTTTAAAGGTTTTTTACCTGCTGTCTTCGCCCGCCAGGTTGCGACAAGATTCAGTCAGAAGATGAGTGGCAGTATGACTATCAAATTGACTGCACCGAAAAAATACGTACGTAATCGCGCCAACCGCCCGGACAAATGGGAGCATAACATTATCGAAGCGAAATTCAGTAGCGAGGGTTATGAGAGAGGAAAACCGTTTTCTGAATCAGCAGCGATCAAGGGAAAAATGGCCTTTCGGTATATCTTGCCAGAATATTATGGCGAGTCTTGTCTCGGCTGCCATGGCAAACCAGAAGGAGAGCTGGATATCACCGGCGGCAAAAAAGAGGGAGGAGTATTGGGAGAATTAGGGGGTGCTATTAGTTTGGCAATTTTTAAATAGCGGGTTATTGAAAATGGCTGTTATCCGATGGGCTTTCGTGGCGTTGCTGTGTCGGTTGAGAACAATCATTAATGGCACCAAGATTTCAGACTGAATTCCTACTAATGAGTAGCCTATGAATATTCGTGACTTGTCCATTGGTATCCGTATTATCGCTTTTACCGGTATATTTGCGGGCGTCATTTTGTCAGCTTTGTCCTATCTGGCTTTCGCACTGTACGGTAGTGTTAGTTTAAGCCAAACACAAAATGAACTCGTGGATTTACAGCAGCGCGCTTTGGAACAGCAAGCTGTTCTGCTCTCTGATCAAAAGGTCATTTTTCAGCGACTGAATAACGTGACGGAATTGAGTTTTCAGTTCGCCGACGTACGTTATTGGCTCGCCGATTTATCGGTTAGTTGGCTTAATGACTCTGAGGAAAATGCGGAAAGTGCACTGAGTGCAGTGGTTGAACTACTCGTCAATGTTCAGGACCGAGAATTGGCTGAGTCGATCGATGAGCGAGTTAATAGCTATTATGAAAAAATGATAGCTGCTGTCGATGCGTATGTAGAAGAGAATCGTGTATTGGGGAACTCTTTAATGGCCGACGCTCGCCGGCAGGCTCTTACCATTGATCAGGACCTCGCAGAGCTTAGCGATAATTTACAGCGGCGTAGTTCTGACATTACAGCAGAGCTCGGCCAGTCGGGTACAAAAGTAAACGAGGCCGGTGGCCTGCTAAGTCATGCGGCCAAGGAAGTGGAAGAGACCAGTGATAGATTGTTGAGTGTATCTTTGATCGTAATAGTCATTCTGGCGACAGTCAGCGTAATTTACTCCTTGGTATTGAGGAATAATATCCACGGCCCGATTACCCTACTGAATCGCGCGCTGGAGCATATTGAACGCGACTCCGACCTTGTTTATCGAGTTGAAATGGATAGTAAAGATGAAATGGGGATGATGAGCCTGGCATTAAATAAAATGATGGCGCATTTTCAGACCGTGGTCACCCTGGTTCGCGACACTGCCATGAGTCTCCGGGCGGCCACTGAGAAAAGCCGTGTCGTGGTTGAGCGAACCCAGAGTGGAGCAGATCAACAACAGGCTGCGACCGAGCAGGTGGCGGTGGCAATGAATGAGATGGTGGCGACGGTTGAGGAGGTTGCCAGACACGCCAATGACGCCTCTCAGGCGGCCGGTGCAGCCAGCGGTTCCTCCAGAGAAGGTCAGAATATGGTGAGTGCAACGATCGCACTGATGGTGGAACTGTCTGAAAAGACCCACCAGGCACATGACGTAGTTTCTCGCGTTTCCGCAGACAGTGCCGATATTGATAAGATTCTCGACGTGATTCGAGGCGTTTCTGAACAAACTAATCTGTTGGCATTAAATGCGGCGATAGAGGCGGCAAGAGCGGGAGAGTCCGGGCGGGGTTTTGCTGTGGTCGCCGATGAAGTGCGTACACTTGCACAACGAACGCAGCAGTCTACGCAAGAAATTCAAGAAATGATTAGTCATTTGCAGGAGGGCTCAGTCAGTGCTGAAACGGTCATGGCAGCGAGTGTCGAGTTCACCAAAAAGGCTGTTGCCCAAGCAACGGAGGCGGGTGGAGTATTAGAAGAAATAACAACGGCGGTGCAGGGGATAGTCGACATTAATGTGCAAATTGCAACGGCAACTGAGCAGCAGGCTGCGACGGCTGAGGAAATTAACCGCAACATCACGACCATCACCGAATACGCTGCGGAGACCTCAGCGGGCGCTCGCGAAACGAATAAAGCCTGTGCTGAACAAATTGCTCTATCAGAAGAGCTAACCGAACTGGTGAATAAGTTTAACGTTTAGTGTGCTGAGTCGGGGTGCTTTGTTTTCGACGTCTTGCCGGGTTCGTCAGCTTGCGTGTTGGCTGAGATTGCAACGTAATCCGCAAGTAGACAAACCTTCTCTTGTCGACTAAAACTATTGACGTATACCGGAGGCGCCGATCCGCAAATTGTCTGTATTCTCAAGATATAATAGAGCGATAATTTTACTCGGCTTGAGCCCTACTAAACACTCACATAAAGGAAAATGGTGAAAATAATGAAAGAAGCGATGAAAGTCGGCGAGTTTCCCGACCCCTATACCATGCCATTGGAAGATATTGACGTGAGTAGTCCAATGTTATTTAAAGCCGATGCATTTTGGCCCTATTTCGAAAGACTGCGGAACGAAGACCCTGTTCATTACTGTAAAAACAGTCCCTTTGGGCCCTATTGGTCAATCACCAAATTTAACGACATTATGGAAATTGAAAAAAATCATGATGTCTTTTCTTCTGAAGTGGGTGGTATTACGATTTTTGAAAGAATGGATGATTTCAAAACTTCGAGCTTTATTCAGATGGACCCGCCAAAACATGACGCTCAACGGATGACCGTGACCGGCGTTGTGGCGCCGACTAATCTCGCTTTATTGGAGCCTATTATTCGCGAAAGGGCTGCAAAGATTCTCGATGAACTGCCCATCGGAGAAACCTTCAACTGGGTTGAAAAAGTGTCTATTGAATTAACCTGCCAGATGTTGGCAACGCTCTTTGATTTCCCATTCGAAGAGCGCCACAAGTTGGCCTACTGGTCCGATATGGCAACCTCTTCTGAAGTCAACGGAGGTACGACACCGGAAGCTCAGCGGCGGGAATCCTTGCTCGAATGTCTCGAGGTGTTTACTGGTCTCTGGAACGAACGCATCAATAAGAAACCGGGAAACGATCTGATTTCGATGTTGGCTCATAATAAAGACACTCAGGATATGGACCCCATGGAGTATTTGGGGAACCTGATTCTATTGATTGTCGGTGGTAATGACACGACCCGAAATTCAATTTCCGGTGGTGTCTACTTTCTCAACCAATTCCCGGATGAATATGAAAAGCTGCGAAATAATCCCGCGGTGATTCCCTCCATGGTTTCTGAGATTATTCGATACCAAACCCCGTTGGCGCACATGCGCAGAACAGCAACACAGGATTACGTGATACGCGGAAAGCACATTAAAAAGGGCGACAAGGTTATCATGTGGTACGTCTCTGCTAATCGCGATGAAGATGTTATCGAAAACCCCAACGCCTTTATCATCGATCGTAACCGCTCTCGCCACCATATGTCATTCGGGTTTGGCTTACATCGATGCATGGGCAACCGGCTGGCAGAAATGCAGTTGAAAACAGTTTGGGAAGAAATCATGAAAAGGTTTAAGTTTGTCGAAGTCGTTGGAGAGCCGGTTCGTGTTCAATCACCTTTTGTTAAAGGTTACGAGGAGCTTCCTGTTAGATTACACGCTTGGTAATTCTCTTACTAAATGATACTGCTGCGAATAATGTATTTGCGGTAGTACATTATCCTTCCCTCCCCATTTTCATATCGACTTTTTCTTCCAGTTACTAAGTCACCAAGGCAGCTGTCACCGGACCGCGGTGCTGGCGGCTTGTTCGAAAGATATTTAACGAAGGGAGTGAATATAGGCGATGACATTGTCTGCTTCGCTCGTGTTGTTAAAGTGTTTGGAAGCCGATCGCATCCATTTTGCATAGATATCGCTTTTGAACTCGCTGCCGCGTAGTCCATTAGCGTAAAGCTCCATTTGGTGCTTTTGGTCGTAAGCGGTTAAGACTTTGAGATTGGGTGTTTTTAAATGCTCTAGTCCAGCAGCATCAAAACCGTGGCAGTCGGCGCAGTTTTGGCGATAGAATTCCCTTCCTGCGGATATATTGCCAGAAATCTTTTCCTGTCTATAAATGGGGCTTAGCGTTGAGATGTACGATGCTAGTCGATCAATTGATACCTCTGAAAGTAGTGCCGCCGAAGCCGCCATTTGGGACCCATGAACGTCCGCGGGATCGTATCCTCGTGTTCCTTTTTTGAAGCTTTGCAACTGGTGTTTTAGGTAAGTTTTATTTTGTCCTGCTAAGCGTGGTGCGTTCATTTCTCTTGTACCGTCAACATTATCCCCATGGCAAACTGTGCAGCTCGGAAAATCCACCGGTAATTTGTCGGCTGCCGCCGGCACGGTCGCGATTATAGCCAGGCCTATTAATAAAATTAACTGTGAGCCAATTGATTTACATCTCATTAAGAAAAATCCTCAGTTCGCCGTAGGCTGTTTTTCATAGTTGCTTATACGCTCCAGTAGAGTCTGACGAACTTCAGCGACATTGATTAAAGGAAACTTCCTCAGCTCGCTGACCTCGTTGACCGAATACGGTATAAAGTCCTTCGGTATTTCAGTCGGGCTAAATGTCAGCAGCATCCAGTTAATTAATTGTGTTAGTTCTTTGTCTGGTAAATCTGACTGAGCAGAGCCCGGTACTTGAATCAAATAATCTCTGCCACCTTCGACGGACAAAAATTTCCCCATGTGGTTCTTGATGGCAGGAACGTTGCGCCTTGGAAAACCGCTACCATCGGGTAAGTGGCAGCCCTGACAATTTAGCATGTAATCGACTTGAACCGCTTCTGTTGCCTGGGATAAATGGCAAAAGCATAAGGTAATAGTTAGTAGTGTTAGAGTTCTAAAAAGCATTATTCCTTTACACCGATAACGACAGAGAGCGAACAATGGTAGGGGGCGTCGGCTTGACTACCTGTGCACCAATTTAGATTATTGGAATTTTGCGGGCGATAGATGGGCGTGTCTCGAGCATCTCGTTGGCAGGCACAGTTCCCACAACCGCTCTTCCCGCAGCAATCGTTGTAGGAAATGACGTAGTCCTTTCCGTCACTTGGATTCTGGCATGTACCGATCCATGTGATATCTGATACCACCGTTCCGGGAGGACAACTTGTCGCCGATCCGCCACAACAGCCACATAGGAAGCCATCGATCGCGCAATGTCGCCAATAATTACAATTATTGGGGTCACCTTCTTCTACCAGCGAAGACGGTTCTGCCGCAAACGCTCCGTTTCGAAAAACGGGTAACAAAGGGTATGCGGTAGCGCCGACCAGGAACACACCTATGCCTTGCAAAAAACCTCGGCGGGACGTTTGTCGAGCTTTTTTACGAGTTGAACGTTCTGTTATTTCGTCGAGCCACTTAGTTATCATTTTAATTAACTCCGGATTGGGCGGCGTTATATTCTTGAACCGTTGCGACTCCAAGTTTTTGAACTTCAAATAAACTTTCGAGATGCTCTCGATTGTTAACAAGGCCGTGTGTGATGATTTCCCCGTCGACGCTAATGAGTACTCCATAAGGTAGTTTACTAATTCGATACGCAATGCCGACGTCGGCAGACAATATATAGGGGAAATGTTCGAGCTGGTGTTCTGCAATGAAACGTTGGTGCTCAGTTATATCCCCGTCACTAGCAAAAATAATCTGCAACGTATCCCGCTCTTGCAATTGAATACTTTTCAATATTGGGAGTAGCGTTTTACAAACCGGGCATGTTGAGGAAAGAAAAAATAGAAGCGTGGTTCTATTGGAATTTCCGCCCAGAGTAATCGGTCCGCCATTTAGGCTATTAACATTAAATGTCGGTGCCGGATCACCGCTATTCACTGCCTGTCCTAAGGAGAGAGCACCGACAGGTTTGATGCGCTCGTGCAGTACGCCAATCTGTCTGGCAAGGGCATAAAGTGAAATACCCATGACAATGATAATCACCCAGCTGACGATATTGGAAATAACAAGGGCGTCAATCATAAGGAAAGCTCTTTTGATGTTAGTTGTTGGTCTATCAGAGTATTAGCAGTGAGGTACAGGAGGCTGAATTGCACGGCGCCGAATACAATGATGCCGTAATCATAGTAGCTGGTTTCGCGAAGCCCAACAGGCAAAAGTAAGCTGGTGGCCGCGACAGAAAGAAAAATGTTTCGCCAGACAAGTCCACTAGAGATCGTTTGTCGAAGTGCTCCGAAAGAGCAACCACAATCAATGTTGACATTACCCCGCTTAATATTCAAAGCCATCGCTATTGCGTATGTTAATAGAAGGCCGACCGCCAAAACGCAGCATATTGTTTGGGTTTGCGGAATTAGCAGCCCAGCGCCTACCGTTAGCTCGACTGCCGGAATTACACGCGCTGCTAACGCTATCAGCTTCTCGTTAACGATTTGGTAGCTTTGCAAAATACCTCTGAATTCATGCATGTTTTGGAGTTTTTGCCACGTGGATGTCAAAAACAATAGGCTTAATGCGAAACTGATTATGTAATGAAATACGGGATCATTTGTCATGATTTGTTACCACGGCGCAATATCCAAAACAAACCCTTCCGGCAGAAAGGCAGTTCTATTCAAATGTTCACCGCTGTTAGCATCGTAAGTATTGGCGACTTGTTTCACCAGTTTTGAAATAGGCTCTTGCCCTTCGAAGATGTACATTAAAAACGTCATCCATGACGGCAGGGGTATATGAAATGCGAGGCTATACAGTCTCGGGTTGTTACCCTGACTTACATTAATCGACAAAGACAAATCTTTCAGTGGCAGTTCATTGATTTTCTTTTGTGTATTCACATCATAAACCCAGACATCGGTGCCAGGTTCTTCAAACGTGTGTGTTTCTCCAGTATGCATGAGCACATATAAATGCCCGTTCGCTTCGTGAGTGGCGGTGTGATGGAACCCACTAATAGTCCAATTGTCTTCCTGTTCTTTTTCATTTGCTAGCGGCCATGTTTCTACCAGTTTTATACTGTCTGGCTGCATTTCAATCGCGTAAACATTATTTTGGCGTGAAACAAAATACCAGGTGTCTTCAATTTTTGACGCCGATATGGTCAAAAAATCATTAACGGGATCAAATAGTGGGGCAGAACGTTCCAAAAGAGATACCTGGCCGGCGTCGTCTAAGCGGATATGTAAAAATCCGCCGTTAGCACAAATGGAATAAAAATCGCGATTTCCGCCGGGGTATATTACCGAGCACCCGGGTGTGTCGATTTCTACTACATATTCTGATGTATCGAGGTTAATAACTGAAATCGACTGAGCGGGCGTATAGTTGACCACCAACAAAAATTTTTCGTCCTCCGTGAGTGTTACAAGCCCACTACTTTTCACAGAGTTCATGCGTTTAGGGGGAATCGTTATTTCCCGTATTGGGCTTAGCGTGTGAGGGTCGTAAATAACAACGACGTCGCTGCGGGTGCCGCGAGTTCCACGGCTGAAATAGGTTTCGACCGTAATTAATTCCCCGCGCTTCTTCGCAGGAACAAGGGAGGTAAACCACAATCCAGTTGAGAGCTGGCCTAAAGTCTTACCTTGATCATCAAATAGAAAGGCTCTGCCATCCGTTTCATTAGGCATTCGTGATCCAGCCACCCAAAACCAATCTTTGCCGCTGTGGTCCGGTAGTGTTGCGACCGAGGCGGTTTCAGGAATAAATTCTGCTGTTGCCAAAAAGGGGATGCAGCTTACGAGAAAGACAAAAATCTGCTTTTTCAGAATCATCAGCGTTTTCTTTTTTAATGTTCAGCGAATAAGCACAAAGATACCGGTAAACTAGTAATCTATGAAAGTAGAGCCTATTATCAATACAATTGGACATATGTCAAGATTATAATTATGACGACTAAATCGCCTCCTAACGAAAAATTGAAAAGCCGTGAAAAACTGTTACGCGGCGCTTTGCTAGTGATTGCAACCGAAGGTGTTGATGCCATTACGCATCGCCGGGTCGGAAAGGCGGCAGGGGTCTCGCACGGAGTGGCGAGTTATCATTTCAAAACCCGCGATGATCTCGTCAATGAAACGTTTTTGTTTCATCTAAATGAACTCGAGCAATTAGGTAATGAGATAGTACAGAATAGGGATGCGGCGAGTTTTGCTGGCGTTATTGATAATGTTGTTGAATTTGTCAAACGTGACCAGGCATCGCCGTACTGGGTGCGTGCCGATTACGAACTGATTCTGTACGCGTCTAGAAACCCGCCACTCGCAGAAACATTTAGGGAGTGGGAAGAGGCTGTTACGTTTACCCTGGCAGATAAACTTCGAGCCATTGACGTGCACGACCCGATCCGTGCCGCCCGAATCGTGATTAACATGATTCGAGCCTTTGAGCTGGAGTGTATGACAAACCCAGCATTAGGTTTGGAGGAATTTAGGAAACGCTTGGAACTGATCGGCTCGGGGTTTATTTAAGAGCTACCCCGCCTGTCAGGCCGAGAGTTTAAAACCCTCGTAATTGTTCGTCACCACTGCATCGCAGTACTCACGATAAGTGCCAACGCCTCCGGCGTAGGGCATAAAAATTCGAGGTTTACCGACAATATTGGCGCCCAGATACCAGGAGTTACACGATGGAGCGGTTAACATGGTGCCGTTCGCCACTTCGTTGACATGGGCAATCCAGTTTTCTTCCGCTTCTGCCGACGCTTCGATGAGCTGTAAACTATTTTGCGCCATGTGTTTTATACAATCGCTAATCCAGTCAACGTGTTGCTCGATGGAAACAATCATATTACTTAATACCGACGGGCTGCCCGGGCCGGTGATCGTGAACATGTTTGGAAATCCGTTAATTTGTAGTCCCAGGTAAGTTCGGGGACCGGCCTGCCAATGATCTGAGAGTTTTACGCCCCCGGCGCCGCGGACGTCCATCTTTAATAGGGCTCCGGTCATCGCATCGAATCCGGTTGCGTAAACCAGTGCATCAAAATCGAATTGCCCCTGGCTGGTTTGTACGCCTGTTTCTGTTATTTTTTCAATGCCACCTTGCCGTAAGTCAACCAGTGTCGTGTTGTCGCGATTAAATGTGTCGTAGTAGTGAGTATCGATCACTGGGCGCTTGCAGCCGATAGGATAACCGCGAGGCATCAATCCTTCAGCAGTCTGCGGGTTTTTAACCGTGCGGCTGATTTGCTCGCGATACATGTCGCAGGCGAGCTCATTTGCGCTCATATCAAGGCCAATGTCGATGTATCTGGGAATGGCAGAAAAACCTTCTTTGCTGAGTGCCGCTTCGCGCTCTTCTGCACTGGTTTCCAAAATGGCTTCGGTCGGTTCTACCGTATCGCTGCCTCCGAAGCCAAAACCATAGCCGATGATACCGGCGATCGATTCGCGCTGGCGTTGACGAATGTCGGCGTAATTATCTTTGGCGTCTTCCCGAAAGTCTTCAGTAAGCGGCCTGTTGTGTGCGGGCATGGTGTAATTCGGCGTACGCTGGAATACCGTTAAATGTTTTGCTTGTTCGGCAATGACTGGAATGGCCTGAATACCAGAAGAGCCCGTGCCGATAATTCCAACGCTTATGTTTTCAAAATCCACTCCTGTGTGTGGCCATTCACCCGTGTGGTAAACATCGCCTTTAAATGTCTCGGCACCGTCAATTTGTGGGGTATTTGGGACAGACAAGCAGCCGGTGGCCATGATGCAAAACTGACATATATAAGTTTCGCCAGCTTCTGTGTCAACGCGCCACCGCTTATCGCCGTCGAGAAATTTCGCGGCACTGACCCGGGTATTGAATTGAATATCCGCGCGGAGCTCAAGACGATCTGCCACATGATTGGCGTACTCCAATATTTCTGGTTGTGCTGCCATCACTTCGGTCCAATTCCACTCCTGTTGTAAGTCCTCTGAAAAGCTGTAGGAATATTCCATGCTGGGTACGTCGCAGCGCGCGCCAGGATAGCGGTTCCAAAACCAGGTGCCACCGACATCACTGGCCGCTTCAATGACCTTGACGCTAAGCCCCAGCTTTTTGAGGCTGTTGAGCATATACATGCCCGCAAATCCTGCGCCGACAATTATGGCGTCATATTCTGATGACTGATGATGAGCCTGGATCATGTGAATTTCCCCCTGGAACGTCCTCAGTCTTCGAGAAAATTCCATTGTTCCTTGTTATTGTTTATTTCGATGGCCGCTCTTTGTGAGAACTTGGCGGACCCTCGATTGGTTTTGTATCATATTTAAACTGATATCATTGCTGTAGTCTACCCATGGACTTTTTTATAGCGCGATACGCCTGTGGGTCATTATTTTTTGTTCGTAAGCTCATCGGTGCGCAGCGGATTTGAAGTGGTTTTCGACTTTAACGGATGATTGCGAGCCGGTCACTATCGGGTAATTTGCCGACACCCGTTGAAAACTTTAGTAACTATTAACATTCTTCGTTATTTTTAAGCTTTTCCTTGCCTAAGCTGCCCGAAAACGCTTTAATTCCCGCCCCAGCAGAGCCAGTCCACGGATTTAGATGTCAGTATCAAGCACCTCTTCGATAGAAACAGAATTAGCTAAAGTGAGTTTTCGTCTTAAAGGCGGTTTATTTCCTCTCACATTGCTTGAATTGCACTATTACGATAGCAGGCAGCTTCAGCGCGATCTTCATTTCAAGGTGAGCGAGGCTCCGGGTTTTTTTCAACAAACTCCGGTGATAATTGGTTTTGAGTCCTTTAGTGGTGATTTTCGGGATGTGCAGTTAGCCGAGTTGCAGCAGATTTTAAGAGACCACGGTATGATTGCCGTTGCTCTGAAAGGAGCTAGCACTAGTTTGGAAGCACAAGCCAAAGAATGTGGCTTGGCGATTATGGCTGCCAAATCTCGAACGCCTAAAAACAAAAATTCGGGTACCGAGGTTAATGTCGAGCCGACCTCCGTAGTCGCCGATCAGCCTGCAGTTCAAAGCGTTCCCAATGTCGCTAACAGTAAAGTTATCAGCACTCCCGTCCGATCGGGTCAACAGGTATATGCTCCAGGCGGTGACCTTATCGTTTTAGCCGCTGTTTCCGCAGGCGCTGAGATTCTTGCCGACGGCAACATCCATGTGTACGCACCACTGCGCGGCAGAGCGCTGGCCGGAGTGCAGGGGAATGAAAGCGCACAGGTTTTTTGTCACAGTTTGGAAGCTGAGCTCATTTCCATTGCGGGACATTTTAAGCTCGTCGAAGATTTAAAAAATGAACACTGGAAACAGTCTGTTCGTATTTCTTTGCAGGAACAAGCGCTCTGCATCGCACCCCTGGTTAACGCCGGGCGATAAGCCAAATTAATAACGAATTACAGAGGATCCCTATTTTGGCAAAAATTATTGTAGTAACGTCTGGCAAAGGCGGCGTGGGTAAAACCACCAGTAGCGCCGCAATTAGCAGCGGCTTGGCTATGCGCGGCAAGAAAACGGCAGTCATAGATTTTGATATCGGCTTGCGTAATCTGGACCTGATCATGAATTGCGAACGTCGTGTAGTTTACGATTTTGTCAACGTCATTAATGGTGAGGCGACGCTCAAACAAGCACTCATTAAAGACAAACGTTGCCCCAATTTGTTTATCTTACCCGCTTCACAAACACGTGACAAAGACGCGTTGACCGTGGAAGGTGTCGAGCGAATTCTGAACGAATTGGCTGCGGACGGCTTTGAATACATCATATGCGACTCACCTGCCGGTATTGAGCATGGCGCGTTTATGGCTCTTTACTTTGCCGATGCCGCGATTGTGGTTGCCAACCCGGAGGTTTCGTCTGTGAGAGATTCCGATCGCATTCTGGGTATATTGCAAAGTAAATCCCGAGCCGCTGAACTGGGAAAAACTGTTGAAGAAATGCTTCTTTTAACTCGCTACAATCCTGAGCGGGTAGAAAAAGGTGAGATGCTGGGTGTAGAAGATGTTCAAGAAATTCTCGCCACCAAATTGCTCGGCGTAATCCCTGAGTCCGAAACGGTTTTGAAGGCCTCTAATCAGGGCACACCGGTTATTCACGACGACCAAAGCCCCGCGGGACAAGCTTATAGTGATGCGGTTTCTCGCCTATTGGGAGAAGAGGTTGAGCATCGATTTATAACCGTGCAGCAAAAAGGTATGTTCAGCCGCTTGTTTAGGAGGAGCGCATGAGAATATTTGACTATTTTCGCAGCCCGAAAAAAGAATCTGCGTCTATTGCAAAAGAGCGACTGCAAATTATTGTAGCCCACGAGCGTAATAAGCGAAATCAGCCAGATTATTTGCCGATGTTACAACAGGAATTGTTGGCTGTCATTCGCAAGTATGTTGAAATTGAGCAAGATGATATTGAGGTGCAGGTTGATCAAAATGGCGGTTGTTCTGTGTTGGAATTAAACATTACTTTGCCGGGCTAAGTTTAGTTTTTCCCTCCGGCCGCAGGGCTCGGTTCTGGGTGCGAGGTGCTGAGTTCTTAGTTCTAGCTGGTGGGAGGCTTAAACAAAAATCAACGGTTGACTTAGTTAGTGGCCATCCAGAAATGGTGTTTTTCACTGATGTCTTTGCGAGCGTTAGCGCGGCAATCTCATCCAGCATTGGCGCGGGCTGCGGGAGATTGCCGCGCTTCGCTCGCAAAGACATCGTTGAAAACACCCATTTCTGGATAGGCACTAGTTAGTGTGAATGCCATCCCATTATTCGTTCGAAATGGAGGGTGTGATGTTTAGCAGTGGTAGATTTTGAGCGACTATTTGTTCCGATTATTTGTCTTTTCTTTAATTGATCCAAAATGAATATTGCGTAGAGCTTGCCATCGGCTTCAGGCGCTGTATAGAATCGTTCCCATGAATGAAATCCTACGACAAGTTCCATCCGTTGATGCGTTGTTACAGCGTTGGCCCGAAAAAATCGAGCGGTGGGGGCGCGAGCAGCTAACAGTCGCTATCCGCGATGAGTTAACGGTTTTACGAAAAGCCATCACGACAGGAGCTGTTGAAGATGTCGATATTAGCCGTCTGTCAGCCTCGATTGATGGCGTTTTAGGTGCGAGAAACCAAAGCTCTTTGCTGGCGGTTCACAACCTTACCGGCACCGTTTTACATACCAATCTCGGTCGGGCGAGCCTGCCGGCACAAGCGCTTGCAGCAGTTGTTAACATAGCGCAAGGGCCGAGTAATCTAGAGTTTGATTTATCCACAGGTGAGCGCGGTGATCGTGATAGCCATGTAGAGGCATTGATATGCGAGCTTACCGGTGCTGAGGCGGCAACGGTGGTCAACAACAATGCGGCAGCGGTATTGTTAGTGCTCAACACGATCGGAATAAATCGTGAAGTCCCGGTATCTCGGGGTGAACTAGTCGAAATTGGTGGGTCATTTCGCATTCCGGAAGTCATGCAACGCTCTAATTGTAAGCTGGTTGAAGTTGGCGCTACCAACCGTACCCACCTAAAGGATTATCAAAACGCGATTACACCAGATACTGCGTTGTTGCTAAAGGTTCATACCAGTAACTATCGCATTGAAGGGTTTACCGAAACGGTTAGCGAGCGGGATATGGCTGAACTCGCCCATGCCCATGATTTACCTTTTGTCATCGATTTAGGTAGCGGTAATCTGGTGGATTTCAAATCACTGGGACTACCTCCGGAACCAACCGCTGCCGAGTCAATAAATAATGGTGCCGACATCATCACCTTCAGTGGAGACAAGCTACTGGGAGGGCCGCAATGTGGGATGATCGCCGGTAGTAAAGAATTAATTCGTGCGATCAAGAAAAACCCTCTTAAGCGGGCGTTGCGCTTGGATAAAATGACACTGGCTGCATTATCAGAGGTATTGAAAATGTACCGTGATCCTGCCAGTTTGACAAAAGAATTGCCCACTCTACGTCAGCTGACTCGATCAAAAGCCGATATTCAACAGCAGGCACAGCGTTTACTCCCGGGCTTGTCCGAAATCCTGGGGCAGTCCTTCGAGGTTACAGTGCAAGATTGTAGTAGCCAGATAGGTAGCGGCGCATTGCCGATAGAAACGCTGCCGAGTGCTGCCTTGGCTATCGCTTCGAAAGCAAACGTGGATGCAGAAATTCGACAATTAATGATTGCGTTGAGACAGTTACCGGTGCCGGTTATCGCGCGTATTAGCAGTGGATTATTGTTATTAGATTTGCGTTGTTTGGAAAATGAAGAACAATTTTCTACCCAGTTGGCGGACTTACAGTAATGATTGTCGCGACCGCAGGACATGTTGATCACGGTAAAACGTCTTTAATCAAGCGTTTAACCGGTGTTGATACAGACCGCTTGGAAGAGGAAAAGCGCCGAGGTTTGTCCATTAACCTCGGTTACGCGTACAGGCCTCTTTCTAACGGTAGTGTATTGGGGTTTATTGACGTTCCCGGTCATACTCGTTTTATTAATACCATGATCGCCGGAGTAACCGGGATCGATTTGGGCATGCTTGTTGTTGCCGCAGACGATGGGCCCATGCCGCAGACCAAAGAGCATCTCGACGTTTTGAGATTGTTGGGAGTGCGTGACTATCTCATTATCATTACCAAAACGGATCGAGTCGAAGATGCAAGAATTGCAGAGGTAAGAGAGCAGGCTAAACTTTTGGTCGGCGATCAGGTTCCGGTATTTTTCGTCAGCAATATTTCTGGAGAGGGTATTGCCGAGTTGCAAGCGCATCTGGATGAGATTGCACAAAGACAGTCTGTTGTCGCTAATAGTGGCCACTTTCGGATGTCCGTTGACAGAGCCTTTTCTGTAAAAGGTGCTGGCCTTGTGGTAACAGGTACGGCGACCGCCGGAAAAGTGAGTGTAGGTGATACCTTATTACTGCAACCTCACGGAGCCAAAATGCGAGTTCGCGAGATTCACGCACAAGACCAACGAGTTGAGGAGGGTTATGCCGGGCAGCGTTGTGCGTTAAATATTGTCGGCGATATTTCACGAGACAGTATCGAAAGGGGCAACGTATTGGTTGCGGAACCACTAAATTTTCTCAGCCAGCGCTGTGATGTTAGGCTGAATTTGTTACCGTCTGCTCCCTTTGCTCTAAAACATCTATCTCCGGTAAAAATTCATCTTGGGGCAGGGCGTTATGCGGCTAGAATTTTCTTTCTGGAACATACGGGTAAGCTTGATCCAGGCGCTACCGCTCTCGCGCAAATCCTGTTTGATGAGCCAATCAGTTTGTGTCATGGCGATCGCTTTTTACTACGAGATGATAGCGAAAGTGTCAGCCTGGGTGGCGGCGTTATTCTTGACCCGTCTGCACCGAGAGTAGGAAAGTCTCGACCAGCGCGTCTGTCTTTGTTGTCGGCGATGGAGGCGGGAGATGCTTCGACGGTGCTGAGCTCTCTGGTGATCGACCAGGGAAACGTCGTCAATCTTAATGATTTTAAGCGTGATTGGAATATCCGCGATGACGAACAACAATCCCTTGTTTCTGAGAGGATGCGTTTGCAGGGCTCTCATTTACTATCAAAAGAAGTCTGGAGTCATTATAAAAAAGACCTAATCAACAAGCTAAGCGCATGGCATCAGGCTTTTCCTGGTCGCGATGGTATGCCGCCCAATGAGTTGCGTGGCGAACTGGAAGAAACACTTTTTGTGCCGCTTCTTACCGAACATATTAGCGATGGGGCAATCTTACTACGCGGGGGCTTGGTGGCGTTGAGTACGCATCGCACTGCGGTCTCGGAGGCCGATCTCGCTAACTGGAATATCATTGAAAAAGCATACGAAACGGCAGAAAATCATCTGCCACTGGTGTCTGAGTTGCTATTGCTGACAAAAATGCCAAGGTCGACTCTGTTAGGAACGATAAAGGCGGCTGTCAAAGCAAAGCGAATGTACAAATTGAATGATAACCGTTTTGGCCGGCCTTCTGAGTTGTTATCGATGGCAGAGAAAGTTCGCGTGCTAGGCGAGGGAGGAGCTGCATTCAGTGTTGCCCAATATAAGACCGAAATAGGCTCGGGGCGCAAATTAGCGATAGAATTACTTGAATATTTCGACGGAATCCGATTTACTCAGCGCCGCGATAACGAACGTGTTATTCTAGATCCCTTAGTTCCTGACAAACTATTCCGTACCTAACGGTTAGTCAAAAGTGGCTTATTAATCGAATAGGCCATTCCATGGAAGAGCGATGTCCCCGGTGGGGCGCCTGGTCTTCAAAACCAGTGAGGCGCTGATAAAGTGCCTGGTGGGTTCGACTCCTACCTCTTCTGCCATATTATGGTTTTATGTAATCCTATATTGTCCGCAAGCCCGCTAAATACACGGATTAGACCTTGTTTTAAGGTTTATTACGTCCAGCGAGATATTGTAACATCCAGCATTTAATGTCCAGATTCTAATGTGACGCTGATCGTAACAACTGGCATCTAACAGGGGGTGTTGTTGCAATGGCGAATACAACAAAGCCTTTGACGAATACCGAAATAAAACAATCTAAGCCAAAAGCCAAGGAATATAACCTCGCGGATGGTGGAGGGCTGTCGCTTCGTGTTAAGCCTAACGGTTCCAAACAATGGGTTTTCAACTACTCGCGCCCCTTCACTAAAAAACGAGCAAATATAGGTTTCGGGTCTTATCCCGTTGTGGCACTAGCTGAGGCTAGGAAAAAGCGAATCAACGCCCGCGAGCTTCTAGCAAAAGAAATAGACCCGAAAGACCATAAAGACGAGCAAGATGCGCTACAGTGCAAAGCCCACAACGGCACGCTTGAGCATGTTGCTGGGCGTGGATTGAAATCAAAAGAATAAAA
>CAJVZD010000007.1 GCA_913019905.1 uncultured Cellvibrionales bacterium
AGAAGCCGTTATCGTTCCATGACAGGGCCCATTGAATACAATTTGGACCTCGGCATTCACAAGAAAATAGTCCCAACCTTTTCTATTTCCAACCTGCCTATTTCCAGTCTGTCTACTTACAACCTGTCTATTTCCAACCTGTCTATTTCCGAGCTTTTCTACGTCCGAGCCGTTCTTATCGAATATTGCTACCGCAATGTCAGTCACTCAAGTTTGCTTTTCCCTCAGAAATAATTGCCTTTGGCTACCCTATTGACTCGCTGGCTTGCCTCGGCCTCCTTCTTACGAACCTATAGGAGGAGACCTTTAGGTTTCACATATGTATGTAAAATATTTGTAAATAGTACACAGCCACTTTTTACATCACAGTGTCTTCATCTTTCTTCTCTCTGTCACTAATCTTCCAATGGCGAAATGTACAACGTCATTTCCACCCAACGTTATAGCTTCTTCTACAAATTATTGATCTCACTCATTTGGGAATACAAAAAATGCTACGAAAACTTACCCTCGCGCTTACATTTATCTTAGGACAACTGGCCGTCGTCAACATCAGCCATGCGGACGAACAAGAATTCTCCATCGCTTATTTCTATTTAAAAGACGGCGGCGAGACAAAGCTTGATGAGTTTAGGACGAAAGCCAAACCACTGTGGAAGAAGTACGGATTAGAAATAGAAGCCAGCTACAAACCGAATGGCGAAAAGTACTCGGTGCTGGGTATTAATAACATGACTGTGCCCGATGAAGTTCAAATATACTACTTTAAGGACCCCGCAAAACTGCAAGCTTACGTCAACGACCCTGAGTACAAAAAGATAGCAGGTCTTCGCGCGGAAGCCGTAGAACGCATGGTGATATTTAGTGGAAAGGGAGAGTTATCAAAAGTGCCATCGAAAAATAAAGATCGGATATTCAGCATCGGCATGGTTTATCCAGAAGCAGAAAAGCAGGCTATGTACGAAAAATACTTCAATGTCGCCGTGCCTGTCCTCAAAAATCACTCGATGAAATTTGACGCCGTACTCGATGTTAAAAATGTATTTGGTTTACTGGGCGACAATCCCTTAGTTCAACCTTATCGCATGCTCATATACTCATTCGATAGTGATAACAAAGCAAAAGGAATCAGCACAGACCCACTGTATCAAGCAGCATATAAAAGCTTTTTGAAGCCGAGCCTGAAAGAAGCGCTTGTTATGGATTCAAAACGAAGTTAGGAAATGAGTATACGGTCCGTACAACTTACTGGGAAAACTGTGCGGACTTCCTCCAAAAAACACACTATCATCAGGTTACGATCAACCTTGCCAGCACCCGAGCTTACTTTCTCTCGATAAATTCACTATAGCCCGAACTTCCTGAAGTTAAGCAGATCGCCGGCTAAAAGGCATGAATCCTACTTCCATCGAGGAGACTAGCTCAGGATTTTTATCTCTTAAGTCGCTACCACTATTTATTACCGAGATTAGATTCGTCATAAAAAATACCCAACAGGAACGGCAGTTTAAATGCCCGGATATCCGTCCGCTTCTTCCATCTTCCACAACCACCCATGTCGAGTAATAAATGAACGAATGCCTGTTCCCAGACAAGCTTAGTTTAAACATTCGTTGTTCCGCAATACCTCTGCGCTATCGAGGCTGAAGGCAGACCTGTCAATGAAATATTAAAAAATCGAAATCCTCAGAATTCGTTCCATTTTTTTTGCACATTTGTCGATTAACCTATCGTTATGTGAGCGTTCAGAAACAGGTGTTTTTCTGTAGGTTGAGTTTTTACCCAACCTATAACCGACTTAAAAATTCACATCGATGCTCCAGAGCGGGCACTAGTTCGAATAACGCCTATTATTGATATAGCCATGATTAAGAATTGGTTTTCTGAAAAGGTAAAGTATAGCCATGAGACAGACATTCCTACAATATTTCGCAAAGCAAATCCTGTGTACATTACTGGGGTTCCTCTTAATCATTTCGGGTTTGTCTGCGCAGGCACAAACGGCTGAAGATCAGGTGCAGCGCTCCTATATCGCATTCTACGGTCGCCCTGCGGACGCAGCCGGGCTTGTATTTTGGTCGGACCAGCTGGATAGCGTAAATGGAGACCTCGCTGAGATTCTTGACGACTTCAGCAACAGCCAGGAATTTCTTGATCGCTACGGCTCACTTAGCGATGAAGATCTGATTTCCTCGTTATACCAACAATTGTTCAACCGCGATCCCGACGCGGAAGGACTCAGTTTTTATGCTGGAGAACTACAATCCGGCGCCAGAACACTCGACAGTATTGCTTTAGACGTACTTAACGGCGCCCTCAATTCTGATCTCGCCATTATCGACAATAAACAAGCAGCAGCCGTGTATTTTACCGAGGAAGTAACAGCTTCAAGTTTCGTATATTCCGGCGACACAGCCGCGGAAGAGGCCAAGGCGATGCTGAGTTCAATCGGGGCGGACACCACTGACTTTAGCTCTCTGGTCGATACCTTCTTCGCCACTTACGACACGGCAGAAACTAATGGGTCTACGAACGGAGTTCTTTGTGACTACAATGACTCGACGTTCAACACTCAGGATTCACTGACTTATACGAGTGAGTCGGAGTGGACTTGCACCGAGACAACACGCGAGTTAGTAGCTAACGGAATTCCGGATCATGATGTCGGCACCTTTCCAAATCAGAACAATCCGAACACGATCACTGAGCAGTCGGTGTCGGCCAGCTACACACTTGAGCCTACAGAAACGACTTCGACGACCGTATTAGGTGGCCCAAGTGGCGAGACTGGTTTTGTGCTAAATGGCGTCAAAATTGATGCTGGCACAGCCGGTTCTTGCGACGACTCTGGAGACTCATGCAGCCTGATTGGCAACAGCGGTAGCTGGAGTATCGAAGCGCTGGGCCAGTCAAGTTTTAACTTCGGCACAGACGATAACAATGCCCACGTGCAGCCTGGCGGCTCATACCACTACCACGGCATGCCCGAAGGTTTTATTACTAAGCAGGGAGGTAACAGTTCGACCATGACGCTGATCGGATGGGCAGCCGACGGCTTTCCCATCTACGCGCGCTACGGCTACAGTATTGCTGGCGACGCCAGTTCGGAGCTCAAATCGATCACTGGTAGTTATCAGCTGATTAGCGACGTGAGCGACTCCAGACCATCGGCAACAACCTACCCATTAGGAACGTTCAGTCAGGATTGGGAGTACGTTGAGGGATCGGGTGATCTCGATGAGTGTAACGGCCGTGTTGGGGTAACTCCTGAGTTTCCTGGCGGCATTTATCACTATTATGCAACCGACAGCTACCCGTACCTACAGCGATGCGTTAGAGGCGCTGTAGAAACAAACGGCACCATGCCACCACCGCCTCAATAGCACTAGCATTAACAGAGAGTAATCATTATGCGTCCAATGCAAAGGCCTTTTTCTAACATTTTATTCGTGGTAGCTTTGTTTATAGCGACGCTGCCACTGGCACAAGCACACTTGATGGTAGCGCAGCACGGCACCTTGAATATTGTCAAGGACAGCGTATTCATGGCACTGTCTTTACCAATTTCTGCTTTTGCGGGTATTGACGATGACAATGATGGGAATGTGTCAATGATCGAATTCAACAATCATCGCACCACTATTGTCGAATCAATTAAATTGCACATCATACTGAGTGACAAAGCGGGAAACCGTCTATTGGAAGGAATCATGCTGTCGCCAGTGGTACCACGCAATACGCAGAAAGAAGCCATTTCCCAATTAACAGTGATGGGCCGGTTTGTATTAGATGATGCCGATAGATCATCTAATACATTAAAGTTTCAGCTTGGCTTGTATGGAGAACAATCTACTGAGCAATCTATCGAGATAACAGCCACACGTAAATCTGACAATCAGATACATGTCTTCGAATTAACATCAATGGATTCGGTAACCAAGCTGTTTCCGGACAAACCCCCTGTATCTCAATAAACTATTTCGTGGTTAAGGTCGTTAATCCTTTGTTCATTCGATCTTGGCGGTAATTGCGTGTATTATCCAGTCCCTTTATTTCACAATTAAGCGAGGAGAGAACTATGCGCGAAGCAGTCATCGTTTCCGTAGCCCGTACAGGCTTAGCCAAATCCATTCGTGGTGGCTTTAATAACACAACAGGAACAGCCATGGCAGGCCATGCTGTGCAGCATGCCATTGAACGCGCCGGAATAGAGCCAGCAGACGTAGAAGAAGTCGTTGTTGGTTGTGGCACGCCGCAGGGCACCACAGGTAATAACATTGGTCGTTTGGCCGCCCTTAAAGCCGGCTGTCCGGTAACAACTTCAGGTTTCACCGTTAGCCGTCATTGCTCTTCAGGCCTTAACGCCATTGCAACTGCCGCTGGCCGCATCATCACCGACGGCGTACCTATTGCTGTTGGCGCCGGCGTTGAATCTATTTCCCTGTCGCAGCCGAGTGGCAAATTTGCACTGGCCAATGATCTACCTTTGATCGAGCAGTTTCCTGGTTTAATGAAACCAATGATCGAAACAGCTGACATTGTAGCCGCACGTTATAATATTAGCCGTGAAGCACAAGACGAATATTCTCTACAAAGCCAGCTCCGCATGGCAGCCGCTCAAGAAGCCGGTTTATTTGCCAACGAAATCGTCGCAATGAATACTCAAATGATTCAGCGCAACAAAGAAACAGGTGAAGAAACGATTGTCGACTACGTTGTTGATCGTGACGAATGTAACCGGCCTAGCACTACCTTGGAAGGCTTACAGTCACTTCAACCCATCCGTGGTGCCGATCAATTCATCACGGCGGGTAACGCCTCTCAGCTTTCCGACGGTGCTGCTGCAGTCACCATGATGGATTCCAAAGAAGCGGAACGTCGTGGCGTTGAAGCTCTAGGTGCTTTCCGCGGTTTTGCTATTGGTGGTTGTGAACCCGACGAAATGGGCATAGGCCCTGTTGTTGCGGTTCCTCGCCTGCTAAAACGCGCTGGGTTATCAGTACAAGACATCGACATCTGGGAACTCAACGAAGCTTTCGCTAGCCAGTGTTTGTATTGCCGCGATGTGCTGGGTATTGATCCTGAAAAATACAATGTTAACGGTGGTTCTATCGCCGTAGGTCATCCATTTGGGATGACTGGTGCTCGCTGTACTGGCCACATTTTGCTAGAAGGCAAGCGTCGTGGTGCTAAGTACGGTGTCGTGACTATGTGCATCGGCGGTGGCATGGGTGCTGCTGGATTATTCGAAATCTTCTAAGCTTCGCTGTACTGGCTTAGCTCTACTGGCTTGGCGTGTTTATTCGCACGCCAAGTCCTCTATCTTCCCCCCATCTAATGTCGGTTATTTAGCTTCTCTTTGTATTTAACGCTGCTAATACCTGCGCCTCTTTTTTGCTGTCAATTCCCGCCCGGGTAAATAATTGCTGCTTGGTCGTTAACGTTCGATGCCACGCCCTGGTATCCATAGCGGTTGTCGCTAATGAACGGAATCGCAATCCGGCAGCAACGCTTGTTTCGTATTCCCATAACAGTGAGTTTATTGCTTCCGACCCCGGATTCCACATAGGTAACTCACGACCGTTGACATTTTGCGACAATAAGAATTTTGAATCAGCCCAATGAAACCGGACTTCCGTCGAAGTTGTTGCGCGTATTCCATTCAGTAAACCACCCCAATTAAATGTCCCTGCTGGGCCTGCCGCGTTGAAAGTCCCCGCCGTATTATTTTCAATTAAGGTGAGATAAAACTCCGCCAAGTCCCTAACGTCAATCAATGAATAACTCGCCAGCGGTGCTCCCGGCGCGAGAATATCGCCTCCGCGGTGAATACGGTCTACCCACCAGGTAAAGCGCTGAGTACCATCTCCGGGACCCGCAACATAGGTAGGGCGTACAATCGTTGCGGCGTCACCGTAGATATCGGTCACATAGCCTTCGGCAACGGCTTTCAAATCCCCATAGTATTTGCCGACATTTTCCGAACCGGGTTCGGCCAACACCTTTAAAGTTGACGTTGCTCCCATAGGCAGCCGATCTGGCACAACGTCGTAGGCAGCGACAGAAGACGTAAATAAATACCGTCCTACTCGGCCTTTCAGAAGCGAGGCAGAATCTTTAACGTGGCGGGGAACATAACCGGAATTGTCTAACACGACATCCCACTCCCCCTTTTTTAAGGCATCCAAGCCCCCGTCTCGATCGCCCACAAGCTTTGTCGCTGCCGGAAACATCTCTTTGTTAGTCCGTCCGCGATTGAACAAAGTGATTTGATGGCCACGGGCAAGAGCACTTTCGACGAAATGTGGCCCGATAAAACCGGTACCACCCAAGACCAAAATTTTCATCGCTTTTGTTTTTGCCACGGCTCCAGACATTAATGTGGCCGCCCCTAAAGTAACTGCACCTTTCAGTAAATCTCTGCGATCCAACTTCATCTTTTTTCCTTTCTCTAATGCCCAACGTTTATCGGAAGTGTTAATACGCCTCACTTTTTAAACTACTTTATACTGAACAGCGAGTTGGGGCAATTGATGACCTCAGATGAGTATTTATAATCACGATTGAGCGATTACGATTAGATCTTTTTCGACGCAAGCTGGGCTTCTAACTTTTCAACCTTTTCCAACAAAGGGTTTACAATTTCTACGACTTGCTCCTCCGTAAATCGTGGCATAATATGCTGGGGGCAATTTGCGTCCCAGGCTTCGACCTTAAAAATGAGCGCCCTTTCAACGCGCCCTTTATACCCCTCGTCTCGTAGGGAATTTATCAGGTCCGTATCATGCTCTTCAAATCTTGCTGTACCCCATATTTTTATTCGACTACGGGAAACATAGTCTATTACAAATAGGGTGGCCTTATTGTTTTCGCTCAGATTTCCCATCGAGACATATTGACGGTTGCCAGCAAAATCGGCAAAACCAAGCGTCTGATTATCGATCACTTTTAGAAAGCCCTTGGCACCCCCACGATGCTGAATATAAGGCTGGCCATCGGCGCTAGCAGTCGCGAGATAGATAGAATCTCTGTCGCCCAGATAAGCAGCGAGATCAGGCGTAATAGTAGACTGCCATCCACCGCCCAGCTCCATTCGATGGTAATTTTTTCGCGACCCTAATCTCTCTTGCACAGCTTTAACCGCATCGGTAAAGGCTATATCGCTAGAGTAAGTCCTCATAGTGCTCCTCCCGTATTGGATCAACGTAAAAGAGGCTGCAGAAAAGAATTCATCTGCAGCCGTCACTGTGAGCTTAACGACTCACCGCTTTTCCTAAAAAGGTGTTGATGTAGCTCGCAATCTCATCACCGTCTTCTTCCAGCGCAAAATGTCCGGTGTTTAAGAAGTGTGTTTCAACATTTTTTAAGTCACGCTTATAGGGATGGGCACCTTCCGAGGGAAATATTTCATCTTTGTCTCCCCATACTATGAGTGTTTTTGGTTGGTGCTGACGAAAATACGCTTGCCACTTCGGGTATAATGGGACATTACTTCCATAGTCGTAGAACATTTGCAATTGCACAGCTTCGTTACCTTCGCGGTCTAATAAGCGCTGATCTTCATTAATGGTATCCGGGCTGATTTTGGTCGTATCACGCACACCATTGGTGTATTGCCAAGTCGTGGCTCCCTTTGTTAACAAAAACCGCAATGCATCTTCATTAACCATTTCCGGCTGTTTGTAGGCGGCTTTGACGTTTTTCCACCAAGCGTTATCCAAACCCTTATTAACCGCTTTTCTATCATTCCAATAGGCTTTGATCGGTTCCCAGAAATTGTTATCGAGGCCTTCCGTGTAAGCATTACCATTTTGAATAATTAGAGCGTCAACTTTTTGTGGATTCGCACTCGCTACCCTGAAACCGACCGGCGCGCCGTAGTCCATGAGATACATGCTGTAATGGCTTATCGATTTTTGCTCCAGCAGTTGCTCAACAATACTGGCCATGTGATCAAATGAGTAGTCAAACTCGTCGACACTCGGCATAGACGAATTACCATATCCAGGATAATCGGGTGCGATCACATGATAATTTTGGGACAATTTGGGGATCAGGTTCCTGAACATGTGCGAGGAAGTTGGAAAACCATGCAGCAATAAAATGGTCGGATTATGCCGTGAACCTGCCTCACGATAAAAAATATCCAGCCCTTCAATTTTCGCCGTGTTATAGCTAGTTTGAACTGTAGACACCGTTGCTCCCGATTGAGGGGTTTCGGTGGCATTAGCCAAGGTTGTAGAAAATACCTGGGACATGGTCAGAGCGACGAGTCCAATTTTCAGTACGTTTTTCATAATCATTTCCTGCTCTCAGTGGGTTATCAAGTCGATGGGGAAAGTATGAGAGTTGAGGCATGATAGATAAATACGACAGCCATGGAATCATTGTCAACGCAATATTGACAATAGAGCATGGGCATTACAGCTTAAACTGTAGACAAGGAAACCGCGCGCTGACCAGCCGAAGCGCGACGCTTAACTGCTGTCGTTGACATACCTGGTCTTCGCGACAGGATAAGCCAGCGCTACCGAAGAACTTAAACGGCACTTAAGCGGATTCGATAATCACAATAGCTGCGCTAGAATCATTGAGTAAGCCTCTAGCTTTTTTAGTATGAAATGGGTAACAAACCACCACTTTTGAGAATCAATACAATGCGAGAGAAATTAATACTGCTTGGTACTTTTTTAGTCATCCTGTTGTCAACGCGCGTCGAGTCCCTTGAACAGAAGGGTGAGGCAATCACCCAGCAACTAGGTACAAACTACCAAATAAAATCGCAAATACTTAAGGAAAATCGTCAACTCCTGATCCATCTTCCGGACGGCTATAGCTCGTCCGAGAAAAAGTTTCCGGTACTTTACCTGCTGGATGGGAACGGACATTTCGCCCACGCTGTTACCGCGGCAGCTATTTTGGAGCAACATCGTTTAATCCCCGAAATCATAATCGTAGGCATCCCTAACAACCGCGGCACACGAAGTCGCGATCTCTTCCGTGAACGCGACAACTTCATCCGGTTTATCGACACTGAAATAATGCCATTTGTGAATTCCAACTTTAGAACATCAAACCATAAAACACTTTTTGGTCACTCGGCTGCCGGTGGTTTTGCACTGGCTTTGTTACGTGGAGAACATGCTCAACTGTTCGACCACTACATTACCGCCAGTCCGGCCATTTCGAAAAATACGGTTAATGACTTTAAGGGACTGTTTGAAACAGGCCACACGTTCGAAAGCTCAATTTATTTTTCTCTCGGCGGATTCGAGCTGGAAGCTCAAGCAATACAACCAGCTTCGGTGCAGGAATTAGCACGATTACTTGAAACCGTGAAACCCGGAAGCCTGAGCTGGCAGTATCACGAATTCCCTGAACAGAATCACATGACAACACCCTACCTGAGCTTATTCAGAGGGTTGGTTCATTCATTCAAAAAAGAATAGAGAATAGCCGTAACTATGTGACACGGGAAATCACACCTCTACGCATTGGTTAGGGGATAGCTCGTGAGGCTCATATTCTTCTATGAAATTGATTTAGTAATTTCAACTAACTTATATCCTTAAGTGAATAACTTTCAGTCTGTAGCCGCTGAACGATCATTCATCGTCGAAATACAGCTTTAGCACGAATACCCAAACGGCCCAAGCGAAAAGCCACCGGAGTATTTCACTCCAGTAATTTATCTCAAATATCAGAAGAGTTTTTGTTCAACAAAAAACAGAAAACATTGTTTATCATGGCGGGAGAATAGTTGGCTTGATTTCAAGTATCTATGGCAGGACTATTATCTAGCATTAGAACAACTGGTACTCGCCTATTCAATAAGAATAGGCTCATAAAACAGTTAAGCGAGATTATATTAGGCTAGGGCTATCGCCTTAACGTTCTCAGGAAGTGTTATCATGTCTTTGCTGATCGGTGCGGGGAAAAAACCCTTCGACACCGCCCTCAGACCGCAAGGCATATATTTTTTAGGATCATACGACTGCCAATTGTCCACGTCGGCCAAAAGGCGATCGGCAATCGTGATAAGTACCATTGGGTTTACTACCATTCCGCAGTGAGACGCAATAATTTCAATGTTTTCACGGGGTGTACCGTCAGACGTATGCAGGTATTCTGGAGGAATGGCCGTCGTATCTTCAGTCACAACACCATCATACGGGCTATAGATAGCAACCAAAGGAATACCCGGAGGCGGTGTTACCATTTCATGAAGCCCACCATTCTCTCCCTGCACCATAGTTTGCGTGTGAGCACCTGTTCTTGCCCTGAACAACATTCCCACAAGACTATTTACACTGCGCACACTACGCATTACATCGAGGTGCGCCGGCGTTCCGAGCGTAATAACGCGATCAATGTGGTCTGGAAAACGGCGAGCTAATTCCCGGCCATAAATTCCGCCCAATGAATGCCCGATAATGGAAACTTTTTCCCCCGATTCCTCAGCCATGCGGTCAATCTTATCCATCATCTTATCCGCAAGCTCGTCAATATATTCCATTCGACCGTCTTTCGGGCCTTTGTTGGTGCCCATACCCCAGGTCTGTGCATCAAATCCAAGTTTACGTAGATAGTTGGTCATCGGGCGAAGAGTGAATTCTGGCCCACTAAAGCCGGGAATGGAAAGTACGGGTTTATTTGTCTTTGGTTTCGGTGATGCTCTATTCAACGCATACTTCCAGAGATACAGATTAGAATATTCAGCGCCTGCCCATATTACGTCGCTGTTTAAACGCATTAAATCTATGGTTCCACGTATCGGCATTCTATAACCTCTATAATTATTTTATTCTTTCGACATCCTGACATTTATGGAGCAACTCGTCAATTTTTGTTTTCCACAGAAGATAAGACAAAGGACGAGCCAGAGTTTTAGTAAGAGAGCAACGTTAAAATTCTTCCACATTAGCTGGTTAATTTTAGGCGAGTTTCCAGGGCGAGATTTTCCAATCCTAAGCAATCATAAGTGTCAGCTAGCAGTTGGTATGTTTTGTCTCTATTGGACAGAGTCCCTTTGCGAATGGCTCTTTCCAAATACTGGACCGCCTCACCCCATTCCATTTTTTTCAGGTGATACCTTGCAATCATGACTTCGTTATCTCCCGTTGCGCTCCACCTGCACTTATCTTTTAAGTAACGAAGCTTATCTAATTCTTGCATTTACCGTTCTCCTTGCCAATTTCCGAAATAGCGTAATTATATTTCTGTTAGCAATACAACAATGTATGAGGACCGACTAAGAAATATTGTTTCGCATTATCTTTCGCATCACATTTAGGAGGATTTCGATGGACTGAAAACCCCTAAAGTCTATGCCTTTACCATCGATCTCTATGACTCAGGTGGGACTAAAAAAAGGATAACTTTCGTCCACTTGCAGCAATCGCGTAATTTATTTGAACATTACCGTTGTCGTTAGTTACCAAGCCAATATAGTAGGTTGACGAATGGTGTCATGATAGAATCCTGATGCTTCATTCATGCCCGTTTCCTGCTATGCGAATTTCATACCTTCCACCCACTAATCTATTAGCACATTTACTACACCTTGTATCGAAATTGCGGCAAAGAGGGCTTTTGGTGCGACAAAGTGGCATCCTGCTGTGAGTAAGAACAATAAGTGGAGAAAATCGATCAAGTCCAAACAATGAAACAGCAAGAATCTAAATAGAGAAACAATAGCGAAGCCATGACTTAGCGTTCCGCTTTCAGGATTACAGACTGACACCACAGATAGTTCCCACACCCTGCGGCGATACGTGGAATTGTAAGTACGATCGCTGGGCAGCCGGCTTATTGCATGCCATTGATTGGGATGACCCTTGGTGGTACTCTCGCCGGCTCAGCATTTGCGCCTACATCATCTTGCGTCAGTAGGCACATAGATAGTTTCACGACTAGAAAACAACATTCTCTAAGTCCGCATGACAACAGACAACATCCGTGCTCGCAAGATTAAATGCTATGTCTAAGCGGTTATACCAAACACCACGCGCACGCACCAGTCATGGGTCGCGATAGAAAGAAGCCTTTCTTCCAGCCTGCGGCGACCACGAGGAACAGAAAAATGAGTCAGCGAATAAATCTTGGTGGCGTCGCCACTGGACCACTTAGCGGCGTCAAAGTTATCGATTTTACGGCGGTATATTCCGGCCCTATTGCCGCTTCAATATTGGGTGATCAGGGTGCCGAGGTGATCAAGATTGAATCCCGACACGGAGACTTAATGCGCGCCGGATTGCCAAAGAGTAACGGCGCAGGCAGTCCGTTCACCACCATGAATCGCAACAAAAAATCGCTCTGTCTAGATCTGAAAAGCGAGGCTGGACTCGATATTGCGCGCAAGCTAATCGCCTCGGCGGATGTAATAATGGAAAACTTTCGTCCCGGTGTCATGGATCGCTTAGGGCTGGGTTACGATCAATTTAAAGAAGCACACCCCAAATTGGTTTATGTCTCAATCAATGGAGTCGGCCCTACCGGACCCTACGTTAAAAGACCAATCTACGACGCGATCATCCAAGCATTGTCAGGGTTTACATCGTTGCAAAGTGGCGAGCCTGCCATGGTCAACAGTCTCGTCTGCGACAAGGTAACCTCACTCACAGCGGCTCAAGCGGTAACGGCGGCACTATTTAGAGCAGAGCGATCCGGTAGAGGCCAAAGGGTCGAACTTTCGATGCTCGACGCCAGCTTGTTTTTCCTTTGGCCCGACGTAATGAACAACTATACGTTCCCCGACGAAGCGGTTGAAAATGTGCCACAGCTCGACCACAGTGTTTTTATGCGGAAAACTCTCGACGGCTGGATCGCCTCTATGCCAGTGCAACAGAAGGAAGCAGATGCTTCGTTCCGGGCACTGAATATTGCCCACCTATCTGAGGACGAGCGTTTTTCCAGCGCCGAAGCGCGAACCCGAAATCGCACTGACTATGTAGAACTGACCGGCAAAGCCTATGCTCGCTTCACTACTGATGAACTATGCCAGCGCTTCGATGAGGAAGACGTGCCCTACTCGCGAATCAATCAACGAGAAGATGTCATCAACGACCCTCAAATTAAGGCGATGGAAGCTTTGTGGACTTACGATCATCCACAGGCTGGTGAGGTAAGAAGCCCCAGACCACCAGCACAATTTTCAGAAACGCCAAGTAACATTCGCACACATACCCCATCGTTAGGAGAGCACAACATAGAGATATTGACAGAATTGGGTATTGACGCTGCTGAGATTGAAGACCTGTCAGTTAATGGCGTAATATTCGCTGAATAGGTGTCGAATTGGTAAATGCTCCACCCGCAATCGGCGTATTTAGACTAAGATGAAAGGAATGCGCCAGGCATGAGTCAGCCAACACATCTAATGACTGCCCATGACATTAGCTGTATTCCAGTCAGTACAACGACCGAAAATTCAGGGCTTCATTGATTGTTCAGACACTTGAGGGTTGCTAGGTAGATAAGTGCATGGATGAGATCTCCAATTATTGAGATCCGATTGAAGTCGTTCTACAATAGCCTTTTTCTGGGGAGTACGATGTTACTGGGAAGTCAATGAACTCATTTTTCTCCAGCATTTTGCTGATGATTTTCAGCTGTTCAGTCTTGGCAGAGCCACTCAAAATTGGAATTGTTCATTTCCCGCCACTATTCGTCGTGGAAGGAGAAAATGTTGTGGGCGGTTCTGTTGTCGACATAATGGAGAAAACCCTAAAACACGCATCGCTAGATTATAGACTCCTTTCCTATCCTGCCAAGCGAGCCTACGTCAGCTTAGGGACAGGCATCATTGATCTTCATGGAGGGTTAAAGAGAAATATTAATTATCATAACCAGGTGATTTATAGCAAAAACCCGATTACTTCCATTGAATTGCGAATTCACGGATTTGGTGACACGCCAATACCCACTTCTATGGCTGAACTCAGAGGAACGCAACTCGGTCTTATACGAGGTTTCAATTACGGAGGAAAATTGAAAACCTTGACCGACTCAGAAAACGAAAAATATGTCACTATTATCGACTCGCACAGCAGTGCCCTGCTAATGCTGCAGAATGGGCGCATTGATTTTTTGTTGGACTATAAAAGCCCCATAGATTCGGCGCTAAAAAATAGCCCGATGCCCGGAATTCGCCATACGATCTTAGAAAAGCTTGATTTGTATTTTGTGTTAAACAAGAACAGACCGAATGCGCTAGAAATCATGACTCTGATAGAAGCCAGTTTCAAATCTCTTTTTCCCGACCACTCGATCGGAAAAACCGAGTAGGGATAGAGGCATTCCTATTCACTGACTTGAAACATATATGAAATGTTAGGAAATTAACACCCATGAAATTTTTCGCCTTGATTTTTGTAATTTTCATAGCCGGCTGTCATTCCGAAAAGACATCGATGCAGAAATTTCCACCCGCTTCAAGCACCACACTATCTTGCCACTCAACATCGGACACTGCCTTAACGGTATCGAAGGATGATGGCAACTTTGAAGCGAAAAGACTGGTTTCCGGACTACTAATCGACGGATGCGGTAACGACGAAGCCTGGGCCAACGCACCGTGGTACGATATGAACTACACGTGGCTGGGATCCACTGTTGATTCGACCGATTATCACGGACGTTTCAAATTAGCTTGGGATAGTCAACAGCTATATATATTAGTCGAGGTGATTGATGACTATTTACAGCCGACGCTCCGCGATGGAAAGGAAAATTACTGGAAGGGTGACTATGTAGAGGTATTTATTGATGAAGATAACTCTGGCGGCGATCACAAGTTTAACCATCAAGCCTTTGCCTATCATATTTCCACGGAAGGACATGCAATTGACAAGAACACCTTAAAGAAAACCGTTTTCTTTGACGAGCACGTTGAAGTAAAAAGAACAAAAGAAGGGAACAGATATTATTGGGAAATGGCAATCAAGCTGTTTGACGAAAATTTTGAGGAAGATGCCGCGACAAACACTCCTACTATAATTTTCGAAAATAAAAGAATTGGATTTTCGATCGCCTACGGTGATAACGATGGAAATAATCTCCGGGAAAATTTTGTAGGCTCCAAAAAAACCCACGGTGACAACAATGACGGAGGCTATATTAATTCTGACGTATTTGGCAGCATTCTATTTTTGAAATAGTGACTTGTGAAATCCAATATTAAATTCAATATTAGATCAAACCATATTGAAAACGTTATAGACATTGAATCATTATTTTTTGGAACTAGTATAACCAACTGAGTCGCGGTAAAATTGATTGCCGCTTTTCTCTACAAAATCAGTCATTAACTGATTCCGGCGCGACATGCAATGGCTGCATGTATTTCCCCACAGGCCACTCCGTCGGATTTGATAAGTCCTTAACCTGCCCGATCCTTTTTTCCAGTATTGGTTTGGATTCAAGCCTGTAACGTAGAAACTCCAACGGAGTCCAGCCCTTCCCAGCCGGATCTTCTAAGGGCTCAACATCAAGGAAGCCATGGTTACTGCAAAGGACACCTTCGTCATCAAACGGACGCGTACAACTGACTACACTGAGCAATTCCGCGGGCCCAATTTTCTCACCGCTGTCAGCATGAAACATATTGATCACGCGATCATTTTGACCACGACTGGTATCCACGTCAATATTCAGCCCACCTACACCCATTAACCAGCCACCGCTGTGCTGGAAGGCGTCGCCCGAAAACACCCTTGTCAATTCAGTTTCGAGCACAGCCTTTAGATTTTGGCCGCTTATACGAGCACGAGCGAGTGTCGGCGGTACCGGCAAATATCGATACAAATGCTCCAGCGTGAGACTGTCACCCGCTTCGACCACTGCATCAAACCGAAATCCAGGAGTCAACGCCAAATCCGTTTCATAATGGCGTCGCATTTGATCGGCAAGGAAGTGGTTGAATGGGCTATCGATAATGCTGCGACGATGAAGCGTTGCTGGCGCTGAACCGACCACCGTCTCGATCGATTCCGTTAACGGCAAGTCTACGAATGGCATCGGGTGCTCGAAATTGACGTTGCTGTCGAGAAAAGGGGCTCGTGCAACCGCCACCAATTCCATTAGCTCCGGATCTTTCGTGATGTGTTCGTTGATTGGCAGAAGCTGCCATTCGAATTTAGGTGCGCTCGATTGACTCAGGGTAACGGTCATTTTTCCGAGGAAGCCATCGTTACCGGCTTCCACTACCAGCGCCCCGCTACGAGAAGACAATGGTACCGTCGTTGCCTCATGCGTATGAGCAGAAAAAAATACATCGACACCCGGCGCAATAACATTTGCGAGTTGATGATCTCGGTGCAAGCCAAGCTCACTCATTACGACCACTAGTTCCGCTCCCGCCTGACGCAGTTTCAGAGCATGTTCGTTGACTAGTGCAGTGTAGGCTTTCTCACCCTCTAGAAAGCTGAACCCCCATGCGAACACGGGAGACATACGAGGGACAATGTCAGAGGTAATGCCGATAAACCCAACTGTAATTCCTCCGAAAGACTGGAGATGCGTTGCTGGGAGGAGTGGTTCATCTTCCAACATCAGGGAGAATGTTTTGCTGACATTTCCCGCTAGTACCGGGTAGTTCGGTGTAGCAATAGGTTCATTCGACAGTAAATTGTTAACAAAATGGGCAAAAGGCGAGCTGTCGGCCGCATAACGCAGGCGCGTGACTATCGGACCATAAGCGAAATCCCAATTCCCCGGCACACCAATGTCGATACCCAGGGCATTCACCGGTGCAATGATGGCATTACCCCTCGAATACAGAGCTTCAGCGCCCCCATAATAAGTATCTCCGATGTTCATCAATATAGAGTTCGGTTCTTCCGCTCGAAGTTGTTTGATCAGAGTTGCAGTCCGAGCAAGCCCACCACGTTGTTCGATGATCGAGGCTATAGTCCCATCTAATACGACCTGTCGGACCACGTCCCGGTGCGGAACCAGATGGGCGTGAAGATCGTTCAAATGAATAAATGTTAGCCGACCTTCTGCAGCTGTAACAACCATTGCCTGGGGTACTAAAACAGCGGCTAAAACAGCGACAAAAAACAATTTGCGCAGTTTTGTCATCGATAGCGAACGAAGAAAGAAGTTTACCATTGGGAGATCTCGATCAATAAAGAAATAAATATTAGATAAATCTAATTTAGAATAAACTATATTACTAAAACCCAATGTTTTCAAGGGAAACTGGGATATCCTAAAGCAAGTGTCATCGGCCACTCCGAATCAACGCCGCTCAATTTTCCGCACAGATAAATTGAGCAGCGCCTGAAACATTGCTTTAGAGACAAAACAAAAGTAAAAGCGGCCTCGACCATTCCAAAAATATTACTCTAAAAATTGCGGCCCTCCTCGAGTCGAATAGTACCTTGCTTATAGTACCTTGCTTAATACAGACGAACTAAAACGCTAGAGACCATTGCTGAGTTTTTCGCTCCATTTTTGATCATGCAACGATAAAAACGTCGCAAAATGTGCCACGAGGCGTGTACATGAAAGACGATAGTGGAGCACCGCCTGCACCACCAACGACCAGACGTTATCTGCTGTAAACGAAAAGGCGCTTTTAAGGGACGTTTTTTTATCATCCGTAAATTATGCACGCTTATTGTGCTTACTTGTCCATTGGAAGCTCTTCCAATCTCCTTGTTTATATAGCAGAAAATCTGGCACAGGCCTTGCTAACACTCTTATCAAGAAACAAAGATTCTGGCATCTAACAAATAGATGCTGTCGCAACTTTATCTTAACGGAGCCGCATATGAAAATTATCAAGGGAAGAGTAACGTCATTAAAACGACGAAAACGGCTAATTTCAGCCGCTGGAAGTGCCGCCCTTCTACTGGGGATACTATCTAACAGCACAGCTGCCATGGCTGAAAAATTGGGCTGGCCAGAAAAAGAAGAACTTAAGTTCGGCTTTATTAAGTTAACCGACATGGCGCCGATCGCCATTGCCTATGAAAATGGATACTTTGAAGATGAAGGTTTGTACGTCACGATCGAAGCCCAAGCCAACTGGAAAGTACTGTTAGACGGCGTTATCGATGGTCGCCTTGACGGAGCACATATGTTAGCAGGCCAACCTATCGCCGCGACTATGGGTTACGGCACAAAGGCACATATTATTACGCCCTTCTCAATGGACCTGAATGGTAACGCCATTACCGTTTCCAACGCAGTGTGGGATGAGATGAAACCCAGTATTCCCAAGATGGCCGATGGCCGCCCGGTCCATCCTATTAAAGCAGATGCTTTGAAACCGGTTGTCGAAAAATACAACAACTCTGGAAAGCCTTTTAATATGGGAATGGTATTTCCTGTCTCGACTCACAATTATGAACTAAGGTATTGGCTTGCTGCCGGCAATATACATCCCGGTTACTACGCGCCTCACAAAAGTGATGTCTCGGGTAATATTAATGCTGAAGCCTTCTTATCTGTTACGCCTCCTCCGCAGATGCCAGCCACCTTGGAAGCCGGCACGATTTACGGCTACTGTGTGGGAGAACCCTGGAACCAACAGGCCGTGTTTAAAGGCATTGGCGTTCCCGTTGTTACCGACTATGAGATATGGAAGAATAACCCGGAAAAAGTATTCGGCATCACTGCCGCCTTCGCTGAAAAGTACCCGAACACAACTATTCGTATGACTCGCGCCTTGATCCGTGCAGCCAAGTGGCTCGACGAAAAGAACAATGCTAACCGCCCAGCGGCCGTCAAAATTCTTTCCCAATCGAACTACGTGGGAGCCGACTACGATGTCATTGCAAATAGTATGACCGGCACCTTCGAATACGAAAAAGGCGACAAGCGCGAAGTTCCCGACTTCAACGTTTTCTTCCGCTATAACGCCACCTACCCCTATTACTCAGATGCAATTTGGTACCTAACACAAATGCGACGCTGGGGGCAGATCCCCGAAACAAAACCAGATAGTTGGTACATGGATATGGCCAAACAAGTGTATCGGCCCGACATCTATGTCAAAGCGGCACAATCACTAATCGCCGACAAAATAATCGATGCTAAAGATTTTCCAGACTTTGCCAGTGAAGATGGTTTTAAGAAGCCGCAACAGCACTTTATCGATGACATTGTCTACGACGGGAAAAAACCCAACGATTATATCAATAAATTTTCGATTGGCTTGAAACAAGGAGACGTGCTGTAAGCATTTCTCCTCCCTAAGAACAGCGCTATAGCTTTAATATTTTATAGCGCTGTTACAAAACTCTTTAAGGCAGTACCAAGGAATTAAACTATGAGTGCCGTACCATACACCCAAACAACCCATGTTCCGAACAAGTTAGGGGTACTCGTTCGCCGAACTATTGAAACCTTAGTTCTTCCTCTCGCCGGCATCGTTGTTTTTCTTGTTCTCTGGTCAGTCGCAGCACAAAAAATAGACACTTCTCTGGGGAAATTTCCGGGTCCTGCTGCTGTGTATCTGCAGTTTGGCGCCTTGTATAGTGAGCACATCATTGAACGTGAAAAAGCAGCAGCCTTCTATAAGCGTCAGGAAACACGCACCAAGGAACGTCTTGCTCAGGACCCGGGTTACGCCCCCAAGCTACGCGCCTATACGGGAAAGGAAACTTTCCTGGATCAGATATTCACCAGTTTGATCACAGTTATGAGCGGCTTTCTCTTGGCGGTAATCATTGCAGTCCCGTTAGGTATCGCTACTGGCCTTAGCAAGACACTTAACACTGCGATCAACCCAATAATACAAACCTTCAAACCGGTGTCCCCATTGGCCTGGCTTCCGTTGGTTACCATGGTCGTCAGCGCGCTATATGTCTCCGAAGAGCCAATGGTCGCCAAGTCTTTTATCACCTCAATGATCACTGTCACTTTGTGCTGCCTCTGGCCCATGATTATAAACACCTCGGTGGGCGTTGCAGCGATTGACGATGATTTACTGAACGTGAGTCGTGTTTTAAGACTTCCCGCTTTAAAGCACATACAAAAAATTGTCTTGCCCGCCTCTATCCCCATGATTTTTACCGGTATGCGTTTGTCACTGGGCATTGCCTGGATGGTATTAATAGCCGCCGAAATGCTAGCTCAAAATCCCGGCTTGGGTAAGTTTGTCTGGGATGAATTTCAGAACGGCAGTTCCGATTCACTCAGTCGTATCATGACAGCCATAGTCGTTATTGGCATCATCGGGTTTCTATTGGACCGCGGCATGCTCCAATTGCAGCGCTTCGTATCCTGGGACAAGGCTTCAGCCTCACGCTAACCCTCTTTTAAACTCTGCAAAGGAAATGAACATGCAGCCAATTCTCGACATCAGCACGATTGATATGGAATTCCCGACCCCCAGCGGACCCTTTACGGCACTGAAAGAGGTCAGCTTAAGAATCAACAAAGGGGAATTTGTCTCACTCATTGGACACTCCGGCTGTGGTAAGTCGACGGTACTGAATATCGTTGCCGGACTCTACCAGGCTACTCGCGGTGGCGTTGTACTTAACGGCAAAGAAGTCTCTGAGCCAGGCCCCGAACGCGCCGTCGTGTTCCAGAATCACTCGCTACTGCCCTGGTTGAGCGCCTTCGAAAATGTCGAACTCGCCGTCAAGCAGGTGTTTGGGCGCGACAAATCAAAAGCCGAAATGAAGGAGTGGATCGAATACAACTTGCATTTAGTGCATATGGACCACGCCATGCACAAACGCCCCGATGAGATTTCCGGGGGGATGAAACAACGCGTCGGGATCGCTCGCGCGCTCGCCATGCAACCCGAGATTCTGTTGATGGATGAACCGTTTGGGGCCCTCGACGCTCTCACTCGAGCGCATATGCAGGATTCATTAATGGAAATCCAGAGTGAGCTGAAAAACACAGTGATCATGATTACGCACGATGTAGACGAGGCGGTGCTGCTGTCAGATCGTATCGTGATGATGACTAATGGCCCCGCAGCGACGATTGGGGAGATTCTTCCTGTCAATCTCGAGCGCCCAAGAGAGCGCCTGGCCCTCGCCAGCGACGCTGAATACACCCGGCTACGCGCTGATGTTTTAAGGTTTTTGTACGAGAAACAACGCAAGGTAGAAACAATCCAGACTGAACAGAAACCTAAGAAACCCAAATTTAACAAAACGGAAAATAAAGCGGCTTAAGCGCCTGAATATTTTCACGGTAAAAACTAATCAAGCAGATCTAAAAGGAGTAAGTCATGCAATTTTCATCACGCCGGCAAGTCGTCAGCTCATCACTAATCACGCTGTGCGCCTGTTTTGGCCAAGGGGTGACGGCCGACGCCCTCACCGACGCCATCAAATCTGGTAAAGCGACAGCAGACATTCGGATTCGCTATGAAGACGTTGGTAGCGGTGATATCGATAGTGACGGCATGACCATTCGCACACGTCTGGGTTACACCACCGGTAGTTTAAACGGTTTTTCAGCTATGCTGGAGCTCGAAGATACTCGTGACCTGTTTGGTATCGACGATGAAAGAAGCCTTATCCCCGACAACGAGAATACAGAGATCGATCAGGGTTTTGTCATGTATAAAAAAAACGACAGCTCATTCAAGGTAGGCCGTCAAGTATTGACGCTTGATGGCCACCGTCATGTCGGTCACGTCGGCTGGCGCCAGGATCGCCAAACCTTTGATGCCGCGAGACTTAAGTTCTCACCGCTTAAGGATTTAACGATCGACCTATCCTATCTCTGGAAACGTAATCGAATCAATAGTGGCAACGGCGGTTTTCCAGACCCAACCGGCACCAGCGACAAACTGATCAACGTAGCGTACAAAAGCCCCTTAGGTAAAATTGTTGCATACCATTACTCTCTTTCGAAAGTACTCGCCTTTGATGCCACTGACACCTTTGGCCTGAGTATTGCCGGCAGCATCGGCGACGAACCTAAATTCCACTACGCGGCGGAATACGCCCAACAGGACAACAAAACTGTCGATATCGATACCCACTACAATATGCTAGAGTTGGGAGCAACCGTTTCCGGTATTACCGCTAAACTGGGCTACGAGTTATTAGGTTCCGATGACGGCATCGAAAATTTCCAAAGCCCTCTGGCCACGGTGCATAAGTTTAACGGCTGGGCGGACGTCTTTCTGGGGGGATCATTATTCGGATCTATCGACGGTGGCAATGGCCTGGAAGATACGTATATTTCGGTCGCTGGGGAAATCGCTGGCGCCAAAATACTAGCCGTGTATCACGACTACTCTTCCGATGAAAGTTCCAGTGACCTCGGCTCTGAAATCAATCTACAAGCCGTAAAGAAGTTTGGAAAGCACTATAGTGCCGGTATCAAGTACGCCGACTACTCGGCCGAAGATACCGGTGGTAACGGCGGCAAAGATAAAGATATCCTTTGGCTATGGGTAGGTGCCCAATACTAATGCCTTAACTTAAACTGACATATTCAACACTGAGCCACTAGCAAGCCGGGAGTCCGCAATGGATCCCGGCATTTAACATTGACTGATGGATCAAAACGCGCAAGTTCTTCACACCCGAAAACAGTGAAATGGGGCTTCTTGCGGTTTAATACTCGGAAAAAATCCTCCAACCTTTCACTTAAGACCACATTTTGGCGCGAAACAGAGTCATCCAGATACCGAACCGGGATTATTGGCAACAACCCTTTGTTATCAATAAGTCATTGCATTGAACTATCGCTCTGCCCTGAATATTTTAGCCTCCCATCATTATTGCCATAACAACAATAATGATAACCACAATCACCCCCTAGCTACTTTGGCAGAACTTGGATACTCTGCCGCCGGCGAATGTAAATCAGCTGGTGAGTGATTACAGCACATAGGCAGCGGAGCGAGATCAATGCATTGTAAGGTGATCAACCATCGCCGAAACAGTCAAATCCAGAGAAAATACCGCCGTAGATAACCCGTCTTATAAAGGAGACCGCAGTGCCTGAAAGCAACAGCAACCCCGTTAGCAAGTTTCTAAAAGCCGCCTCGAAAATTGAAGCAAACGAGGTCAAAGCGACCGTAAGCGCTTTTCTGTTTGTTGTTATCTTAATGTCGGCATATTACATTCTTCGCCCCGTGCGCGACGCCATGGCAAGTGACTGGACCGATGCCGAAGTCAGCTGGCTATGGACCCTCAACTTTTTTATCAGTACAGCGGTTGTTGCCGTCTATGGCATCGCCGTTTCACGCTTTCGCTTCCAACTGCTCGTACCCGCGATGTACGGCTTTTTTGCCCTTACCTTTGTCGTTTTTTATGTTGTTGCATCATCGTCGGGCGACCGCACATTAATCGACAAGTCGTTTTATGTCTGGGTTAGTGTCTTTAGTCTTTTCCATATTTCCGTTTTCTGGAGTTTCATGTCCGACTTGTTCAACAAAGAACAGGCGGCCAGACTCTTTAGTATCATTGCCGCCGGCGCCAGTGTCGGTGGTTTGATCGGCCCCTCGATTCCGTCGTTTTTTTCAGAGTCTTTGGGTACCGATAATTTAATGCTCATTGCCAGCGTGATGCTGTTAATCCCGATACCAATCATTTTCTATTTACAGGCCTTGAAATCCACCGACTTACATAATGTGGACTTATCCCCAAATAATGCCGGAGCCGCTATTGGCGGTAACCCTTTTGCAGGCTTCAAACTGTTTTTCTCAAACCCTTATTTATTGGGGATCGGCCTCTTCATTTTCCTTTACACCGGTATCAGCTCTTTTGTTTATTTCGAATTGAAGAACCTATTAGCCGATCTGAGCCGTGCAGAGCGCACCGCCGTATGGGCGCAAATGGATTTGGCGGTCAATACCCTATCGATCGCAACGGGCTTATTTGCCACCGGTCGCATCATGACTAAATTCGGCATGCCGGTAACCATTGCTCTCGTTCCGGTACTGATCTGTGTCGGTTTAATCGTGATAGCGATTTCACCGCTGATGGCGGTTGTGGTCGGCTTACAGATTGTACGCCGAGCCGGTAACTACGCCGTCACCCGACCCGCTCGTGAAATGCTCTTTACTCGCGTTGACCGCGAAACTCGCTTCAAAGCCAAGCCGGTCATCGATATTGTTGCCTACAGAGGCGGCGATACCCTGATGGCCTGGTTATTTACTGGATTAACGCAAGGTTTGGGTTTAGGTTTAGCGGCTGTTGCTATTGTGGGAGCAGGCATCGCAGCTCTCTGGGCTATAGTGGGAATTTATTTAGGCCGGTGGTTCGAAAGAGAAAATGACTCTTCAATGTAAGCTAACAAGCCATGTTATAGACCATGCTTAGAAAGTCAGTACAGACATAAGATGTGAAAGATTATTTTCAGTATGACTATTTGTATTAGGTCAATTGTTATCAACGAGGGGTTCATCAACGCTATTTTTATCAAGACAGATTTATCAAAATAAGGTTCATCGATATATTACAAATCCGGCATAGGAGCTGGTGCTGTGTATGAAAATCAAACTCAGACAAATTGGGATTACACTATGAAAAAACTCTCTATCGCTTCAGTCTTAGCCCTTTTAGTGGGCTCTACGCCTTTTGCTCTAGGCGCCCACCATGAATCAACGGAGCACGGAAAGGGATCCACTTTTAAATACGTTGAATTAAACCAGATCGGCGACCCGGCAAAAGTACTGGAAGTAAAAGAAGGTGTATCGCGCCCCTTAAAAAATGGCGAAGTTCGGGTAAAAGTATTAGCGGCGCCCATTCATCCATCCAACGTATTACAAATTGCCGGTAAATATCTTACTCTTCCAGTATTACCCTCAACTCCGGGTAGCGAAGGCGTCGGACAGGTAATTGAGACATCTCCGGAAGTGGCTAACCTGACCGAAGGACAACTGGTATTGCTGGCAGGAGTTGGAACCTGGCGCGAAGAAATAGTTGCTCCTGCGGCACGCCTAATTCCTCTACCTGATCTCGGCAAACCTAGTATGGCGGTAATCGAACAACTATCTATGAGCACTATCAATCCGCTATCGGCATTACTCATGCTAACGTCCTATGTCGACCTTAAAGAAGGCGATTGGATTGTACAGAGCGCTTCCAATTCAGCGGTAGGCGGATATCTAATTCAACTGGCAAAGCAACGCGGCATAAAAACAATCAATGTCGTTCGTCGTGAAGGCTTGGCAGAAGACTTAATGTCCAAAGGTGCCGATGTCGTGTTAATCAATGGTCCCGATCTTGTCAAAGAAATCGCCAATGCAACTAACAACGCACCAGTTGTGTTAGCGATCGACGCGGTTGGAGGCGAAACCTTTACTCGTTTATCAGAAAGTCTTGGGGAAGGAGGCACTCTCGTGTCCTATGGTTTGCTGTCGGGAAAATCGCCTATCTTTAATCCGGGCATAGCCATTGGCAAAGATATTCGCATTCGCGGATTTTGGCTAACGAAATGGTTTCAGACAGCTGCAATGCCTGAACAACAGGCAGCGTTTGGACAAATTATTCCTTTAATTGCAAATGGCTCTCTTAAAGCCAATGTCGACTCGCGCTTTACCGTTGCGGAAATCAAAAAAGCGGTTACACGCGCGGCCCAACGCGGTAGAAATGGCAAGGTGCTGATTGTGCCAAACGCCAACTAACAGTCTTTTAGTGTCTTTTTGTTCACAGCGTTTATCATCGTTAACCACTTACGTTTTAGATGCTGTGAGCATGTGAGATTAATAGAGTCGTTTTGGAGGGTTCCAAGCTACCCCGCAAGTCAGGAATGGTGACAGCTCTTGAGCGTACTGCCATCGCTTATACGAAAACGTGGATTAGCCTTATGGGTTTGGTCGCGCAATCGGCGTTTCATTCGGGCAATGGAGCATCTTGGTAGGTGTCTTTCAAAAGATCAGGGATAAGAATGTTATCTTCATCCAGATTTCCCAGGTCCTTGTACGTTTTGAAGACTTGGTTAAAACGGTGAAGTATCTCATCGTGATTTTCTCGCAGCCGGGTCACAAACATCCCCGCCGGAAACGACATTAAAGCTCTGAAGTTTCTCTTATCGTTCGATAGGGATAATTTATTAAAGTGCCAATCAAAAGCATCGGAGCCCCAAAATAATGTGACTCTGTCTGACTCATACATATTGATCGCTGCGACAATGGAATTGGATTGGGTAATTTGAACCTTGTTCGCTGTTTCCAATTCCGCAAGATTGGGAAAATAACTGTAAGCTGATCGCCACCCTCCAATCATGACAATTCTTTCGCCGTGCAATTCTTCTTCAGTTTCTGGGATGTCATCAACCGGTCGATCGGCTATAAATCCTGCCCTGAAAGGGTAATACCAGTCAGCAAAGCTACAACATTGTTCCAATCGGCCAACTTTACCGGACAACAAGGCATCGACACCACCACTTTCAAATTCCCTGTATGCTCTTGCAGCGGGATAGAACAAAATCTCACATTGCATATTGCTCGCTTCACAGAATTCTCTTACGGTCTCGACCGCTCTTCCAGAAACTGCTCCATTAGCCGCTCTATGAGCCATCGGCGGAAAATCGAAGGCAGCAATACTAACCTTCAATTGAGGCAATTCCATTTGATTCTGCGCTGTTGATTCGGCAACATAGAGGATGATAGAAATTAAGCCCACAGCCGAGACTAAGCTGCTAAGGTAACTTGTCCAACTATTCCGTGGAGCGAGTAACATCATAAAGAGAATTAGTCACCGAGTGATTATCTGCTTACGACTGCTAATGGTTAGCAATTTAAGCAAAAGTACAATGAAAGGACTGATTAAAGTGTAGCAACTAGGATTGATAATTGACAACGTGCCGCGCTTAATCTCGACGATCAGTAAATGCCGACCGCTTTATCAACTTTGAGTTGGCCATCATATTACCAGTGCGTTCGGTTATCTCACAGTTCCTGTTATGATCATTGTCATTACCCAAGGATGGCAGGAAACAATAATAAAGTGGGATAAGTTTAAATAAAGAACCAGGGACTATTCTGTTTTTTCGATTGGGATTGGCTATTGAGTTGTTAAAGCCAGGACTCAGCGGGTGTCGTTCGCAGCTAAAGCCGTCGACGACCTGCGAGAATATCATTTATTAATAATAGATGATTGCTTACTGGTGATTGCTGATCATTCTTTGATAAACGGTAAGCCGGACTTGCCTATGAAAAGAATCACACTCCGACATAAAGGACTATGCCTATGAACACTGTTCTCGCCGCTGGTACAGACACGCAGCCGGTTCCTCGTATTCTAGCGGAGCCAGATCTCATGCTCCTGGATGCCCACACTGTCAAGGATCTCGAGATCTTCGAGTCGGACGGGGGAGACACCTGCCTATTCGACTTCTGCAATCTCACGCGGACGGCGGGCGGTGCGAAGGTATTGCGGCGCCGGATGGAACGCCCCTCATCGAACCCTGCCTGCATAGGCGCTACCCAGAAAGCCCTTTCCTACATCATTGCTCATCGACCAGTCTTCACTAGCCAACCGTTAGCTTACTCGACCAATCTCGCTGATCAACATTACATGCGCGAGATCCTGCCCATTGTGACGGACGAAAATCCGATCGAATTCAGTTTCAGCGTTTTCGCAATGTGGGTCAACAATGATCACCATTACTTCAGTATCGTACGGGGGGTACAGCTTATCTGCGAGATGATAAGAGTATTGCGCCGTTTTGCGGACCAAGCAGAACTGGCATCGCCGGGCGGAGAACTAAGCCCCCTCATTGAAGAAATGAGAACGCTACTAGCCCGTCCTAAAATTTCCGGTGTTCCCCGTTTAAAAATCGGACGCGGTGTCTGGAAAATCCTACGCCTGGACCAGACATTCAGGCTACATGAGAAAGGAACGATAAACCGCTTACTGCAAATCATCTATGAAATTGACGCACTTGTCGCGATGGCAGATGTCACGGCCAAGCACAATTTTGTTATGCCCTGTATTGAAACAGGGGACCTCCGCATTCAGGCCGAGGGCCTGGTTCACCCCTTCGTTAAAGATGCCGTCGACAATCCGGTTGAGCTCGACAAAGAGCACAGGACACTCTTTCTAACAGGACCAAACATGGCCGGTAAGACGACCTACCTACGGGCGGTCGCCACCGCCGTTTACCTTGCCCACATTGGCATGGGTGTGCCTGCGCGCCGCTTTCACTTCGTGGCCACACAGCGCCTGTTTAGCTCGATTTCACTCAATGATAACCTAAGCGACGGAGTGAGCTACTTCCGTGCGGAGGCATTGCGCGTAAAGGCGATTGCCCAAGCCGTAGCAGATGGCTATAGCGTAATAGCACTAATGGACGAGCCGTTCAAAGGAACAAATGTGAAAGATGCACTCGACGCTTCGCTCGCTATCGTCAAACGTTTCGCCACTAAAGAAAATTGTTTATCGGTTTTTTCATCGCATCTAATAGAACTTGGCGAGCAACTGAGCGACAACAATCAGGTCGACTGCCGTTTTTTTGAAGCACAAGAAAGCGATGAGCAGCTGCGCTTTGATTATGTATTACATCGCGGCGTGTCGAATCAACGACTCGGGATGCGCGTCTTGCGTGAAGAGGGTATATTTTCACTACTGGACGGTCATCTTTAGTTTAAAAAAGAAAAATAATTGAGATTCGACCAAGAGCACTCCAACTACCCCATCTAATGAATAACAGTTGCCAACGATCAGATAGCCTTTTGCTCGGTACCCAGGCTAGCTTGCAGCAGCGCCATCGACTTAATTAAATCTCTGTTAGATAGTTTGTAAGTGAGCATTTCTGGGTTACGCTTAGCCAAAAAGAAGTTATGACAGTCGAATCCAATAATTTTTCCGGTATGATTTCCGCATAAAAAGCGAATAGTTCAAATAATAAACAGCCAGATAGATTGATTATTAGACAACATCAAAAAACAGAGAGTGTATTCAATGAAGATCTTTTTCGGTTTAAAACTAATGTTGATAGGAGCGATTTTTTCATCCAATGCCCTCGCGGCACAAGGTAACGCCGAAGCGGGCCAGGCACAGTACGCTAGCTGTGTTTTATGCCATGGACAAAATGGAGAAGGCAAGCCATCTGCCGGTGGCCCAGCGTTAACGGGTCAAAGCGAGGAATATCTAGCGCGACAAATTGGCCACTTTAAAAGGGGGATAAGAGGTGCTGATGCTACGGATATCTTCGGCGGCCAGATGCGGGCAATGTCGTCCACACTGTCCAGCGATCAAGCGGTTGCAGACGTTTCCGCCTACATTGCTGCAATGGATGTCACCGGGCCAATAGAAAAGACACAGGGTGATACGGCCAAGGGTGCGTATATTTATCAGGGCAGTTGTGCCTCTTGTCACGGCGGCAAAGGCGAAGGTAAGCCTCCTCTCAATGCACCGCGACTCGCCGGTCTCGATGGCACCTATCTGATTCGTCAATTCGTGAATTTCAAGTCTGGGCTAAGAGGCAGCCATGCTGAAGATATCTATGGCCGACAAATGAAAGAAATGGCCAAAGCGATCCGAACCGACGATGGTATAAATAATTTGGCCGCTTATATTACCTCGCTGCACCAATAAGACACCGTCGAGTTAGTCTGCGCAGGACTGAGTCATTCCCGTTGCCCCCAGTGGAAAACGGGAATGACGATTCTACTTTTTGTCTTCTAAACAGCTAACCCTGCGCACTTTTCAATCGCTGTAAGACTCGGTTCGGGTTCAGCGTGGCATTTTACGTCTGCAGCCCCGATATTAAATCCTCCAAGTAATAATTCAGCTATCAGTCATAATTCGAACAAACCTGCTTCTAGTCTATACGGTTGTTATAGCTCTTTTTTCACCTGCATTAAGGCTTTCAATTCAGCGATTTGCGCGGACAGGTCCTCAATCGTGAGTTTACCGTCCGCCTTATCTTGCGCTTGTTTCTCAATGGCGTGCTCTTCTTCTAATACACTAACCACAATCCCTATGACCATGTTCAAAAACGCAAAGGCCGTCAAGAAAATAAACGTCAGGTAATAAATCCAGCTCGTAGAATAGACCTCCATCGTCTCATACATCACGTCAGTCCAATCCTCAAAAGTCATCACTCGAAAGAGCGTCAACATTGAGATACTGATATCTCCCCACAGCTCCGGATTAACCTTCGCAAATATGGTGCTGCCAATCGCGGCGTATATATAGAAAATAATGAACATGAGTAGCAACACATAACCCAATTGCGGCATGGCTTTGAGTAACGAGTTGAGTAATATCCGCAACTCAGGAATGATAGAAATCATCCTCAGCACTCTAAAAATCCTAACGAGACGTCCGACAAAAGCCATTTCACTGTCTTCGATGGGCGCCAGACTCACCACCACTATCAGCGTATCGAATATATTCCAGCCGCGATTGAAAAAGTACCGTTTTTCCTCTTCCGCTAAAAAGCGCACGAATAGCTCGAACAAAAAGATAAAAGTAATTAACCAGTCCAGATAGACAATAACCGACATAACTTGACCGGGAATTTCGTGGGTCTTAGCGCCAATCAACAAAGCAGAAAAAATGATAATCGAGACGACAAACAGCTCGAAAAGCTTATTATTGCGCAGCTTAAGGGAAAAATTCTGTAGTTTTTGGATGTTCATAACGCAGGGGATCACTGTCATAGGTTAAGGGCGCAATTAGCTGCCGAAAATTTCGGCCGAGATTGTGTCACAGCTAAAGAATGTTTCCAATCAATAGCGTTACATCGCCGATAACTTCCGGAGCAATGTGCATTCCTTAAGCTACGTCTACTTTTTTGTATTTTTGACAGGAAAACAGAAATTTCACGGGGATTGCACGACATCCAATGGCCGTTTTGTACAGAATGACAGAGAATGTCTGATGAACGAGCACTGCATGCTCTATAACTATTCAGAGCCAGTTATTCGCGATGGAGATTCCGCGATTCATCCAGCAATAGAGAGATTCAAGAGATTTTCCACTAACAAATTGCCGAGATATACCCGTCAGTCCAACGAACACTCTCAATATAACTTTCCTCAACGAACTTGCTGCTTAAACCAATAGCACTTAATTTCTGCCAATCCACTTTGTCTAACCGCGCACGTTCAAACTGAATTGCTGTATCGAGTAATAGCGCAGGTACACCTTCATCTCCCATAATGACTTCCTGCATATCTACGGGTAACGACAATACCGCTAAAATTTCTTCTAACGACACATCGAAGTAAGCGTCCAGTGAAGTAATCAAGCCCGCGGTAAAAAGCCGGTCAGTAGAGAACTCCATCTTTTCCAGCGCCTCCCCCAATAACTGCGCCATTCGAGATCTGATCATGGTATTCACAGCCAGGGCTTCTGGCTTTTTGACAGAATTTGTCATTGCAAGTAAACCCGCCCAGCTTCGAATTTTTGACAGACCCAACATCGTGATGGCCAGCGTGATCGAATCGATGGTTGAGCGAAGGTTAAAAAACGACGAGTTAACCAGGCGTAACAATTTAAAACTGAGAGCCGGGTTAGCGGAAATAGCGCGACTAATACCATCAAAATCCACTTTTGGATCTTGCAATACTGCCATCAGACGCAGTACGGACTGTTGATCCGCACTAATTTTTTTTCCTTTGATTATTTCAGGCTTGGAAAGAAAATAGCCTTGAAACGCAGTAAAGCCCAGTGCTTTACATTGCCTAAAGTCATCTTGAGTCTCTACTTTTTCAGCCAAAAATGTCACATTATATTGCGATAACAGCTTTAGCTGTTGCTGCGCCCCATCAATTCCGACCGCCATAATGTCGATCTTGATGATATCAGCCAACTGTAACAACGAATGATGGGCGGGATCGTAAACGTAGTCATCAAGCGCGATAACATAACCTTGATCCTTGAGCCTGGTAACCGCAAGAATCATGTCTTCGTCCACAACAATATCTTCAAGTATTTCAATGACTAATTGTTGTTTGTTAATTAGTGGCGGAGCGTCTAATAAATTACGGGTGAAATTAATGTAGGCGGGTTTATAGTTTAGTATTTCGTCGACAGGGAGTTCTGTAAAGGCGTTCAGTATGACATCGGAAGTTGCGCTATCACCGTCAATCACATTAGCCCGGTTGATATCGTCAGAACGAAACAGCAACTCATAAGCGGTGATCTTAACATTGGCGTCATAGATCGGCTGACGGGCCAAAAGTGCAGTGCTCATAATCGTTCCTTCGACAGACAGCTTCTATATTCCGTTAAATAATAGGATATTTCAATTTATTCTGCACTACCTATATAGCACTACCTATATAAGAGTACTGAGCTTTTCAGCAATCTTAATTCCTAGACCTATTTTAGACCCAAATCGGACTGTGTCCATTCAACCTGATCAAAAGATAGTTTCGAAATAGAGGATTTCCAATACCCATCGCGATATGAGCTATACTATGTTGCTGTTCACTTTTGAAATTAGATAGACGGTCTTCCCGAATGCATGGACACGCACCCCAAAGTCACTCTAACGATATATCAAATATCGTATTAGAGCGTATCAATGAGTTAAAAATATCCACAAGTCCGGAAAATTACCACGTCTGGCACGCGTATTATTCCAATTCCAATCAGGAGCTCTGCCAGCACATTGACCAACTGATCAAGGAAGAAACGCTTTTTACTGAAGAAATACATCAAGGCATACACAAACGTTTTTTTGGCGAAGACCAGCAAAAAGCACTTGATGATATACGCAATTCCATCAGCCAAATGGTAAATCTGGCCGGAAGTGAGCTGGGAAACATGGGCCAGGAGATCACTCATTTCGAATCGAGTCTGACAAACTGTGAAGAAAAGCTGACAACGACAAGCAGCGACATGCTGCAACAGCTGATTGTTAGACTATTATCGGACACACGGCACATCCACGATACAACCCGCAACACATCGCAGTCTATGTCACAACTCTCCGATCAAGTTGATGCCATGCGAAGTGAAATCGAAGAGTTGACAAAAGATGCCTCAATTGACGCCCTCACCGAACTGTCGAATCGCCGTATTTTTGACAAGAGCTACGCAAAGTTAATGTCCGATGCGTATCGCCTCGACTTTAGCTTCAGTCTGCTAATGCTTGATATAGACCATTTCAAACGGTTTAATGACGAGTATGGCCACACGGTTGGCGACATGGTGTTGCGTTTTGTCGGAATTATCCTTAACAGAAACACCAAAAGCCAGGACGTTGCTACGCGCTACGGCGGAGAAGAATTTGCCATATTGCTACCTGGCACCAGCCTACAGGAAGGTATGGCTGTAGCAGAGCGGTTACGACAATCCATATCCAAGCAGACGCTGCGGGTTGGACGAAAAAAACGCAATGTCGGGAAAATATCCGTTTCAATCGGCGTTGCTCAATTTCAGGATAGCGACGAAGGAGATTCACTTATTAATCGCGCCGATGAATGTCTCTATAAAGCGAAAAATGAAGGCCGCAATCGCGTGTATGGCGAGCGAGCCCTTAAGTCAGCAAAAGGAAAATTAGACCGGCAGTGATTTTCTCAAGTTGTGCCAAGTATGGGAAGTGACGGCTTACAATAAAGAGTTGTAACCACTCGGATTCAACTTAAATCGACCGAAACGCTAGTCCAAAGAGTCTGACGCCTGCCGTTCTGTTCTCAATTGTAACCTTCCTGAACATCTGCATATATTCTTAACGAATGGCAAATAATTGGTCAGTTCAATTACCGAGATGCTAACTACCGTCGATCTAAGGCTGGGAGTTAATACAGTGCAGATGCAATTTATCTTTCCGGCACCACGATTTGAGCAATACCAAACATAGCTTCCCGGCTCACCACTTCCACCAATGCGGCCTCCTTCCAACCTATGGTATTCGCAGGTTGTAACGGTATAACGATATACCGTGTTTCGGCAGTGGTATCCCAAACACGGATGTTGACTTCTTTTGCAAGATCTAAACCCATCTCGTGTAATACCTGGCGTGAGTTTCTCACAACTCTCGCTCGATACTCGGGGCTTTTATACCAATTCGGTGGCAATCCTAATACAGGCCAGGCAGTGCAGGAGCACTGCGTACAGACAACCACATGATGAATGTCTGGCAAACACTCTAACGCAACAATGTATTCGCCCTGAACACCTTCAAACCCCATTTCTGCACAGGCAGCTGTGCCATCGCTGAACAAGCGTTCACGATATGCCAAATCCGTCCATGCTCTCGCGACAACTTTAGCACCATTTCGCCAGTTAATTTCTTCCTCGTAGTCATGAATAAGCTGATCGATCGTGCCATCGGGGAGTAGACCAAGGTCTTCCAAGGTATCAACTAACGCTTTTGTGCGCTTCGCAGGACTTGCTTGAGTTTGTGTCATGATGCTTCCTCCAGATAACTTTCCCACAAGTCCACAACTACCGAGTCGTTGTTAGCTTCATCGCCGTTCCATAGCTGTGAAGCGGTAAACATAACATGGTAGGTAGGCTCCTTTCGAAACGGCAACTCATGCGCAGCTGCATCGGGAAATGAAAAATACGGAGCCACATGTATCACTTCTCCCTTATGACCACGGACATACCCCGGCATTCGAGTATGACCTGCAGAATGGATGTTGCGCACTCGCACTTTATCACCGACGGAGAACAGGGCCGCACTTTGGGTCGTTTTTCCATCGTCATGGACCGTTGCATTGGGCCTGGCTAAGGGATAGCACCCCTCTACTCTTGAGGTTAGCGCATGCTTGTCGATAACGCCCTTTTCGATCAAAAGCGACGCGACGCCGGTCAATACTCGCTCGTAATAACTCGCATTCAAATAGTCCACGGGTGCCATACGTTCAAGAGCGTGGCGATACTCGTCAGGATTGTACTTTTGCATTATTCCAATTGCGATAATATTTAATGCAAACGCCTGTCCTTCCCATTTATCATGAAAAACAGGTTCATCCGATTCAACGGAAATTCCCCCGAACCCTGCCATACCCCCTAAATCATGAATACCGTCCATCTAAAATCTCCACATGAATTATGCCCAATAGGGATCACCATCACTATCCCAACAGTCCCTTTCCAAGCGAGTCTTGCCCGACCTCTTCTGCATCAGTTCCCATTGAAGGGAGGACTCATTGAAACGTTCTTACAATCCGGTCACTTTAGTAAAAAATTCGTCGCTATGATTGTCCCAGTCACTTAGCGGCAACATAAAACACGCAGACCTATCATTCGATACGACGGAAAAACGGCAAGGTACCTAGTCGGTCGCTTGTATCCAGAGTTTCACCGTCGGCCTTCGTCAGTGCCTTCGGTGTGTCGGTTTTTTGAGTTAGCAAAGACACTGCCACTGCAAATACAAGCGACGTCCAAAATCCGACAAAACTTGCCGGTAATTCAGGAAACAGGATGCTCGTCGCACCAAACGCGGTAAAACCCGCACCAATGCCGTAATATCCACCGGTGCTATTCAGTCTCTTCCACCAGATAGCGAGAATAAACGGTGCCGACATTCCCGCAAAACCCAGTGAGATTGACATCGCTATCGCGGAGATAATTGTACTGGTATTGAACGCTGTATACAGCGCAACGAGTGCCATCGCGGGGATAGACCACCGCGCTACCTTTAGCTTTACTTGCTCCGACGGATTTTTCATAACACGTGGTAATAAATTCACCGAAATCACCGCACCACAACCGAGTAGGATACTGTCCGATGTACTCATAATGGCGGAGATAACCGCTCCGACAAATATGGCGACGACCAATGGATGTAAGTGTTCAACCGCTAACAAGGGGATAATGGCGTTGGCGTCCTCAACTCCGGGCATGGTCGCCGTTGCTATATAACCGAGCGTTACCGGCACCATACCGAATAGGAGATAAGCAACGCCGGCAATATAAAAGGCATTTTGAGCAACTTGTTCATTTCGGGCGGCCATTGCTCGCTGCACCACGGAAATCACTCCAATAGCGACCAAGCCGGAACTAAACCAAACCTGAAAATAAGTGAACCAATCGTTGAATGTATGGCCTTCTGGCACAAAGCGAAATGCATGATCTGGCATTATCTGAGCCACAGTGGCGAATCCTCCGGCGTCATCAACGACCACAAAAAATAGCGCCAGCACCCCTATCGCAATAAATACCATCTGCAACACATCGGTAGCCGCAACGGCGCGCAACCCACCAAACATAGTGTAGACAACAATGACCAACGTACCCCCATAAATGCCAATGGCGGCCGCTTGTCCGGTGAGTGTTTCAAAGACCACTCCGAAGGCGAAAAGTACGGCGCCGAGCCAGATGGAACCGCCAACCAGATTCACAATCGACGACATCACGCCGGCAATATTTCCTATCCGGATTTCATGAAATTCGATCGGAGTTATCCGCTCCGAGCGACGATAGGTTCTAGCAAAAAAGAAGCCCGCTATCAGTAGGGAAATTCCCGAAACAATCGGATCTCTGAGCACTTCTAATGTATTACCCGCATAGGCCGCCGCGGCCGACCCCATCATTGGCCCGCTACCAAACCACGTTGCCACGATTGAAACGGAACACACCGTAAGCGACATGTTTCGGCCCGATACCGCGAAGTCACTCATCGAAGTCGACTTGCCCGCAACGTAAATACCGACGGCAAGCATCAGCGCAACGTAGATACCTACACCAATAAGGATAATCGTTTGTGAATCCATTTATCTAACCCATCTTGGAGCGACGGCCAACCGGTAGCGGTAGCAAATACCTGCTCATCAGTAATTTGATAGCCAGTGGCTGGGTGCTTCTATCAATACCACCACATGGCTATCCATTTCCCGTGTTCAATACGAAAATCTTGTCCAAGCCCACTTGTCACAAGCGGTTCGCGTTCGAATAAACAAAGTACCGGAAGAATATACGCCCTTTTTCCTCTCGTCCAATTTGTTCGTCCGGTTCGCTCACACAACAAAGCAGCGTTCGACTGTTGAACGCGGTGTTATGTTCTCTTCACTACTCGTCGCGATGTGGACAAAGAAACCTATAAAACAGCAACGAGTGAGCTTATTGCTCGAAAACCACTTTACCGCCAACGACAGTCATCAAGACCTTAATATCATTCACGATTTCTGCGTCCACCAGCGCAGGATTGTCGCTCAACATGACAAAGTCAGCATAATGACCCGGAGTTAGCTGACCTTTTTCCGTCTCTTCAAAGGAAGCGTAGGCACTACCCGCCGTATAACTGTGTATCGCTTGTTCCGCACTTAGGATTTGCTGCGGACCGTACACCCTGCCTTCAGTACTCATTCGCGTCATCAAACTGCGTAAGCGTGTCATCACGTGTGCGCTGGATATCGGGTAGTCAGAATTTCCCGCTATCGGCACGCCTGCTTCTAGAGCGGAGCGATTGACGTGCATCCAGGGGAAACGCCACTCACCATAGGCCTCCATTTTCGCACCGTGCTCGTAAACATAGGAGTGTAACGCCAAAACCACACCGAGATTTTTGGCGCGCTTTAGAAGACCTGTGTTCATAATACTCGCGTGCTCAATACGATGACGATGGTCAGGTTTTGGGTTGTCATTAACAGCCAATTCAATCGCCTCAAGTACCATGTCAATTTCCCGATCGCCGTTTGCATGTATAGCAACTTGCATACCCGAATCGTGAACCTCTTTCACTATTGCATTAAGTGAACTCTGGTCGCGAGCTGGCTCTATACCGAAATAGTCAGGACGATTGGCATAAGGTTCATACAACCAACAGGTCGCGCCACTGAGAGAATTGCCATGAAATATTTTTACGGTGCTCATGCGAATTCGATCATCACTGAGCGAGTCAATCAATCCGATGGAATCAAGTCTGTGCATCCATTTGGCAAACCCCACCTGCTCATCGATGAACATTAAGTTAGCACGTATTGGATAGCTATCATTGATTGCAAGCAAATATACCAGCGTCAATGCCGGAGTGACGTACGCGTCACCGATACTGGTGATGCCAAAACTATGTAGCTCTTTTACCGTCTCGCGCAATTGTTCAATTGAGGTACTCAATTCACGTTCGGGTTCGGGGAAGCGCTCGGAAAACAACATTTCACAGGCCGGCATTTCACGGCACACGCCCTTTATTTCGCCGTTGTCATCACGGTCGTAAGCCCCGCCTTCCGGATTTTCCGTTGCCGCTGTGATCCCTGCACCTTCGTAAGCTAGGCTGTTAGCACTTTTTACATGCCCACTGCTGTGAGTGATCATTATCGGATGTACGGTAGATACACTATCCAATTGAACTCGCGTTGGGTGATCGCCCAGCAATTTGTCGTTGTAATTCCAAGCTAACAACCATTCTCCCGCGGGCAACTGCTGTGCTCTTTTACTTAACGCGCCCAACAAATCGGCCATCGTAACCACGGCTGGGTAGCCAAGGTTAATCGAACCCGGTGCGACCATCATAGGGTGCATATGGGCGTCGTTAAAACCGGGAACGACCGTGTGGTATTCCGCATCGATAATACGTGTATCATTATTAATATAGGATTGAATGTCTTGTTTGCTACCCACAGCCAATATTCTTCCTTGAGCAATTGCCATCGCTTCGGCTTTTGGCGATTGTTTTTTCATGGTCCAAATATCAGCATTTAGCACCACCAGATCCGCGACGTTTGGTGTGACAGGACTGCAACTTATTAGTCCGAGCAGAGCCAGGCCGATATAGCTCACGATAAACAGACGATAAGGAAAGCGGCTAAAAGTCATCACGAGAACGTCTCCACTGGTTTCTCCCCAAGAGATTCGAAAGTCCATATTATCCGATTGAACTGGAAAACCAGCAAGCAAGGATTACAATTTAAAGACAATACGTTGCGGGCACTAGCTCTCAGAGGGCTGTTACATCGTTTACCAATCCAGCTTATTCTGTACGCTCACGCAGCTCTCCATGTACTGCTCCCCATTTGGCACCAGCCAACCGTTTAGTCTACAGTTAGCGGATCATGATGTTGATCACATTTGTACCCTGATAAGTGTTAGGGTGCGACAGTGACAACGAACAACGAACAACGAACAACACGGTAATTGCCAGTTACCATTAATCTTATTTTTTGTAAACGCATTGAGTATGAGATCCCATGATAAAGGTGAACAGCGTAAACATAGGTCAGAAAAAACAGATTAACCAAGGGGGAAAAAGTGTCACCACGGGCATTTTTAAATTGCCGGTTGAGCACGTTATTATTGGTGAGACAGGAGTGAACGGCGATGCAGTTTGTGATACTCGCCACCACGGCGGCCCTGATCAAGCGGTATATATCTACACCCAGGAAGACTATCAATGGTGGTCTGAGCAGCTCGGCAAGACCATCGAGCCAGGAACCTTTGGCGAAAATCTAACTCTGTCGGAGTTGCCAGAAATATGTATTGGCGACCGATTGTTATTTCCACATGTTGAATTTGAGGTTTCAGCACCGCGCATTCCCTGTGCAACTTTTGCGGCGCGGATGGGAGACGCCAAATTTGCAAAGCGCTTTATTAGCGCGCGACGACCAGGCGTCTACTGTCGTGTTGTTCGCGGAGGGAAAATCCGACCCGGTGATATGGTCGAACATCAACACTTTGCAGGAGACCGTATCAGCCTCAAACAGCTGTTCGTTGATTCAATGCGCTCACTACCGACCGAAACACTTGAGCACTATCTGAATTTACCTATAGACATCCGCACCAGAAATAAATTTGAGCAGCAGCTGACCAAGGGGAAAAAATGATACCAATGCTGATGGCACATCAAACCCCACCGCTAGGTGGGGCTAGCTGTCAGATATTGGAAGCCAGCAGTTATCGCCAAATTGGATATTACGAGTTTAGGTTCTATGCTTAACTCTTATCCTGAAAATAAGGCAGGGAAGTCGATTACCCCAAAATGGAGCGGGTAGTGAGCAAAGCAATCAATACGTTCGAAGAATCCATGGAAGTCGTCAAAGAAAAGCGCTTAAAACAAGCATTGTGGGCATCTGTGTTCGTTCTAATTGCGGCAATTATCGTTTTCGATGAAAACCTCAAATCAACGATACTGTCACTGCTGATCATTTTGATGATGATGCCGACGCATCTTCTAATCAAAAGGGAAAAAGTACATCTAGCGGCAAGCTATTTTTTAAGCACATTGGGAATAGGCCTTCTGTTCTTCATTTGGAATGGCAATGGTGTTAGAGACGAATCGATGCTGGCACTACCGGGTATCTTGTTATTTGCCGCCATTCTAGATGAGAAAAAACTGTTTTTCTCACTGCTCATTTTGTTTGTCCTAAATATCATTTTAATCGGTTATGCAAACAAAATAGGCTGGATTGTTAGCAATCCTGCCTATTCAACCATGAGTAGTTCGGTAATATCTGCACTGATAATATTTGGCGTCACGCTTGCCGTTTGGCTACTTGAAAATGATCTTACCAAAGCCGCAAAACGCCTACTAAACGAAGCACAGCAAGCCGAAAAGTCAAAAGAGGAAATCGAAAGATTAGTTAATTTTGATCAATTGACCGGTCTTCCCAATCGATCACTGGCAAAAAAATATTTCGAACAGGCCGAACTAAAACGGACAAAAGAAAAACCATGTTCGGCCATATTGTTTGTCGACCTCGATAATTTCAAATCGATAAATGATACTTATGGGCACTCCGTAGGTGACGAGTTTCTGAAGAAAGTCGCTGCCATTCTTAAAAAAGGCACAAGAGCCTACGATATTGTTTGCAGGCAAGGCGGTGATGAATTTGTCATTGTCGTTCAAGAAATCGAAGACCCTGATAGCCTAGCTGCTATCGCGATCAATGTATTAGAAAAACTTAATTCCCCAATTGTTATTAACGGAGAATCTTTGACTATTAGCTGTTCGATTGGCATCGCTTATTCTCTGATCGACGGAGATGACTTCGAACAGCTATTAAAAAAATCCGACATGGCAATGTATCATGCTAAATCCTCAGGTAAAAATGCATTCAGCTTTTACGATGAAAAGGTCAACATACAATCCCATGAAAGCGCAAAACTTTTGTCAGACATGCACACGGCCATCAAAGGCGATAACTTCGTCCTCTATTATCAACCAAAGTATGAACTTTCCACGGGAAAAATCGTTGGTGCAGAAGCATTGATTCGGTGGAATCACCCGATAAAGGGCATTATTGCACCGAATCTGTTCATTCCATTGGCAGAAAAATCCGGGCTTATTTCAGAGATCGGGCGATGGGTGCTGTTCGAAGCCTGTAGAGCTTGCCAACGATGGACCTTATTGGGAAGAGATGATTTGCATATTGCTATCAATGTATCCCCTATTCAATTTAGACGTGACGACTTAGATATGTTGGTACGTGAAGCCCTAACGACCACAAAACTGTCCGCAAATCAGCTGGAGATCGAAATCACCGAGGGCACCTTGATGGATAATGACGAAGTACTCGAGCAGACGCTGTCTAACCTTAATGAACTCGGTGTTCGGTTTTCGATTGATGATTTTGGAACGGGTTATTCAAATTTAGGTTATTTAAAACAATACCCGATAGAAACGCTTAAAATTGATCAGTCATTTGTCTCGAATATCACTACAAATAATAATGATAGGACCATTGTCGAAGCCGTTATTCAAATGGCGATAAAACTAGAATTGGATACTGTCGCTGAAGGCATAGAAACGAAAGAGCAGGCCCGTCTAATCGAATCGGCTGGATGCAAATATGGCCAAGGTTACCTCTGGTCAAGACCCGTGACGGAGCAGGATTTTCTTAAACTTCTGGATGCTTAATTTTCGTGCCAGTTTGTATAGCTAGTGCCCATCCATAAACTAACAAGCTCAGTCATTGCGAGCGTTAGCGCGGCAATCTCATCCAGCATTGGCGCGGGCTGCGGGAGATTGCCGCGCTTCGCTCGCAATGACATCGTTGAAAACACCCATTTCTGGATGGGCACTAGCTAGGTCAAATCTCGAATAATTATCTTGAACTCATAGAGAGCGAGAATTTGCCTCGATGCCATCCGTACCGGGGGAGCAGCCTTTTCCAAAGAGTAGCAATTTCTTCTGCACCCAGCCCATCATGATTACGCCCAATGAATCACAGTTGTTATCCAGTACATCGTTGTTAGACTTAAATCACCGAAAGGCCGCGCTCTTGAGTTACTCGAGAAATTCCTCTCAACTAAAAGTTCGGATCTGAGATTAAAAAAGCAAATTAACTTGCAGCCACCTGGTGACTTAAGCGATTGAGTGGAAAGAAAAACGGTTTCAAGCTAATTCAAACTGGTGCCTGACAGACACGGTTTCTCCCCTCAGCTTTCGCAATGTAAAGGCCTTCATCAGCTCGGGCAATCAATCGATCGAGGGAATCTGTCGCTCGATATTCGGCGATTCCGAAAGAAGCGGTCACTTTTTCGAAAAATTCAGTCTCTTGCTCAATATGTACACGAATAGATTCCGCAACCAAATAAGCGTCGGCCGCCCCGGTTCGAGGACAGATGACAATAAATTCCTCTCCGCCCCAGCGTCCCACAAGATCGGTCTTTCTAACACGAGTTTCCAATATCTTCGCCATCGCCTTTAATACTCGGTCTCCCACCGCATGTCCATGCACATCGTTGATCTGTTTGAAGTGATCCAAATCGAGTAGTATGATGGAGAAAATTCCCGGATAACGTTTCAATAATTGCAGCTCAGCATTCGCCTTCTCACTGATAAAACGCCGGTTATATAAAGCGGTAAGGCTATCGGTTTGCGATAGTAATTCGAGTTCGGCATTACTATTTTCAAGTGCTTCATTCGCGCGTCCCAATTGCCTATTGCTATTGGTGGCAACTTTGTTCGTTGCTTCTAATTCTTCTGAGAGCGTAATTAATCGCTGATTGAATGAGGAAATAACACGGTATCGATACAGAAAGATTAACGCCAATAAGGCGACGCCAAAACCCAGCTTCCACAATAGAGATTGGTCAAAGCGGTGTTCAAAGCGAATCGATAGCCATTGATTATAGATACTGTCGATCTCTTCTTGACTAAAAGACAGCACCAGACGCTGTATGATTGGCAGCAATTCCAGATGCTGCTGGCCAACAGCCACACGCAATGCGCGCCTAATATCCGTATGGCCTGCCACCTTCAAATTCGTTAAACCGAGTCGTTTAATGTGATAGGCCCCAACAGGTAAGGCGACAAGAAACGCGGCGACGTTGCCAGACGATAATTTAAGAAGCCCTTGCTCAACACTATCCACAGCGATCAATCTTTTATTTTCGGGGTGATTGATAGCAACATAATCCCATATTGCCGAGTCGCGAACGATGGCAACGTCCGAATTTTTTAAGTCTTGTAAGCCTGAAATAAAAGGAAGATTCTCCTGGGCAATAATTCCGCCGGAATAGTATAGGTAGGGTTCTGTATAATCGAGAAATTGTATTCGTTCTTCGGTAATACTCAGCAACGGCAACAACTCGCACGTACCCTCTACCACATTACGGAGAGATTCCGTCAAACTATGGGTGACAACCAGATCAAATTTTACCTGCAAGGTCTGTTCCGCGAGGGCAATAATATTAGAGCTCATACCGGTTAACTTTCCGTCGACTACCGCCTCAAACGGCATCCAGTCCGGATCGATGCAAAAAGTAATGCGGTCAATGGAATTCAGGTAATCGCGCTGTGAGACGCTCAATTCACTCAAAAACTCATTAGATACTTGTGCAAACCCAGCACCAGCATGCGCAAGAAGAAATGCAAATAGCATCTTGATAACGAGTGTATTGATAATCAATCTCCGTCAGGAGCAATAACGTTTGAGAGTGCTTCTTCCCTGAAAGCTTTCATGCGCGAATGGATACAACTTTTGAAAAGAGTCACAACTAACCTGCATTCTTGTAACAAGGAACATCGCATAGAAATAATAGTAGCCTATAAGCTCAGAAAACGTATAGCTTTAAGTCTATCTGTGCCTAAAATCAATGAGTATGCTAACGAGGTTGATCTATTGACCACTAGCAGCAATGCAGAATAAGCTCGCTAAGACTCTAGCGCGGTCCAGTTTACCGGCCGCCATGCTATAGCACGAAACCGAACATAGGTTTTAATGAAACCATGGTCTCACAAACACCTTATACTGAGGAACTACAAGTCACCGAATAATTTCTTTATATCTAGCTGGGAACATAATTTATGGCAGGTAAAGACAGGCTCTTATTGGAACTTAAAACACATCTTCTAAGCTTAATGCCTCTCACGGAAGAAGCATGGCACGCTTTTTACACTCATATTCAATACCATCAGTTTGAAAAGAACGACTATATTTTTAAGGTCAACATTCCCGAAAAAAACATCCACTTCCTGTGCGAAGGGCTTGTTAGGCTTTTTTATCTGCTGGAAAACGGCAATGAATTCAACAAGTCGTTCTTAAAGGGACATGACCTGGTAGCGTCTATTGATCAGGGCTTTCACGACCAACCCGCTAACTATAACGCGCAGTGTATGAGCCGGTGTTACTCGATCAGCGTGTCGTACCAGCAGCTGCGCCTTCTGGCGGCTGAATTCGACTGTTGGAGTCAATTCATCCAACGCTCCGTTGAGCATCTAGCATTAAAAAAACAACGTAGAGAACAACAATTGCTTACCGATACCCCGACCCAAAGATACGAATCATTTATGTCTGAATTTGGCTCTGTGGCGGCAGATATCCCACTTTTCCAAATCGCTGCATACCTTGGGATTACCGATGTATCTCTGTCCAGAATAAGAAAACGTCTGAACGTCAGCTAAGTGTCGATTGTCTGGTATTTTTTTGCTGCGAGATGAATGCCTTTTCTAATCCGAACATACGTTCCGCAGCGGCAGATGTTGGTCATCTGGGAATCTATGATACTGTCATCCGGCGTGGGATGCGTTTTTATCAACGAAGCAGCGGCCATGATCTGGCCCGACTGGCAAAAACCGCACTGAGGAATATCGAGTTCCTGCCATGCCTGCTGAACAGGATGATTATTGTCCGCCGAGAGCCCTTCGATCGTTGTGATTCTCATGTCGATCAGCGCACTTGCCGGTAGCATGCAGCTCTTAACGGCTTCTCCGTTAAGATGAACTGTACACGCGCCGCACTGCCCAATACCACAGCCAAATTTAGTGCCGGTTAAACCGATAACATCTCTTAACACCCAAAGCAGTGGCGTCTCTTTTGGAACATCCACCGCGTGATTTACCTTATTCACGATCAAATCAAATTTCATAAATGCTCCCTGTTCGTTTGCGCATATTGAGTTTTCCATTCCTGCCGCAAGACTAGTGCTCGTCGAACAGGTCATTCCATCTAATCGGCAGTGACGTGACTCTTTTGTTGCTCGCGTCGAAAACCGCATTGGCTATAGCGGCGGGAGTCGGCATTATTGCCGGCTCGCCGGCGCCCGCTGGCGGTATACTCTTGTCTTCCAGTAAAGCTATTTCTATTGTTGGAGTATCTGACATTCGCGGTAACTGAAATTGATCAAAGTTGGACAAATTCATTTTCCCATCTTTAACAGACAGGTCCTCGATTAAGGCCATGCCCAGCCCCCATATCAGGTTTCCTTCAATCAGCGACTCCACAGAATTTGGGTTAATCACAAGACCGCAATCATGGGCGCAATAGAGTTTTTCAACCTTTACTTTTTTGTTTTTTTTGTCCAGGCAGATTTCTGCAACGACGGCGACGAAGCTTGTTTCTTTATAAATTCCGCAGGCAATTCCACGTCCCTTTCCTTCCGGCATTGGAACATCCCACGAGGTCATGCCGGCGACTTTCTGAATCACCTTTTTCAGGCGATGATATTCGTTGTCAAGATGGTTCAAACGAAAGACAACCGGGTCTATTTTCGCCGCGCGAGCTAGGGCATCGACCGTGGACTCTATCGCAAAGGCATTACTGGACGTTGACAGACCACGCCAGGCTCCCGTCGGCACAGGGAATATTCGATCCCATTGATTAATCTCCTGATGGGCAAATGCGTAGGGAATTCTTGCTCCGCGACTGGCGCCTGAGTCTGCAGAAAAAAACAAAATCATCTGATGGACAAGCCTCGGCACTGCGCTGCTGTTAAAAATGACAGCGCCAGAGGAGAACTCATGTTTCCAAAAACTAACCTTTCCCTGTGCGGTCAACCCCGCTTCGATGTGGTGCCTCGAAGGTGTTCTGAAATAACCATGCTGAAAGTTTTCTTCCCTGCTCCAGATAACTTGTACCGGCTTTTGTACCGCGTGGGAAAGGTGAATCGCTTCAACGGCTGCAGCGACTATCACCTTTCCACCGAATCCTCCGCCAATGAATGTTGTATGAACATTGATATCTTCAAGTGCTAACCCGGTTATTTTCGAGGCGAGCTTCTGATGGAAGAACGCGTCCTGACTTCCCACCCATAGGTCGGCACGGTCGCCACGTACGTGTGCGAGACCGGCGTGGGTCTCCATGGCTGCGTGCGCTCCGAATGGTGTCGAATAGGATAGCGATATCGTTTTCGCTGCCTCACTAACAACGGTGCTAGGATGCACGTCATCACGGAGCTTATCGGGGGCGATGCCTTGAGACTTAAGGCGTTCGATATCTAATAGCTCATCGACGTCTTGTTGCTGCCATATTTTAGGAATTTTCCAAGTAACGTTTAATTTTTCTAATGCAGAAATGGCCTGAGATTTTGTAGTCGCAACAATTCCCACCAGGCCGTGTTCTATTTTTATGACGACTCTTATCACGCCCTTCGCTTGTTCGGCAGCGTGTGAATCGACGCTTTCGATCGTTGCCTCGAATGCGGGTGGTTTAACCGTGCAACCGTATAACATGTCCGGCAATTTAACATCGTGGCAATATTGAGCACTACCGTTAGTTTTCGGCGCTGTGTCTAGCAAAGGTACTCTTTTACCAATCAGCAACTGGTCCTGTGGATTCTGTAACAGAGGTATTTCGCTTAGCAATTCGATCTTGGCCTGATTCGATACGATGTCCCCATAAGAAAAGAAACGCTCGGTCCGCCGGTCATAGATGCCACCTTCAGCGTGATCCAATTCCTCGAGAGAATTACCCAGCCTTGAGGACAAAGCCGTTTTTAACGATTGCTTAAGCCTCCCGCAAGCGAGGCGAATATGCGGGTAAAGAGTCGCTATCGATTCGCTTCCTACGGTCATTTTTACGGGGCTGATTTGGTTTGTATGGGGGAAAACCGGATCGACATCTTTAAGACTCATATTGAATTCAGCAGCAATTATTTGCGATAGCCCACTGAGTATGCCCTGACCCATTTCTGCTTTCGCCACAAAAAAGCGAACGCGATTCTCTGGGCTTATCTGAATCCAGGCGTCGACAGATTCCTCGAGATTGTCACTGGTCGTTGGTATAGCAGGAATAAGCGAGCAACCTGTACTGAAGAGCACCGTGGTGCCAATCGATAACCAACCGCTATTTTTAAGGAATTTCCGTCGAGAATGATTGAAAGTATGTCCTTGTAACTTGCCCATGAATCCCCTTTGGAAATGGAAAAATAAAAACAAACCGTGGGGTGATAGTATTTCGGATATAGCACTGTGTCCTTAACATGAGTTAAGGACACAGTGCTATATTGCGTCTAGTTCATTACTGAGGAATCAAAGGACTTAAGCTGGTTTTTTCGAAGTGGAGTTTTTCGAAGTGGAGTTATTCCTGATCCAGAATATCTGAATATCCGAATCTCGTGAAAGACGGCTCTTTTTGAATTTCGGCAGACAGCTCTGAAGCCTGCGAATGTCAATGAAACTTGCAAGGTAATAAATTATTTTCGACTGACTACGTCAAGAAGCGCAAACGAAGAATATATCCATGCAGTAAGCGTCGTTTTATTCCGCACATTTTCCAGTCAGCTAACATTGCGACGAGATACTCATAAGAAAACCATACGCAATACCTTGTTAACTATATTGAGACTATTGACGCTCCGACTGGTTAACACTTTTTTACGCCTGGGGCTAATCCCCTAAATACCTCGCCAGCGTTTCTCCCCAGTCTTCACTCCTAACAATCCGCAATAAAACCCGGTTGATTGGCTCTCGCCATTCACTCTTTTCGGGTAAAGCGAATCCATAATCCTGCCGTTCAAAAGTCAACGGTAATACCTCAACCTGGCCTCCAAAATTTTCCCGCGCGAAATAGCGAATTAAGGGGGCATCATACACCATCGCATCTACTCTTCCTTCAGCCACCGCTTGCAAACCCTCACTCACTCCAGGAAAGGCGCGCACCGCAATTCCATTACTTTTCAAATAGGTTTCGCTTGTCGAACCCGGGACTGTTGCAACCCGCATACGAGAAAGATCGTTGAGGCCCTGTAAATTCGTACTGATTTTTTGCACGGTTAAAATACTTGAAAACGCTGCAATGAAGCTGGCCACAATCATTAAAGCGGTGAACATCCAAACGACACCAAAAGCCCTGCCTATTTTGGTGAGCGGCGTTTTATCGCCATAGCCAACCGTTGTCATCGTCGCGGCTGCCCACCAGAACCCTTCACTGATGTGGCGAATGGTGTGACTGTCTTCTTCTTTGGGTTCGTGTTTATGTTCAACAAGCCACATGATCCCTCCAACAGCAAACAGAGTAATTATAAGGAGACCGACAACCTGAACAAACTGCCATGAAAACAACTGTTGGAACGTTGAAAACCAGATGTTGTTTTCACTCCTGGGTTTGACCGCGATTGCAAATCCGGTGGAATGCAATGGATGAGTGAAATCCATTACAGACTCTCTCACGTCAGTAACCGTTAATGCAGCCATGGCTATATCCAAGTCGCCTTCACGAATTCGGCCAAGAAGTTCTTGTAAAGAATGCTCCTCCAGTTTGTAGGTGACATTTAATTCGGTAGCAATCTCCCTCCACAATTCGATGCTGATGCCCGACCAGGTCCCGTCTGGATTTTTAATGCAAAATGGCGGTGCATGCATAGTCCCGACACGGAGTATTCTCTCCGGATAATACGATTTTTCTTCCTCTTGAGCGGTGGCTGCCAGCGAGCCGCAAGCCACCAAAACCACCAGAAAAAAGTTCCTGAGCATAATCCTTTCCGTTAAAAAGTCGTGTCGCGACTGACCAAAAGCGTTTGCCGACACCTTCAATCTTTACCTTGCTGATTTGAAGAACACAGCAACTCCTCCATGCAACTGTATGCCTTCTTCATATCACTGACCGTTGATAGCCAATGTAATTCGAAGACCCCCTACGGGCTTAACAGCCGTATAGGTCCCGATTTATTTTCCTCGGTCGCGACTAAACCCTTCTCCACTAAGCCACTCAAGCGCTTCGAAATCTTTATAAAAGCGGCGTGACAGGTAATTCTCGTCCACTGGTGAAATAAGTTCCAGTTGATAGTCGATGAGATCTGACTCACCTAAAATATAGGACGTTCTCTTTAGCCCTTTTTTTACTAAAATCAGAGCAGATTGTTTCAGAATCTTTTGGACCTCAAGAGGGCTGGTAACCCAACGGGTTGTATCAACGAGCAGTGCCCAATTCGACTTGCCAATATCCTTAATACTTCCTTCAATATCTACATACATCTGTTTCGCAACACTAACGGTAAATCGGCCATAAACGTTTAGCGATACGAGGTTACCATCAACCGAAATGTCATAACCTCCTTTGTCACCAATGATCGTAGGCTTTCGTTTCTTTAGGTAAATTTGTAGGCTTTCAAAATCCATGGGTTTCGCGAAATAGTACCCTTGGATGAAATCACAACCGTGATCATGGAGCCACTTAACTTGCTCAATGCTCTCCACGCCTTCCGCGACGACATCCATTCCCATACCTTTGGCAAGCCCAAGAATTGAACGCGCAATACATTCATCGTTCTCCAGCTCAGGTAATCCGTCAACAAACGATTTGTCGATTTTCAATTTTGAAATCGGGAGATATTTAAGTCTCGACAAGGACGAATATCCTGTACCAAAATCATCAATCGACAGTTTGATACCCAAATCAGCGATGGCTTGTAATTTAGAGCTCACAATATCTGGATCCTGAGAAAAAAGCTCTTCGACAACTTCCAGGTGTATTAGCGAGCTAGGAATTTTGTGGCTTTCAAGAGTACGCTCGATCATCGGTATCAGGTCTTTGTTATATAGCTGTTCTGGCGACAAGTTCACAGCTACCCAATCAACCTGAAGGTCGTTTTGAATTAATGTGTTCATAGCTTCACAGGCATAATTTAACATCAGCTCACCCAATTCACTCATTAATCCAAGCTCGGATATGATCGGCAAGAAAACCCCAGGTGAGACGAGACCCTTTGATGGATGATGCCATCGCACAAGTGCTTCGACACCGGTTACTGCACCAGATGAAGTCGATACAATGGGTTGGTAGAATGCGGAAAATTGGTTTTTTTCAAAGGCTTCACAGACATTTTTTTCAAGCAAACGTCTATTTTGTATTTCATGTGCCCAATTGCTTTCGAAGAAAAGTGTCCCACCTCTTTCTTTTTCTTTCGCTCGATGCATCGTGAGCTCAGCGCTGTGAATGGGATCTGATACTTCATAATCTTCAGTGGGATAAATCACCGCGCCGACGGTTCCACGAACCTCTGCCGACTGCCCCAGTGAAATCTCAATCGACCGACTGGCCTGTTCATGAATCTTTCCAACGAGTTCATTGATTGTATTATCTGAATGAATATCGCTGAGCCAGAATCCGAATACATCACCACTTATTCTCGATACAGGTATTTTGTACTCCCTAGCTATCTCTGCAAATCTACCTGATAACACCTGAAGAATTGAATCGGTGGCGATGGGGCCATATTTCTCATTAAGAGTTGAAAAATTGTCCAGGCCAATTACAACGACAGAACGAGAATAAGGTTTAAGTACTCTGGAGAGATCTTTTAGAATGCGACGGTTAAAAAAGTGCCTACTTTCCAGCGAGGTCAAGTTATCTGTTTGCTCGATGGTATTTAGTTTGTCCTGAGCTTTAAGCCAACTTTCCTGTCCCAATATAACGGTTATACAATCCGCGACCGCTGTTGCAAATGACAATTCAACAAGGTCCCACTTTCTTAGTTTTTCAGTTTGCTCTATACACAATACGCCATATAACTGTCCTTCAGAAAACACCGGTGCATCAAGCATAGATTTGATACCGAGCGGTTTCAAATACCCATCGGTGAACTCTCTCGTTCTAGGATCCCCGCGAGCATCAATAGCAACTATAAGACGATCTTTAGTGATTGCTTCAAAATATGAAGGGTAGAGCTCCTCACGCAACACTAAACCGCTTTCGTAAGTATCATCGAGTCTTTTGTACAGGTGCTCACAATAAATGGCGTCTTTTTGCTTATTTAAAGACCATAAGCTGACTCTCGAAATCGATAGCTCGCTGGCACATAACGCCAAAACCATCCTAATCCTTCTTTCCACGCTATAGTGCACGAATCCGGTATTGTGGATGAGCCTCAAAAGGCTCTGTTGAAGCTGCGTAAATTGGTCGACTTGGTTGATATAGGGCTCCGTCAGAACTTGGGAAGGGCTATTATCTTAGAATAGTTTAATTATTTATGAATAACAATTAGCTACAGGCTACAGCCCAGCGTTGACTTTAACCCAGATCATTAGCGGTTGACTATTTCGCCTAAAAACGAATTGTGTCAATCTTCATACTCTGCATGTTTTATCTCAAGTCGAAAGCTCGAGTCTTTACTGCTGCAACGGAAACTTCATAATTTCCGTATTTCTTGACCTTAGTGTTTGCGTTAAAGCACAAGAGTCGTTCTGAAGAGATGACTGATTTCTTAGAGGAGATTCCACAGATTAAATTCAGAGAAGAGTAACTTTGCCGATTTTTAGGACATCGTTAGTTCAAGTCGGAAAATTTTCGGAATTATGGTTGATCGCATTACATTCATTACAAAATCGGATTCGCAAGAGAAGCAAAAGCCGACAAAAGAGGCCTCTTGTGTTAGCAAGAGACCTCAGAAGTTACCGTTGGCTTATTCCTCGGCGATTTTCACAATCTGTTTGCCGAAGTTTTTGCCCTTTAGCAAGCCGCGAAACAATTCGGGCGCATTGCTCAAGCCTTCGCCGATAGACTCACGGAATTTGATTTTCCCTTCTTTGATCCAGCTACTCAACTGGGTGGTCGCTTCCAGCCAGCGATCATTCCATTCGGTAACAACAAAGAATCTGTGCTCGGGCACATTTTCAGCATCGGCAAAAATGTGGAAAGGAGAACGAACGTTAGCAATATCTGTAGAGTTATAAGCAGACACATAACCGCAAATCGGTGCTCTGGAGCCAGGATTAAATAACTTGCTAACTGCCTCGCTCACCTCACCACCAACGTTTTCGAAATAAACGTCCACACCATTAGGGCAGGCAGCGGCAAGATCCGCTTCCAAGTTACCGGCTTTATAGTCAATGCATTCGTCGAAACCCAACTCGTCCTTTACATAAGCACATTTCTCTGGACCACCGGCAATGCCCACAGCCCGCAAACCGAGAAGTTTAGCCATTTGACCGACCACCGAACCCACTGCGCCAGATGCTGCGGCCACAACCAGTGTTTCACCCGCTTTCGGTTTACCGACTTCTAACAAACCCCAGTAGGCAGTGCGACCGGGCATACCGATGACACCAACGTGCATTGAAGTTGTACCCATATCTTTATCTATGGGTCTAACCATAGGATTGTCTGCATCGACAATAAAGTGACTTTGCCATCCGGTATACATCGTGACGTAATCACCTACCTTGTACTTGTCCGACTTGGACTCGGCAATAACACCGGCTGATTCAGCGGTCATAACCTCACCGATTTGAAGTGGCTCGGCGTAGCTCTTCATATCGTTCATACGGCCGCGCATGTAGGGGTCTAAGGACAAATCCAACACTTTTATTAGTATCTCGTTGTCACCCAGTTCAGGTAAATCTTTTTCTACCAAATCAAAACAGCTGTCATCCGGCTCGCCATTGGGGCGTTTAGCCAATACGATTTGTTGAGTTTTCATGTTCGGTATCCTTGTCATTGGCTTGGAAATAAAATGCATCCAAGCCGGATTGTCGATTAATTATCGTTTTCTGAGCGGGCCTAACTTAAAAGGTGGTCTTACACTTTTTAAGACTTATTTTCCGAGCGGGATATTAGCACAGAAGATTGCCGGGAAGTTACCCAGACGCATCGATTTAAAACATGTCTCTTCACCTGTAATCCCTTGGTTTTTCGAGCACTTCCTATTCACGTCCAGCTCCTATCGTACGGGTCCATTTATACAGCGCTTAAATCACAAAAATGGTTCAATTCAAATTATGCTTTATCGCCAAATTGATCATCGACCTTTTAAACGTTTCAGTGTTAAGGCGCAAATGCACGCAGGTCCCAAAACCTTCAGAAACCCACCATTGTGAAATTATGTATCACACCACTTACATATTGACAGCTATTATGCCAATATATAGAATCAATCTTTCTTAAATTCCGAGCGAGCCGAACCAGCTTTACCGGATGATACGCTCTATTTGACTACTCGATGCAATCCATAGATAGAGAAGCTGGCATACCACCGCTTAACGGTATTGAAACGGATTCGCGGAATTATGCGAAAGTCCGCTGACCGGATTATCCAATTCACCTTCAAAAACGCAGAAACATTATGAAGAAATTAGCCATTGTTATACTCCTGTTAGTCGTAGCCGGAACGCTCGGATGGCAGAACAGAGTCAATTTGGTCGTTTGGGGCGCGCCGATATTAAGTAAAACCTTTAAGCCGGTCGCGAGCAACGTACCGACAAGTTGGCAGCAAGGTCCATCCAAAGCGGCCGCAAGTCCAAATGAACGGCCTCCCAACATAATTTTGATAATGGCCGACGACATGGGATTCAACGATGTCTCCTTGTATAACGGCGGTGCGGGAGACGGCTCCGTTATGACAGCAAATATCGACTCAATTGCCCGGCAGGGTGTGGCCTTTACCAACGGTTATGCAGCCAATGCTGTCTGTGCACCGTCTCGAGCAACGGCAATGACAGGCCGCTACTCCACGCGATTTGGCTTTGAATATACTCCGATCTTTAAGTTGGGGCCGGTGCTGTTTAATTGGATGAACGAACGCAACCCAGGTCCGCTACCTCTATTCGTCGATACAGAAGTTGCAGATACCTTGCCAAGCATTGGCGAGCTCGGTATGCCAACAGAAGAAATCACTATTGCGGAAGTACTCAAAGAGCAAGGCTATTACACGGCGCACATTGGAAAATGGCATTTGGGATCGGTCGGCGATATGAGACCAGAAGCTCAGGGTTTTGACGATACCCTAGAGCTTGCCGGCTCCTTATATTTACCGGAAAACCACCCCGATGTCATCAACGCGAAAATCGAAGACGATCAAATCGACAATATGGTTTGGGCTACGGGAGCATACGCGGCCCGCTTTAATGGCGGCGAGACATTTGAGCCGAATGGATATCTCACCGATTACTATACAGAAGAAGCGGTAAAAGTGATCGAGGCGAATCGTAACCGCCCCTTCTTTCTATTTCTGGCGCACTGGGGCGTTCACAATCCATTACAGGCGAGCAAAGAGGATTACAACGCCCTGTCTCACATCGAAGATCACGGGCTTAGAGTGTATTCCGCAATGATAAGAGCCCTGGATCGAAGTATCGGCACAGTCATTAAAACACTTGCAGACAATGATTTAACCGACAATACCTTAGTTATATTCACCAGTGACAATGGGGGCGCAGGCTATATTCAGTTGCCAGATGTGAACAAGCCCTTTCGCGGCTGGAAGTTAAATCACTTCGAAGGCGGCACCCATGTACCCTATATGGCAAAGTGGCCGAAAAAAATCAAAGGTGGAACAAGCTTTGACGGCCCTATTCACCATATAGACTTATTCCATACCATTGCCGCGGCCGCCGGTGCTAACGTACCAACGGACCGCCAATTGGATGGCGTTGATTTAATGCCTTACATCATCGGTGACAAACAAGGTACACCCCATAAAACACTTTTTTGGCGCGAAGGACATCAACAAACGGTGTTACACGAAGATTGGAAATTAATCCGTGCGGATCAGTCTGATAAAGGACCGGGCGCACCTCAGGCCAAATGGCTATTCAACTTAAAACTGGACCCCACCGAACAACAGAATCTTGCGACGATAGAACCCACCAAAGTTGCTGAACTCGACATTTTATTGGATGCGCACAATGCAGAACAAGTTGATACCTTATGGCCATCAGCCCTGAATTCACCGCAACTGATAGACAAACACGGCGGTGAGCGTTACACCGAGGGTGACGAGTATATTTACTGGCCTAACTAAAATTGAAATTTTGAACAAATAGGGGTGAGAATGCTCGCGCCTGTTGTTCTCCAAGTTAGCTTATTTAGAAAGTTATGGTGTCCTTAAATCTAGGATTCCCTGAAATTTCATCGACACTAAAATTTGAGGCCAGGTGGAGTTAAGCTCACGACACCTCTTGCGGATTAGCAGTACACAGAAAACCAAAACTCCGTATAAACTTTTTGGCTAGTACGCGTCTGGAAATACCGAGAATAAATGATCTTTTACAATACCAAAACCGTTAGCCGGATAGTAAAACCCCTCGCCCATACACCGCTACCGGGTGCTCCAGTACAGACAAGTCCAGCAGAGGGTCTTTGTCATAGAGAACCATATCAGCTTCAAATCCCGCTCTTAGTGTTCCTGTTATCTCCCCAAGGCCTATCGCACTTGCGCAGTCTGATGTTGCGGAGCGCAAGGCTTCAACGGGTGTAAAATTGGCGAAATGCGCAAATACAGGCAAAGCTTTAGGCAAGTCATGGTGAAAAACGTTGGGGATACCAGCATCCGTAGACGCAATGAGCTTTACCCCTGCTTTTCGTAATCGTGTGAGGTTCTCCATAACCCTTTTCTCCGGCCCTTTGTCATTATTAATAAAGCGGCTCCAACCAACGTTAATTGTTGGGGATACCCGGGTTTCATTCTCTACCATTTTTTGTACTGCAGCTTCATCATAGTCGGCTCCCCAACCGTTTTCTCCAACGAACGAGCAATGCTCAATCGTTCTTACTCCAGCAAAAGCCGCGTTGTGGATGCCTGTTGTACCGTGACAATGAGCGGCAACATGCCGATGATACTCTGTCGATCGCTCGACTATTTTACTCATAGTATTCTGATCAAACTGAGCATCTACAGGCCGGGAATGTGGGGTCATCGTACCGCCCGTAGCCATGACTTTAATTAAATCGACACCTTGTTCAATTTGCCGGTCAAGCACCGACAGACATTCCTCAACCGTTTCTGCCTCCCCGCCCCAGAAATGACAATGCCCTTTGGGAGACGTAATGGGTTGTCCAGAACAGACCAATCTTGGTCCTTTCAACTCGGCTCTTTGAATGCGATCCCTGACAATCAACTCCTGCCATTGACCAGCGCCTAAATCTCTTGCCGTAGTAATACCTGCCGCAGCCATCGCGCCCACCCGTTTTTCCATTTTGGCCATTAGCTCGTCGGCACTTTCAAGGCCCTGCTCAAGTGCGTTTTTAATTTCTGGGTCAAGGACCAAATGAATATGCGCGTCAATGAGGCCGGGAATCGCATAGAGGCCGCTACAATCGACTTGCCTGCTATTGCTCATTGTGCCATCACTAGTACAACCAATGGCCGTTAGTTTGTGAGCGGTCATTGTTATTGAATCAACGTCGGCTAAGTAATCGTCGGCAATCCCATCCCAGATTTTTAAGCCCGTAAGAGTCGTTTTGTAATCGCTCAAGATTATGTACCTCAATTGTTATTTCGACGAAGTAGAGGATAAATCAATACCTTCAGCTCGTCCGTCAGAGTGACAGAAACCCTGCAACACTATCGCGACAGAGATTCAAATTTAATTTTCGTTTGCAAGCTGCTGGAAAATAGCTGCAAGACTTCACAAAGAACGGGGAGGACCTATCGCTTTAGTGATGAATTCCACCGCCAAGTCGACAATGCCACTTCTATCACCCCCATACAGTGAATAATGTTCCGCGGCACTTTTTGACGCTGCAGAAGCCATCCAAATCACTCGCTGTGCATCTTCCTTCGACAATGAAGAAATGTCCATTACGGCGTCCACAAGGAACTTCCCCAAGCTTCCAGTCCGGTTTTTTTTAACGCTCTTGAGAACGGCTACGATATCCGGCTGACCTTGAAGAATTTGTACTACGTCGCCCCGAGCCTCTTGATCGAAATCGAGATTCACGACGGTATATACAACCTGCTCAAAATTAACGGCGTTAGCCAAAGCTACTCTTAGTTTTTTGTAAAACCGCGTTTCCTCTCGAAGTAACAAAGCCTGCAATAACTCGAGCCGTGTATCATAGTATTTGTATAAAAGAGGTTTGCTGACGTTAGCAAGTTTCGCTAGTGAATCCATTGTTAAGGAATTCAAGCCGTTCTTTAGAATATAGAGTTGAGTTGCATCCAACAATTGCTCACGACGGTCTTCGGGTGAGAGTCTCGTTCTTTTCTTTGTCATGGTAGGCATTCGTTTCGCAGTTTTAATAGGCAGCCAAGAAAACTAACCTATGTTTTAGGAAGATACTAGTCCGTTTTTAACAATCTAGCCGTCAGACCGATAAAAGCTGTCCGCAAGAACCTGTGTTGGGGAAAAAATTGGAACAAGAATTATCGACCAAACCTAATTCAAATTATCTACACAGCCTTGGTCCAAGAGCCGCTTTATCTGTGTTCTCTCGAGCTGCAAGAACTTTCCTATTAGCTACGGCCTGTACTGCCTAGGCCTTCCGTGGAATGAAGTTTTTGGTCGCCTCGTTTTAAGCCATGATGGCGCTAGAGAATAGATTGCCGACCACACCCTTAAAAGATATAGTGCCACCGTGAATAACAAAATCGATGACTCAAAAGCGCTAACAACACCTTGGACACTTAAGGTATTCAATTCGATTCCCGGTAATCCGACAATAATTGGGCTCGGTTTCGTCGTCACCTTATTTACGGTTTTTTTCGCCGGCAGGTATGTTGCCAGCGCCAATAGCGAATCCACACCCGCTGATTTTCGCCTGACTATTGTTCACCTTCTCCTCACAGCTTACAGCGCCTTCGCTTACATTTACCTTCTAAGCTCTGCAAAAAAAGCGGCACGTGATTTAGCACCGACAGATAGGCGAAACACTTTAGCGGCACATTCCGTTGATCACGCTGGAACACATCATTGGTGGGCATTAGTCCTGGCGGGAGTTGTTGGGATTCTCGTGCAGACTTACTTTACAGTCGCCACCACCACCGACTCCGAGCCATGGAACTGGTCTCACTTAAGTTATGATGTCCAGTGGATGCGAATATTAGGCCCAATCTTCAGCGCGTGGATTAGCTGCCTTCTTTACGTGCTCGTAATTGAATCTTTTCGCTTGTCAAAACTATCAGAAAATATTGAGTCACTGGACTTACTGGATTTAAGCCCCTACCGCCCCTTTGTACGACAAGGGCTTACCAATGCACTTTTAGTTGCAGGCTTCGCCTCGGTATTCTCAATATTTCTGCTGGAACCAGGATTCGGTTTACTAATAATACAACTATCCCTCCTGTTTACGGTGTTTGCGACCGTTGGATTAATGCTGCCTTTAAGCGGGATAAGAAGAAAAATCAGTCTCGCGAAATCGGAAGAACGTCAATGGTGTACACAACAGATAAAAGCAACAAGGGACCAATTTAAAGAAGGTCGACAGGGGCAGAAAACACTGTCTGATATTTTAGCTTATCAACAGTTGATCGAGAATATTAGAAATTGGCCTTTTGACAGCCCCACCCTCACGCGATTTGCTTTATATCTGCTAATACCTTTCGGTTCGCTATTAGGAGGCGTAATCATTGAACGTGCTGTCGATTTATTATTGTCTTAAACAGCCTCTATCATCAGTGAGACTTCATCCATTTTGTCGTGTGAACATACATGGGGAAGGTTGCAATAAGCCCTTCAACTGCAATTAATGCCCGCCCAAAAATATTGATTCCTACTCAGTTAGATGAAGAACAGTCAGGTTGGGATCGTTCATTATCTGCTGTTCTGTAAACGGAAAATTCACATTAGCCCTGCAATTAGTGTTCGTTTTATCGGAATAGTGCGCTGAGCCTGATTCCTGAGACTGCGAATAAGTTAAAATACCTCGAATATCAAGCGTCCCGTCTAATCACACGAAATAACTGCATATCGCTATTACTGTGAATAATTAGGGTGAAACCTTCAATCTTCTCAACTTTTGGGATTTCGGCTCGAGGGTCCCCAGTCTAAATCGATTCGTGGTTTCGTCCTTATCCACTAAGCCTCTTGACACGTCACAATCAGACACTACTATATAAGCTCAATAATAGCACCAAAGGAAGAGCTGATATGTCGCACAGAGAAAACAGAATAATTCACGATGCCGATGCGCATTTTATCGAGCATGACGGCTGGCTGGAAAGTTACGCCACTGAATTTGTAAAAGACAATTTGTTACCCGGCTTAATACCTCTCGATTTTCCTCCTTTAGTTCCGCTTATGAAAGAATCTAAAGCGCGAGTTGCCGGCGGAAACCCGGAGTTAACCGAAGAACTTAAAGCCAATCTACTGGGTCACAAAGCAAAATTAAAACAATGGATGGCCTATGGCGCCTTTGACAGCGCGGAACGCAGCCAATCCTTGGATATTCTGGGATTAAGCTCGCAACTGGTTTTCCCAACAATAGCGGCCTCCCGGTTTGCACGACATCGGAACCTGGATATCGCCTATGGCGGATGTGATGCTCTAAACCGTGCCATGGTGGACTTCTGCAAAGATGACAAACGACTACTAGCCGTCGGTTTTATGGTACTGACAGACCCGGAACGCGCTTTGCAAGTTGCGAAAGATGCAGTAAAAGCGGGAATCAAAGCACTTTGGATTGGCAGCGATGCGGTCGAAGGACGCGCACCTTCGCACATTGCTTATGATCCCATTTGGGCGGTCCTTGAAGAGGCAGGTGTAGCGGTCACCCTGCATATCGGCAGCGGTAAAAACATGACCGCAGAATATATGAATACGGGAGTCGAAAAAGACCGCAGCCTGCGTCTGTCAAATATCGAAACAACAAAGCCGAAGGATCTTAATGTTATCCATCACTCGGCGGAGCGCTGGCTGACCTGCATGATCTATGATGGGGTACTTGAGAGATTTCCAAATTTGAAAATTGGTCTTATCGAGCTGGGTGCCAACTGGGTTCCTGCCATGCTTCAGAACCTGGATATGGGTGTGTCTCTATTAGGAAAATTCGACGCAGAACTAAAACAGCTCTCACTCAAACCTTCTGAATACGTTCGACGCCAAGTTCGCGTAACACCGCTACACACAGAAAATACCGGATGGATTTTGAGAAATGTCGATAAGGAAATTCTGATGTTCAATACCGACTATCCTCACCCTGAAGGTGGCAGCGACCCCTTCGGTGACTTTGAACGCAGTCTTGACGCGGTGGGAGCCACTGAAATTGAACTGGACCATTTCTACACCAAAAACTTTGAAAGCTTCATGGGACTGAAAGCGTGATTCGATGTTGATATTAACTCACCTACCCCTATGCTGCTTGGCAGCATAGGGGTAATAACTATCGGTGACACTAATGATCCGCAACAAAACCTAACGACATGACAAAGTATCTCTTTCTCACTACTTAGAAATCCCGACCATACGATTGTCTGCTCGCTTTAAGTCGCCAGCACTCCGCCGTCGACAGGAACATCAGCCCCGGTTATAAAACTTGCCTGACTGCTTGCCAAAAACGCGATGGCTGCTGCGACCTCCTCAGCTCTGCCAAGGCGTTTTAGTGGAATGCCACCCGTCATCATTGTATCTGCATCGAACTCGGGATTATGTTTCTTTACCCGTGCTTCCATTCCCCGCACCATCGGTGTATCAATGGGCGCCGGACATACAGCGTTCACTCGTATCCCATCTAACGCAAGATCAATGGCGGCACATTTGGTCATCCCCAACACCGCATGTTTGCTGGCGGTATAAGCATGTACGCCAGCGTTGCCGACGTGCCCGGATATCGAAGAAATATTGACAATCGCACCCCCACCGCGTTTTCGCATAGCAGGAATAACGGCCTTCATCCCGAGAAAGGTTCCCTTTACATTCACGGCCATCACACGATCAAAGACGCTTTCTTCAAAATTCTCCAACCGAGAACTCGTCTCAACAATACCGGCATTGTTGACCAAGACGTCAATACCCCCGTAGTCGCGAACGGCTAGATCGACCACCTTCTGCCAATCCTCTACTATGGTCACATTTCCGACGAACTCAACAACGGAGTCTTTAATTTCACCGAGCTCGGCGACTGCGTTAGAAAGCTGGACTCCCGACAAATCCATCGCGATAACGGTCGCTCCGCCACGTGCAAAAGCAAGCACTGATGCCAGCCCGATGCCGCCTGCGGCACCTGTAATCAATACTACCTTATTATTAAAGCCGTCATTAGTTCGATTCGTTCCCATTAATTTTTCCTTTCACTGATCTATTCAAATACAATGCAGCACTGAGTCCTACGCTACTGCAATCCAGACCACCTAGTCAGATACCAGATGGCCTATTTTACCTTTAATCGTCATGACTTATTGCGCGCTACTACGAACCTCTCTATTACTATGTCCTGCTAGCCTGCTAATTGTTGGCCTTAAAGGATTGAAGAAATACCGGTGGTGTGACGGTATCGTCGGTTTTCTTTTTTTCCAGATAATCCTGTAACTCGCGGTGGCGAGCAGCAGTAAGCGAATAGGGAATGAGTGCAGCAATTGCAAAACCAGCGACTGCGGCGGGCGCAACACCATAAATAAACGATAACCAATAAAGCTCTTCTGGACCGTTTCCACCCATGGCGTTAAATCCGACATATCCCAACAGAACCAGGGGCAAACCTTGTCCAATCGCAAATCCCAGTTTTTGCAACATGGTACTGATTGCAAAAAACAAACCCTGTTGTCGCTCACCGGTTAATGCTGTGTCTATGTCTGCGCAGTCGGCGATCATTGCCCCGGGGAAAATCGCAAGCGCGCCATAACAAGATCCCTTGATTACAAACAAAACGATAAAGGCTGTGGTTTGCCCCGCCTCAAGGAAGTACATACAGATATTTGTACCGAGAACAATACACAGAGCCAGGGCCAGCGCACGGTGCTTTTCGAGCTTCTTACCAACTCGATTCCAAAAGGGAATCATGATGAGTGCGCAAGCGAAATAGTAGACATAAACAGTGCCGACATTTTCGACACCGATAATTTCCGTTGCAAAAAAGACGGTCACCGTCTGCCGAAAAACTTCCGCGACTGTCGCGATAAAAAGAGCGATGGTCACAAGCGCAAAGGGCTTGTTACGCATAAGAAGCTTGCCCACTTCCTTAGCATTAATCTTCTTTTTCGGCGCCGGCTGCGCTTGAGGTTCGGGTACGTTAATGAACGCAACGGTCGCGCAGACCGGCAACGCGATTAGGAAGAACAAACTCAATCCTTCCATAATGTCCCCGCTTGTTGCACCGGCACGAGATAATATATAGGCGGGAATCATGGTCGAAATGACCAACCCTGATGTATCAAAAAATTTAGACGTAGCCGTGATTTTTGTCCGTATATGGTATTGCGGTGATAATTCCGCCCCCCAGGCCGTATACGGAAGTTGTAGCGTTGTATAACCAAGATAGGTCATCGAAACTGCAATCAAAAAATACACGATACCCACATCCGCGGGCGGACGAAATAAGAGATAGACACCCGACATCATGACGACGGTCCCAATAGGAAGCCATACTTTTCTTCGGCCTATACTGGGCCGCCACCGATCAGACAACAGCCCGATCAGTGGGTCGCTAACGAAATCAGATAGTCGTGACAACATCAGCATAGTGCCGATCGCGGCAAGCGACAGGCCCAGCTCACCAGCATAGAAGGGCGCGAGGTAAATCCCCATCGGCACGCCTATCACGCCGATCGGCAGAGACACCATCCCGTAGCTTAGAATGGTCTTCCGTGTAAGTTTTGTGTTTGACATATTATATTGCTACCACTATGGGTAAAAGCTGCTGTCGTACCAAAAGGGTCTTGCAGAAAATACCAACGGGAAACTGCGGCAAGGGAACTGGTGGTCGCTTCATCTTTTCTACCCGGGCACAAAAGATGAAGCGCCGGAAAGCCCTGCGCGATTATCTTCTTGTTAGCCCAATCTAAGACGGCAGCGAATCATTTTTAAATTCAAGCCCGCAATAAGACAAAAAATTAATCGGCCCGAAGGCCGATTTCAGTGAGTGCAAAGATGATTAAAATTTTGCACCCAAGGTTAAACGAACGATTCGATCAGGCCCCAAGTACTGACTCGTTGCAGTACTACCCAATGCGGTAAAAGTCGAGCCGCCGATCCAGTAAGGATAGTCTTCGTCTGTCGCATTTTCGACAGCAAGTGTGGCGCTATACTTTTCGCTGGGTGACGTGAGACTGGCTCGCAGGTTGAGCAGGCCATAGTCTTCTATGAGCGTTCTTTCTGCATTCCCCGTACTGGCGTTCTTGTCGTCCTGCCAGGAGTATTCAGCTCGCACAAAGCCCGACCAGTCGCCACTACCGACTTGAAAGTCGTAGTTAGCGATGAGTGAATAAGCCCATTCGGGAACACCCTCAAAAAGCTCGCCTTCAAGTTGAGGCTCTTGTAGGTACTCCTCGTAGAATACGTCCAAGTAAGTCAATGAACCCGTAAGCGTCAGGCCATCGACAGGGGTGAGGTACGTGAAATCTGCCTCAAAACCGTCGGATATAACCTCGCCGATGGCAAGATTACTGACACCACCATTTGGAAGGGCCTTAATGGTCTGAAGATCTTTGGTCGACTGATGGAACAGCGCGGTGTTAACTGACAAGGTATCGTCCAGGAACCAGCCTTTGAAACCAACCTCGATGAGTGTAGGTACTTCGGCGTCTACAAATGGAAGACCACCCGCCTCGTCGGCAAAAGCGCCGTTGGCACCGTCACCCACATCAAAACCTGGTCCCTTGTAGCCGCGTGACCAAGCGACGTAGGTATTCACGTTGTCCGAAATACTATAACGGCCAATGATACGTCCTGAGAAATCGGTATCTTCGTTCTTTTCTTCCCCAACATAGTCGCCGCTAAAGAGGGTAGCAAAGGGTAAGGCTGGATTAATCGCCGTCCCCATGCGAGAAAACTTCGCTTCCTTTTCTTCATCACTAAAACGACCGCCAAGGATCAGAGTGAACTTTTCTGACAGCTGCCAGTTAAGCTCACCAAAGGCAGCAAGATTGGTTGTTTCAACGGATCGCACTGAACGAGTCCGTGAGTTAAACAGACCGAACGCCCCTAACTCGACATAAATACTGCCATCCGCGTCGATATCTTCGTTGAAGTAATACAGTCCGGCGACGTAGCTCATCGAATCATTGATGGTGCCCGACAACCTGAATTCCTGGCTAGTCTGCTCCGAATCGGCCTCGGTACCGTTGCGGTTATTGAGGTCGGTAATCGATAATTGATCGGCTTCATTGAACTCGTCAATGTAATAGTCTCTCCACGCGGTTATTGATGTTAACTCGGCGCTTCCTAGGTCGTAATTAATCTCTAGCGCCACCCCGTTAGCCTCCGACTGCTGGTTTATCCTGTCTTCAAAAATGGCAACACTGCGATTTCCCGCTCCAGGCGTTATCCCCGCGAGCTCCAAAGCTTCCTGAAGCTGCAGAGCGTTTGGAGTGTAAGCCGCACCGATAAGCCCAATATCGTCACCGGAAGTTCGCCATGTCGCGATACAGCACTTATTATCCTCTTTCACGGTATCGACGGTCAGCAAGGCACTGATTTGATCTGTGGGCTCGAACAGAAACTTAGCCCTAATAGACCAGGTATCCTTACTGTTGACGTCATCTTCTCCAGGATACTCATTGTCGATTAAACCATCATTTTCATTCATTGAACCCGTGATACGATAGGCTAAGGTTTCGTCGATTAATGGACCGGTTACGGTTCCACGGACACGTCTCTCGCCATAAGTGCCGAACATGATGTCGCCACCACCAGAGAATTCAAATTCAGGCTTTTTCGTACGAACATTCACCACGCCAGCAGAGGCATTTTTCCCAAACAGAGTTCCCTGTGGCCCCTTAATCACTTCGACACTTTCTATGTCATACAGGTCAAAGAATCCAGCGGATTCACGGGCCATCACCACGCCGTCGATCACAACCGCCACACTAGACTCAAAGCCTTCACTGTAACTGGCCGTTCTAATACCGCGTATCCGAGTGCCGTTAGCCCGCACGCTGCTGGTCGGTGAGTAGTCAAAACCGGGGACGAACTTGACCACATCAGACATTGTATTGAATCCGCTCTTTACGAAGAACTCCTCTGTCATAACTGACACGGCAACAGGTGTATCCACCAGACTTTCATTCGTTTTTCGGGCGGTGACAACAATCTCTTCCAACGTGAATTGCTCTTGCGCAAAACTCAAGACGGGGGTAAAAAACAGCGAACTGGCGATAGCCAAGCTCATGGTCGTACTTTTATATCTCATGGTGGTCTCCTTTTAAGTTATGTCACCACAGGTTTAAAAATGGCTTGCAAAATGCAATTTTGAGCATGGTTCAACGGCTTTACGCTCCTGCAGACAGCGTCGCAAGCCCGCGAAGCCACCGTAGTTCGTGAGATTTTTCTCCAAGTCTTTCCGCCCTCACGTCACAAAAGCCCGAAAACCTAATTTATAATGTACTTTTACACAATAAAAATTCCAACACCCTATTTCTTACATACGCTATATATAAGGCATTAGCGTCACTAAATACCGATCTCAAGGGAACATGGTACGGCTTTCGCTGTATTTTCAAGTGAAAAAAGACAACAAATATCGACACTATTGAACATACAGTCATTAAATATTTCTGTCAACTATTTATGAAAGTGTTAAATAGTGAAACTTATTATCCGTTTTGTATAATAAGAGCGTCATAAGTTATCTTTTTTGAGGAAAGTGAGAACGGAACGCCTTTTTGATGGTGACCCAAAATCATTATTAGCCATCGGAATAGAGGCGTGTCTAACAAGTTCGGCACACTCACGGGCAGCGAGAACAACAGCTCTATGCACTGATTTTTACTTCTAGAGAACGCTAAAAATAACAAATTGGGATCCGCAAGAGCCCCACACATAAACCAGGTAATCTTGAAACAAGAGGGACTTCATTCATGCGAAAACTAATCACTAACTTCAACCCGTCGAGTCAACCGTGGGAACTCAAACACTGACACATCAACCATTATCCACCTGGATTAAGCTCGCTTTTGGCGTTGGAGCCATTGGCGAGACCATTTATCTAGGCATGCTTAATACCTTCATTGGTATTTTTTACCATCAGGCGGTGGGGCTTTCCAATTCTCTGATCGGAACGGCTATATTGTTGGCAATGGCGGGTGATGCCATGTCCGATCCCGCTGCGGGCATTTTGTCAGATCGTTTTAAGTCGCGGCTTGGGCGTCGTCATCCATTTCTGTTTTCCCACCCCTTCCATTGGCGGTAGCTCTGTGGTGTCTATTCAATCCACCAGAATTCCTGACGCTGGATACGGCTCTCAGCGAATCTTCCGGCCAGTGGATGTTATTTGGCTGGCTCGCTATCTGGACCATTGTCAGCCGCCTATGCCTTACCCTTGATACTATTCCGCACTTGGCATTGGGTGGCGAATTAGTTCGCGACCAACACGGACGCTCTCAATTATTCAGCATCAACGCGATCCTTGGATACACTACAGGTGCATTATTTACATTCATTGCATGGCCTATTTTTCTGTCCGGCGAGACTATTGGCGCAGACGGCGCTGTCGTGCCAAATCACCTGAAAGCAGCTTCCTACGGACCGCTATCTTTTCTTGCCGGAGCGGCTGTTTTCATCAGCGTATCCTTGCGTGCGGCAGGCACTTTTTCCCGAGTCAAATTCCTGAGCCACGCGCCCGCAAATGCCGAACGACTATCTTTATTGGAATTTGGCCGGAATGTACATCGTTGCCGTCAGCAGGTAGGATGGCGACCCGAGTCTCGCGCCAACTCGACTTAAGCGACGCTCATCTCCCCTCCAATCACGAGTAGTTTTTATCCAATGACGACCCCATCAAGAACTCGGCTTTCTCCTGAAGATCGCAAAAAACAACTGCTGGGCACCGCAAAGCAAATGATCGCAACAAACGGATTGCAGAGCTTCACGATGGAGGGCCTTGCTCGCACAGCGATGGTTTCAAGCCCTTTGGTTTACAACTACTTCCCAACCCGCAAGACATTTTTACAAGAGTTATTGGCACAGGAGTTTGAGATCTATTCGACCACACTTGAAAAAAATTGCGCTAACGTAGATAACTTTACAGAATTGATGCGCGTTTTCATCTGCTGTGACCTCGATCATCATGCGAGTGGGAATATTCTGCCCCACCTCCAAAGCCAGCCGGACCTCACTTGTGCAATTGAGTCCAGCCAGAATGAACACACCAAGAAAATCGTCAGACTTCTCGTTCATTCGACCGCAGAGAATTTTAAACTAACTGAGTATCAGGCAGCGCTGGTAGCAAAAATGTCGTCAGGCGCCTCGAGAGCAGCCGCTGATTTTTTTGCCGGTAGCGATGTCGATAGAGAGAAAGTCATCGACCTTACCTGGTCCTATATGTTCGCCGGAATCGAAAAGATCGCTTCGATGCAACACTTACCCTAGCGGAGGCAATTAGTCTGCGTTCTTAGACCCGACTATTCACAACCAACGTTCCTTCAATCATTCAATATTGGGACACGACGGCTAATTCATTTATACTAAACAAAGCAGACAAAAGCGGAAGATGTGAACCCCACCTTTCAGCGAAGTTTTGGTACCTACCGTGGACACGACCTCATCACTAATTGGCGGGAAGACATTAACCCATGAAGAAGATGACTTTGGAAAAACAGCGCGGGTTTTCATTAGTAATGGCTATTTTCGTAATAGTCGTAATGAGCTTATTGGGCGCTGCCTTAAATAATATCCTATCTGCCGGGTCTGACTCAGTCGCCAGAGAAGTTGTCTCAGCGAGAGCCTTAATGGCAGCTGAAAGCGGAGCCCAACGAAAGCTGAACGAAGTATTCCCGCCGGGAGGCGCAACCGTTATCGGCAATTGCAACGCCACCACTTATGTCATGAGCGGTCTATTCGCCTGCACTGATGTTGCTGTCAGCTGCGACCTTGTCACAATCGACGGCGTAAACTACATTACCCTTCAAAGCATCGGCAGATGCGGACCCACCAGTGACTTGGCAGTTCGGGTTATTGACGTTCAAGCCAAAGACGGCTGATAGCCCATAAGTTGAATCACGCAAAAACATGAACCGTCATTTTGTTAGTTACCTGCAGCCCGCACACTCCGTCTGTAATCTAGAGATCACGAGTTCAAAAAAACGCGACAAATAACTCTTTTCTTTAGCGACAATTATTTTCTCAATTCGGCCCCTGCAACAGAAACCTGTGCGGGTTCATGTCTTAATTCTCTCCTTATCACGAAAAACCCAGGGTATTTCGCTTAAGCGGCCCAGCTCTAAAACTCCGCCCAGTCAGCGCCCGGTTTTGCAGAGTTTAGCGTCGTGCTTGCGGGCGGCCGGACGACCGAGGGCGCCGCTGTGATCGAGCTGCATGGTCATCAGTTTTAAAGAACGCAACTTGTTCCAGCAGCTCTTGAGCTTGATCTTCCATTGTCTTACTGGAAGCCGTAGCTTCCTCAACCAACGCCGCGTTTTGCTGGGTCATCTCATCCATTTGCGCAATTGCACTGCTCACCTCATTAATGCCGATAGCCTGCTCTTTGCTTGCTGAATCAATATCGGAAATCATGGTCACAACTTGCTGGACCGCCGTGACAAGCTCGGTAAACGTGGTTCCGGTATCGTCCACCAACTTACTGCCTTTGCCCACTGCTTCAACACTATCATTGATCAGGCCTTTAATTTCCTTCGCGGCAGACGCACTCCTGCCAGCCAGACTTCGAACCTCCGCGGCGACTACCGCAAACCCTCGTCCCTGCTCGCCGGCCCGCGCAGCCTCCACGGCGGCATTGAGAGCCAGTAGGTTAGTCTGGAAAGCTATTTCATCGATAACGCCAATAATATCTGATATTTTCTTGCTCGATTGTTCAATCTCTTTCATTGCGTCAACCGCCTGGGAGACGACCGCGCCACCATTATTGGCCTTTTCCATCGCACTGTTGGAAAACTCGGTCGCTGTCGATGCGTTCTCCGCATTTTGCTGTACCGTAGTGGTGAGCTCTTCCATGGCTGAAGAGGTTTCTTCAAGGCTGGAAGCCTGTGTTTCCGTTCGTCCACTCAAATCACTATTACCTTGAGCCAATTCCTGTGCCGCAGAAAATACATTAGTAGAGGCGCTGCGAATTTCTCCCACCATATTATTGAGGTTGTCGATCAAAGAATTCATCGACTCTCCCAGCACGTTGAATTCGGCACCAAGATCGTTATCAACTTTAGTCGCCAACTCTCCCTCGGACATACCTATGAGTACATCTTTTATCTGAACAACTGCTTGTTTACGCGCGGTAATATCGGTGGCGTATTTCACTACCTTGAAGGGCTTCCCATTTAAATCCATGATGGGATTATAAGAGGCCTGAATCCAGACTTCTCTACCGCCCTTGCCTAGTCGCTTGTATTCCGCGCTTTCAAATTCGCCGCGATTGAGTTTTTCCCAAAACTGGCGGTACTCTGCACTTCTCTGATAATCAGATTCAACAAACAGACCGTGATGCTGTCCCCGTAATTCCCTTAAGGTGTAACCCATTGCGTCGAGAAAATTATTGTTGGCGTCGATGATAGTACCGTCCATGTTAAACTCGATAACCGCTTGAGATTTACCAATCGCTGCAATCTGACCGGAAAAATCGGCGCTTTGCAACTTTTGGTCGGTAACCTCGGTGGCATATTTCACCACTTTAAAAGGCTTGCCATTTAAATCCATGATGGGGTTATAAGAAGCCTGAATCCAAACTTCTTTAGCGCCCTTGCCCAATCGTTTGTATTCGCCACTTTCAAATTCACCGCGATTGAGATTTTCCCAAAACTGCCTGTACTCGACACTTCTCTTGTAATCATGCTCGACAAACAGACTATGGTGTTGGCCTTTAATCTCGCTCAGAGTATAGCCGACGGTGTTTAGAAAATTATCGTTAGCATCGATGATGGTGCCATCCATGTTAAACTCGATGACAGCCTGGGATTTACTAATCGCTGTAATTTGACCAGAGAAGTCGGCAGTCTGTAATTTTTGCTGGGAAACGTCAGTGGCAAATTTGACGACTTTATAAGGCTTACCGCCGCTGTCAAATATCGGATTATAAGAAGCTTGAATCCAGACTTCTTTGCCGCCCTTGCCTATCCGTTTGTATTCAGCCGAATCAAACTCACCGCGATTGAGCTTGGCCCAGAAATCGCTATAGTTTTTGCTTGCGGAATGTCCAGATTCGACAAACAGCCTATGGTGTTTACCCTGAATTTCCTCCAAGGTATAACCCATGACATTGAGAAAATTTTCGTTGGCGGTAATTATCGTCCCATCCATATTAAATTCGATGACAGCCTGGACTCGATTAATAGCGTCTACCTGGGCTAATATATCGGTAAAATTCTGTTCATTAATATCGACATTCGCATTCATTTTTCTGCCTCAGAAATACTGTAGGGGGGATTATTTACGGATTCATTTTCGCCACTGTTTGAAGAGTTGAATTGAATCCAGTATACATTCAGCCGGTCATCTACTATCTATACATTACTTTCGAACTCAATTGATGGGAGTTCGAGCAGTTATTATTTTCCTGTAGCCATTGATTCCGTGTAGCGACTCATAATGCGCCCGCTCACGCAACGCCTGAATAAATGAAGGAAAAAAGCCCATCCAGCAAAACGCGCTATAAAATAATCCATACGAAATATACGGACAAAGCTGTTTTGTCACATTCTAATTATGGCGATATGTCAATCTGCTGGAATGTAGCCATAGACCCACATTGCCGCCTATATCGGATTATCTATCGGCAGCTTGAAGATTTTCTAAAGCTTGTTTTAGTCTGACCACATTTCGAGTTATTTATAGACTGCAGGTTAATTCTAGTTAAAAATTGTCTATCGTCCAAAAATGTTTAGATTTATTTAGTCGCAATTCTCATGGGGTTATTCCATACATCAAAAAAGCCTCGGATTTCTGCAAGAAGAGATTTATCGATAGTGATGTCGTTACAATAGGCTCTTGCCAGCGACATCACTTTTTCTTCTAAGCGTCACCGACGCTAGTTTTAAGAAACGTTTCCGCAACACCATATATAAATAAAGTTAGAATAATCTTGGCCTTAAACTGTCGCATTCTTGATGACAGTACAGTCATTTACGGAAATACAGCTATTGTATTTGGTTAGATTAACTAGCTATCTCGAATGTGACATCCAGACAATCGATACACAGTACAAGCATCACCTCAGGTAATCGAGCATTCAGGCCAAAATAAGACAGGAGCGACGAACGTGTAACCCAGAGACAGTGAAATTAAAGACCGCTTCGTGCAGCACTACGATAAAATCGCTACCAACAGCGTTCCGGCGCTTCTATTGGAGGGTTACGGCGCTTTTATCGGTGTGTTAAGGCGACTCTATTGAAGTGTTTTGTCGACCCTATCGGAATGGCGATCAGCGTAAAGAAAAAGAAGGAAACGTGTCCGTTTTCAATAGAGGAAAGAGAAAGACGGATTCCGGAGAACCCGTTAAGTAGAATTTAGAGAGACAACAACTAACTGGTTATTCGTTCTTGCCGTAGCTGTTTACGGCGTACCTTACCCGCATCATCTCGAACCGGGTCACCAACAAATTCAAAGGTTCTTGGGACTTTGTAACGAACAAGACGCTCATTTAGATGAGCGACAAGTTCATCTTCCGCGACGTTGCCCTCTGGCACATCAACAATAGCATGAACCAGATTACCCATATCTTCATCGGGTAAGCCAATAACTGCACAGCCGCGAACACCGGGAAAGGATTCGATCGCACCTTCGACTTCAGCCGGATAGATATTAGCTGCGCCTGACAGAATCATATCGGTTTGACGGTCGGCCAGATAGAGATAGCCATCTTCATCCATATAACCCATATCGCCAAGGCTTTCCCAGCCTCCCTCGATCTCCTTGGCTTTGTCACCTATATAGTGATAGGTCGAGCCCTGCCCTCCCTCCGGCATTAAGAAGACCTCACCAATCTCACCTGCAGCTAAGGTCTCTCCATTTTTATCGACAATTTTCATTTCGCAACCCGCCTGCGGCTTGCCCACCGAACCACGATGCTCCAGCCATTCAGCACCGGTGATTATGGTTGTGCCCTGACCTTCTGTGCCGCCATAAAGTTCATAAATAACCTCTGGACCAAGCCAGTCGATATACTCTTCTTTTAGCCATTGCGGGCAAGGTGCTGCCAAATGCCATAATACCTTTAGATGCGAGAGGTCGTATTTCAGGCGTACCTCTTCCGGCAGCCGCCAGATGCGCAGCATCATTGTCGGCACCATATAAACCAGACTCGCTTTTTTCTCGTCCATCTGCCGCAACATGTCCTCGGCATCGAATCGCGCAAAAACACTGACATGGTTGCCGAGAAAGAGCCCGGACATCGCCCACAAAAACGGACCGTTGTGATACAGCGGACCGGGGATGACCGACGACTGCTCCGGCTCAAATCCAAACCGGGCCGCATCCGTATCGGTTATAGCCGGTGATTCTGACACGATCAATTTTGGCCGACCCGTCGAACCACCAGAGGTCATGACTTTAAAATGCTTCGCTGTTTTCTCAGCTAACTCACCGTCATCCAAGTCGGGATCGGGCACAAAACCGATATCAATACAGGTAACAGCCCCCTGCGTCCCCGGTGCAGCTCCAACCACCAACGCCGGCGCGCCAATTTCAATAATGGCATCGCGCTCAAGCTTAGGTAATTTGGCCGAGATCGGCTGCGGTGTCGCTCCTAGTTTCCATGTTGCAAAACAAGCGGCAAAAAACTCGATGCCATTGGGCAACGCGATCGTAACAAAGTCATTTTCCTTGACTCCGATCGCTGCGTAGGCGCGTGCCAGGCGATTGGTGGAGGCATCAAATTCGGCCCTGGTTACTGTCTCGTTCTCGAAGGAGATAAAAGGCTTGTTCGGCCCTTTCTCCTTCCAGTGGGCTATGATTCTCGATAGTGATATTTCGGTCATGTGGTTTTATTCTCCGATGTACTTTTCTCTCAACAGTGCTATCTGGGTGCTGCGATGCGACCCGTCGATGGTTTCTTTGGGTCGTCGGGTATTTTGTATTGCAGCTAGGTTTTTGACATAAAGGCACACACTATCATGACCGCAAAAGGAACTCGAGCAAAGAGCCACTCTACTCGCGCACTAAGAGTAAATTCGGAAATAGACATTTATTGAATGAGAAACAAAAAACAGGGACTCAACTAGCCGCAAGCGTAATTCAGTGAAACAAGACCTTTTGCGTCTTATTTAATATTTCTTCTAAAGACCCACGGTAGCGCTGGATCGTATGGGTCCCCCATTAGATAGCATCCGCCAAATTGCCATTTGAAATACTTGCCTTTCATACAGCTGCTCTTTATTCGAGGGCCTATCTAACGTTCTTGATAAACTAACGTCCTAAGAAATTTCAGTTCAATATTTTTTCGTAGGTCTTGTTCTCATTCGCATTCCTCAGGGCGATGTTAAAGCATGTTGCGAGCTTGCTATGTTTGCCCAAGATATACATGTAACTGTATGAAACCTCGAGGGGCGGTAGGAGAGCGACTATACCACTAGATTTCAAATCGCCTCGTTCGAGTAGTGGTTCAACTGAGAGTCGAGTACCAACAAATACGTCGGCTCGACCGGACACTAGAAATTTTAGGGCGGCTGCATTGTGCGTAAAGGAAATGGTATTCTCTTTTTTCGATGCCAGCTTTTTTTTGACAATTACCGAGCTCGAATTATAAGCAACTTTGTAATTTTCCAGACTTTTCCATCCAGCGACTTTTAGGTTTTTCATTTTACTAAACGCAAAGATCGAATACCTTACAACGGGTTGTTCAATTCTAATTAACCCCGGAATTCCTTCATCATATCGATTGCCGTCGGAAAAACTCCCATCGATTCTGCCAGAAAGCAAAAGATCATTTCGACGCTGGTACGGAATCAATGTAAGGGAGATTTTAGTGCCACATCGCTGGGCGATATCGCTGGCAACTGATTGTGCAACCCTGAAGCTGTCGGTATCTTCCTCAATCCCAGAAATCGCAAATACGAGTGGGTCCGCTATGGTGGTGGAAATAGAGGCTGCTATGGACATAACAGCTAATAGTATCCATTTCTGCAAGGCAAAGTCCTCATCTCATTCACCCTTAGTAGTAGGATTCTCTAAGTTACAGATGAACGCTGGGCTGTGTTCTTCAGCATATTCAATGTTCCAAATTCTTTCTAACTCTAACTATAGCTCAATCTTAAACCCATAAAGAATCCTCAGGTCGGGATTATCGATTTAGATCAGAGAGGTAGGTTAATAAACGAAGGTCTTAAGCGGTAAGAAAACTGCCAGTGCAATGGAGATAAATTCCTTTTAGGTAACAGAAGTCGGACGGCCTAGTTGTTCGAGAGAATTAGCCGAAGAAATTGAGGCCACGGAACACGGAAGGGATTTGTCGATTTCACCTGTTAGATCCTAGATCGGGAGGCCAATGAGCAGCATTCCAAATCACCGTTCATGTCTACTTCTCCGGTATTACTGATGTCAGGTCGTTGTTCCGGCCCGAATTTTCACCGTTCCTAAGAAAAGATGAGATGCCGGTTCGCAGATTAGATAGCCCTGCTATCCCGCCAAGGTCGCAAGAAAGTTCAATTTCGACAGAACTATTTTCTTAAATGAATGCGCTCCCCGTTAAGAAAGCGCATAACTTCAGGGCATTATACGTTCACATCACAGCGGATTGTCTGCGATCAATTTCATTGTTACAGCGGCCAATTCTTCTGGCGCTTGCTCCTGCAAAAAATGCCCGGCATCTTTGATGGTGACATGGGGTTGGCCCTGGGCACCTGGCACTGATTCCTGAAAACGAACATGACCGCCTTTGGTTACTGGATCAGAATCAGAAAAAGCCGTTAAAAAAGGTTTGTCCCATTGCTCGAACACTGCCCAAGCGGCCCTGTTTGCGGTAATCGCGGCGTTGTCTGGCATAATGGGAACCAGCGAAGGAAACTGCCTTCCACCCGCCAGGAAACTCTCGTCGGGAAACGGTGCACCGTATGCACGCTGCTCTCCTTCGGAGAGAGCTCCTCCGGTACTCATGGTCAAAACGGCTTGTGGCGAGAAGCCCGCCGACTCTCCACAGTATTTTACCCAGTGCATAAAACCCATACCTGAGGTATCGCCGGCCATCGCCATCCCCATCTCCAGCGCATTAGCTGGAACAGCCAGTGATTCATAATAAGCGTGCATCGGTTTGCTCGCTTCTACAAAGTTTTCAGCCTCGACCCCTTTGGCATCGGGCAAGCCGGTATTAGACGCCACAATACGGGCGAATCGATCCGCGTTTTCCGCTGCAACCCGCAACCCAATTAAACCGCCCCAATCCTGACAGAAAAGTGTGATGTTCCGCAGATCAATCGATTCCAGCAAGCTTTTCACCCAAGCGACGTGATTAGCATATGTATAGCTCGATCGCTCCGTCGGCTTGTCAGATTTTCCGAAGCCAATCAGGTCCGGAGCAATCACTCGGTAGCCTGACTGCACAAACAGAGGAATCATTTTACGATACAAATAAGACCAACTGGGCTGGCCATGCATCAGCAACACAACTTCACCGTCTGCCGGGCCTTCATCCACATAATGCATGCGCAATTCTCCGCCTTCGCCGTCGGCGACCTGTTGGTAATTGGCTTCAAATGGGTAGTCTGGGAGATCCTTAAAACACTCGTCGGGTGTGCGTTTGAATTCCATGATGTGTGTCCTTTTGTGGCGGGAAAGTAACCCTTTCAATTTTAATAAAACGGGAAACCAAATTTATGGCACAGAATATGCCAATATATAAAGCGGGTCAACAGTCTTGTCACGAAAAAATTACGGTGACTCGAAAAAACAGGTCTTTACTAGGCTAGCTCATTGAGGCCGGCTCGTTTTCAAGATATCGCAATCCGTTTCGACTAGACCTTGCACGGCATATTGTTCTAGCAATTCTCCGGGATCCGAATCGAGGTCATAACATTCTTCGACGCCTTCATTGTAGATATACTTGCCGTGTCCGTTTGATATGGCCCAGCGATCGAGGCCTTCATTAACACTAGCGAGCTCTGTGAACTGACTGGTTCTGGGACTCGGCGCAGCTGTTTCGGTATCAAGGTAACCAATCAGGCTTTGACCATCAATCATCGAACTGGAGCTCGCGGCATTCGCAAGGTCTAACATCGTCGAAAATAAATCCTGTATCTGAATAAGGTCGATAACTTCCGAACTATCTATGCCGATGTTCGCCCCTCCTGAGATAATCAGCGGAACGTTAACCCCTCCCTCGTAAACAGTGCCCTTGGCATGATCGGAAGAAAATGGCAGGCCCGATTCTTCAATGACCACTTCACCGGGAGTGCCATTATCACCCACAAAAATGATGAGTGTATTGGCAAGCACCGCCGGATCGATGCCAGCCAATAGGTCGCCGATATAGCTATCCATGGCTTCTGCGGCAGCTCGATAACAATCAGCTTGACTGTCGGTGTTAGCGCTGCGGGTGCAAGCGTCGCCCTCGGCCCCGAGTAATGAAAAGCTACTGTAGCGATCGGAAGGTGGTACGTGGTAAGGCGAATGGGGCGCATTGTAGGCAACCTCGACAAACCAGGGCCCGCTGGCTTGTTCGATCCAGGCCAGCGATTCTTCTGTGACTACCTGGGTCGCGTAGACGGTTTCATTTTCTGTCGTATTGGTAATTTCATTGGTATTGGTGTCGATACTACCTTGCGTTTTTTCCCAATTGTAATAATCTTCAATGTTTCCCAGCGCGCCTGAAAAATAGTCGAAACCCTGATCGCTTGGATAGACATTACCCAAATGCCACTTGCCGAAAATGGCCGTCTTGTAGCCCGCTGCCGACAATACTTCGGCGATAGTCTCTTCGCTGGCAGCCAATGTTCCCTCCCGTCCGGGATGAGTGACCCCATGTCGAAAAGCATGGCGACCGGTTAGCAAGCTGGCGCGAGACGGTGAGCATTTAGGGTTGGCCCAGGCATTTCTAAACAGCACCCCGTCGCTGGCGAGGCTGTCGATATTGGGCGTATTAGGGCTATAGTTAGGCTGTTCCTTATAGACCTCAATATTGTCTACACCGATATCGTCGGCGACAATCAACAGGATGTTTTTAGTTCCATCGCGAACAATTGCACCGGTGTCGCCATAACCCTCTACTACATCCAGGGCATTGACCAAGGACTCTTCTGTTTCGTCGACTGTGAGCAGTAAGATTTTAGCGTCATCGATCTGAGCGAAGGAATAGTCGAATAAGCCATCGTCAACCGCTTGGGTATAAACATTAGCGACTGCAAGCTTATTGTTGACAATACCAGCGTCACTACCATCGTCATTGACGCCATTGATGACATCGAGAGCAATGCTCGCCAAACTCATTTCGCCAGTCGTTAGCCTCTCGAGATAAAATGACAGCCCACCACTGTGAGCATCACGCCCTAGTAATTGGAGGTATACTGCGTTGATTAAGGTTTCCTCGTCGAGGCCTCCGAAACGTTCTGTGTATTCCGTTGATGTCCCGAATTCGTCGATAATTTCCGCAAGATCACCACCGCTATCATTTAACTTTTCAGCCCAAAACTCTAGCCCGCCTGGGTCCCCAGGCCGCCCATAGTAGGCGACGTACATTTCTTGCACCTGATCGCTATAAGTATTTTGTGCAGCCGAAGTAAGCGGTGCAATCAAAGTACAAAAAAGGATGATTTTTGACAATCTCATTAGGACATAATCGTAGGACATTCTGATTCTCAACTTTTTTGTTTCTAGACACACAATGGACAACCCTGTAACCGTCATTCTAGCATTGGAATCGCAAGTCAATTGTGGAAACAAAAAGAACACTCGTGAAACAACATCCTGTCAAAATTGCAGCGTAATGGCGGATGAACCTTGTCCGAGTACGCCATGAAATTTATTTATCGACGGCTATTTCTGATCACTGAAATGTCGCTCGGAAAGGCGCCACTGGGCCGGCGGTATATCGAAGTAACGCTTGAAAGCCAGTTGGAAGTTGCTCGGCTGGCTATAACCCAATTGGTAACCAATTTGTTGCAAGGTAAGATGCGTGTCCTCGAGATACTGACAAGCTAATTGCATCCGAACATCGTGCGTAATTTTTTTGTAACTCGTTCCATTCTTATACAAACGCCAGCGCAGAGTATGGATGGGAATATCAAGTGCGTCGGCAGTCGCACCTAATCCTTGCATTACCTTGCCACTGATCAGCAAGTAATTGCGGACTCTCATGACCCAATCTACCGCGACTTCCATTCGTGCCACTATCGACTGGCATCGTTCAGCCAGTAGCGGAGACAATAATTTATCTGACGTTTGCAAGGACTTATCCATCCATGATGCAGGGAACGTCACTTTCGCCTCGCTCTGCCTAAACATGACACGACATCCCAGCAAGCTTTCATAGTGCTGCGGGCTCGTTGGACACGAATAGGGCAAATGTAAAGTACACGTTGACGGTTTCTCAGTGGGTAACAAGTCACCAATAAACCGCAATTGCGCCGCCAATTCAGATTCAATCAGAAACCGATCGAGTGATTCAGTCACCGTTGATTGTTTTATCGCCAGTTCCATCAACTTGTTTTTTTGAGTCAGGCGCTTAGCCAATTTTTCCGCAACAGTAAGAATGGTCAAAAAACGCATTTGAGTCTCAATCGCTTCAGCCAGACAGCTTGTACTGGCGGTCGCTAAGCCAACCACGCCATAATCGGATACGCGAATACGGTACCCAAATTCAATACCAAGACCCGGTAAATCATTTTTTATAGAAAGATTTTGTACCGCCGGATAAAAGTCCGCAAGAGTCCCTTTTTCCGGTACATTTATAGGCGAAATTTCTGGAAAACGATCGACTAATACTTCATTGAGCCGCTCGAAGTATCTTCGCCCAATTCTTGCTAAATAGGGGTCATCGGACGGGATTTTCGACATTATTTCCTCTTTTACCGATGCTCACATCAAAACCGATAGTCGCGGCAATACGACTCGCCAGCGTCTATTGAAGATGGCCAACCTCAATATCTTCCAATAATATTCGAAACTACTCAGAAATCATACTACGCTACTCAGAAATCATACTACGCCACTCAGAAATCATATAATTCTTTGCTCACATTCCTATTACTATAGCCGTTCACTTGAACTGAACACCTTGATCTGCGAGAAAATTATGAATGACAGCATCATACCCACTTATAAACTACCCGCTGAAGCTTATTACGAACAGAGCTGGTTGGATAAGGAAAAGCAGAACCTTTTTGGCGGTAACTGGTTATACGCTGGACTGGAAACCGATTTGCCCGAAGTTGGCAGTTACACAACGGTAACGGCAGGGTTTAACGAACTAATTGTCATACGCGATGAACAGAATGAGTTGAGAGCGCTGCATAATGTTTGCCGGCATCGCGGCGCGCAACTCGTTCAAGGAGAAGGGCGCTGTCGTACGCTAGTATGTCCCTATCATAAATGGGCCTATCGCCTAGACGGTCAATTACGTGGTATTGCCAGCCGAGATCAATTTGACGCAATTGAGACCGAAACATTGGGTTTGCATAAAGGCAGCGTCGCCAGTTGGATGGGACTAATATTTGTTCATTCCGACGAACACCCACCCGTGGCATTTGACGACTGGATAGCAGGGGTTAAATCAGAACTCGATGTCTTCGAAGCTGTGAAATTGGAGGAATTGAAAAGCGACAGTTTTGTTTTTGATGCCAACTGGAAACTGTACATCGAAAACCACATTGATTGGCTGCATCTTTGGTATGTGCACCCGCAAACACTAAAGGTGTTAGATCATTCAGAAGGAGAGTTTTCACAGCACGGGCTACATTGGATATCTTTCGAACCGTTTAAAGAAGAATTTCGAGAAGATGCAAAAGGCAGTAGCCCACTCATCGATATTCCTCACATCGAAAGTCAGCCGGAACGATATTCCGAAAACGGCGCGCATTTTATTTTCCCGAATTTACCGATATTTACCGGCAGCAGTTTTTTTATCTTAGCCGACCTGGTGCCACTCAGTCCGGAAAAAACAAAAATGAATATCCGCATTTTAGGCGTTCCCGGGGGCGATATCGATGCGTTTTTGGAGCAATTTAATGCAATTACAAAAGGTGAAGATGCAAATATTATCGAGAACATTCAAAAGAATATACGCAGCGAACATTTTAACGTAGGACCAATTGCGGTTAACTACGAAAGGGCGATTTCCGATTTCCACGACAACTATCTTAAGTTTATGGCTTAAGCCTATTTGTCAGCGCCATATAAGCTGACACATAACCTCACATCGGAGAGCTTAGAATTGTGGAAACAACATTACAGGAATTGACAGGCGTCTGGCGTAGGGAATCACTCTCGGTTGCCGAAGGAGAACCCTACGAAGACTCGACAGTTTATTGGTTACAGGCGGGGGCATTCTTTGCGGATATGCGGTGGCCGCTACAGGTAAATGGCGGAGAATCATCGGGAACATCGGCATTTTCCGGGCTGACACATTGGGCAGCACCGACTATCAAGTTTGTACATGAGCTGGATTTAACCAAGGAGCATATGGAAGATCAGACAATTTTGTCCATAGAGAACGGGAAGTTACATGAAAGCGGCCAAGTCACGATAAACGATGAATTGATTCAATTCCAGGAAGTATGGACGCCTGTAGAGCTCAATCAAACAGAACTTAAGATCAACGTGGCTCGCAGGGAAGAACTCATCGACCAGCATAGAATTACGACAGCCTACTTGGTTCGCGTTGGAAACTTCTCGATTGTGATGCAGGAAAACTGTCACGAGTTTACTGCGGGCTGTTGGCAAGCTCTAGAAAAAGGAGAGCGCTGGAGCAAGCTATATAGCATTGGCGATATTACTTACCTTGAAGGCGTTTTAAACGATATCACGAACGGCGGAAGCCACCCTGACTGGAGAAATCTGTTGTGACAAACCTGAAAGGCACAATAGCTAAAAAGGAGCGACTAGTGTGAACTACGAATGGTACGATCTGTTAGGAAATATCGGGGTTTTTGTCATCCTTATTTGCTACTTCCTCCTGCACATAAAGAAATTACAGGTCAGTGATTTATCCTATTCGGTACTCAATGCGCTGGGCGCGCTATTAATATTGCTCTCGCTAATTTACGAGTTCAACATGTCCGCATTCCTAATGGAATTGTGTTGGCTGCTAATCAGCATAGGTGGCATTATAATCAGCTTTAAACCGCAGCATAGTAAGCGATCTAAGTCAGTACAAACAATAAAGGGTACTTACCCGTGATCACCGGAAAAACAACCAGTCTGATTGCTGTTTTTATGTCTTCTTCTGCGGGCGGACTCATTTTCTTAATACTGCCGCTCGTGGTTGGTTTGATTGCCGAACACCTTCATTTAGACGAACAACAAGTTGGAGTGATAATCAGCATCTATTTCACCGGTTTTCTGGTGACCTCTGTTCTGGCATTTTTCTTTTTTGGCCGTTTTAAGCACAAGAGTTTGGTTTCAACCGGCTATTTCCTCCTCGTTCCCGGACTGCTCGGATGCGGGTTTTCAAGCTCAACCGGATTACTACTCGCGTCACTCGCGGTTAGTGGATTAGGTAGCGGCCTACTATACGGCACTAGTGTTTCCATTATTTCCAGTTCGACGGAGAGTGAACGAAACTTCGGGATTATGATTGCAGTACAACAAGCGACTGCGTTATTACTATTTTACAGTCTACCTACATGGGTATTTTCTACCTTTGGTTACTTGGGATGCTGGATAACACTCGCTTCTCTTATTATAGCGATGAGTATTTCTTCCCGGTGGTTAAATTCAGTAGTAGTAGAAAAAGCAAATAGCAACAGCACACAACCCACGCATGCTATTGTCCTATCGATGGCAAGTTTGTTGCTCCACTTTTGTTTAATGTCGGCAATTTGGGCTTTCGTTGAAAGGCTCGGCGTAAGTAGGGGCTATAGTTATGAAGACATTGCTGTCACGCTTGCTGTTTCTACGCTTGGAGGATTCGCTGGAGCCGTCATTGCTGCAGCTATTGGCAACCGTCTCGGACATTCATTCCCTCATGTTTTTTCGTCGATCCTACTACTCATCATATTTTATGTATTGTCGGCGACCGACAGCTGGATGATATTCCTTATGTCTGTCACGTTATTTTCAGCGGCCTGGAGTTATTGCCTCGCTTATCAAATGGCCAGTGTCGGAAATTTAAGCGATCGATATGCAGTTCTGATACCGGGCGTTCAGGGTATTGCCGCTGTGGCCGGCCCGATTCTTGGAGGCGTGATAATTGCAACGGGGGGTTACAGTGGTCTGCTGTTAGCAACTGCAGTAGCGGTGATAATGGCAAGTTTAGGATTTCTATATCAAAGGGTCGAGAGCCGGCTGATTTCCAATTAAGCCTACCAATACACAGGCCGCAAACCAGCTTGCCAGCCTTGCTACCTAGGAGGTTAACAGGTCAAATGAGCTGCGCTGGTAGCGGTCGGGCGTCCTGCGAGGCTGTGAACTACAGGTGAACGTAACAATAGAAAGCGATAAAAAAAGCCCTGCTTTTCGGTTGAGAATTCGACTACAGCAAGAACATCAAATTTAGATCAACATCTCCGGATCACTATTAGCCAGTCACTGCCCACTTAACATTAGTCAAGCATCGCGTACGCTGGTCTACGGACCAAAACTATAACAAATGGCTGTGTTCATTCAATGTCACGACTGATTTCTCTCCAGAGCTGGCAGCCATAAACGTGTTGATGCTGGTGTAATTGGGGTTAAAGAACATTCGAGGTTGCAGTCCAATCACGTGGGCAGCCCAGACATTAATCACCCCTCCATGACAGGTAACTGCCACCCGCCTACCCTTATTATCCTCAACAATTTCTTCGAGGCTATCACACACTGTTTTTGCGAATTTGGGGAAATCGATCTCGGTCTCGCCAGACATAAGCCTCTTCCAGCGATCATAATCCAGCTCTTTTAGTTCTTCTACCGGTATATATAAATCCGATTTTCGATCGTATTCAGCGACGCCCTCATGAATTTCAATCGGAAGATCTTTTTGCGCAGATAAGGGCTCCGCCGTCTGCATCGCTCTTTGCATAGGACTCGAGTAAAGGCGATCTATTTTTCTATCCTTTAACCAGGCACCCATTTTATCGGCTTGTTGCAGCCCTGATTGCGACAAGGGTGGGTCCGCAGGAGATCCGTCGTCATTGATGCGTTTTTCGGGTAAACCGTGACGAATAAGAATAAGTTCCATCAATGACTCCAAATGGTGGACTAAAAAGGCCTCCTGTGACGAGGCTTTATGACAACAGAGATAATGTATTAGCTATCTGTAAGACTGATATCTTTGTCTTTAAACTACTACAAAAAAGCGTCCTGTGGCAATTGTACATTCAGAATCACTCTCTTCGACAACGTAATTGCCGCGTACTTTCTCACAGCTTAAGAGACTACAATTAGCGATAATTGGACTTGCTTGGTCGGTGCAAAATTACATGCATTATTTCACTGATTGCATCACTATCTAGCGTCCGGTGTTTTAGCTTGCGAGCGAACTGTCCAGTAAACGCTCCACAATCGCGGCACCCAACCAAGACCCGAGCCCAATCAACATATACAAGCAGAATTTGAGTATGTTAACTGCATCGATTGGCCATTCTCGCGCTCGCTCAACAAGCTGGTAATAAGCGATTAAGTTTGCCAGCCTCGGACTGGTTGTACGATCCGCGGATATCGGCTTCATAATTGACTTTCGCTCTACCCGAATTTCAGCCCGCAGGCGATCGAGCTCAGAATTTTTCACTGCCAATATGTTGGAACGCACACCAATCAACGGAAAAATGAAAGCGCCGGTAGCCATTGCAAGAGTCGCAACAAGAAGGAAAATATTTTGCCTGGCAGCCGTGCCCTCGCCAAGCCAAAACAGAGAAAAAATAACTGAAAAAACCACCCATGTTAACGCGCTGCGCAACCCTCTACGTGCAAAGGCTGACATTGATTGAACATTTAGCAGATCTATTTCAAGCAGGTTTTTCCCCGCATAATAATAACTTCGAGTAACTCTCAGATCTGCGCCGAGAAGGACGAATACGGCCCACACGAACAGGGAGGTATGGAATAGTGCCCACATGAAAATCGGGTTTGTCACCGATACTTCAGTACCAGATGATAGTTGTGGATCTAAATAGGCAACCATAAACCCGATGGCCAGCCCACTGAGCTCAAATAATCGTACAGCCAATCCAGGCGATACCGTTGCCGCAAAACCAATCTTATCGAAATCATTGACGGAGAGTGGGAACTGAGGACGTAACGCACCGAGATCATCGCCAACTCCACGCCGCGCTATCATAAAAACAGCAGCAATATATCCCAGCAATAGCGCGTTTACGAACTCAGTCCACCAGGTCTCACTGAGCCAGAAGGGGTTGACGCCCGGCGGCATCCCCCAAATTGCCATGAAAAAGCCGTCAAACACGCAACGTACCAGAAGGTAAGCAACGACTATGGTAAGCCCCAACCAAAGTGGCGCCCACGTCCCTGCAGCCTCTAACCATCTAGCCCAATTCGATGGGAAAATATTCAGATATCGTTTTTTCAAGATCAATAACCTACAACCTACAACCGATAGTTAAACTAACACTAACTGTTATTCATACCAGAAGCGTTCATTACAACTATTTCTTCAGTGACCGACCATTCATAAAAACGCTCAATCCAATGATCGGCAGCGAGTCCTTGTTTGCGCATACCAAAACCATGCCCGCCTTTGGAAAACATGTGTAATGCAGCGGTTTTTTTCGCGGCATGCCAGGCACTATACAATTTCACGCTGTCGCCAGCTAAGCCCAGAGGGTCGTCGGAAGCGCATATAGCCAACATCGGTGGCGCATCATGAGGTACCTTATAGTCTCCCAACACCGTCATCCAGGCATAAACAGGCACAACGAAATCAGGCCGACTGTCGATATCATAGTTGAGTGTCACTCCCATTGTGACCGCTCCACCGGCTGAGAAACCCATGAAACCAACTTTTGTAGGATTGACATCAAATACCGCCGCCTGCGAGCGGACATATTGGACCGCCGCCAAACCGTCAGCAATAGAAAGTGGTAATATGGGTTTTACCGTATTTAATATATCGATACCAGCATCAGATGCTTCCTGAACACCATTTTCTCCCGTTGGCACTAGACGATATTTGAGAACAAAGGCGGTAAACCCCTTCGCGGCGAGCCATTCTGCTACTTCGGTTCCTTCGCTGGTAATACTCAGGGCATACAAACCGCCACCAGGTGCGATAATCACCGCAGCGCCATTACTATCGCTTGCGTCTGGCCGGAAAACCTCCATGGTGGGAACTGATACATTGGTAACAACTTGTGTTTTCCACTGCTTTGAGAAAAAAGATTTGTCCCCCCCTTCCCATGTCACGTCTTTAGAGGCTTGATAAGGGAGATTTATCACTTCTCCGGAAAATGAAGTAATTGAATTAAAAAGAAGTAATAACCCCGATACAGACATCAAAACGATTCTTGTCATAATTTTTCTCTCATTATTATTTTATGCTCGCGACCAATGTCGGCATACCAACGATTGATTATACGAACAATGCTCACCAAAAACCTAAGATTCATTTTTCCACACGCCAGGTATTAACTAGTAGTAAATCCAGTACCACTAAAGTTCTGTCTGTTTCAGGTGTAGAAATTGTGATTAAGACTAGCCCGTCGATGTTCGATTCTCTAATTTCTTACGTCATCCGAAGTCACACGATATTCGACCCTCCTACCGTTGCGCAAGGGCTTCCTCAGACTCTTTCGGAGAATTCTTAAAACCGCCTTCAGAGGAGCTGTATAGAGAGATACAAGACTAAATGAAAAACGCCTTTTACAAGTAAATCATCGAGAAATTTATAGCCTACAGGCTCTTCGATCACCTTCGTACTGGCAGCTGCATCCATCAATTGAGGTGACCCGCGCGCTCAGCACCTGCCACGGCTTATCAAATGTTGATTTTCCGCCAATGCCACAGAAAAGTTGATTTAAGTCATAGATTGAGTCGTTTACGCATTTAGCGCTTGGAAATGGAACAAAAATGATAGATTTAATAGATTTAAATCGGTATAAACCCATCAAATCGATCATGAATAACGATAGGTTTGATCGATATAACCCAAATATGGTAATCCCATGACGGAAAAAAAGGTAAATAGTAAAGAGGAGTGGCTCACACCTGCCGAGGTCGCCGCGCAGTTCCACGTCTCCCCTATCACAGTCAGGAACTGGGCCAACTCCGGCAAATTAAAAACCACTGTTACCCCTGGCGGACATCGTCGCTTTAACAAGCAAAGTGTCAAAGAGTTTGCTGTAGCTCGAAACGCAACTGGCGACGGAAAACCCCAGACGAAATTGAAAATCCTAATCGTCGACGATGACTCGGAAGTGGCTGAGTTACTGGCCACATTAATCCGCTTACACATTCCGCACGCTGAATATCTGTTCGCTGTCGACGGATTCGAAGCCGGTTTTGAGACCAATAGCCACAAGCCCGATATTATTTTCATGGACATTCACATGCCCGGCATGTCTGGCAGCACTGCTTGTGAGTTAATCAAGCAAAATTCAGCGACAAAACACATTCCGGTCATCGGTATTACCGGTTACGCCTCATCTGCAGAAAAAGAAAAGATGATGCAAGCCGGAACACTTTGCATCCTGAGAAAACCCTTTGACTTAAAACAACTATATCCCGCCATCGACAACGCCATTCGATATAATTGAGAGCAGCTATTATGCGAGTAAATAATCCAGTCACTCAGAACGAACACAACTACCAGAGTCACCAGCGTATTGTCAGTACCACGACGCGAAAAGGGGTTCTCACACATGTTAATGACGACTTTGTCGACATCAGTGGATTCCAAAAAGACGAACTCATCGGACAGGCCCACAATCTGGTTCGGCATCCCGATATGCCACAAGCAGCCTTTAAGGACCTGTGGAATACGCTTGGAGAACACAAACCCTGGATGGGTTTGGTAAAAAATCGATGTAAGAACGGCGACCACTATTGGGTCGATGCCTTCGTCACTGCAATGGGTCCAGACGAAGAGGACGGCTACCAATCCGTTCGCGTACAACCTGACAGAGAAACCATTAACCGGGCTGAGAGCCTTTACAACAAGCTGGGGCCACAAGGACAGCCAAAACCACTGGGAATGATTCAACGACTTCCCATCTCCACCAAGACCTTCGGCGTGAGTTTTCTGTCTCTCCTAATTGGTCTGGGCGCAGGCTTACTGTTCGGCTCAAAAACGAACGAAGCCTTCGCTATCGCACTGATCAGCACACTCTTTCTCAATGCGGTCTTTTTCAGGCTTTTGTTAAAGCCGTGGACTGACGCCGCCAAAAGCTCTGAATCAATATTTAAAAATGAGGTCGCACAACAGGTTTACACGGGCAGGGCCGACGAACTGGGACAACTCCAGTTAGTCATGAAGTTTTTAAAAGCGCAACAAAATACCATTATCTGGCGCTCCTCCGATTCCGCTGGATCGTTAGCTAAATCTGCCAACCACGCTAGCGAGGAAACCCAGAATACAAAAGAAAACATGTCGTCTCTCCATCAGGAAGTTGACATGGTTTCCACCGCCATGACTGAAATGACCGCCACTGTTCAGGAAATAGCCAGAAATGCAGAATTAACATCTTCAACGACCCAGGATGCTTTCACCAGCGTTCACCGCGGCGAAGAGATTGTGCAGCAAACCAAGCGGAAAATCGAAGCCTTATCATCAGGTTTGAGTGAGTCATCCATCACTATTTCACAGTTAGCGAAGGACAGTGAGTCGATTGGTAGCGTCGTCGATGTCATCAATAGCATCGCAGAACAAACCAATTTACTTGCGCTTAATGCAGCCATTGAAGCTGCTCGGGCTGGCGAGCTCGGCCGCGGATTTGCAGTCGTCGCCGATGAAGTCCGCTCTCTTGCCGCAAAGACTCAGTCATCGACCGGTGAAATCAGTAAAATGATTAGCGATTTGCAACATACCGCCAGTGAAGCCGTAATAGCGATGGAAAATAATAAAACCGACGCTGAATCATCTGTCACGGAGGCAAACAACGCCACAGAATCACTAGCGATTATTCGATCAAATATGGACCAGATAAATGACATGAGTATTCAAATTGCAACCGCTGCAGAGGAACAGAGCCAGGTATCCGCAGAAATAAGCCGCAATATCGTTAATATTAACGACAGTGCCGACCATACCCTCGATGGCTGCCAACGAGTAAATAGCTCAAACGAGAATCTGTTCTCCAGCATTAGTCAGTTAAAAACAATGATCACACAATTCGGGACCTAGGCCTACTCTTCCTCACCGACCCATTTGATCACGCGACGGAATACAACAAAAATTATGAGTAACGACAACAAACTGCACACCATCGCACATACTCTAAGCAATCTCAGCAGCGAGAATTACTTTTCCCACCTCGTAAGCTTACTGAGTGAAGTAACAAATGCAGACTACACGTTTATTGCTACGATAGATGCGGAAAATAATACGGCTAAAAGTCTGGCGGTACACGGTAAAATGGGGCCTGAAGACAATTTCAGCTACCCTTTATCAGGGACGCCCTGCGCTGACTTATCACACAGGGAGGTTTGTTGTATTCCGCAGGGAATAGTAGCCCTGTACCCCGATGATCCGCTTCTTAAAGAGATGTGTATCGACGCTTATGTAGGAATTGCGCTGCGTAACACCGCAAAAGTCGTTGTTGGGATTTTGGTCGCACTGTACAAATCACCGGTTGTGAGCAGAGAGATTGTCGAGGTTGCCTTTCATTTTTTCTCGGCACCTGCAGCCGCTGAGATTGAACGTAGAAATCACGAAAATTCATTGCTGTTAAACGCAAATGAATTGCGAAAGAAAAATTTTGACCTCCGGATAGCACAACAGGTTTACGACTTTATGAGCGACGGGGTTATTGTCACCAATTCTCATAACGACATTATTTATGTCAACGATTCTCTGATAGCGATGTCCGGCTATGAGCGACACGAACTGATCGGCACAAATCCGAGAATTTTGAATTCTGGCCTTCGACCACAGTCTTTCTACCAGGAAATGTGGAGCGACATTGAAGCTAATAGTTTCTGGCAAGGTGAGCTGATCAACCGTAAAAAAACCGGTGAAACGTATCCGGTTGTTACTGCTATCAGCGCTCTCATCTCAGCAAACGGATCGGCTCTAAATCACATTGCTGTTCACAGGGACGTAACCAGTGAAAAAAAGGCCCGCGAATTGATCGCTTTTCAGGCCTCCCACGACTATCTCACGGGTTTAATCAATCGCTACCAATTTTATTCGGAAATCGAAAGTAAACTGGAAGAAAACACCAACGGATTCAACTACGGATCAATCTTATTAACCGATTTTGACAACTTTAAAGTCATCAACAATGTGCACGGGCACGAGGCGGGAGACCAGCTATTAAAACAGTTTGCACGTCAACTTCGCTCCTTTTGCGCGGAGGAAGATGTCTCTATATCGCGATTAAATGGCGACCAATTCGGTATTTTCTGCACAAATAAAAACCGCACTGATACGTCTGTTTTTGCTCGAGAACTGCTGCGATATGTGAATATTCAACACAAAACTCCCGAGGGAAAAGAAATTTCTATCACCGTCTCGATCGGTATCAGTTTTTTTCCTCATGACGCCGAAGACTGTCGTGAGTTATTTACTTGCGCGGAACAGGCTTTAGAACACGCTAAGACGTCGGGAAAGAATACTATTGCATTCTACAGCGAAGAAATGAAATCTCGCGCCAGACGCATCGACCTGCTTCGTCAGCGAATAATCCGCGCCATTAAGGAGGAGTCGTTTGAGGCCTACTACCAACCGATTATCGAAACGAAAACCAGAAACCTGTCGCACTTTGAAGCTCTTGCGCGCTGGACGGATGATGTAGTAGGTCAGGTTTACCCTGATGAATTCATTCCTGTTTCTGAAGAGTTTGGACTGATCCACGGTATCAGTGAGTGCGTGACCAAAAAAGCAATTGCCGGACTGCTCGTTATTAACGCGAAATTGACTACGCCGATCGGACTTTCGATTAACCGCTCAGTGCGGGAATTTATGGGCGATGATGAACACTGTAGCAAAATAGTCGAAATGATTGAACGCAACAAGATTGACCCTACCCTCATTAGCATAGAGTTAACCGAGAGCATGATGGTCAACAACGAAGCGGTGGCAAAAAAGCAATTGGAACATTTACGGTCTCTCGGCTTCAGTATTTCTATGGATGACTTTGGAACCGGCTACTCTTCACTGGGATACCTGAAAAAATACCCTTTTGACTATATTAAAATCGACCGTAGCTTTGTTTCCGATATGGCAGAACAACAAGAAGCTTATATACTCGTTAAAACGATCATTGATATGGCACACAATTTTGGCATGCAAGTCATCGCTGAAGGCGTTGAAACACTTGACCAGATGGACATGTTGGAAGTTTTAAATTGTGATTACGTACAGGGTTACCTGTTCAGTCCACCCATGGCGACAGACAAGTTGATGGGATATATCGCCAGCCATCACGCGCAACAAATTTCGCCGGAAATAGAAGAAATGGCCGCGGCAGGTAGTTAGTGTCTGTAATTGCACACCGCCAGACGCAGCCGGTTAAAGTGGCTGCGGTGTCGTTTAGGTTTGAACATCTAAGAACACAGCTGAGCCGCGTGCAAACACTGTAGCTTCAGAGTACGCGAGTAACTCAAGGATAGGCTTGACGTAAACTAAATTAAGTTTAAACGGCTGGTGATAAATGAAGACGCGGCGAGAACTCTAACGCCTCTGTCACTACAGAAAGGCAAATTATTGAATTATTCAACGAATTGGCGCGCCCGGAGGGATTCGAACCCCCGACCAACTGGTTCGAAGCCAGTTACTCTATCCAGCTGAGCTACGGGCGCGCGGAAGCTGCATTATATAGACTCTGTTCCAGAGTGGAAGACCTGATTTGAACAAAACAGAACATCGGAAGATCTTTGGTTCGATTCTTCTCATCACAAACCAAAGGTATAGCCAATAACTTCATCGACTGCAGTCGGGTTTAAGCTTTCGTAAAATTGGGTAGCCACAACATTGCTGGCTTCGGCTCCCAGCCATACTTCTTCACAATCACGATCATCGGCAATCTCTAATAGCTTATGCATTAAGGCAGTACCGACGCCTCGCTGCCGGAGGTTGGCGCAGGTATCAACTTCGTCGACATAAAGCCATTTATAATGATCATAGGGCTTTTGTTCAATTCGACCCGAAGCCATGCCCGCCAAGGTTGATCCGGTTTCATCGATCAGATAACACAGGATAAAAATGGCGTCTTGCTTTTCAAGATAGGCCTTCAATGCGTCAACTGAATACAATTCGATTTCGTTTTGTTCATCCCAGTCCGCACCGTTAACCTGTTGAACCACGCCGACCAAATCCATCGTACTGGTAAGTATCTCTATTTCTAAGCTCATGATTGCGGGTGCCTCCTAGGTCATTTTTGAAAGGGCTGTAATAACAGCGAGATAGGATTGATTGACCGATCTGTGCGAAAGCCATCAATACCAATATCCATTGTCTGTTGCTGCATAGCAGGCTGATCGAGGTAGGTGTCAAACAAACGATCCCACCAAGGGAAATTAAATCCAAAATTACGATTGTGTTCGGCACCGTTTACGGAGTGATGAATCCGGTGCATATCCGGTGTAACGATGAAAAATCGTAAAAAACGGTCAATTTTTGCAGGAATATCGATATTGCTATGATTAAACATCGAAGTAATATTTAGTACTATTTCGGCGACAAGTATCGTTACAGGTGACGGTCCCAGTACAACGACAAGGCCTATTTTTATCACTGCTGATAGTAGAATCGAAGCGGGATGAAACCGGTTGCCCGTCGTTACGTCATAGTCAAGGTCGGTATGATGCATGCGGTGCAACCGCCACAACAGGGGCACTTTGTGGAACAATCTGTGTTGCCAATAGATAGCGAGATCAAACAATAGCAAAAAGACCGGTATAGCTAACCATGCCGGAACATCGAGCAGATTGATGAGTCCCCAGTTTTTCTCTTGCGCTAACAACGCCATGCCAACACCCGCCAGTGGCAAGGTAACTCTAACTAATATCGTATTGACTACGCTAATTGCAATGTTAGCACTCCACCTCTGCACTTTAGATTCCGCTAATTTACGTCGCGGAAACAACAGCTCAAATAGCGCCAAAAGAAGAAATACCGAAAGAAATACCGCCAGACGCAGCGACGATACCGAGTCATCTAAATAGTCGTTCATCAAAAATGATTATCCCCATTCCGTATCCTGCAGTGAACGCCAAAGCAACCGATGCGCACACGAGATTAAGGCCGTTCCTGGTATTTTTTCCGCGCCAGCTCAGTCGTTTTACTACCCGCAGTTTAGTCCAAAGTTTACTACCTAGTGCCCATCCAGAAATAGGCGTTTTTCAGCGATGTCGTTGCGAGCGGTACGGTTCGACGCCTCGACGCGGCAATCTCCTGCAGGCCGCACCAGCACGTAATTATGTACACTTGCACCAGTAGATTGCCGCGCTGCGCTCGCAAATACGAGCTTCTGGATAGGCACTATCTAGGCCCCGCTGCCCGCACTCAGCAACCAGCAACCAGCAACCAGCAACCAGCAACCATAAATCTAGCGACCTATTCATCTATCCGGATAGACGAAAATATCGCCTTTTCTTTTCTGGTAAAATAGCATCCAAAGCCTTCGTGGCATGTCGACATTTTTTCAGACTAGACTCTTATCTCAATATACGTCGACGACCATTAACACTAGAATAGCGCCTTTAATAACTACAAGCTGAAATATTGAACAAAACATGCCGAAACGCTCAAGCTTAATCGAACTTCATAGTGCCGTTGTCTTGTTAGGAGCGACAGCTTTGTTTGGCAAGCTCCTGACCCTTAGTCCCGTAAGCATTATTGTTGGAAGATCCTTCTTCACCGTCTTGTCACTTCTGTTAGTGATGAAAATATTACGAGTGCCGATATTACTCGGCAGAAAGCAGGATGTTTTCCTATTGGCTGTTAGCGGTATTTTGTTGGCATTACATTGGTGTGCATTTTTTGCATCGATTCAAATGTCGACCGTCGCGATCGGCGTACTCGGTTTCGCCACCTACCCAATGTTTGTCACTTTTCTTGAACCAATTATTTTCTCGGAAAAGTTGCAGTTCAGAAGCGTCGTAAGCGCAGCGGGGGTTTTTATCGGAATAATTTTTCTGGTGCCTGAATGGAACCTGCAAAATGGCGAAACTCTCGCCTTGTTAGTCGCGGTTCTGTCTGGTTTGCTTCTGGCCTTCTTCACGCTGGTGAATCGAAAATTTGTCCGCCAGCACCATTTTCTACAAATCACATTCTATCAACATTTAGCCGCCGGACTGTGCATGCTGCCTTTTGCAGCGCTGCTAGCACCGCTGCCCATGCCAGCGGAATGGTTTTTGTTGCTGATTCTAGGGGTGGTTTTTACGGCCTTACCGCAGGCAATGCTAGTGAGAAGCCTGACAGAATTGAAGGCGCAAATAGTGAGTGTTAGCGTAGCGCTCGAACCCGTCTACGCCATACTGTTGGCTGTCGTGATTCTCGACGAGATTCCAACACCGCAAGTTTTACTAGGAGGTCTGATCATCATGGCGATGGTTTTCTATGCAACTAAAGCACCGGCAGTAAGGCCATTAACGGACAAGCCCGATCATTAATGCGGATACCGAGCGGAAAAACAACCTCTCCTTTTCTTTAAACGGCAAAAACTCAAACGCTCCATTCAATCAAGAATGACATACACCCTGCGACTGTTCACTGGATGTGAGGGCGCTACTTAAGAGCTCAACCTCCATCCAGTTTTCCTACACTTATAAGAGTTTTTACAGTTCAATTTAAAACGGTCGCAGAGAGTATCACAGACAACTATAAACAGCCTGGCTCAAATTATAGGATCGCATGTCACCCATTAGCCCATCGTGCATCCTGTTCATGACATAGGAGAATGACATTCTCGCATCCTGATCTATCAACGCTTGAGAACCACCCCAGCCACCCCAGAAACACACATTTTCATTCGGTGACAATATCCGTTCATGGGGGTTTATGCCAAAACCGAGGCCGTATCTAACGGGCATGCCGAGAGCCATATCCATGCCACCAATGCGTTCAATCATGACCGACTCCGCTGTTTTTTGCGATAATAACTTGATGCCTTGCGCTTCGCCTTTGCAGGCCAAAATAGAATGAATTTTCGCCACGGATCGCGCATTACCGTGTCCGTTAGCCGCTGGAATTTCTGCCTTTCTCCAAGCAGCCGTTCGCGAATCAAGGGCATTACCTAAGGGATTTTTGAAGGTTCGGTCCGCGATTGAACCCTCTTCAGCGCCCGTCATAGACGAAGTATCACCGGACGGCGGAATGAGATCGCAGATTCGGCTGAATTCGGACTCCGGCACACCAATAAAGAAATCCGCGTCAAGCGGTTCGGCCACTTCAGTTCTAAAATATTCACCCAGTGACTTTCCCGTAATCCTGCGAACCAGTTCACCGATCAAGTACCCCTGCGTCAAGGCATGATAGGCAGTCGCAGTTCCGGGTTTCCACCACGGCGCTTGGGCTGCCAAAGCAGCGGTCATCTTTTCCCAATCATACATGTCGTCGGATGTCGTCGGCTGATCCATTCCCGACAGCCCCGCGGCATGATTCATCAGATGCCAAACCTTGACTTCGGATTTTCCGTTCTGTGCGAATTCCGGCCAATATTTAGCCACATTCGCGTCAAAGTCTAATTCTCCGCGATCTGCCAGCAGCAAGGCACACACAAAAGACATGGTTTTTGTGGTGCTGTACACGTTAATGATCGTATCTTTTTGCCATGATTTTTGGCCCCCGGTATCCTGGTACCCACCCCATAAATCAATAACCATTTCTCCATCGAGAGTTACCGCAACGCTAGCCCCTACGTCGGCACCCGACGCGATACTCTCCGCAAGAACATCTCTGACTTTGTCAAATTTCGGGTCACAATACCCCTGCACTTCGATACTACTGGAACCAGTCTCTAACATTTACTCTTACTCCTGATAGCGATGCCAATACTGACAAGGCATTCGTTTTTTTGACAAAAATAACTCGATAACAGCCATAGGTTCCGGCACAGAGCTAATGTTGAATGTTAATAATAAAATTTAAATGAAATAGCTAGCACGTCGACAGATCCACGGGCGCTCCTCATAAAAGTAGAGAAGAACATAAATTCCTGATCGACCGTAGCAGGCATTACCACTTATCGAGATAAAGCTGGATCAATTCTATCAAAGCTCCATCCGGATCCGCACACACCGCTATATCGGCCTTACCATCTTGCGCGGGTTGTGGCGCTGAAATAAACCTGACATCTTGTGCGACAAGCTGGTCATAGGCTTCCCCCAAGTTAGTGGTCGCAAGGCAAATTCTCGCTATGCCGAGATCGGCATTAGTCAACGGCGACCGACCCGTCGATACCGACCATTCCGTCAGATCCAATTTTGGAAAGCCTGCGTCCAATTGCATAATACAGGCCCTGCCGGTAGCGCCAACGGGAATATCCAAGGCCGTCGCGGCAGAGTCATGAACTGGTTTTGCGCTGGGGTCGTTACTAAGATTTAAGTACGGAATAGCCGGCACAAACATCTCAAACCCCAGCTTTTCATAAAATGCTATCGATGTATCCAAGTCGCTAACGTTGACATTGATATGCCCCCATATAAATTTGCTGGCGATCTCATTCATTCATTTTCTCCTATAAGTTCTAATTATTTTTTTCAGTCAGGGTCGTTTCAGTCACTATTTTTTTAGTCGACGTCATTTCAGCCAAGGTCATTTCCGTCAACATCGTTTCGATCACTACTGTATCAGTCAGTTTGCAATGCCGTCTTTAAGTTGTCGACCACCAATTGAATCCTCGGCAGTGATTTTTGCTCGTGCCGACAGACAACAAAAAACGCGACCGAGGGTATTTGAATCTCCAGTGGCAACTCGATCAGAACGCCCTTTTTCAGCTCAGCTGCGACCAATAAACGCGGCAGGAAGCTAATCCCATAGCTCTGAACTAACAACGCAATCATGCTGCTGATGTCACTGACACGAATAGGCGTCAGCTCCCGTAAGTTGACCCCCAATAAACGCGAAATTTTGTTTGGACCCGGGCCGCCCATACGCGTATTGGGCATAACAAACTGATGGTCCAGCAAGTCTTCCGCCGTTTTTGGCAGCTGCCGACCGACCAGGTATTCAGGTGACGCCACTGCGACCAATGGGCTATTGGAAACCTCCTCTTCCACGACGCCGGATTGCTCTGTTGATCGCAAGCGAACCGCTACGTCGGTACGATCTTCAAATAAATCTACATAGCGATCGGACAGTTCAATGTCGAGGGTCAAACCAACATGATCCCTTGTTAGTTTCGCTAAAGAATCTAATAAAAGAAGCTTACCGAGCGCGGGGGGTAAGGAAACTCTAACCAGCCCCTGTGGTAGCGCGACCTGTTCCGTCACGGAACTCTCGGCGTCCTCTAACTGACGGAGGGCCTCCTTAACTTGTGCGGCGTAGCGCAACCCTGTCTCTGTGGCATGTACTCGACGAGTGGTTCGGGACAATAATGTTTGGCCGCCTAATCGTTGTTCTAACTGGCGAACACGGCGACTGACAGACGATTGGCTAATGCCAAGCTGAGTGGCAGCCTCACTGAAACTGCCCCATTCGAGGACTGCCAGCAACGTTTTGGCTTCGATAAAGGATTCGTGACTCATTTATTCATAAAACGCATAACTCATATCGTTATCTTCATTATGAACGGGAATGTTAACGTTCGCATCCTTTTTGACAGATCAGTGGAGCCAACCATGAAAGTAGGGACTGTAACAGCGCCGTTGTTAAACGGCATAGCGGGTAAATTAGAACAACTCGGTTTCGACGCCGTACTACTCAGTGATACACAAAACCGTGCGCCTGAAGTCTGGACAGCATTGGGCGCAGCGAGTTGTGAAACCAACACCGCCCTACTCGGCCCGGGCATTACGAACACCGTAACCCGCGACCCTGCTGTTATTGCGTCTGCGGCTACAACTTTGCAAATGCTGTCCGCTGGACGGGCTATTCTGCCAATAGGCCGCGGAGATTCAGCCGCCATGTTTTCGGGCAACCAACCGGCAAAAGTCGCCGAGTTCGAAACCTCAGTGCAACAAATCCGTGATTACTTGCATCACTATCACGCCGATCGAGCGGGTTACCAGAGCAGCATGGATTGGCTGGCAATTGCCGCCGAGCACGGACCTGTGCCGATTGAGGTCATCCCCTCGGGCCCCCGTATGACGGAAGTCGCGGCCCGCACCGCAGATAGAATTTCATTTGCGGTCGGCGCAGACCCGGAATATATAGCCCAGTTCCGGGACCACGCTCGACAAGCTGCGCTGGACGCTGGCCGAGATCCGGCAAAACTGAAATTCGGCGCATGGCTAAATGTCGTCGTTAATCCGGATCGCGCAGTCGCACTTGAAGCGGTCCGCGGGACGACAGCAGTTTGGGCACGATTTTCTACCCACCGACGCGATAAACACAATTTACCCAAACCTTTGCGGGATGTTGTAGAGCATTTGAAACACTACGATAAAACCCAGTGGGCACAGCAAGGGGCCACAACCGAGGCCATGATGCCTACCGAATTTGTGGACTGGTTTGCCATTGCCGGTGACGTAGATTATTGCCGCGAACGGTTAAAAGGGATAGCGGCACTAAACTTGGATTTTTGTTATATCGTTCCGGGTAACTTAGGTTTCGCCGATGCGGTCGGCGAAGCTTCCATAAGAACTTTCGCTAAAGAGATTCTTCCGGGACTTCGACGCAGCCAATAGCAATGCAGCTATTGATCTTATCGATAGGAGCCTGCTTCTTACGAGAAAGGCTCCGCCAAGCAAGTGACAAAAACCACTGATGATTGAAAAAAACATCGCTACAGAACGAGCAGAAAATAACTCACGCCGCGTAACCATCGCTAAAAAAATGGAAAGTTTTCTTCTTACCACCCACGTCACTACTACCAATCCATCGCGAAAATTCTCACCGGTCATTAATCAAATGTAATGGTTTGATGCATGGACTTTGCTGCTATGGGTGTTTATTCTCGAGAACAATTTCATCCCTGAGTAAGCAACAGAACCGTATTTCGAATTGTTGTAGCTATAGTGAGCAGTCATAGTGAATCCGAATAATACAGACGACTACCAACCGGTAACGAGTGCTTTTGCCCATAAGGTTCCGGCAAAAATAAAAGGCGCCTATGCGATTGGCGCTGCCTCTGAAACTATTTTCACGACAGCCTTTAATACCTTCAATTTCTTTTTTTACACCAATTTGCTGGGTTTGTCGGGCACGCTGGCGGGACTGGCAATAACCATAGGTCTGTTTCTTGACGCTATTACAGACCCGCTGGTAGGAGCGATATCCGATCGTTGGCAATCTCGAATGGGCCGTCGACACCCCTTTATGTTCGTAGCACCCATACCCGTCATGTTGTGTCTGTTTTTTCTCTATTCGCCGCCAGCGGACCTTGGCCAAACGGGTTTGTTTATTTGGTTAGCTGTGACAGCCGTAGTCATGCGCTCCTGCTTCACTCTATTTCACGTACCACATCTTGCTCTTGGTGCAGAGTTGTCCAGCGATTTTTACGAACGAACCCGGGTTATGAGCCTGAATACACTCTGCGCAGCGGGCGGTGCGGCCTTAATCTACTTCGTTGGCCTGTCTGTATTTTTTAAATCGACACCTGAGTTTAGCAACGGCCTTATGAACATCGGCGCCTATTCGGGCTTTGCGCTGACCGCCGCACTATTAGGAGGCAGCATTATGTTTTTCTCCGCTTTTTTCACCCGCGAAGTCATTCCCAAACTGCCACAACCCAAACTTGGTGGCCCCACATTTTCAGTAAAAGCTTTCATGGGTGACTTAAAAGAAGCCTTTCAAAATAGAAATTATCTGATGTTTCTTATTGGCTATGTTTTTGTTAGCGCAACGTTGGGAACGAAAGAAACGATCAGCATACATATGAGTACCTATTACTGGGAACTGGCTAGCGAGCAAATTCGTTTTTATGCCATCCCACTCATTGTCGGCCCTATCATTGGTTATTTTATTACGGTACATCTTCATCGGAGATTTGACAAAAAACCGACCATGATAGGTGCACTGACTACCCTTAGCATTTTCGCGGCTATTCCCGTTACCTGTAGGATTCTGGATATTTATCCTGCGAACCATTCTCCCTACCTCTTTCCATTACTGTTCATTAATTATCTTATCTATATGATGGCCGGTTCAGTATTACTGATAACCGCGATGTCAGCGTTGGCGGACATCGCCGACGAGCACGAGCTCAATACGCGAAGGCGCCAAGAAGGTATTTTTTATTCGGCCCGATCTTTTTTTGGCAAAGCGTCATCCGGCCTAGGACATTTATTGGCCGGTATTGCCCTGGACTTAATCGCCTTCCCCGTCGGCACAGATCCGGGCACCGTTCCAGAGGAAAAAGTGCATATGCTGGGTATCGTCGATGGGCCGCTGGCTGCATTACCCGTAGCGATTTCGATTATTTTCTATTATCAATATCGCTTGACCCGAAAGAAACATCGCGAAATCCAAACGACGCTAAAAGAAAGGCATAAGACGGACGCCGCAACGGCATAGTAGGAACTTTTCTGAAATGATCTGCCGACTACTTCTATTGATATACGGCGCGAAATAGTTAAAAGTAGACAAGGGGATTTTGTAGAAAGATGGCTGGTCAGTGACGGTCAACTGGCGGCACTGACTCGAATTTCTTCCGGTGTTCGCAAGCTCCATCTTATAGTGACGTTTTTTTAACTAGCACCCCGCATTTCATTTACGCCATAATACTCCGATTTACCCTCATCTGAATCAACAGGTGAACCATACACAAACAGGAATTCATAGATGAGTAGTTACGATTTCATTATCATCGGCGCCGGTAGCGCTGGATGCGTGTTGGCCAATCGCTTATCGGCAGACTCAAGCAAGTCAGTATTACTTCTGGAAGCCGGCGACAAAGACAGTAACTTTATGATCCACATGCCAGCTGGCGTTGGCAAGCTTATCGGTACCGACACGGTAAACTGGTATTACAATACCGAAGCCCAGCCTGAACTCAACAATCGCCCCCTGTATTGGCCAAGAGGCAAAGTGTTGGGGGGATCTTCATCTATCAATGGCATGGTCTACATTCGCGGACACGCCGTCGACTACGATATGTGGCGGCAACTGGGGCTTGAAGGCTGGAGCTATGACGAAGTTCTACCCTACTTCAAACGTTCCGAAGACAATGAACAGGGCGCCGACGATTTTCATGGTGAAGCGGGACCGCTCGGTGTTTCCAACGCGACGAAGAGCAGCGTATTGTTTGACGCGTTTATCGATGCGGGCAAACAAGCCGGCCACCCTTATACGGACGATTTCAATGGACCGCAGCAGGAAGGCATGGGCCCTTATCAAACAACCATAAAGAATAACCGTCGCTGCAGCGCCGCGACTGGATATCTGGTTCCCGCCCTGGGACGACCCAACCTGACCGTTGAAGTTAAAGCCATGACAACGCGTATTTTGTTCGAAGGAAAACGTGCTATCGGTGTTGAATACATTCAGGGCGGACAAACCAAAACCGCAACGGCCAACACGGAAGTGATTTTGTCCGGCGGCGCAGTGAATAGTCCACAGACCTTAATGCTGTCCGGTATCGGCGATGCAGAGGAACTCGGCAGTCTAAACATCCCGGTGGTTGCGAACCTGCCGGGGGTTGGTAAAAATCTGCAGGACCATCTCGATTGCTCCCTATTAGTGAACTGCACGCAGCCTGTCACGCTAGCCAGCCAAAATAATCCACTACGGGCTTTACTGACGGGTATGCAGTATGTATTTTTCAAAACCGGTTTGGGTGCGACACAGGGGCTCGAGTCTGGGGCGTTCTTAAAAACCTCGCCGGAACTCGATGCTCCCGATATACAAATTCACTTTGTAGCGGCGATGATGAAAGACCACGCACGAGAGAAAGTGAAAGGACATGGATTTACGGTTCATATCTGCCAACTGCGCCCGGAAAGTCGCGGCCACGTTGGATTAAAGTCCACTAATCCTATGGACCACGCCCTCATTCAACCCAATTATCTGAGTGCAAAAAAGGACCGCGAGATTCTCCGAAAGGGGGTAAAGATGGTGCGTAATATTCTCGAGCAGGAAGCGATGAAGCCCTTTATGGGCGATGAGATCGAGCCGGGCGCTGCAGTTCAATCAGACGCCGAGCTGGATAAATGGATTAATGAAGAGGCAGAGACCATCTATCACCCGGTAGGTACTGCCAAAATGGGACACGACGATATGGCAGTCGTCGACGAGCGCTGTAGAGTGCATGGTATTGAAGGCTTACGCGTCGTCGATGCCTCAGTCATGCCAACACTCATCGGCGGTAATACCAATGCGCCGACCATTATGATCGCCGAGAAGATATCGGACGATATACTCGGTAAAGCTGCATTAGTCGCCGAGTCCGTGGTGGTATCTAAAAACCTAGAGGATGCGACCGCTTAATAGATGTGACTGAGGAGGAGAATTGACGAACAGCGTCAATTCTCCTCTCACGTTTATCGGCACCGCAAATCTTAATGCACTGCCCTCTTAGAAATCAGAGCGTTTCACTTCAAACGGCATTGATACCGTGCTGGTCAAATATGCGAAGAAAGGTTTCCGGCTCAGGACGAACACGATAATTATCGGTTAGGTCTGCCATCAGAATCTTGCCTGTCGCGTCGGTCAACAATGCCGTTGGCATAATGGTATCGTCATCGTAACCCGGTACCCCCAACGGCACACCTTTCTCATGAATAATACCCAGCTGTCTTGCAACCAGGCTCCCCTCGTCTATCAAAAATGTCATCGGTACATCGAAACGAGCAGCCAGACTTTTAGTGTTACTTTCCGACTGTGGGCTAACCAAATAGATATTAACCCCACGCTGGTCCAACTCCTTGTATTGACTCGCGATCTCCCCGATCTGGGCCATACATAAAGGGCACCAGTTACCCCGAAAAAATAACAGCAAAGCGGGCTGTTGGCGAATGGTGGAGGCGTTTACCGGATTGCCATTTTCATCCTTTAAAACAAACTCCGGCAGGGTTTTTCCTTCAATGAGTAGGGAACTTGAGCGATCGCCAAATCGACTATACCAAAAGACATACAGGAGTCCGCCAAAAAAACCGACACCCAGCGCTAAGATCTGTGCCATCGCACCCTCTCCCGGTAGCACCAATGCCACTACAGCACCCACTGCACCAACAATCCATACACTCGGTAGATTGGCGCTGGTCCTCGCTCTTTTCCCAGCTAAAACCGTACTAAAGAAAATTCCAGCGGGTAAAACTGAAATGAAAGCGCCCAGCCACGATGTGTAAAGTCCCGTGGTGAGAAGTTTATAGCTACTATAAAATAGAACCGCAAACACCCCCATTAGATAAGGTGTCACATAATAAGGTTTTAACTGATTCATTACTTTCTCCGGCTAATAGTGAAAATGCATAGAAATAACTTAATCCAATACTTGCAAGGCGGTTTCCATCACGTCCCGTAACTCGCGTAAACTCGACCCATGGCGCACAGATACCCGAAGGCCTTTGTTAACACTCATAAAAAAATTCGCGAGGGCGCGGGGATTTTTTTCTGGCGATAAGGTTCCCGCCGTGATGCAGCTCGCAAAACAAGCCTCGAAAGCGCGGTTCAGTTTCTGCATATGTTTGGCGGCATGTAACACCAGAATATTATCGACTTCCGACAACTCGACAACCGTATTGACGAACATGCATCCCTTCTCTCGAATCTGCTGATCGGGATCCAGGTGCACTGCCTCAAATAATGTTTGAATCGCGAGAATAGGATCGGTGGCAAATTGCAAGGCTTCCAAAAAAGGGTCCATTTGAACGGCATAAAAGTCCATCGCTTTTATGAACAACTCACGCTTATCACCAAAAGCGTGATAAAGGCTGCTGCGACTCAGACCCATAACCACCAACAGCTGATCAATGGACGTTGCTCCATACCCTTGGGACCAGAATAATTCTGTAGCGCGCTGTAATGCGTCATCAGTATTGTAAGCTTGAGGTCTGGCCATGAAATATCGACTCCCTTGTTCCAAATAGGGGCCGATAGTAGAGGCATTAGTTTTGGAACGCAAAGTCCAAAATAAAGAAAGTAGGGATAAAAAAAGTACAGATCCAAAAATCGACGAGTCGTTTGAAAACGCTCTCGAATTTAAAATTATTGTCGTAGGCTGTTAAATTTTTTGGCTATTAAGAAGAATCTGTCCGGAAGTGCGATAAATCGACTTTAGGCGCGACTCATAAACGAAAGGCCTAACAGTGCTTCCTATCTAGCTCTACTATTTGACAATCCCTAACCCCTTCGATGAAGAGAGTCTCTTGGGCAAGTATTGGAAATGTCGGTCGTTGTAGTCAATTTGCCAGACGACGCTCCCATTACTAAACTGGGTGAGTTTGCGGGAACTGCGATAAGTTACTCAAAAGCTTGGTATAATTACTTTCCCAACGCCGATATCGGACTTGAAAACATGGCGAGTTTAACAAAAATAACACGACCAACTGATACAGCGCAGCTGGTTTTAAGATTGAGTCTGTTAGCGACTATCGCTCTTTTCAATATTCTATTCTTAAGCGCAGCTACGGCGTCCTCATCGCACGAAATGACAGGCAGGATATCGGCCTTCGGTGCTTACAACGACAGTTTTGATTCCTGGCTTGTCGGGAGCTGGGGGCGTTTCGAAACCGGCAGTGACTACAGTGATCACAATATCGATTATTTCAATGAGCTGCAGTTTCAGTACAGCTATGAAAACGACCTGATGGGTCTCGACCTCCATGTTCAATATCGCAATAATTCGGATAATAGCGGTCAGGACTTTGGGTTGGTTGAACTAAAAGCCTTCACTCACTGGGAGCTCGACAAAGACAAATTGCTCACGCTAACCGCCGGGCAATTCTTTTTACCCACTACCATGGAGAATATCGACAGTTTTTGGGAGAGCCCCTATACCTTAACTTTTTCCAGCATAAATAGCTGGATAGCAACCGAGTTTCGTCCCATTGGTATTGACATGGGTTTTGAGACAATCACCGACGCGGGTAATCGTTTCAGTCACGCGCTAACACTATTCGGTGGCAATGACTCCATGGGGACTCAACTCGCCTGGCAAGGCTGGATGTACCATCACCGCCGATCAGTTTCCGGAGAAGAATTGCCACTGCCAAACCTAAAGGCGCTGGGATCGGGCGGCGCGTTTGCAGAGCAGGCCGATTTTGGCAGTACTTCCTTCGGCAAAGATTTAGACAATCGTATCGGCTATGCACTGAGAAGTAGTTATTCGATACCCGACGAATTGATCTTACAGGCAACATGGGTTGATAACCGCGGCGATAGAAATCTTCACAGTGGCGAATATTCCTGGGACACACGATTTGCAATGGCAGGTATGGAATGGCATCCTTTGATTGGCTGGGTCGTCGCGGCGGAGTTTATGCAAGGCTCAACCGGCATGGGAGCCGAATCAGGCCCCCATGTCGATGTCGATTTTTGGAGCGGGTATCTATTAGCTTCCTACAATACCCTACAGTGGCGCTACACCCTCCGGCTAGATCGATTTCTAAATGAAGATCGGGACCACACACCCTATGACCTCAACGAGGACTCGGGAGAAAGTTATACCTTCGCTGCTTTCTGGGAGTACCCTAACAGCAATATTCGTTTCGGGCTCGAGGCAATTCATACGGTAACGAAAAGACTACGTGTTACCCCTAAAGGATTTTTTAAGGACGGCAATGCTAGCCAGTACCTACTGATGGCCAGTTATACATTCTAACATTGTCATTTTTATCGATGCGATTCTTATCGGTGCTGTTATTATCGATGTTCTGTCGCATAGACATATTTGTTGGTCGCGTAATAGGCCTCACTGCACTCAACAACCCGACCGTCAATATTAATACTCTGACGTTCAACCATCATCACCGGCGATCCGACGGCCAAATTTAATTTATCGGCATACTCATCTGGGATTTCGGTGGCCCTCAGCTCATCACGCACGGAGACAATACTAATCCCGTATTTGTCCTGATAGAGCGTATAAAGCGAATTGGGCATTTCCAGCTCTTTGTCAATATTCGGAAAGACAGACAACGGCAGAACCACTTTTTCCATAATGACTGGCTCACCCTGTAAGGAACGCAATCGCAACAATTGCACGACTTGCGATTTTCCTTTTATGTTAAGTTTTATGCTCTCAGTCTTTGTGGCAGCCCGACGGGCTGAGGATAATACCTGAGTGTCTGGAATCAGGCTCTGACCATCAGGTTCGCGCAGCCGAAAGAAACGAAAGAGGGAGCTCTCCTGGGTATGCTCGGCAACATAGGTGCCTTTACCTTGTTGGCGTTCAAGCAGGTTTTCAGCGACCATTTGATTCAGGGCTTTTCGCACCGTACCCTGACTGACACCTAATTCAGCGGCAAGGGCCATCTCACTGGGAAGTGCCTCGGCAGGCTTCCAGTGTCCGTTTACCAACCGCTGAGTCAACTGATCGTATACCTGCTTATAGAGAGGCTGGAAGCTTGTACTCAACGTCATGTAATCACCTTGTAACATTCACTTTAATCTAGGAAATCTGTTTCGCTATGGATCGCTAGTTTTATTGTAACCATTATCGTGCGACCGCAGGCGGCGGTCAATAACTAGTGCCCATCCAGAAACGAATAGACACCGTCATTGCGAGCGTTATTGTTCGACGCTTCGACGCGGCAATCTCATCCAGTATTGATGCGACCTGTAAGAGATTGCCGCGCTTCGCTCGCAATGACGGCTTGGAAAAACGCCTATTTCTGGATGGACCCTAATTAGCTGAAATATCGACAAGGTCTTAAGGGCTTTGAAAAACGCTCTTTGCAATCGCAGAAAACCAGACATGAAAGCGCAGTGCACAGCGATGTCATTCAAGGATTCAACTTAAAAACAACAGCGATTTGACCAAACGAGAGGTCATCGAAAAAATAACGGCAGCTGGCGCGCTACAGATAAGGTTAGCCGTGACAAAAAATAGCTCTACACCTCACCCGTGTTCCTCCAGAAATACCGATTCAAAATTAGTATGTCTGAAAGGGCACTAACTATCTATTTTATTCGTGCTATTGAAGCCGTAAAATTCACGGTTCGAATGCCAACGGCATCAAAAGAAAGACAAAAAAAAGGGCGGCAGTGCCACCCTTTATCCCAACTCGGGACTAGTAATTAAACCTGAAGTTAACACCAAAGTATCTTTCGACATCTCTTGGTATTTGATAACAAAACCCATCGCCACTGTAAGTGCTGGCATAAGTCTCATCCCTTAAGTTTTTTCCGACTAAAGAAACCGTGTATGCCTCTCCAGGTGAACGATAAGTAAGGCTAATCTCCGTCGATAGCGCAGAAAATTGAAATAATAAATTCGACAAATCATTCGAAGTTATCTTTTCTATTTTGAAGATCGGAGCCTATTACTCGAACGATTGATGGCCGAATCCAGCATTGCAGCGCATGGAGATCCAACCAAGTTCAGGCGCTTAACCGCAATAGATCTCATAGCCAAAATTGTTGCTGATACACTTGATGCCGATGTTGAAATTGCCACATCTGTTTGCGCCCCATTTATCAAACTAGCCATAGGGATGGAGAGCAAGATAGCAACTTAAGGAATTTAGTCGGGAGTATCCAAACGGTTTCTAGGATTTGTTTAGCGTATGCTTGGACGCACGGGGACTGTTAATACACAAATAGTCACCGTTGAACAGCGCCTTGCGGCGGCATTCAACGGTGTAAACTATTTACTAAAATTTCGCTCTTAACTGTACACCAAAATGACGTTCGGCGTTACGCGGGATGAAATATCGTGTACCACCACCCCAAGCGCTAGCGTAATCCTCGTCGGTCAAGTTTTTACCGATCAAAGAGATGCGGTAGTTATCGTCGTCAAAGGAGAAAGCCAAACTGGCATTTAATATCGCATAATCTTCTACCCCGGCGGCTGGATTGTCATCGACTGTACTTCCCGGTGCTCCTGAGTAGACGTCGTCAGTGTAGATGTACGACGTATTAAAAAAGACATCCATATCCCCTCGGTTCCACACATATTCAGCCGAAACAGAATATTTCAGATCTGGGCCAAAAGGTAAATCTTCACCAGAACTATCTTCACAAGTTGGAGCATTGACCGGGCAACGAAATTTATCAATGTCTGCGTCGACGGCAGCAAGACCACCGGAGATCGAAAGTTGATCAGTCGCTCGCCACAACAGATCTACCTCATAGCCTTCGGTGATAACAGACCCGGCGTTCGTTAAACGGGTGATAAATACCCCATTCAATTCTTCGGGATTGTTTGCTTGAAAACCATCGATTTCGGTACGAAATACAGCGGCACTGAATACAAGATTGCGGCTGGCATATTTGTACCCCAACTCATAAGCATCGGAGGTTTCTTCTCCTATAGGCGCTAAGTCTTTCACGTCCATGTTATAAAAAACGTTAAATGCTGGTCCTTTATACCCTTCAGAGTAGGTGAAGTAGGCCATGCTTTCGTCGCCGATATCATATTGTATGCCGACCTTAGTAGAAACATTTGTTTCGTCGGTCTTGCCGTCGTAATCGCTATCGTAACTACGTACACCTACGCCTGTACGACTGTATTGATCATTACTGCTTCTGTTGTGCGAGTAGCTGATTTCATCATCGGTATAACGAATCCCAAACAACAACCTTAGTTCATCGGTAATATTGTACTTGCCATCAAAAAACACGGCCCAGTTATCGAACTCTGTTTCCATGTAAGCTGTCGCACTAACAATATCGTTAGCATTACAAGTAAGCCCTTCATCTGCAATAAATTGATTGATCTCTGCGTCAGTCGGGTCGGCAATCCCATAATTATCAGTTAGATAACCGCTGATTGCGTTAGGGAACTGTCCACCATTATTCTGACAACTAGCATCACGGGTAAAGTTACGCTCAGATTTTTGATTCCACCAGAAAAGTCCTGTCTGATACTCAAGGGCCTCTCCTGTTGGCGATGCTAAACGAAACTCCTGAGAAGTTTGACGCCATTCCTGCGGACCAATATCGTGTAACTGAAACGGCACACCAAAGACGGGGAAAGGGTCATCGCCTGCTGTAGAGCTGTAGTCTCCCTCACGAAACTCAGTGTTGTTCCACTCTCTGTAAGCGGTAATTGACGTGAATTCATGATCACCAATGGGCTTATCTATTTGAATTGAGAAGGCCGTTGTTTCATCTTTAGTCCGCGTTTCAAAATCATGGTCGATACTTCGATCGCCAAAATCGAAATCTCCAGAGGCGTTTGTTGATGGGCTAACTAAGGTACAGCAGTTGTCGTTAGAATTAACATTTTCAAAGATAAACAGAATATTTGTATCATCGTTGGTTGTAACATCCAACATCGCCCGGACGCCTTCCTTGTCATAGCCGTTTGCTTCTTGATTATTGAATTCATTCTTTAGAAAGCCGTCAAACTTGGATTTAAGTACAGTCAAGCTGCCGTTGACATTTTCATTAAGTGGTCCGGATATACTGGTCTTAAGACGGTATTCGTTATCTTGCATCAAGGTTGCTTCAACGTTGCCTTCAAACACCTCTGATGGGCGTTTAGTGGTAATATTCACCACACCTGCCGAGGCGTTTTTCCCAAACAATGTACCTTGCGGGCCACGCAGTACTTCAATGCGCTCCAGATCATACAAATCAACAAAGGCTTGTCCAGAGCGACCTAAAACCACTCCGTCAACCACAGTGGATACGCTGGGCTCCGCCGCGATACTAAAAGAAATAGTGCCGATTCCGCGGACGGTGATAGCCGAATTACGTGTCGTATTACCTTTAGAGAAGCTCACTGAAGGAATTAATGCCTGCAGGTCTTCAATGTTGGAAGAAAAAGCAGCGTCAATTTGATCTTCGTTCAAGAAAGAAACGGCAACGGGTACATCGTTAAGGTTTTCTGTACGTTTTTGCGCAGTTACCATAATTTCTTCAAGTAACCCTCGATCTTCTGCATCAGCGGCTTCCTGCGCGTTAGCGGTAAGGCCAATTGACATACACGTGGTCAGTGCAAGGGTACGTGTAAACCCTTTCCGTATAGAGCTTGGTTTAAGTAGCATAGTATTCCCCTATGGTTATTATCGTAGTATTCGCAGCGTTCAGAGAACATGTTTCAGGCTTTACGAAAGTAACGAATTATTTTTTAGTGTTGTTTACGTCTAATACTGTCCGGGCGCTATTTATTCGCAGCCAACGAATAACAGTCTTTTATATGTTGTCTTATATAAGATATCAAACATAAGCAATATTTTAATAAGATGCAACTAATTTGTTAACTTTTGTACATAAACTTGTCGGGTAGGCGAGCATGGCTGAAAAGCGACTTTAGTTAATCCGCCAATTGAGATTTCTAGTACCTTTACTTGATCTTGACCATAACGTCCGATAAATCATTGACCCCGGACACAGTCTCGACCGAGACAATTGATTTCGATAATCCAATGACTCCGGGTACAGAAGCGCGAAAATTGATTTTCGACTTTCCGAATTACCAGCGGATCAAAACGATTACTCTCTGCCAAAGCACACTAAGACAATGCGTTCTATTTCGAGGAAATAGAACAGCACGACATCATAAAAAAGAGGAAATCATCGTTAACAAACACAGAATAAATGCTAGTCAGGTCGACTGATAATTTAGACTTTTTACGTCGATTGACTAGCGGGCACGGGATAAACCTCATCCTCGACCGTTTCGGACTGCCGGCCAATATACCCGGAGTATCGCTTGCGCCAACGCTTGATACTGTAGTAACACCCGAATGCGTTCGCGAGTATGATTAAAAATACTACCGGCCAAAATTCCGGACCAAAACCACCCACAACACCAATTGGGGAGAAAAACACATACAACCCGGCAATACAGGAAAACAGTGTTATTGAAACCGGCAATGCATAGGCCCAAGGCACCATATCTATCACTTTTTTGCGTTCAAACTGCCACGGTTTTGCCAGTGGCCTCCAATAGCCGATGATCAGCATAATGGCAATTTCAATAAAAAAGAGTATCGCGTAAAGATGCAGGAAATGAATGTCAATATAATCGTCAAAAACGAACTTTAGCAAGCCATAAGCAATAACATGGAAAACAATGGCCACCTTCGCAGCAAGCCCGGGAACTCGTTGGGTAAACAGACCTATCATGACCACAGCGACAACCGGTATATTGTAAAAGCCGGTGAAGACTCGGATCACCTGCCATAAACCTTCCGGTGCGTATTGCAATAACGGCGCAACAAAAAACGAAAAAATGGCGATTACAATACTGGCGATTTTAGCCACTTTAATCATCTGCGCGTCACTAACCGGGCTCTTTTTTAGTGGCTCGTAAACATCCAGACAAAAGAGCGTCGCGGCACTGTTTAACAGGGAATTAAATGAGCTAAATACGGCGCCAAGTAAAACAGCCAGAAAAAACCCTGACATATACACAGGCAATACGTCTTTGACTAGTTGCGGAAAAGCCAGGTCAATTGATTGCAATCCATCGTCATAAAGATGAAAGGCTATAATTCCCGGCATCATCATCATAAAGGGTACCAGTATCTTGAAGAAGCCCGAAAATATAACGCCCTTCTGCCCTTCAGCCAAATTCTTAGCGCCGAGGGCGCGCTGAATCACATATTGATTCGTACACCAATAAAAGAGATTCGCAAATATCATGCCGGTGAATATCGTGCCGAAGGGTGTTGGGTCGGTCTCGCTGCCGATGGCATTGAGTTTTTCAGTATGCGTGGTCGCGACTGTTTCTATTCCGGCTAACACGCTGCCGTCGCCCAAGGTGGCAAAGCCCAAGATGGGCACCAACATTCCGATAAACAACAAACCAAATCCATTGATCGTGTCGGAGATGGCGACCGCTTTTAAGCCACCGAAAATAGCGTAAAGCCCCCCGACAATACCAACAACTAAAATAGTTAGAACCAAAGCATGACTGTAGCCGATATCGAGCAGGGCGGGAACGTCGAACAACCGCATGACTGCGATTGAGCCGGAATACAATACAGATGGAATCGTGATCAGGCCGTAACCGACCAAAAACAACACAACAGTTAAACGCCGAACGTCGTCGTCAAAGCGGTTACTTAGAAACTCCGGCAATGTCGCAAACGCGCCCGCCAGGTATTTCGGTAAAAAGATCAGCGCCATCACAATGGTACTGACTCCCGCGGTAACTTCCCACGCCATGCTGCTCATGTTGTGGCCAAAGGCCGAGCCGTTCAGACCGATCAGCTGTTCGGCCGACAGATTAGTCAACAACATGGATCCTGCAATAAATACGCCCGTCAATCCTCTTCCCGCCAGGAAATAGCCTTCTTTGGTATCGACTTCACCTTTGGTTTTCTGATACGAAACCCACGCCACAATAGCCATAAAGAATGCGCAAGACCCAAACGTCAACAAGATATCATTTGATCCCATATACAACTATTCTCCACCGCCAAACGGCTAGTTTAAAAAACAGGTTTTAAAAATTAGTTAAAAAGTTAGGGTGCCGGCCAGTATTCAACAACCGTTTCTCCGCTGCCAAGTTCTTCCGTATTCTGAGCAGCAGGACCCATGGGGATTTTTTCTCCCTCTCGCACGAATACCGCGATTTCATCGAGGCCAAGTATTAATGATTCGCAACGCCCACCCTCAAAAACGTCGCCGCCGGGGAATCGACACCAACTACCACTCGGTAGATAGAAATCAACCTTACCGCCGGGTTGCAGGCAGGGCACAACCAGCATTTTATCGCCGAACATAAATTGATCTTCGAACGCCCAAGCGGCCCGATCTTCCGGACACGCCAATACCATAGCCCGTTGTACGGGAATTCCTCGTTTGCTGGACGACGACATCGCTTCGCGAAGATAGGGAATCAAGCGATAGCGCAATTGCAAGGCAGCAAATACCGCGGCAGCGGCTTCTTTACCGTAGGACCAAGGTTCGCGCTGGCCGATGCCATGCAAACGCAGGTGAGCCGAAAAAACCGACAGCTGAGCCCATCGCACATATAATTCCGGATCGCGCTGATCTCCGTAAAAACCACCGACATCGGTTGCATAAAATGGTGCGCCGGACATCCCCCAGGACAATCCACCGCGCAAACTTCCTGCCAAACCGCCCCAATCAGCCTGAGGATCGCCCCCCCACTGCGCAGGATATCGCTGAGAGCCGGTCCAGGAAGAGCGACTAAAAAGAAAGGGGCCGGATTTACAATACCGCTCGGCTGCTTCATACACACAGCGGTTATATAACAAGCTATACGTGTTATGCAAAACATCCCCATGATCACCGTTGTGGGCCATCATATCGCTCTCGATTTGTTCACCGAAGTCGGCTTTTATCATATCGACGCCCAAATCGAACAACGGCTTATGGCTATCTCGCCAAAAAGCATAGGCTTCCGGATGAGTAAAATCGACGATACCTGATTCTGGAAGAGGCGTTAACACCTCGCCGAAGCAGCTCGTGTCCCATTGATAGCGATAGGTTTCTCCGCTTTTTCGGTCTTTAAGAAGCCAGCCCTTCTTAGCCATGAGTTCGAATAAAGGATTTTGTACGGAAACTAAAGGGTATTCCCAAACGCAGACCTTGAAATCGAGAGACTTCAATTCATTAATGACTGCCGCAGGATCGGGATAACGCTTAGGGTCCCATTCAAATGCAAACCGGGTATCCGTATCTTGCCATGCACGGCCATCGAGCGTAATGACGTCACAGGGCATGTTGTGTTCGCGAACAGCTCGGGCTGTCGACAGTAATTCATCGACATCTTTATAATAAGCTTTTGACAATATCACACCCAAACTCCACAGCGGTGGTAACGGTGCGCGCCCGGTCAGCCCAGAATACTGTTCAATTATTGAGGCGCCATCGTCGGCCCCCAGTAAAAATACATCCGCTGAGCTATCCTCCACCAACACGCCGTAAGCTCTTTGCGACCACGACGCAAACCCAACCCCGTGAGTGACCGGTGCCGGTGTATGAACGAAAACGCCCCAGCCATTAGGACTCCAGGCAAACGGTGTGTTTTTATAAGATATTTCAGCATTCACACCTAAAGCATCGTGATTATAGGATCGAACTAGCTGCCCGCGCTTATCGAGCCGCCCCCACTTTTCCCCTAACCCATATACCGGTTCATTAGACTCCAGTTCGAAACTGAAAAACCAACCGTTATCGACACGGGCGACCGGCGGCAGCCGAAACTGACGCACAAAATGACCATCGGACGCAGATCTCTGAACACGCCGAGAACCTTTTTTCAGCTCGAAAGACAAGGGCTGATGATGTACTGTCAGTGTGTAACCCGCCCCCTCAATAAGCGATCGCTCATCGTCACTTTCAACCTGTATCGCAGCCGCCACAGGTTCATCGACTAACATGCCGTATTCGCCGAAATCGCGTTCGCCAAAGCGTAAACGAGCGCCAAAGCTATGCAGAGAAATAATTAACGACCCTTCGGTTGTGGCGATTGATGCAGTATCTTGTCCAAGGAGTTGGACTTTCCCACAGACAGACAACTGTGGAAAATCGTCCCAGCTTGGGGCCGCCGAATTAAAGCTAACCATCTATTTCGTCTCCTAAAAACATCTGCTCTTCAAAATCAAAATGCGATCTGTGATTCCACAACAGCGGCCACCACCATTTTCTGACACATGGGTTATCGTAATGGTAATGGAATCGACATCTTGTAATTCTTATATAAGTTATAAGATACGTTATCTTGTTGCAAAATGAAAGTCAATGAAGCCAATGGCCCGACAAGCCCTCTAACAGACCTTACTGACTACACTGTAGCACCCAGCCTTCTGAGACGGATTTATTCGACGACATTTCAAGCCGATTGGGTGACCTTTGACTTGCATCAACCAATTCCTTGCTTTTACCGGAATGGGAGCTTTCCCCAAACTTCGAAAAAAACTATCTTATATAAGATGCTTCTATCGATATAACTACCCGATTTTTTGCGGCCGACTTAAGACCGACATCGAACTTACTTAGACGAAGTAGATTATTATGCACAGCACAGCTGACATGAACAACACGGTAGGATCCCGGCCTCTATACAAACAAGTTTACGATAGCCTAGCCAATCGTATATCCGAGGGTGATTGGAAGCCGGCACAGAGTCTTCCCAGTGAATTTGCACTGGCAGCGGAACTCGGCGTGAGCCAGGGAACCGTGCGCAAAGCGCTCACCGAGCTCGAAACTGACAAGGTCGTCGAACGCCGACAAGGCAAGGGAACATTTGTGTCCGAACACACAGATGAAGATTCTAATTTTCGATTCTTTCGACTCACCCGTCGGGACGGGTCACGCCTAATGCCAACAGGAAAAATTGAATCAATCCATCGACGACCGGCAAATCGACTAGAAAGGACAGTTTTCGGATTTGAAGAAAGTGATGATGTCATCGAAATTTGCCGACTCCGTATTGTCGACGATCTACCCTGCGCTACCGAAAACATCGTAATACCGCATAGACTGTTTCCCGATATTGAAAAATCGACCTCGCTGACCACATCCCTATACCCGCTCTATCAGCGAGAGTTTGGCATTCATGTTGTAAACGCTGAAGAGCAGCTACGAAGCGAAATTGCGAACAAGCAGCAGGCTAAACGGTTAAAGGCCCCGATCGGAACTCCGCTTTTACGGGTCGACCGCATCGCACACACTATTCACGGTCAAGCGGTAGAGCGCCGCACGAGTCGCCTGGATACCCGCAATTATTCCTACTCGGTCATGGTGAACTAGATAGTGATCCAGCCGCTCAACACCGTTGACTAATCATTTGTCTGTAAAGCGGCCTCTCCGTCGATATTCTCGCCGTTATCAATAAAGAGAATCGCATCGTGAATGGTTGAGAACATACATTGTTTGTTCAGATGGTCATGTAAGGAGGAGCATTTAATTGCGTCCCTTACCGGTCCAATCGCATTACTAATACAGAACTCTACATCTTGATTCCTGAAATTTTCTATCACCTGTTGCAACATCAGTATCGCGGTACTGTCCACGCTATTGACCGCTTCAGCATCAAAAATGACATACTTTAAAGACTGGGTTTTCCGCGATTTTACCCAGGCATAAAGCCGCTGTACAAAATAGTCCTTATTAGCAAAATAGAGAGGTGCATCAAAACGAAATATCAGTACATCATCACGGACGACCGCTTCGGTAAAACGGTTAACATTACGAAAAAGTCGCCCTCCTTGAATCGCCCCAAGCTCAGTCATATGGGGATTGGCAGTATTGTATAACACCATAAATATCGACAAGGTCACTCCTATCAGTAAACCTTGTTGCACACCGAGCACTAAAGTAATGGAAAACGTCGCCAGCAAAATGAAAAACTCTCGTCGGTTTTGCCTGAACAGGTCGCGCATTTGTCCGTATTTGAAGAGACCGGCAACGGAAATAATGATTATCGCCGACAGCAAAACTTTTGGCGGGGGGTAACTGGTAAAAAAGGGCGTAAGAAAAAAGATGGTGATGAGTATAAAAAAGGAAGATACCAACGCAGACACCTGAGTTAATGCGCCGGCGCCTCTGAATGCGGCACTTCTAGAAAAACTGGCAGACACGGGAAACGCTTTGAAAAAAGCGCCGACAAAGTTAGCTGCACCGACCGCCAACAACTCCTGATTCGGTTTGGCAGTAATCCGATCGGTGGGGTTTTCCTGAGATTTACAGATAGACATGGTGCCAACATACCCCATCAATGCAACCGTCATTGCGACGGGCACCAGGTCTTTGAGATCAGCCAGAGAGGTTTGAGGTATCGATAGCGCAGGAAGCCCCTGGGGAATCGACGAGACCACGTCAACACCGTAACCTTGAATATTCCAAAGGCCGGAACAAATCATACCTACCACCAGCAAAATCAGTGAATAGGGCAAACCGGGCCATAATTTCTTGGGATAGATCATAAACAACAGACCCGCAAGACCGATGCCTATCGTGACCCAATTCCAATTATTCATTTCCAGCACAAGTTGATAAAGCAATTCAAAAATATTGCCGCCAACCACGTCTATTCCGAGCATACTTTCAAACTGACTGCTCATTATGATGAGTGCTGCGGCTGAGGTATAACCGACAATAACGGGATACGATAGAAAATTGGCGATAAAGCCAAATTTGATGAATCCAAAAAAGCACTGAATTAAACCGACCATTAAAGTCAGGGTGATGGCAAGCTCAAGGTATTTATCGCTGCCCGGCTCAGCCAATACACTTAAACCTGTAATGATCAATATGGAATCGAGAGCAACGGGTCCCATGGAAATTTTGTTAGATGTACCCAGTAGAGCATAAATAACGGGAGGAAATATGCAGGCATACAAGCCATACTCGGGCGGTAGTCCTGCCACTATAGCGTAACCCATACCCTGCGGTATGAGCATGACAGCAATGGTAATACCGGAAAAAAGATCGTGTTTGAAAATACCTTGATTATAACCTCGCAACCACAATAGCCCGGGAAATAATTTGTACCACATAGCCTTAAACTCCCTTAAACCCGTAAAACAGAATCTTAATACTAACGCAAGAACACCACCGAGACGCACTCGCAAACCATTGTCTGATGAAAAACGCTATATTTCGAACACATCAGATACTTAAACTCTCAGCCCAGTAACATCCCACCCACGCTTTTCTCGAATCCGCGCTAACATGGTGAATCGATCCAGAAATAACAGATCAAAGCTCTTAGCCAGCCCATAGGCTGCGCCGTAACATTGACTCATGATATTCAGCGAACTCAAAAAGCTCACAATCACAGCCCCAACGGAAAAGATTAAGGAAAATTGCATTGACAAAACATATGTCTTATATAAGATACATGATATCACTAATTCTTCATTCTTTGCGAGGCGAACATGTCGGACCACGATCAATCGAATATCGGACTGGGCTTATGGAAGGTCCCTAATTCACACTGCGCCGACGTGGTCTACGATGCTATAAAAGTCGGTTACCGCCATTTGGACAACGCCTGCGATTACGGCAACGAAGTCGAAGTTGGCCAGGGAATAGCTCGCGCGATTGCCGATGGACTGTGCACACGAGAAGAATTAACTATAGTCTCTAAACTGTGGAATACCTATCACAGCAAAGAACACGTAAAACCAGCACTGGAAAAAACCCTCGCTGACTTAGGTCTCGATTATCTGGATTCCTACCTTATTCATTTTCCTATTGCCCAGCCATTTGTGGACTTCGAAACTCGTTACCCTCCCGAGTGGATCTTTGACCCGGAAGCCGACACAGCTGAGATGAAAACGGCTCCCGTGCCACTCATTGAAACGTGGCGCGCAATGGAAGATTTAGTACAACAAGGATTAGTAAAAAGCATCGGCATTTGCAATTACAATTCGGGGCTTCTTAATGATTTGATGTCTTATGCCGTCATTAAACCCGCCGATTTGCAGATAGAATCTCACCCCTACTTAACCCAAGAACGCTTGATTCGTCTAGCCAAAAGCTACGGCATAAACGTCACAGCATTCTCTCCTCTGGGCGCTCTATCCTATTTTGAACTCGACATGGCAGACGCCCTGGAGTCCGTATTAACGCAAACCGTCGTCACAGAGACCGCGCAAAAACACGCTAAAACGCCGGCACAAGTCGTACTGCGATGGAATACACAACGGGGCTGCAACGTCATCGCTAAAAGCTCTAAACTTGATCGACTAAAAGAAAACATCGACATTTTCGACTTTTCTTTGTCAGACCAGGAAATGGCCGAAATATCGGCCTTAAACAAGAATCGCCGATTTAACGATCCCGGCGACTTCTGTGAAGCCGCATTTGGTAAATTTTGCGCAATTTACGACTAAGGGAAAGTAACATGTCATATATAGCCGAAACCATTGCCGATCTCAATTATGATGAAAGCCATTTCCCTACGGTTATCGTCAATGATGGATCTGTCCAGACTCTAGCTCAAGCACAACAGTGGGCCGCAGGGAATGCCGCATCATTGAAAAGAGAGCTTAGCTGCACCGGCGCTATTCTTTTCCGGGGATTTCCCGTCACTGATGCTGAAAGCTTTGATACTTTTTTCTCTGCATTTGACTACCCAAATTTCACGTATAAAGAGTCATTGTCCAATGCCGTTCGCATAAACCATACCGAGTATGTTTTTACCGCTAACGAAGCGCCAAAAGAAGTCGAGATTTATCTGCACAATGAAATGGCCCAGACACCAGTCTATCCCAGTATCATCTCCCTGTTTTGCGAGAATTCTGCAGACGAAGGCGGCGCAACAGTCATTTGTCGGTCTGACGTTATTTACGATGAACTGTATAAGGTAGAACCTGCGCTCACGGAAAAACTGGCAACGACCGGTGTAAAATACACAACCCTAATGCCGCAAGAAGACTCTCCAGGATCTGGCCAAGGCCGCAGCTGGCGCGGCACCTTGAGTGTTGAAAACGCAGATCAGGCGGAAGATAAACTTCGCAGCCTGGGCTACTCATGGCAGTGGAACGAAGACGGCTCGCTTACCGCCCAAACGAAAGCGCTGCCTGCAATAAAAACGCTCGACGGTGGCCGCAAAGTCTTTTTCAACCAACTTATTGCCGCCTATAGGGGCTGGCAAGGGGTTAAGGAAAATCCGAATACCGCTCTGTGCTTTGGAGATGATTCAGCGCTGACTCAGCACTTTCTGGATACGATGGTTACGATCTCAGATAAATTTTCGTATGACTTACTATGGCAAGACGGCGATGTTGCGATCGTAGACAACAACCTGGCGATGCATGGCCGCCGACCCTACTCCGGCGACCGCAAACGGAAGGTATTGGTTGTGTTAGGCCGCGAATAATACCCGCTTCCGCCTTTTACTAAACGCATGGGCTAATGGAATGGGCTGGCTTTATCCGCGCCCGTACTTCTTTCAACCAACATAGTTCGTCATCAGCGCTTTGTACTGGATACCTGTAATGGGTACTGCGGAAAATATTATGCACGGTACCGGTACGCTAATCCCCAGAACTGAGCACATCACCAACGGAAATTCTACCGACTCCCTCAGGCACAAGATAGATACCAAATAGAATACCACCAGCATAGTCATTCTCGCGCTTGCGAAACTTGCTCAAGGTCAGCAAGGGCTCCTTGCCCCTCACCCCCGACGTCGGATCTACCGTCGTAACAATACATCGCTCACACACCGCGACGCGATTTAAGATAAGTTCTGGAAAATTGAATGTTGGGAGATTATCTTCGACGTACGGCGCTAATCCTGAAACAACAATGTTAGCCCTGAATCTATCCATTGACAGGGGTAAGCCAGCCGCGGATCGCTTGTCACCACTCTCGTGGATTTTGTCATTGAGGTCAGCCAATGAATCTTGGCTGGTTAATAATATCGGCGCTGCATCGACAAATTTGCTTTGATCCTTATCCTGAACAGCAGAAAACTCCTCCAAGGGGAAAAACCATTTTATCGCCTGCTCGACCCGAACAAGATTTACGCTTACCTGTAATGCATCGGATAGCCACAGCGATACTTCATCACCCATGTCCAACACAGGTACTTGTTTCGAATATATATCCACCGGTTCGCTAGCACTTCCAAGCCTTGAATCCAAAACAAAAGCCCCTTTATCCGGGAAGCTCAACCGAAGGTAATGCTCGTCGATCCATTCAGCCGAGAGCTTGTATAACAGCGGCAACTGCTTCTGACTCGCCCGCTGCCCTTCCAATAACAGGGTGAATTCGCGATCGCCAACCAAACCCATGTCCGTGACTTCAACTGACTGTAGAGCTTGGCCACGGCAGCCTTTAATGGGATAAATAACAATCTCTGTTACCGCGGCTGTACCTTTATGCAAATCATTCATTTACCCTCACGCCCTCTAAAAAAATGGTTAAACCCCGACAGCAAAAAACTCTATCTGCGAATCACATTCACAACGCGCTGCCATTCGATAAATATTGCCAATACATTACCACTCTACAATGAATCACCCGGACTCACCAACCCTGCGGTAAAACCGCGCCACAGTTGCGAGCTTACGTTACTGCGAACCCATTTTTAATGTAGGTCACCTTACTCCAATAAACCTGCTATTCTAAATGACTCATTACGTTTCAAAAGGAGCATCCCATGGCTGAATACATTCCCCCTTCGTTAGACTGGGTCCGCAAACAAGTCGAACTGTATGAGGGCAGTGGCGGACGCGAAGGTAACACCTTATTAGATACCGGCATGCCTTGCATCATTGTGACGCACACCGGTAACAAAACCGGCGCCATTCGCAAGATTCCCTTGATGCGAGTCGCTGTCGACAACGCCTACGTCCTTATTGGCTCGATGGGCGGCCAGCCCAAAAATCCGGTCTGGGTATATAATTTGAGAGCTAACCCGGATGTAGAAATTCGCGACCAAACTGAAGTCACGAAAATGCGCGTACGGGAAGTAAGTGATGACGAAGAACGACAGCGCTTATGGGATATTGGTGCCCAGGCGTACCCGCCCTACAATGACTACCAAACAAAAACCTCTCGTAAGATACCTGTTTTCATCGCTGAACCGACCTAGAACCTGATTCAGCGCTGAAGAGGAGGACTAAGCTTTTAAACGGGGCATACCCATGAAATCGAGTTTGCCGATGGGTACTCCCTTCGATCGCAGGATATCGTAAGCGGTGGCTGCATGAAAATAGACATTGGGATGAGAGAAAGAAAGGACAAAATTTGATGCACTAAATGGTAATTTGGTATCACCAAATACGAAGGTAACATCATTACCCTCCATCGCATTAACAGCCTCAGGCGTATAGGTTTTTAACTCCGCTATCGTGTCATTAACGAGTCCTTGTAAGCCCTCGTAATCGAAATCGGGAAAGCCAGCCGGAGGGCCCAACTCACCGGATGTCAGGGCCTTAACAGTGCCTAATGAGTGGTGTACCGCGGAGATTACCTGAAAACGGAAAGGTAACATATCAGGATAAAGGCTCGTTTCGACAATTTCTGCCAGTTCGATATTGTTTTCGACACAAAAAGTCCGGCCCTTCTCAAGGAAACCCGCGACCGCGTTCAATGATTGTAAATAGCTTGCGATACTAATGTCGTAAAGTGTTGTTGCCATAAGAAAAATAGTCCTGTTTTAATTGCAAATTTTGTTCGGTTCAAAAATCAGAAGAATTCAAACATACCCAACTGAGCATCCTACTACGATTAAGCAATATTCGGTAACTGCACCATCCAAAAAAATTCACATAAATTAAAAACCTGTAAAACCTGACTTTCTTTCTATCCCTGCAGACAAAATAGTAGACGAGAATAAACTAAGGACCGCTTATCATTGTTGGGTGTATACAGCCACTTCACCTTTTATTTAGTATTCCAATTCATACTCCGAGTGGAAAAGAGCTACAATGAGAGCTGATACCGTTGAATGAAAATGGTTAATATCTCCTAGAATCGTCATGTTGTTTATGCCGAAACCTGTCATGTCACTTTGTCACGTCAGGGTGTCATGTCACGCAGTGGTAACTATATGGTCAGACTAGACCACCTCATTATTAAAGTTAATGACCTACAAACAAGTGTCGATTTCTACACATCGATTCTCGGTTTCTCAAACGAAGGCGAGGATGGTCCTTTTACGGTGATTAGAGTTAATCCGGAATTTCAACTTCAGTTTGCTCCTTGGGGCACCCAGGGCTTCGAGCATTACGCGTTCGCGGTCTCACCGGAACAGTTTGATCACATCTTCGAGCGCATCAGGTCGGCCGGGATTGAATACGGCCCATCTTTTGACTCGGTAGGTTCGAACACAGGCCCTGGCGAAGAAGCTGGCGCCAAAGGTCTGGCACCGACCTTGTACTTTAACGATCCAAACAAACACCTTCTTGAGATCAGAACCTACGCAAAAAAGTTCTCTCGTACGACCACTGAACTAGGCAATTTCCTGTGACAAGAGCGCCAGGAACGCGTCACCGGGCATCGGTTTATAAAAATAGTATCCCTGCGCAAAGTGACAATCCCAGGCACTTAATTGTTCAACCTGATCGAGCGTTTCAACTCCCTCAGCGACTACCAGCAATGATAATTTGTGGCTTAAGCTGATCACGGCCTCTACCAAGGTACTGGATCTCGGATCTTTCCCAAGATTATGAATGAACGACTGGTCAACTTTTAAAATGTCGATGGGGAATTTGGTCAAATAACTCAAAGACGAATAGCCGGTACCAAAATCGTCAATCGCAATGGTGACGCCATATTCTTTTAGTTTGTTAAGTACATCTAACACTTTATCAGTATCTTTAGTCAAAAGACGTTCGGTAATTTCCACCGTAATATCTAATTCCCGTGACGCTTCACGAACTAGCGCAAGCCATAACTGTAGTGAATCGTCTTTAGTGGAAAACACCCTTGGTGAAAGGTTAATAGAAAGTCCGATTTTTTGATCGTAGGTTTTAGCCACATTGACCAGATACCGGGTGGAAACATCCAGAACAAAACGGTCAATTTCATTGATTTTCCCCGTTTCCTCCGCCAGGGAAATAAAATCAACAGTCGGGATTAATCGTCCTTGATCAAACCAACGGACCAGTGCCTCACATTTCACAATGCTACTGTCGGACAAATTCACAATTGGCTGGTAATAAACGACCAATTTTTCCTCGGCTATTGCCTCGACCATCCGGTTATACAAACTGTGTCGTTTTTCTGAGCGAATTTGCATACTATCAGTGAAGAAATGCCAGCCATTTTTTCCGGACCGCTTTACTTCATACATAGCCTGGTCGGCCTTCGAAAGAAGAGATTCTAAATCCTGTCCGTCATCGGGAAAAACGGACATACCGATACTCGACCCGCAATAAATTGTGCTATTCAATACAGAATAAGGTTGGTTGATAGTCGCTATTATATCCTCAGCTATTTTCACTACCGACTCAGTATCAGTCAGGTCTTCAACGATCACTACAAATTCATCACCGCTATACCGAGCAACAGTATCGCAACTCCTAACACTACCCTTAATACGCGCAGCGACTTCACGCAGCACCAAATCTCCGGATTCATGCCCATAGTGGTCGTTCACCGGTTTGAAACTGTCAAGATCTATAAACAAAACCGCTATTTTTGTTTGGGTCCGCGACGCGTGAGCGATGGATTTTTCTAACAAGTCTTTAAAAAGAAAGCGGTTCGACAATCCCGTCAGCTGATCATAAGAGGCTTTATTCAATAGTATTTTTTTGTAGCCAAGCTCTTTTCGGGCCGACTGATTTCGGTAATAGAGCAAGGTAAATGACAATAATACGAGTGTTATTGACGCCAACCTGAGATATCGAATGTCATCCGGTATGCCTGGATCGGCCGGCTTCGCACGACCCACCAAAATCCAGCATCCCTGCCCCACATCGATCGAAATCCTCGCCAGGAGACTATTATCAAATAATGTTTCATCCCCGAAAAAAACCTCGCCGGCCTCCCCCTTACCATCTCTTCCCCGAATCGCAACCTCAATGTTAATATCCTGATTGAGTAAACCCGCTTCCTCGTACAGTAAATGCTCATCAATCGGTGCAGAAACAATGCCCCAAAAATCCCCTTGATCATCGTAAGTCGCTGTTCTTCCAATAAATGCAGATCCACCCTGAACAAGTTGCACCGGGCCGGCCACCACCATACCTTTACGGTTTTTCGTTAATTTGGCTGCATAGTGTTGATCAGCATTTTTACTGTAGTCGAGCCCTAAAACTCCCTTATTGGGCTCCAGGGGATGAACCATGGTCACGACCATATCCGGAGCCGCCGCCATATTAATAAGCAATGGCTCCTGTCGAAACACGGCGGTGACATATCGCTCAAAGCCTAACTGGTCAATTTGGGGATTAATGGATATATGAGCGGCAAGCCCACTGATAAGGGACAAGTTATTGGTGATCACTCCCTGTAGTTTAGACGATATACCATTCAGTTCCTGCAACACTTCAGCGCTTTCGTGTTGCTTCCGCGCATCATTTAGGGAGGTTTCAATAACAATTTCAATAGAGAAAACCACGATCAAAATAACAAGATAAAAAGAAATTTCCTTGGCTTTACGCATGGAATATTATTCTCAATTTTTTTAAAGGACGCTGAATTCGTACAGGTATTAAATTGATACTTCTTATTATATCGTTCAAGCTACTACTGGCAGCATAATGCAACTTGCTAGAAAATCAATATCTACGGACAATTTGTAATATAGAGGATGAGTTATTATGATTGTTGGATCCGTTTGTATCGGCCTTACTCATTCCGAAAAGAAAAATCAGTAAAACATCGGGTATAAACCTCTCGAAGAAGCTACATGAATCTTCGAAACTCAGTGGAGTGGTCATTATTTCGGGCAAAGCAATAACTAATTTTTTGTGACCATACTCACGCCAATATCTTTCACTAATAATAACGAATGTAGGTCAGCTCCAATGCACCGTTTATACACTGGATGCGCTCTGCTTCTGATAGGAGTCAATACGATGGCGATCGATATCACTAAGCTGTGGGATTTTAGCGACCCCAAAATCAGCGAAACGCGTTTTCGACAGGCTATGGTGGAAGCGTCAGCTGACGACAGACTGATATTGTTAACTCAAGTTGCGCGCAGCTACGGGCTTAGAAAAGAATTCAGTGAGGCGAGAGATATTCTGGCCTCGATTGAGCCAAGTATTAGTCAAGCGTCAGCAGAAGCTCAAACCCATTATCGATTGGAGCTTGGCAGGACTTATGCTTCTCCTGCTCATTCGAAAGAATCCCGAACCGTGGAAAATGATAAAAAAGCGAAAGACTACTATATGAGCGCATTCGAAACGGCAAAAAATGCTCATCTCGACACCCTTGCGATTGACGCATTACACATGATGCCGATTGTCGCGAGCGAACCGGAGTCTCAACTTAAATGGAATCTGAAAGCAATCGATTACATGGAAAGATCGTCGCAAGCCGACGCTAAGCGGTGGGAAGGATCTCTACGGAACAATCTTGGTTACGCTAAACACCTCTCCGGTGAGTATGATGACGCCTTGACCCAATTCCAACTGTCACTAGCCGCTTACGATAGGGATGGAAAAGTTGATGCCGTAAGAATTGCGCATTGGATGATTGCGTGGACATTACGGGCGCAAAAAAAATACCCTCAGGCGATTGAAATTCAGCTTCGACTCGAACGCGAGTTTCAGGACGCCGGTAATCCCGACCCCTATGTTTTTGAAGAGTTAGAACAGCTCTATCGCGAGACGGGTAATCACAAACTGGAACTTCACTACCGGGAAAAATACAATGCCTCGATGTAGGGGTGTCTAACGCCGATCTTTACGTTGGTACACACCAAAATGCACAAAGGGTCTGGGGGAATTTTCGCCGGGCCTAACATTCTCAGGAACTGCGTGACGAACAGGCGGGAGACCGCGCAAGAATGCCAAAATGGCGAGTGCATCTTCGTCCTTAAGCCTAGCGTAACCCGGCCACGGCATTACCGATAGCTGGCGCCGACCATGATTATCAACACCTGTTTTAAAAAACTGCAATACTTCTTCGTCCTGCCAACTTCCAATTCCAGTTTCAATATCGGGCGTGAGGTTCGCAGGAAATACAACACCGGGATTCTTTTCCGCAAGAGGATTGGAATAACCAATACCAATACTTGATCCGCCAAAGAAGCGATTCGGCACCGGCAATCCTACCAATGCCCCGTCCGTGTGGCAGCTGCCACAATTCAGCAACTCGACGAGATATTGACCCTGCTGAACTTGCGCTTCTGAAAAATTACCGCTGGCAGCTGAGCTACCGCTTATCGATGCGGGCTCCTTAACATTATATTCTTGCAGTGGGTTATAACTACTGCAGGCAACCAATTCGATAAATATCCAGATTAAACCACATAACCTAAGCATAAGAAGACCTCACGAACCGCAGTAAAATCTAAGAGTAACCCTCTCATTCTGCAAAACATTGACCTCTGACAACTCTCGCGTAACTCGCCCGTAACTATCAACAGTTAAGCTCGCTTATGTTACTCAGAGCAACTGGCGAATATTCATTCCTTAACAAACAGATTGACGAATGGCGAAAGAGAGAGAAATACAATAAAAAGCGCAATTGCGGTGTAAGTAACAACCTGTAGCGGAGATGCTTTCAAACGATCCAGTAATGTTTCGCTCTCACCCTCTTGCCGTAGCGCCGCATAATACTGTTCGCGTTGGTGCTGATAGTTATCGAGTAGCGCTTTGGCTTGTAGTTTTAGATTGTCGTCTTTCAGCCATAACCCTGCAACAGCGAATCCCCAACGACCGGCAGATGTTTCGTAAAAATCAAACTGATTGTCTAATAGTAAATCGCGCACTTCCTGTGCTTCCTGTTCGCTGACACCGTTTAACCGAAAGATAAGGACTGACATTATTCACTCGCACTTAGTTGATCGGCTAGCGCGAAAGCGCGCCGATCTTCATAGTAAACCAATTGTCTGACTGAGTCTCTTAGATATCGGAGACGACGCTATAAGTAAGTGATGGGTGATAGGTGATAGGTGATAGGTGATAGGTGATAGCGAAGTGTCAGCGTCCTTGCCACGGTAACGAACAGGGTCGACACCGTGAAAAATGATGATGGGAGAATATTAGCTCTCGCTCATCTACGCGCGCCGAGCCCAGGTAGGCTAAAATCCCGGATAGTGAAAAGAATTAAATAGGGCATTAGGCGCTGGCGAACATCGAACCGCACACCAGCACTTTGAATAGAAACTGTGCGGCTGTTAAAGACCGTAATAAGGGTACTCTGGATAAGCTGTTCGGGGAGAAACCCGTAGTTCATATCCGGACTGCAAGTAAGCAACCAAATGTATTAGATCAGTGACCGACATGGTGTCATTAAAGCTTGGCATCGGCGAACTGCCATCGGCAGGCGCTTTGCTGGAAGGCAGTTTTTTCGACAATTTATGCGAAGGGTTTATTACAGAGGTGACCAGTTCGCCGTATGTTTCAATTCGAGATGTCGTGCCACCAAGAAAAACATCAAGTTCGTTATTATTTGGTAAATGTTCAACCGTTTTCGTGGTATGACAGGCATTACACTGCAACTCAATGAACTTCGCATTGCCTAGTGCGACATCACCGTCGGGCAGGGTAAATCCGCTCGAGCCCTTGGGTCCGTATCCACATCCAACAATAAACATTCCGACAATACAAGTTGTCGCCTTTATAAGCCGATTCATCGCGAAATCCTCTCGAGTTGAAAATACTACTGACTACACTAACGGTAATTCACATCGGATATTTTGACCAACATCAAAAAACTGATTGTTTTTTGATCTGAAGCAGACCTCTTTGTACAGCTAATTCTCAATATTTTATTGGTGTTAGGCCGCCGAAGCCCACGAATAACATCTAGTCTACCGACAAGTTATAACTGACACTCTTCGGGCCTGTAATGAAAAACGTCAGCGTCAGCACAGGCTGAGCAGGCATTTGAGTAAGTAGCATTTTCGGTAGACGGGCATGGCGTAGTGATACACCGAATACCATTGTCTCTAGTTGCACAGACCGGTAAATATTCTTGAGTGCAAATATCGGGTCTGGGAGATTTACACTGAACGGAAGCGTACTCATTTTCGACTCCAAAATTATCGACCTCAAATAATCCAGCTATAACGCTTTCTTGTTGCTCTGAGACTTTAGCCAATAAGTCCAGCGACGCTGAAATATCGCTGTCTGTATAGGGGACTCCTTTTCTTTTAACGTGCTGGGTAAAAGCGTTAGCCACCATTATTTTGTTATTGAGCCTGTCGGCATCGACGTTTTGCCTACCATCGGCAATCTGCTTTGCAATAGACGCAAGAATCGCGTCTCCATTTTCCAGCCGCTCAACGTAAAATGCAGCGCCTTGTATATCCGATTGACGATTAAACATTTGTTCAAAAAGATCATCAATGAGCGCTTCATTACTTAGCTCGCCAAATCTATCATAATACTCCTGTGAGCTGCCGAAGGCCGAAAGAACCGAATCCAAATCCGCAGAATCATCGAATCGAGCCGCCCAATAATCCATTCCTTCTGGGTCGCCCGGACGACCGTAATAAGCAACGTACATTTGTTGCGCTAAATTGACGGATTGTTCAGTCGCAGCCTGCAACGACAGTGGTAGCAACAATACAATGATGCTGAAATAAACAGGTATACAAACACGAGAGTGGCCTAACAAGTCTTTGATTCTAAAAAAATTCATAATGCCTCCGGTCGTCTTTATGTTCATCACTATTATCAGGCTGAAAAAAACCCACAGCATTCAATCGACAGATAAATCTAAGATTCAATTAAGGCCTTGGTAATTAGAACTGCTTTATCTTTTTAATTTTTACCGGCGTTAAATCATAAACCAGCGCGGTCAATAGATCGACCAGATGATCAAAGTCATTGCGATCAATTACCCCGTAGTGTGTATGAAGGTATCGCACGGGAACTGTCATATTGACACTAGGCGTCCCGGTGAATGCCTTTTGCATTTCAGCACCATCCTCACCATAACCCGGTTGCAGATTGAACTGCAGTGGTATTTTCTTTTTTGAGGCCAGATTAATCACCGACTGTTTTAAATTTTCATTCGGTATCATCGATGCATCAAACAAAAATAACCCAGGCCCTTTGCCTAGCACTTCCTGAGCCTCATCCTTTGTTATACCAGGATGGTCGGAGGCGACACCAGCTTCCAAACTAATACCTACATCAGGATTAATCAGGTAGCTACTGGTACGTGCACCGCGCAAGCCGATCTCTTCCTGAGTGGTCGCAGCAAAATAGACATTGGCTTTTGGGCGTTTATTTTGCAAGCGCTTCATCACCTCTATCATTGCCGCCAGACCAAGGCGGTCGTCCCAGGCTTTTCCCAAATACAAACTGCTACCGTTAAGCACCTCAAATTCTGTATCGGGCGCGATGGGATCACCGGCCTGAATGCCTAGACGTTTCTGTGCGTCCTCGCGACTACTTGCACCGACATCCAAAAAAATGTTGTTGTGATCCAGTTTCAAATCCCGAGAGCCCCGTGGGATAACATGAATGGACTTCAGTCCAGACACGGCCGTCACATACCCTTTCTTGGTTAAAACACGAAAACGTTGATTGATCAGAGCCTGTGGCAACATGCCGCCTAATACCTGATATTTTAAATAGCCGTCGTCGGTAATGCGCTTGACCATCATGCCCACTTCATCCATATGGGCGGCAATCATGATATTAGGAGCATCTTTTGACACTTCAATGACGCCGATCAACGAACCGAGGCCATCGATTTCCACACGGTCGGCAAGAGGGGCCATTTCCCGCTGCATAATTTCGCGAACAGGCCCTTCAAAACCCGAGGGCCCGTGGGCATTGGTGAGCTCTTCGAGCAGGTTCTTAGTCGTGTCGCCATAGGACACACCAACAGCGACAATAAGCAATAGTGACATTAACAAACGGTTAAAACTGGACATAGAATGAGGATTCCGAATAGAGGTTATTATTGTGGGAACTGGCGCTTAGTTTAGTTCATTTTAAACGCTTATACAGCAAGCAACAGTGCAGATAATTGTTTTCCCTTAAAACCAGGACAAACCTCTGTTGTATCGACGTTTACATTTTTCAGAAACTTCACCACCGACAAACTCATCAAACTTTCCTGCGACAAATACCCAGATTGATCTCGACCCGCTAACGGCAAACGGCAAACGGCAATTGAATGTGGTTTAACGAGTAAAAGTGGATTTAGCAATGGGGTTTAACGATGGGGGTTTAACGATGGGGGTTTAAACCTTGTGTGGTTAACAATGCAGTTGTAACTTCTCAGTTTAACCCCATATCAGTTAAGCTACACTCCGTACCCGAGATTATTGGAACACATTCAGCCCGCTCTATAAGAGACCCACTTCATGGAAAACACAACTGCCCCCTATCACGCCCATATTTATTATGAGGATCAGTCCCGTGATCGCGCTGTCGCGCTGCAGCAAAACCTCATAGAGCGTTTGGAATCGTCAGAATCCCCTGAATTATTATTCGTTGGTTTGCTAAGGGATTTTAAGGTTGGCCCACATCCGATTCCGCAGTTTGAAGTTCATTTCACTAAAGAATATGTACCGACGGTCCTTGCACTGATTGAGGAGTCGACTTTAACAGCGCTAGTTCATCCTCTAACAGATGACGACTTGGCTGACCACACGACATTAGCGCATTGGATTGGCGAACCACTCGAACTCGACCTTACAACACTGGATCCACCCGGGATCAATCAGGGTATAGACCGGTTTTCGAAAACCGATTTTTAATACCCGCTCTGGTCCGCCCGATAATAGGCGTGACTTTATTCGCTCGTATTGGCGGCAGCGACTCGCAGATATCCATCCTGTTTTTGAATAACAGCGATGAAAGCAATAATACAAAGGTAAACGCTGGCGCCGATGACAATAGCCACAGGGGGTGAGCTAAAACTGGCCAGCCAACCGGCAAACAACCCACCCAAGGGCATCAAACTATAAGTGATTCCATAAATACCCATTACGCGACCGCGCAAATGGTCGGGCACTTGCAACTGCAATACAGTCATCGAACAGATCATAAACATTGAACTGAACATAGAAATTAAAACAACAAATAACAACGAAGATTCATAGGCAAACATCATACTGTTTGCGGAGGCTGTCGTGAAAGCAAAGCCATAAACAGTCACCGCCGACATCGCAGCACAGGCTAGAATTATCTTGGCAAGTTGGGTGGATTGCTGAAAATAACCGACCAGCAAGGTGCCCAATAAAGAGCCAATTCCTGTGGCGGACAAAAGCATGCCATAGCTTTGTTCTGCGACGCCGAGCAGTGCGGCAAAGGCCGGCATCAACTGTAAGTGGGACATACCGAAAAACATTCCCGCATAAGTTAAAGAGAAATACAGGAAGAATACCTTTTCTCGAAAAATAAATTGCAAGCCTTCCTTCACCTGATGGAAAGTGGATTTTTGCGCCTTGGAACCAGCCAGGTTAACCGGCAAGCCGGCCACCACAAAAAACATGGCCATAAAACCAAGCGAACACAAAGCAAAAACTAACCAGGTATCAACCAGAGCGATAAGCACTCCCCCTAAGGCGGGCATGATCATCCGAGAACTCTGCCAAATAATGGAATTGAGGGCGACCGCACTCATCATATCTTCCCGCTCTATCAGCGCGGGAAAGATGGCCTGCCTGGTGGGCCAGTCAAAACCGGATATAAATGATACGAGACCTGCTATCAATATCACATGCCATGACATAACCAGGCCGTACAGATCCAGCCACGCCAATACCGCCAAAATCACCGCGACCAACATTGAAGTGGCCATCAGTACATGTTTCTTGTTGAGACGATCGGCAACCGCACCGCCAAACAAAGTCATCGCAATTGCCGGAAACGCCGCCGCCGCACCTAAATAACCCAGCACAATCGCCGATTCCGTCAATTCATACAAAAGCCATCCCTGGGCCATTGTCTGTAGCTGGGTAGCGCCGACCGAAGCAAAGGAGCCAGTCCAATAGCGAAAATAGGCTCGATGCCGCAATGCACTCAGCCTACCGGTAAATTGATACAAGCTTATTCCTCACTCTTCATTTTCCTTTTGCGACGGGAGCATAATAGCCCAGCGCAGCAAAATCCACTATCAGCTGCTTGTCTCTACCAGTGCCCTAAGTCATCCACAGCTTCGAGCCAGCCAGGTAAATTATATGCTGAACGAAGTTAGCTGCTAAAATAGGAGAATTAGATTCACGTTTCCTGGAACACTGCCGTCAGCGACACTAAACTAATGAGTTACAGCCAGTACCGCTGTCCAAGAATAGCAATAAAAGAGAACTTCACTATGCCTCAATCGAACGCCGAACTTATTTCTAAACCGGAACCCAAAGCGGAACCTGAAGCGGAAAAAGGTGCCTGGTTCGAAGATTTTGGTCCCATGCATGAATTATGGAGTCGTTTTGAGCGAGGCATGCAGATTATGCTTGGTGTCGCGTTAATTACCATGTTCGGTTTTCTAGGAGAAAGCTGGGGCGGCGAGAATATTCCCTATACGAGCATCATGACCGCAGTCTTTCATGTCGCGTGGGCTTTTGCGATCTCTATTACAACGGGCCCGGCGGTGTTACTCCTGGGCACGATTGCTGGCCGAACCCTGCCCATAACTCGAAGAACCCGGGGCCGGATTTACATGTTTGTCTTGCTTGCCATGCTGAGCTACTGCTGGGGCGTGCTGTATTTTTCAACGGGAGATGTCATCGTCGCTCTCTTTGAAGCAACGGGCGCACTAGCCCCGCGTGAACTCTAAGCCGCAGCGAGGTAACCAACGCCGCTACCCTGTGTTGGTAATTTTCCGTACCGGCTTTTTATACCCGCTCATCATCAATTAGGTTGCAGTAAAATCTCACCGACCTTCAAATTTTCGAAAAAAGGCTTTTCTGTTTCTATCTTCCCGGTCTTGATAGCTTTACCCGTATCGATAACGCCGGAATTACTGCTCGATGCACTCAGCATTTGGCTCGAGCCGGTACTGCTAAAAAAATGTTGCCTGCCGCCGGAGTGATTTAGCCTTCCAATGCGCCATTGATTATCGATCAGATAATAATAGTTCGCTTGAAAAATTTCCTGACGCCCATCACCACGGTCAAACAAACGAATAAGTACATACTCCAGCCCTCCGTCAGCGTTCAAATCAGCCTCTATCAAAACCGCTTCATTAACACCGTCCTGAGGACCCACTCGCATAAAATTGGGGCTACCCTGCTCTATTAATTTCACGACCTGTCGCGGCACCTCAAACGTCTTCGGACGATAGTTTATTTCCCGCCAAAATTTATCAAAGTCAATATTTTTGGCAGCCATCATCGGCCGAACAGGATTGTTGATTTTCTCCAGTATGTCCGCGTCGAGATCCGCATGTTCACGCTTTAGCTTCTCGATAGCCAGATAACCAGAGCGGCCTAAATGGTAGTGAATATAAAAAAAGTCCAGGTCTTTCAATTGAATCGTTCCGTTTTCCACCCGGGAAAATTGGCTTGCGACAGACATTTCCCGCAAATTTAATAGCGGACTATTCGTTAAGACCATGAGCGCCACTAAGGTTAAACCCATCACCGTATTGACTTTCCCAAGCACGAGTGGCCAGCTTGCTCTGCGTGTAACAATACCCCAGACGTAACCCACCGAAAATAAGCTTAAGATAAGCCAGACTAAAAACCCCCAGCCACGCTGTACGGTTAATCCGTATTGTTCCCATCGCAGTAACAGACCGTAAAAACTCAAACAGCAAATAATCGGCAATACACACAAACCGAGGGATATCAGGCGGTGAATGATTGGGGAATAGGGATTTACGCCACTACTATCCTGATAAACCGCATTGGTAAAAAACAGAATCAGCGCGGTTAACCACAGTAGCAATGTGGTGCCAATACCGGTCTCCCAAAGAATAGCGATACCGGTAAAGGGCAATGCAAGCACGAAGAGAACGGCCAAAAATAGCGCCATCGGCAATAGGATTTTTATCAATCCCTGTAGTAACGTTGTTATGCTATCGAGTACCGGTAGCAGTTCTCTAAAAATTATAGTGCCTAAGCCAAAAGCAAAGCCAAGAACGGGGAAAAGAAACCATTGCTCAGAAAACAAGGATTCAAAAAAATCGACCCCAATAATTAAAAAAAGTTTTGACCATAGCAACAATAACAAACCGAAGCCCAATACAAATAATCCCGAGCAGGCGAGAATCAAAAAATTTCGCCATGAATAAGTAAACAGGGTCTGATAGCTCATGTCACGGGGAGAGGCGCGCTGCTGTAAATACATGAGTGTTTTAAAACAGGCGACACTAATGCTTAAGCTATAAATTGCAGTCAGGTCGGAAAACGGAAATTCGCCATAGGGTTCTCCCTGCCATCCCATATACCCGGCAATAACAGCCAAAACCACGGAAAAAACACCCGTCAGCCGCAAAAACTTCCGGTCGTTGCCCTGCCCTAATGACAGCAGTAAAAATACCGGAATGACTAATACCAATGTCCATAGAGGAAAAGCGACAACAGGAGACTCGCTCGGCCACATTTTTAGATCATGTGCTTTATACAAGAAAAAGAGCAATAGCCCTTGCGCAACAGCCACTGATATCATGAGTCGTTTGGGCAATGGTTTTGTTTGAGACATTCATCCTCCTGGACAGGCGGTGGTTTTTCCAAAAACGTGAGACGCTCGAATTCGTCGAGAATAGAGTAATCATCGTTATTGGAAATCAGGTCCACGATCGCGCGTAGAGCTAATACCTTAACAATAGATTTATCGACAAAACAAAGCTACCACAGATGAGGTTTTATGTATTATTTTAGCCGCAGATAATAGGCCATACCTGCCAGACAGTGTTACGCTAACCTCCATATTCCACCCATTTCTAAGATGCAGAGAAGATGGCACAACCACGCAGTAAAACAGAAAAAAAGATCGACAAGAACGTACGCCAGGCGCTAACAAAGGTCTGCGAACAATTCCTTGGCGAGATAGAAGGATTTCAATGGTTAACCCACCAGGCCTCCTACAGCGACTTTCCCGGTAGCCTTTTAATTATTTGTGTGTTTGACACTGATGCACACCAGCAGCGCGTGCTTGCCACTGATGACGCCGATAAAATCGCCAAAATCATTCAGTCCGAACTTCTCAAAATTGGCGTCAAACTAAAGCTGCTAAAACGACAAATTATCTTCGATTCCGAAGACAAGTGTCATCAACAACACGAGGGGAACTGGGTTCTGCGCCTGTCGAGCCTTGAGAAACGCAGCGTAACCAGAAAGAATCCGCAGTTACATTAACATCAATAACAAGTAGGAGTAGGCGATTGTCTTAGCTTAGAATGTCTTAGCTGTCATTGCCTTAGCAGAAACGGAGTAAGCTGAGAATGTCTTACTGGAGAATACCTATCAGGGACGGCACCTTACTGAAAAAACTTAACTCACGGAAAAATTCATCCAGACTCCAATTGATTGTTCAAGCCTGAATGAATTGTCGATCGCAACGGCTACGGGCTAAGGCATGTTAAAGCACCGCAATCATCCTTTAGGTTTTTCGAAATTTAAGCACAAAGCGATCAGTCTTTCCCCGCACCGAAGGAACAAAAACATTCAATGAGTAATCGTCGTTCGCATTGGCAAGCACAGCACTATCCTCAACGAGAACAAAGCCCGCTTCAGCCAGTTCTTTCTTTACTATCTCACTGTTGATTCGGTGCAATGAAGGGTCGTGCTCGCCTGGCGTTGCTTGACTATCGATAATGCCCAAGACGCCACCCGATTTGAGTGCTTTGCGTAATTCTGCCAAAAACTCCTGGCGCTCCTCGAGACTCCTGGTACTGTAGAGGTCGTGATAGTTAAGGACGATCGTGATAACGTCGATTTCTGACGCAAGTCCCAGCGGACCTATCTCCTTATGAAAACGAGTGACATTAGGTAAACGATTCATCGCCAAACGATCGGTCATCTGTTGATTGAAACGACCATTCATTACCTCTAATAAAAACTTATCATTATGGGATAATACTTCGCCTTTTGACCCAACTCTGTGTGACAGCACCTCGGTGTAATAACCTCCTGCCGCAAACAAATCCAAAACGCGCATTCCCGATTTTACGCCCAGCACTTTGAGTACTTCCACTGGCTTTCTAGCAACGTCTCGTTTTTTGTCTGAGCTAGGACGGTATTCATCCTGTAGACCTGATTGCCAGTCCATCGACTGATCGGCTTGAACAGAACAGGCCAGTATGGCCGCAGTGAAAAACAAACTAATATGTAATTTTAACGGCATTTTTTTACCCTCAAGTTAATTATCGAGGGTGCACTTTAATAAAACGCGCTCTTAGAAATAAGACATACAAGGGTAAAATAGCACGACGTGACTTTTACATAGATTTTACATTCAAGTGATGATTGGTCGGCTATAATCAACGCATAGACAAGTAAACTCGATCATTAGACATAGAACGCTAAACATAGACCACTGAACATAGACCGCTAAAACCAGACCAGTGAAACGATCATACTCATCAAATAAGTGCTGCTGCAATGTCTCGTAAACCCACATTACTTATCGTAGAAGACGAAGAGGCCATTCAAAAAGGATTGACCGATCTCTTCGTATTTAACGGCTATGATGTCGTCGCTTGCGGCGATGGCGAAGAGGGACTGCAACGCGCCCTCAAAGATGCTTGGGACTGTATTATTCTCGACGTGATGCTGCCAAAAATTGACGGTTTCACCGTTTGCAGGGAAATTCGAAAACACTCCCGTGAACAGGCTATCGTCATGTTAACGGCTAAAAATAGTGAAGACGACGTCATTAACGGTCTTTCCCTGGGCGCTGATGACTACATCGCAAAACCCTTCTCGGTGCGCGAATTATTGTTACGAATTGAAGCCATCTTGCGGCGCAGCGGCCGTGATCGCTCGCAAAGTGAACTGGATCTAGGGGGATTTACCATCGACCTGGAAAATCTCAACGCGGAGCTTATGGGCGACACCATTCAATTTACCCGCCGGGAAGTCGATGTATTGCTTTTTTTGAAACACCACGAATCTCGTCCCGTCTCCCGCCGCGAATTACTTAACGAAGTATGGGGATACAACAAGCGAACCGAATTTGATACACGTACCGTCGACATACATATTGCTAAGCTGCGCAAAAAAATTGAAAGTGATCCCAAAAATCCATCCCGCCTGGTTACAATAAGAGGCGAAGGTTACAAATTATTTTCACCTTCCAGCCAATGAAGTCAAAACCCGCCGCCAAACGTTCAAGCCAACCGGCAAGAAAAAAACTCCGTAACTACTTTATCGTATTTACCTTGGCTCTGGCCGTTCCAGTTATTTTGTTAGTCAGACAAGCTTATCAACAGTTTAGCTGGGAAATGTATTTTCCCTATCGTTGGAGCGCGCAGCAAACCTTAAACAATGTCAACGAGACACTCAGCACTCGCCTGAACGAAGAATCAGATCGACCGATCGGCCATTACAAGTTCTATACGGTGATGGAGAATCCGCTCACTAAAACCAAAAACGTTCGCCTCTCACCACTCACCGATTTGCAGTCATCGTCCCGGCTGCCGGGCTTAGTGGGTTATTTTCAGGTCGACGAGCTGGGTCTTGTTAGCAGTCCGCTCTTACCATTTACCAATCTCGAACGATTGATGAAAGAAAAGCTCGACCTCGAATGGAATGAAATTGACCAGCGCCTCAAACTCCTGGAAAAGATGAGTAAAATACTCGAGGCCTCCGGTTTTACGCGTCGTGATATTCAACAGGGCCTGATGCTGATAAACCAGAACGAAGTCGAATCGCGTAGTGAAGTTATTTGGTCCCATGAACGTGGAGAAATGGAACGGTTTATTGAAATGGAAGCAACCGACGAGAGCACAAAGCACCCGACCGATCCCGTCATGGACTACAAAAATCAAACCGTGAACGTCAGCCCATTCAATGTCCATAAATCTCTCGATGGCTATCTGATTTTCTATCGAAGCACCGAAGGGAAAAAATCGCTCCTACAAGGGTTTGTCGTTGAAGAAACAGTATTTCTTGATGGCCTCATTGTCGATCACCTGACAAGAGCGAATTTTGAAAGCGATATCTTGTTGAACATATCCTCCGGCAGTCAGTCGTTGAGAACTTTTTCTTATACCATTGACGAGCAGGACGTGGTCACCGTTGACCATGCTCCACTGTTAAGTCCCGACAGCTTAACTCACCACGACGTGTTCCTGCTAGGAAATATGTTACTCAAACCACTCGATAATATGAAAGTTAACTTCCTGGCAAAAGGTCTACCTCTGGGCCCGGCATCGGTGTTGATGTTAAGCCTGTTCGCTATCGTATTTTCCATTATCAGTGTCGGTCTAATACTTATCTATAGACTAGGGTCCGAACAGATACGACTGGCCGATGATAGACTTAATTTCGTATCTTCTGTCAGCCATGAACTACGAACGCCTCTGACATCCATCATCATGTATTCAGAAATGTTGCGGGAAAATATGATATTAGATGAAAGCAAAAGAAAAAGTTACTACGATTTTATCTTCTATGAAAGCGAGAGACTGGCTCGTCTAATTAATAACGTGTTACAACTGTCGCGACTTGGCCACAACGAACAACAGGCCAACTCCGAATTCGTTGACGTCTCCACCCTAATCAATATCATCCAATCGAAGGTCTCGTCTTTAATCGACAAAAACCACTTTGAACTGCTCTGTTCACGATCTGAGCTTTGTCATGACAAGGTATTGGTAGATCTCGATGCCTTTTCTCAAATCGTTATCAACTTGGTCGATAATGCGATTAAGTTTTCAACTGTCGAGGGAAATGACTATCAAAAAACGATTGACATCAGCTTCGACAAACTTGACAACTACACAGTCATGTCGGTGCGTGATTACGGACCCGGACTAAGCGCCACCCAAAGCAAAAGAGTATTTGAATTGTTTTATCGTGCGGGAAGCGAACTCACGAGAACAAAACCAGGTACGGGCATAGGACTCAACCTCGTTGCAGAACTTGCCAAGGACATGGGCGGCTACGCAAAATGTAACATTAAAGACCCTGGACTTGAGATTCAGGTGTATTTCCCCTCCTCAAACTAAATTAGCAATTAGCAATCAGCACTAGCTTCGCTTATTCAAGTAAAACCAGCAATTTACGGTTTGTGCTTCATCTGTAGGTCATGCTAAAACGTCAACATGCAGGAAAATCTTATCCCTGGACCGTCACTAACTATTGTAGTTAGCCCCATTACTCGACCCACCCGTTTAGACGTAAAACTTTTGTAAATTTTCAATACTGACTTTTACGTTTCTGCGCCTATCCGCCAGTACTGTAGCGATCTAAAATATCAATTTATTGAAGATAGGATTATTGGTATTCCATCGCAACCATCTAAACCGACCCAAAGAAATCGTATTTAGCGGCACATTATCAAATCACGAACTCTCAATTGACGAAACTGAACATTTCGAATGCCAAGCGACTAACCGCAATAGATAGGGAGGAAACCAACATTGTCGACACTAAATCGAGCATCAGAAGATTTTCGTTGGATTCTTACCGGCGATATAAAGAAATCGGTCTGGCGTCTTTCGCTACCTTTAATACCGGGAATATTTGGTCTGATCTTTATGGACTTGCTGGATAGCTTCCTTGTATTACAAATGACACCGGCGGATCTTCTCGCTCTAAGTTTAAGTGTGCCAATAAGCAACGGACTTTTTGCGATCGCTATCGGATTCAATATCACTGTAGCAGCGATTATAGGTCGGTGGCGGGGAGAGCGATCAACAAGGGATTTGACTAAGGAACTAGCAAACCTACTACATGCAAACTTTATTATTGTATTGGCCATTTCAACACTCTGCGTAATCGCAATACGATATTCAGAACTGCTGGGATTTAGAATTTCGGATAACAATATTTTGTCAGATTATTTGACTTTGCGTTTCTCAAATTTCATCTTTTTCACGATCATCATGACGGCGGCAACCGTGTTCCGAAGCTGGGGAGATACAATGGCGACGGGGCGATTACTATTGTCATGGCTATCCTGTAAAGCTACGGCCAGTATCCTTAGCGTGGCCATTTTCCATGTTGATCTCATTGAACTAGGGTTCATCCAGCTCTTTAGCGACAGTATTTTTGCAGCGTACTCAATTCTTTTACTCAGGAGAATGTACGATTTCAAATTCGCTACTGCTAAAAATAGACTAGTGGCGAATACAAAAAAGTTGGCGATAGCCGCTATGCCAGCAGTCTCGGTCAATCTAATTGCACCGATTGCTTTAGCCGCTACCGCGCAATTATTCTACAACCATGGAGAAGCTGCAACGGCCGCCTTTGGCATTATTATTCGACTCGAATCAATATTACTAATAGCTCCGATGATTTTTACAGCATCAATCCCGACGCTTATTGGCCACAATTATTTCGCCAGTAACAAAGAGCGCTGCCAAGGCATTTTACGCCACGCCCTATTTACCGTGATCTGGATTCAGTTACTCATCGCGGGCTTGGTGTATTCGTACTCCGACTCCATTTTTAATCTCCTTGGCCTCCAAACCGAAGCGACAACCATACTCATTTGTTTCTTTAAAATTGTGCCTTTCAGTTATACGGGGCTTGGTGCGATCCTGATTGTTGTGTCTGCTTTAAATGCCATGCAAAACGCAAAAATCGCATTAATTTTCACACTAGTCCGCACCGTGATTATTTATCTACCGATAGTTGTCGTCGGCAATCAGCTTGCCGGGATTGAGGGGATTTTTTTCGGATTTTTTATCTCAAATATTTTGGCGGCAAGCCTTGCGTGGCACATGCTAAATCGTCACTGGGCGACCGAAACGGTCAGCGTAAATATAGTGACGAAGAAAAAGGACACCACAAAAACAAATGTTAGTAGACCGATAGAAAAATCCCGTGACTCACTGTTAACTGGAGGCCTATCAAATTTTTAGAGCAAGATCGGCGCCTCAAATAAAACGAAAATAATCACTTAGCCTCCACACAGTTCGTTACGAGGCTAACTGACCATCGATCAATTCTATTTTCCGAACCGCGCGTTCAGCAAAGCGCGCATCATGCGTAACCATACAGATCGTTGTGCCCTCTTGATTTAATTCATCCAGCAAATCCATGATAGCTGCCCCGTTACTGGAGTCGAGATTGCCCGTGGGTTCATCGGCCAACAATATCGATGGATCAATAACCAAACCACGTGCTACTGCCACGCGTTGCTGCTGGCCACCAGACAACTGTGAAGGACGGTGAGAGGCACGATGGGCCATATTTACCCGTTCGAGTTTTTCCATTGCCCGCTGTCGCCTTTCCGACTTCGGGACTTTACTGTAGGTTAGCGGTAGCTCGACGTTTTCCACCACTGACAGATCTCCTATCAAATTAAACGCCTGAAAGACAAAACCAATCTCGCTGTTTCGCAATTTTGCACGTTGGTATAAGTCAAAGTCGGCAACTTGATGATCGTTTAACTCGTAACTTCCTGCCGTCGCAGAGTCTAGTAATCCAAGAATCGATAGCAGGGTCGATTTACCGCATCCAGAGGGTCCCGATATGGAAACGTATTCACCTCGGCGAACAGTCAGATCCAAATCATGAATGGCCCGCGTTTCCATATTATCGCTTTGAAAGTACCGGCATAGGTTCTCCAGCTTTATTATTGGAGCTTCTTGTTCCCTTGTCTGCTGCTTCATTATACTTCTCCTTTATTTGACACGTTTTATGTGATTGCGTACGACGATTTTATGGCTTTACACTTACTTATTGATCTCTAAGAGCATTAACCGGATTGAGTTTTGTCGCCTGATTCGCAGGTGCAAACATGGCAACTAATGAAGCTAACAATAATACGAATGTACATACCAGATATACGATTGGGTCTAGTGGGTTTGTTTCAAAAAGAAACTCATCGATAAAGGACGTTACAAATATCATGCCTGCAAAACCTATTATCAGCCCCAAAATAGTCGCTCCGCTTCCCTGCAGCAGTAACATATTGAGAACATTCGCCGGTGTTGCTCCGACCGAAAGTCTAATGCCAATTTCTCTAAGTCTTTGACTAACATTGTAAGCCACCACGCCGACGACGCCGGATAAGGTAATAAGCAGTGCCAGGATCCCAAACAAACCCACCAAAACGGCTACCAATCGGGGCGATGCTAACCACTGCGACCGTATCTCACTCATGGTCTGAATATTTGCGATGGCCTGTTGCGGGTCTATATCATGTATCGTATCGGTTATTGTTTCACTCAATGCAAGCGCTTTTGCATCGGTCTTGACCAACAAGCTAATTCGGCTGGTCGGTTGTTGCATGAAAGGTGTATAGAAAGCATCGCCTTCCGGCCGATCGAGTCCGGCGGCACGCGTATCACCCACGACACCAATAATGGTGGCCCAATTCCCACCATTATCTACCGATATTCGTTGATCGATGGCCGTGGAATCGGAAAAGTAGCGGGTCGCCATGGATTGGTTAATCAGGACAACGGGCACACTATTTTCGTCATCGCGGCTGCTAAACGTTCGTCCTGTCATTAATGGTATAGATAGAAGCTGGTGATAGTTTTCTGATACAACAGTCACTCTTGCCCTGGGTCTAAGGGCGTCCGATGATAGCGCTTGTGATTCAATTTGAAACGATACGGGTCCCGCCAGTTGCGACGCTAGTGGAAGTGACCCAGAAATACTGACATCTGCAACGCCCGCAATAGCACCAACATCGTTAAGCAGTCTGCGAGAAAAGTCTCTAACCTGATCTCGATTAGTGTAGTTAGTAAAATTCAAATCCAAGCCGACGGTGAGAACGTTGTCACCATCGAATCCTGCTTCCTGACTGTTGAGTTTGTAAAGACTGAGAGTCACCAATGCGGAAGTCGTCAGTACCACAAAGGCAATCGCAAATTGCACGACCAGCAAACCTTGACGAAGCCGTTTGCCTGATGTGCTGGCCGTCACTTTATCTCCGCCTTCTTTGAGGGCGACATTAATATTACGACGGCTGAATGCAACGGTACTCCCGCTCACCATACCCGTAAGCAGGGACAAAATTAGTGAAAATACTAGAATAGATCCGTCCATCCTTATTTCACTGGATAAGCTCGTAAAGCCATTCGCGAATGTGGTGAGTACGCTGAGGGACGGATAAGCCAGCAACAATCCAACAACGCCTCCGGCGAGTGCGAAAAGCGTGCTCTCCGTCAACATCTGCTGAGCAATACGTCGGGGATTTGCGCCAAGGGCTTCTCGAATCGCCAATTCCTGACTGCGAGAGGATAGTCTGGCCATATTAAGATTTGCCACATTAGCACTCGCGATCAAAACGACTAGGCCCGCAATGACTAACAACAAATAGAATGTGTTAGCAGAATCTCCGACCATCTCGTCCTTTAGGCTCACCAAGTTCGCGGAATATCCTTCGTTTTCGCGATAATCATCGGGATATTCTGCGGCGAGTTGCCCAGCGATGGCATTAACATCCTTAGTCCCCTGTGACATCGGCACATTTTTTTTCAGTTTACCGAATAGCGTTAACATACCTGGGCGGCGATTATTGATCATTGCCTCTGCAGATCGGAAAGGACAACTGGCAGCGGAGATGTAAATGTCGTTGTCGTCAGGGTAGGCGGGCATGGGTGGCAGTACGCCAATAATTTTGTGTACTGCGTTATTCATTTCCAGACCGCTGCCCACAACATTGGGATCAGCGTCGAAGTTTTCTTGCCAATAGCGATAAGACAGTAAAATTAAAGGTTCAGCCCCCGGTATATCCTCTCCCTCCAAAAAGGATCGGCCCAGTATTGGCCGAATGCCAAACATATCAAAGTAATTCCAACTCACCACTCCGGTTTGGACCCGTTGTGGCAAACCGTGACCCAACAAAGTAAATTGCATGGAATGGTACTCGACCAGGTCCGACATACTTTCACTCAATCGCCGATAGTCAAAAAAACTCTGGACGGAAGAGTTAAAGTCCTGACGTTCTGCGACCGGCTGATTTTGTTGTAGTCTCACTAATCTATCACCATCAGCGAAGGGCAATGGCGCCAGCAACACGTGATAGACGACACTAAAAATGGCGCTATTGGCGCCGATGCCAAGTCCAAAAGTGACCACAATCAACAGTGCGATTGCGGGACTTTTGATGGCGTTTCTCCAGGCAAAAAAACTATCTTCGAAAAAACTATTCATCGTGACTGTCCTAAGTAATCTGTTGCTAAAAAATTTACTACCGCTTTATTCACTACGATTTTGTTTAATGAAACGACATTGACTTCCTACTAAATCATTACGCGGATTAGAATTCCAATTGCATCTCAGTTCAGGCGGCCAAATGGCTTATTGAACTGATACTTTCGGCTGTAGACTAAATTGACGGGCATCTGAAACGATAACCTGATCGCCTTCACGCAAACCCTCTAACAACTCAATTTTGTCAAGGGAGGCAGTTCCAAATCGGACATCGGTCAACGTCGCAAACGCTGAACTGGAATCCATTTGATAGAGAGACCCCACACTATGTTCCTGGCTGTTGACGGGGCGCTTTAGCAATAACACGTTTGTTAAACGCTCAGTCACAATGACACCATCGACTCGTAAATCCGGTCGCTCTGCATCTAAGCGATCGCCAGAAAATTCGACGTCAACCAATACGACGCCGTTTTGAACCGCGGGATCAATCCTTTGAATATGCCCGGTGACCCTTTGCCCTCCTGCGGAGACGATGACTTCTTGACCGATCCTTACGTCGCTAACTTGACTTTCCTGAACGCGCAGCTCTGCCTTCAAACTGTCTTCCCGGGCTACTCGCGCAAGAATAACTCCCTCGGCGATTTGTTGGCCCTGCTCGACGGGCACGGCCTGTAAAATCCCCTTAAGCCCGGCCTTTACGTTTAGGTCATCAAGCAACGATTGCTGTAGTTTGAACTGACTACGTGCCTGATTAATCTGAGCTTGCTGTGAAGCGATTTCTGCCACATGTAAATCGGCGAGATGTTCCAGACGTTTTCTCTCTATTTGCAGGAGGGTATCAAATTGTTTTTGCAGCAGCTGAGTTTCTTTAAGATCCAGTACCGAGACAATTTGCTTAACCGCCAGGGCTTCGTTTGCCTCCATTCTAAAGGTCGCATTTTGGAAACTCGAATCTACTTCGGCGACGACCGCCTGTTGAGAAAGATAAGTGCCGGTAAGCCTCTTCTCAAGAGCGGATAACTCAGCCTCTGCAACTTGCAAAGCATAGTTGGCAGAGTCGACATCACGAGCTAAGGTTGGGTTGGATAACACCATGATGACCGTGTCTTTTTCAACGATTGCGCCTGGTTGAATAAGAACTTCATCGATTCTTCCGGACGAGCTCGATGCTATCCAACGTAATTTTGTTGGCTGTAGGGTACCCGGCGCTCGTACATCTCGAACGAGATTACCTTTGCTCACCTCCGCTACAATAATGTCTTCGCGGATGGCAACAACATCCGACACGCTGGAACTGGCATAGGACCACGCGTAAATTGAGGTCGCGATAACAAATGCAGTGGTCAATAGAGTGGGTAAGCCAAATTTCCTTCGGCTTTCTTTCTTTGGAATATCGATGTTAAGCTCCCCGTAAGTTATCTGGAGCTATGTTAGTGGGAATCGAAATAATGTGGGGATGGTATCGCTCGAGGGCAGCTGGATACCGTCGAGCCGCGAAATAAAGAGATGAACGGTAGTTAGTGCCCGTTAAAAATATCGATTTAAGATCTGTGTTTCAGTTGCGGGTCGGTTTCAACCCGTGCTCCAGAACGTGGGCTGCTGGCTATAAGTCAGCCTGCAATTTCTTGAATAGAATGTCGCGGTACCCTCTACTCAATTTTAATTTTTGCTGATTTGATATCACGACTTCATAATCGCCGCCTTCCAAAGTGATAAGTTCAGTAATAAGTGCAAGCTTCACTATTACCGAACGGTGAATCCGCTGAAAGCCATGATTTTCCAGGCGCTGCTCCATGCTCCGCATTGTATCTCGGATCAGATGGCTTCGGCTCTCGGTATGCACGTTGATGTAATCGCCTTCCGCTTCAACCCATTGAATGTCTTCGGGCTTGATAAAGTGCACATGGCCATGCGCCCGCACGACAATGCGTTCGTTCAACCCTTTGTGCTCCAACGCCCCACTGCTATCCGCGGATGTTTCGTTCAGCAAGGATTTTAATTGTGCAGATCGATCCGCGATACGCTGGCTATTCAGTTCTTTTCTTGCGCGGGTCATGCTTTCTTCAAAAAGACCGCTATTGATGGGCTTCAACAAGTAGTCCAGTGCGTTCACTTGGAATGCCTCAATAGCAAATTCATCGTATGCCGTCAGAAATATAACCAGGGGCATTTGCTCAATACCCACTGCTTTTATGACGTCAAATCCAGTGAATTTAGGCATTTTGATATCGAGAAAAACCAGATCAGGTTTGTCGGCCAAAATCCTTCGAATGGCGTCACTCCCGTTTCCACATTCTCCAATCACTTCTATGTCGTCCTGCTGTTCAAGTCGCATAATCACACCTTCTCGGGATAGCGGCTCGTCATCGACAACTAAAACTCTTATCGTCATTTATTTTCCTTCCACGTCAACGTGAACCGGTATCTCGATACTGATAGCGACACCTTTTCCAGGTTTTCCCAGCAGCTCAATCACGTGATTGTCACCATATAGATGGTTTAGTCGCTCTTGTACATTGGTCAACCCCACACCCATTTCAACTCCCTTGTCACCGCCGAATACGCACCCTGCTCCGTCGTCAGTGATACGAATTAGCAGTCTATCGGCCAGACGTTTACACTCGATAACCAGTACTCCCGGTTCTTCTTTTTCTCCGAGGCCATGACGCAATGCGTTTTCAACCAGGGGTTGTAAGATCATCGATGGAACCGATATTTTTAGCGTGTCTGCGGCTATTTTTTCTATTACTGTTAAGCGATCACCAAAGCGCACTTGTTCAATAGCCAAATACTGACTGGTCATTTCCAATTCCGTTTCAAGAGCGACCCACTGAGACTTCGAGTCTTCCAGTGTCTGACGAAAGAACCCGCTGAGGAGCTCGATCATTTCTGTCGCCTTCGCATTTTCTTTTTTCATGACGAGAACGGAAATCGAGTTCAAGGTATTAAAAAGAAAATGAGGATTAACTTGCATGCGCAGAGTTTTAAGTTGCGACTCTGTCAGCTTGAGCCCTAGCTGACTTGCCGCCAATTCTTTTTGCTGGGCGATGTTATAGAAATTGCGAAGATTAAAACTAGCTATCAACACGGTATATACAATCGCATTGTAAAGAAAAATGGAATCGCCAAAAAGAAAGTGACCAATATGTTGCCATGGCAGATACTGACTCATCTCGTGACTCAGTTTGGCAGAGAAATGGTATGAATAACTGGTTACCGACACAGACAACACCGACAAAACGAGAAATACCAAGGAGTGGATAGCGGCCAATCGTATCCAATTGTCAGGGTTTATCGGAAATCGAGTAGCGACGTATGCCATTAGCGGCGAGAATATTAGCCAAGGCAACCACACCTTTACAAAAAGAAAATGCAATTGGCTCGGTAAATCTGGCTCGAAATTTTTTATCGTCAAGTAGCCAGAAATCTGAACAAGAATTGCGTACACAAAGAAAGCCACTGCAACAGCTGCCAGCACCTTTAAGGTATGCCGGAGTACGATCTGATTATTGGGGTTTCTTTCCATATAGATACAACACTATTAATGCGCTTATCGGACTTTCTCAAGTAAGCTTACGGAAGTCATCCTGGTTTTGATAGCTAAACACTGTGAGATGTCTATATTCGCCGGCGAATGGTAGGTCATGCGCGACCAGCGTGTAATTTGGTACTTATTCAGAAACTCGTCTTTTCGAACGAACGGTTTTAGGGGGGGATTCGCGACCAGAGGATAATGAATAGTAGACAATCTTTCATACTCAAAGCTCGACCTCATTGCATAGGCCGAGCTAACACTTCGATAATGACGAAATGCTACTGTCAGTTTCAGTGATCTAAACCTGAGTAGGTCTCAATTAAATAAACGGCAAGCGATCGTCGCTGTGGTTCATCGAGAGGAAAAACTGGCATCGGAGGATTAGGACGCTCAATATACTTCGCCAGTGTATCGATATCATATTTTCCGCCGATGTTTTCAAGCACTTTCATTGCACCTCCCATATTGGCATGGCAGACGATACACTGATACTGGGAAAATAGTACCCCACCTTCCTGCGACAAGCCCGACCGATTGGCGTCACTAATTGCGGCAAGTGTTTCTTTTGCATTATAAGAGGCGCGGGACGTTTTCACCGCAATCTCTTGTTGCTCCTCAGCATAGGCAACCCGATAGACCACGTTGGCATAATCATCAGAAATGTATACGGCGCCATCGGGGCCCTCTGCAACATCGGCAGGACGGCCAATAGCATCATCGCCTTGAAGAAGCCCTGTCAAAAAATCTTCCTCCGTCACCTTATTATCTTCATCCCAATGCAAGGACACTACTTTATAACCGTCTTTTTCTGTTCTATTCCAGGAACCATGTAAAGCCGCCAAGGCCGCACTGTGGTATTTTTCAGGAAAACTCTTTCCTCGAATGAATGTAATACCGAGGGGTGCGTTATGGGGTTTGAATTCAAAGACCGGTCCGATAGAACTTGCAACAATCGCTTCATTGCCCTCTCCAAAATCGGGGTCTGAGATCTTGTCGTCATTCGCATACGGCCAACCATAGTGCTTGCCCTGCTCAACCTTATTTAATTCACAATGAGGAAAATCATCACCGAGCATATCCCGACCATTATCGGTCGCGTAAATTTGTCCGTCAGCGGGAGACCAGTCAAAACCTGCACTGTTTCTCAACCCTTCAGCAAAGATTTCTTCATTCGAACCGTCGGGGTTATAGCGCATCATTGTCGCTCGTCTTTTGTCTTCCTCTTCACAGACATTACAGGAAGAACCCATGGTCACGTACATCAAGTTGTCGGGACCAAACCGTAAGGTTTTACGCCAATGATTACCGCCAGCAGGCAAACCAGTAACGATACGCTCGTAATCGCCGACTGTTTGTCCCTTTTCATGATCAAATTTGACTCGACCAATCGCGTCTGTTTCGGCGATATACAACCAGCCATCAAAAAAGTCCATGCCATTGGGGCCATTCAGATCAGCCATCAATATTCTCTTCCCGTTAGCTTTGCCGTCCTTATCCTCATCTCGGCCCAACAAAACGATCTGATTCAGATTGGTATTCGCAACCAACAAGTCACCTTGATGGGTGAACTTTAGCAGACGAGCGTTTTCGACATTCTCAGCATATAGACCAATGGAAAATCCCTCAGGAACAGTAATTCGACTGCCGACCGTTGACGGGTCGAATTCCTTACCGGGGATTGGGGTATTTACAGCACCCACAAAAACTTTCAAAGCAACATAAAGAATCAATGCAAGTGCGACAATAGTGATCGCTATATTGCGCAGCCATTTCATGGGTTTCGTCATTAGTGATGTCTCTCGTTGTGGAATTGTTGGGGGAAAATATAAAACAGTTTGGAAAACGTGCTTATTTTTTTCTGTGAAATCATCGTAGATTCTAAAATAGGTGTTTTGGGCATCAACAACACTGGATGCCAGAAGTAACAAATTACATCAAGGGTCGATACTGGCGACTTTAACTTCCTTGAAACTTGCAGCTTTTACAGATTGACAATTAAAACCTACAAAAATGAGCTTCGGTGGTGAATATTCGGTAGTTAACTGCCTGTTTGTCAGCACCGACAATAATACCAATGCCGAGAGTAATCTTATACCATTACAGCGATTCTATAACCTTATTTGAAGACGAGAATTTATCATCATGCCCTATAGATCCCTTTCCATGGTTTTTAGCCTCTTTTTGTTATCGTGTACAACGGTAAATACCAACACCAGTAGTCGGGACGAGTCTCAATTCGCAAATCAGCTTTTCGATCGCATTTTTGACGAAGGAGTAGACAGAGACCCCGTTCGGCAAACATACCTTGGTATAAAGAAGGACTACGGCAAATGGAATGATATGTCTGAGGAACATCATCTGCGAGAGCAACAATTTGCTAAAAGTAATTTAAAACGCTTACGAGCAATCGATACGGAAAAATTGGATAGGCAAACACTGATCAGTTACCAGATGTATTCAGAAAAACTAAAAAACAAAATCGCCGATTTCAAATGGCGCCATCACAACTATCCGGTAAACCAAAAGGTCGGTACACAATCAAAAATCCCTTCCTTCCTGATCAATCAACATTCGATTGCCAATGAAAAGGAAGCCATCGATTACATTTCCCGACTGAACGCGGCCAGCGTGCTGATGGATCAGACGATCGAACAGTTAAAAATACGCGAGGAAAAGGGAATTATCGCGCCAACCTTTGTCTTTACGCACGTAATCAGGGACGCTGGAAATATTTTACACGGCGCGCCGTTCGCGCCGGGAGCTGACAGTACACTACTTGCCGATTTCAAGAAGAAAATAAACCGCATAGAGTTACCCGCTGCTGTCCGCGAGAGCCTCGTGAAAAAAGCGGAGCGTGCGCTTACCGATAGTATTAAACCCGCTTATGCCAAGCTAACAAACTACTTAATTCAGCTTAAAAAGAAAAGCGACCATAGAGACGGTGCCTGGAAGTTTCCCGAGGGCCTGGCGTTTTATAACAATGCTCTCAGGCGCACCACGACCACTGACTTGAGCTCATCCGAGATCCACCAACTGGGTCTCAGCGAAATGAAGCGTATCCACAATGAAATGCGGGGCATTACGAACACAGTGGGGTTTGCCGCACTCTGAATGAGTTTTTTGAATTTATGCGTTCAGATCCACAATTTTATTTTGCAGATAATGACGATGATCGCCAACAGTACCTTAGGGAGGCGAACGATCTCATCATGGATATGAAGAGCAGGCTCGATACTCTTTTCATTACAAAACCTAAGGCTGACTTAATCGTAAAACGCGTGGAGACTTTTCGAGAACGAACTGCTGGAAAAGCTTTCTATCAGCGCCCCGCCCCGGATGGGTCACGGCCGGGTACATATTACGCAAACCTATTTAAAATGGAAGCAATGCCCAGCTACCAGATGGCGGCCTTGGCCTATCACGAAGGGATACCGGGCCATCACATGCAAAATGCCATTCAGCAGGAGTTGACGGGTCTACCGAAGTTTAGAAAGTACGGGAACTTTACCGCATATTCTGAAGGCTGGGGCCTTTATTCAGAAATGATTCCGAAGGAAATAGGATTATACCAAGATCCCTATGCTGATTTTGGTCGCCTTGCCATGGAGCTTTGGCGCGCTGTGCGACTCGTTGTTGATACAGGCATCCATGAAAAAAAATGGACCCGTGAGCAGAGCATAGCGTTCTATGTTGACAATACGCCCAATGCCAGATCCGACGCCGTCAAGATGGTCGAGCGGCATATTGTTAACCCCTCTCAGGCAACAGCCTACAAGATCGGCATGCTTAAAATCATTGAGTTGCGGGAAAAAGCCAGAGCAGCTCTCGGTACAAAGTTCGACATTCGAGAATACCACGATGTGGTTTTAGGCAATGGCCAAGTGCCAATGAGTGTACTTGCAGACAGTATTGACAGCTATATCAAGAGAAAAAATTGAGAGCCGTGGGTAAAACAATCGTTGGAATCAATATTTGAAAAAACCTGACAAGAAATAACTGTAAAAGAAGAAAGCGAACTCGCTGAATATTACATTACTGTAACTACAATTCGTTTGGCTATTCTGATTCACTGACTAAAAAATGAGTTAATTTTCCGCAAAAAATGTCGCCGAACTGCCCTTCGGATAACCGTAAGTTCTGACAAAACTCATTAATGCACCGCAATTCGGCGCGCAGGGCCTTAAAGCAGTACACGAGCCATATCCCATGAAAAATAATAATGTGTTAGACGACTTAGCTCTGGATGAACAAGAACAAGAAAAACAAGATCAATTTGCCCGTATCGCCAATAGCCAAGCCGGTAAGTCGAATACACAGTTCAAACCACTGGAGCCTTCCTATCTATCGACTGAGCAAGCGAGTGATTGGGAATCGAGAGGGTTTTTCATACTGCGGGGTTTGGCATCGTCGGACAGCTGCGAATTAGTCAACCAGTGCGCGATTGACTTAGTCAGAGACATAGCAAAATCTGCACCGGAAAAAAGCAGGGAAGAGAGCAATATTAAGTTCGGAGCGATATCGCTGGCGGAAAAAAACTTCTCGACGGAAGTCAGAGAAGCTGAAGACCGCGCGTCTAAACTCTATAACCTGCACCGCCGAGATGTTTTTCGGCAATGGGCCCGCAACCCAACCCTAACGAAATGTTTAGGTGGCATCCTCGGCCCCGATGTCGATGTGTTCAATTCACAGTTTATCTTCAAGAATCCCGGTGCCTGGGGTCAACCATGGCATCAGGATTCTCTCTATTTTGATTTTGACAAATCTCCACAGGTGGGTGTTTGGCTGGCGACGTCGAAAGCCACTATAGAAAATGGTTGCTTATTTGTCGCTCCCGGCAGTCATACCGAAGCGATTCATGAACACTTACCTGACAGCAGACCCGCAGCAAACGTCGGATACCTGGAAATCAGAGATTTTGACTTCTCAAATGAGGAATGTGTTGAGATGGAGGTCGGCGACGTCCTTGTTTTTCATTCATTCTTAATGCATAAATCGGTCGACAATAACTCTGATACACGCCGAACGGCCTTGGTATATCACTATACGCAAGCGCAGACTCGCATCAATGGAAAGATAAAAAGTCCAACGATTGACTGGATGGAAATCTTGCGAAACCACCAAGCTATTGACGGTGAAAAATCCCATCCTGTCAGAGAACGGTTTAACGCAATCAAGCTGTCATTTCTGTATTCCTTGTTGAAAATTGTTATGGCGTTAAGAAAGAAAAAATAGACGAAAGCAAGCGCCATCGCCGGCCGCGACTTTAGACATTTTGAGTTAGATTTAAGAACGGGGCTTCTGTGGCTGAAGAAAATAAGAACTTCTGCCTTATTGCTTTCCTAGTAAACAAACTGGCAATTACCAATAGCAGTGAACAGCGACGGAGGTCTTCGAATGAAAGTAAGCAAACTGTCAGCTCCGCTTGGAGCGAGAATTGAAGATATCGACGTAAGGTCGATTGACGAGAGAATCTGGCAGGAAATCCACACATTGTTCCTGAAGCATCACGTGCTTGTATTTCCAAGTCAGTCCTTAGCGCCAGAAGATCAAATGAATTTTGCGAGGCGCTGGGGATCTCTTGTAAAATTCCCCTATGGCGGGCTTGAGGACTACCCCGATATTATTGTGCTAAAAAATAACGGAAAAACCGCCGATGTCAATCAACACTGGCATTCCGACATGACCTACAACCAAGCTCCTCCGAAATTGACTATGCTCTATGCCCACGCAGCACCAGAATTTGGCGGTGACACAGCATTCGCGAACCAGCACCTTGCCTACCAGGGACTCTCCGATGGAATGAAGTCAGTTCTCAATAATATGAATGCCACACATTCGGCCGAAGGCCTAGCAAAATTATTCGGACAGGAGACGGCAACTGCGCCGAAGGCCGTGCATCCTATGATCCGCAGCCATGAAGAAACCGGTGACAAAGCGCTTTACGTTTGTCGCGCATTCACCCAGGATATTAGCGGATTCCATCGAGACGAAAGCAAAGCACTGCTGGAATTTCTTTTCAGTCATTCTGTGCGCATGGAATACCAGACACGACACCATTGGCAGGCCGGTGATTTAGTCATGTGGGACAATCGTTCCGTACTTCATTTTGCTGTGCATGATCACGGTGACGAAGAGCGGGTAATACATCGACTGCAAGTACAAGGCGTATCCACCCTGTAGTCTTTTTATTTTCTTCCAATATAGCAATCAGCGATCAAGATATTTTTGGTCAATCTCTTTTAGCTACAGATAAATAATCTCGCTTCGCATTGAGGCAAGGATGGCCAATAGTCGATTGCCAGTTCCGACAGGAATCTGCAACTTTTCCATCGCCTTTTGCAAATCGTTCACTAAGGCATTAAAAGCCGCTTCGCTGACATTCATGCCGGCATGAACATCCAACATAGAATCGCCTGTGTATTGACACTCGCCACCCGTTAACAGGCACAAATGTTCGAGTTGCTTTTCCCTGAAACGGTCCCAATTGGTATCTTCAAAATGAGACATGACAACAGGGTCAAAATGAATTTCCTCGATAAGCTGATCGACTAATCGCTCAAGACCAACTTGTCCTCCCAACGCAACATAGAGGCTTTCTTCACGAGCAGCTATGTTGTGGCAGCCGACGATAAAAAAAATCGAGAGTGCCGACAATAATCGTGTTTTCATCATGAGTTCCTAAAATGCGGCCTGCATAGAGACATACCAGGCATTTTGATTTCTTTGGCCAGCAATACTACCCAATTCGAGATAAGCGCCTGTGAATGACAATGACTTCGACGGGAAGTAAGCAATAAAAACCTCATTCCAATCGTCTTCTTTTAGGGCTGATAAATTATCCGGTTTTTGCCGGTACTCGGCACCGATAGCCCAATGACGGTTAAAATAAATCGCCGCGGCACCTTCAACTAACCAATGCCGATCGCCCCTGTCACCACCAAAACCCAGCAACCCTAACTGGTTTGCCTCCGTATTTCGCAGGTTTACATTCAAGAAAATGGTTCGATTTCCCGGTCCGTTGAGCCATGCGCGGGCAGCACTGATATAGAAATCGGTACCGCTGGTATCCTGAGCACCAACAGCACGCGCTGTATCCTGGTCAATAAGAGACTTGTGCTGCAGGCCGACACTTAGCAGAGGCAGCTTGTCATAGACCAGGTCCCCCAACACCCGCACTTTTAATCCGCCTATATTTTGGCGAATTATTTCACCCCCGGACTTATCCTGGATATCTAGCCGGCCTATCGAAAGTTCAATTCTATTTTGGTAGTTGAGCGCCACAGAAGCCGCATTCAGAGTAAAATCGCTGACGTCCACTTTACTTATCGTCGCCGTAGCTGCCCATTCATCACGTGTTGCGTAACCGGCCAGCGTGGCCCAGGGGCTAATGCCTCCGCCAGAACCGCCCTCCAATGGGCCGACACCCGCCGTTCCCAACAACTGCCCTTCTGCGTGTGTCATCGAACAGACAACAGTGCATGAAATCGCGGCAATTGTGAGACGGCATAAGAATTTCCAACGACGCAATACGGCCATAAAGCTATTACTATTCATAACACTGACCATGATAAACGAGGTACTCGTTAGTTTTTCGTGTCAATTGCTTGAGTCTCTTGCTCAGTAAGCATTGACTGTAGGGATTCGAAAAGATGAATGCTCGATAGAGTAACAACATTAGTTCCGTCACAACTCACTTCTCCATCGAAGTAAACTCCGCCATTAAGTTCATCTTCAAAAAGATGAACGATTTTTACAGGCTTGCCGCCAAGAGCACAAACGAAATCAGGTTTTTCGATTTGCTTGGAAAAAGGGAAAACCAAATAGTAGCGACCCCCATCGAATTTATGTAACTCCCAGGATCGCTCTTCCGAGTTTTCCAGCACGTGCTCATAACCCACTAGTTTTCGGTATCGATCATCGTCATCCAAGCTATCTCGATCCAAGCCGGCGATAGACATGGCGACCACTGGCGTATAGACAAGAAGCGAACAAGCTGACAACAATAGCTGTAACAATGTGAGTAACATCAATATCGACACGGTGCTTTTTGAAATTTTCAATGGCTAAGTTCACTTTTTAGAAACGTCGATTTCCTTGTTCGCTCATCTCACAAGTTGTAGAAAGACAAAAATACAGAAATTCGATTATAAAAGAAACCCATTCCCCTACAGAAATCCCTCCACCCCAGCTTACCGACCTAAATACCCAATTCGCGAAAGTGGCTATTGCGGGCGATAACATCGTAAGTATTTAAGAAATTCGGACTCCGTCGATCAACGTTAATTCTATCTGTTGGCTTGTTACATACGCATTGAAAAATCAAAGGGTTCACCGGTTTCTAACAGGGTTTTTAAACCGCAAATGACCAACGGCCAACCGTCCTTAACTTGCGATAACATACTGCTATTCTCGGCAAATTGGTCGTGTACTATCGTCAGCCGGGTCGCCTCACCAATGCTTTCAAGCAGAAAGGTTACCCTGGACGGGGGCTCATCACGCGTGGCCTCATTACGAGGAAAAGACCATGTGTAGGACAGTTCTTGAAGATACTCAACCGTGAGGATTTTTCCTTCACACCCGATAATATCACCGTCTTCACCGTCGACCAGAAACACAATATCAGAGCCAGGCTGCCAATCACTTGTTACCCGCGTCGAGTGCCAGTACTGGCGAGTAAATTCTGGAGCTGTAAGCCCTTCCCAAACTTTTTCAGCTGCCGCCGCTATCACTACTGTATAAACATATCGATCATCACCCATCGTCATTGTCTCGTCCTCTATAATGGTCTGTTTTGTGGTCTGTGCTGTGGTCTGTGCTTTCGACCGCCACTCGTAAATTGTGAATGGCGTCCATTTTAGATGCCGAAAATTTGTCCAACCAACGCCGACCGATATCGGCAATAGGTACCGGATTTAAAAAATGAAGTTTATTCCGCCCGCGCCATTGCACTGTTACGAGTTCGGCTTGCTGCAAAATCTTTAGGTGTTTACTCACTGATTGTCGACTCATCTTCAAATCCGCACAGAGCTCAGACAAGGTCTGGCCCGGGTGGGTCAAGAGTCGGTCGAGTAATTCACGACGGGTTTCATCAGCCAAGGCTTTAAACATAAGATCCATGTAAGAAAGTATATGCAACCAAAAGGCTGCATGTCAAGACATAGATAGAAAAAGATTGAAGCCAATGTTAAATCAACGCTGAGCAAAGAGGACGGGAGAGCCCGAACTTGGGAGAGAATCCGCTTCCACCGGGACGTAAACCGTCCTATCACCCGTGTGCGACAACCGAATTGCTATTTTTGCAAAACGATCAGATCCTTCTGCGTTGTTGTCGGCGAAGAATGAACACAGGTGATAGAACAAAGTGACTGCGGCGCCATAATCAGCCAGGGCGTTGTTATACACAGATAAAAGCAGTTTCTGTAATTCCTAGAAACGCTAAGCCGTCAGCAACAGATCTTCTTCAATCGCAATAAAATACTTCACGGAAATACCTCTCCGAGGCGTGCAATAGGCAGTTCCTCATCATTAACAAGCCCCTCACTATTAAGTTCGTCTTGCTTATTGAAACTCAGCTCAATCGAAACACGGCGGTCTAGAACATAGTTTGCAGCATCACTCGGCAGTGTCTGTGACGCGACCTCTCCAATGGCCAGAGCGGTCACCCTTTGCGTATCAAGGCCTTGTTCCAACAACGCTTCCCGAATACCATCCACACGCGACTGCGCCAACGCCGCGTTAAATTCAGCATCGCCACGGTGATCGGTATATCCTTTGAGTGTGACGTTCAGATTAGGGTGCGATTTAAGAAACTCGCTTAGTTTATCTATTCGCCCTTGAGCGTAAACAGGCACATCAGACTCGCCGTTTCGAAAATACACCTCTTGTGCATAGTGCTCGGTCACATCCTGCAAGACATTATTACCTTGTTCACCATTGCCATCATTCTCCATAAGATCTGCAAGGACAGCTGATTGCTGACCATTCGAGCGATTCAACTCCGACACTTTTTGACGCGCTTTCGTTAAATCAGACCGGTTTTTATGTAAGGCTGCTTGGCTCTGTTCAAGCGCCAAATCACGTCGATCAAGCTCTATCAAACTTTGATCCAGAGCGGTATCCATTCCCTGCCCCCAGCCAATTGAGCCAAATAAAGTTGCACCTATAGCTGCACCAGGAGGCCCGGCTATCACAGCACCAAGAACCGAGCCGATACCAATCCCCCAATAAGTGCCCGTATTGTCAACGTCATGTTGAGAAGTCTCACCTGCTGCACTTACACCCTGAGTCAGGCTCAAGGCTAATACTGCAGCTGCTAATTTGTTCATTTTCATCGTCTTGGTTTTCATTGCGTTCATCTCCATACCCTCTTGAGATACCCAGCGCCACATTCCGTCGTGATGACACGGCACCCTATGTGCAGCGTTCCTTTCATCGCTGGATATCTATGGGTCTATTCAAACAACTTCAGACACGTGAGTAATGGAGCTAGCATGGAGGTAAATGGACAAAATCTGCAGAACAAATCCTATGCGACTTATACCAACTTTGCGTAAAGGTAGGAGAATAAAGCCTTGCGGCCATTATGGTATAAAAATGATAAGCAGATACTGCCGGATATATGCAGAACTAATGCAGAAAAAATGGAGGTGTAAGCGGTAACCTGACTGAACACTTTGACTTAGAAGCTTATTCTGTAAATGTGCCGGATACTAAACAATAAGACTTAGGTGTCGTGGCATAAAAGTAGGATCATCGAATCACATTGAGTTAAACGCAAAAAGCCCTCAATTCTTAGAAGTGAGGGCTTTTATATTGCCTTGTATTAAATATACTCTACAAGGACTTATCTATCAAAACTTAAAGGTTCTCTACTTTTTTCCCTTATGTTTTTTATGCTTGCTATGGCTGCCTTTGCTTCCTTTTGCTTTATTTTCTTTATGGTGGCCTTTACTTCCTTTTGCCTTACTGCCTTTATGATGGCCTTTTCCTTTACTTCCTTTTGCCTTGCTGCCTTTATGATGGCCTTTTCCTTTACTTCCTTTTGCCTTGCTACCTTTATGATGGCCTTTTCCTTTACTCCCCTTACCGCCATGCCCATTTTCTTCAGGCGTGAATGAAGAAATAATGATACCACCATGCTGATCACCGACCGCTAACGGTACAGAACAAGATGTATGGAAGTTAATGCTCTGGATAACACTGCCACCTTGTGAGATAACAACATTGGTCTCAGAATCAAGTTTAGCGCCATTGCCATCAAGAGTTATTGTATCGCCCACATTCACTAGCTGAGATACATACACACCGCCGTGTTTATCCGACAGTTCGACCGTGACAGGCTCAACACCACTTGAATCTCCTGAACAGGTAGACTTGCTTGAACCTTGACTATGATTTGAATCTGCACAAGACCCGCCCACATAAGTGATACCTAATTGAACAGGTTTACCATCTGCACAACTATAGTCTGGCGCCGCATCAACCACGACATCAGCCACATCAATCGCAGGGCAAACCACACCAGCATTACCACTTACATTAGCAAAGACATTAACAGCCGCCATAGACGTTTGATTGATGAAGACCGGCGCACTAGACAATGCAAGTGAGTCACCAGCAGCAAGCGCTGTTGGCGATGCCAACAATAATTCACCTAAGGCATCATCAAACACACTACTTACTTCGATATCCGTGGTACCGGTATTGCTTACCAAGAAACCATAAGTCACTTCAGCGCCTTCAAAGGGCACCGTACATGAGTCAAGTGCTTGACCATCATTCGATGATTCAGCAATTACAACATCATCTTTCTGCCTAAAGTTCACCACTGACCAATTTAGCGATGGATCACCCTTTGAACTATTTGGAGGATTCGGCGTATTCCCATCTAGTGGTGCAGGCTGACCCGCAACATAAATCGCAGAACAACTAGTATGGATAATTTCTTCATTACCGTTAATAGTGATCGTTGTTTTAGAACCTAACTTACCCCCAATACCTGCATCAAGCGTATAACCATTCTGGCCTAGCTTAGTCAAAATAGTCACATTGCTTTCTAAGTCGACATTAGAATATGTAACGGCGCCGCTATCTTTTCCTACAAAGCTGATCGTTGCATTTGTCTGGCTTGGACCGGTATAACGTAAAGTAGTTGCAGAAATCGCATCCGTACATAATTTATCAACGCTAGACTGTACTTTTACTGAACAAGTTTTATCGACAGAAACTTCACATACTTCAACAGACCCACAGTTGATATAAGCAGGATCGTTAGCTGATACAGCCGCATCAGTAATGACTCCGTTTGCGCTAACAGTGGCAATATTTAAAATACTACCAACTGAATCGCACATGCCTATTGCGTAGAGGTTTGTAAACCCAGAGGCACCGGCATCAATCACTACTTCGGCGCCAACAGGAAGATCAGCTATGATTTCATCCGTTATATTTAGCGTGCTATCCGTTATTGAAACATTCGTTAGATCTTCATCACCAATATTTGTAACGATCAAGCGATATTCTGCATCATCACCTACTATTCCAGTAGGTCCTTCTGCATCTGTATCTGCATCTACAAAAGTAGTGCTTCCTAGCAAACGAACTTGTTTCTTGATGTCGATAGCCGGCCCAACAATACACTTCACATTAGCAGGGTTGTCGCTAGTACTCACCACATTGGAGTTTTCACCAATTGCATCTACTGTCGCAACATTTAACTTGTTACCTGGCGTTCCATTACAAACATCCCGTTGGAATAAATTACCAAAACCAACATCGCCTGATTCGATGACCTGAGTAACACCGGGCGCAAGACTGGAAATAACCTCTTCAATTGCAAGTGTTGTGTCAATAATAAGTACATCAACCAAATTTTCGGAACCGGTATTTGTCACAATTAAACGATAGGTAGCGTCGGTGAACCCAACGATACCAACAGGGACATCCAGATCACTTGCAAGATCGGCATCAAAGAAGTTAACACCATCGATACTGACTTGTTTTAGTAGCTCAATTTGTGGGTTTTCACAATTTACATAAGCAGGATCTTCACTATTAACGACAGCTTGACTAAGCGCACCATTAGCTTCAACTTGTGCTGTATTCAAACGTGAACCAATACTGTCACAACGAGTAGGCACGTACAAAGGAGCAAAACCGAAGCTGCCATGCGTAAGAACGACTACATCACCTGGAAGTAGATCTGAACCCAAAGCCACGTTAGTCAAACCTAAGGTTTCATCAGTGACGACAACATTAACCAAGGTTTCAGTACCGTCGTTAGTAACGGTTAAGCGATACTCTGCATCGTCTCCAAGCTTTCCTGATGGCGCTGCCCCAATAGTATTCGCATCCATAAATGGACCACCATCAAGACTCACTTCTTTAATCAGTGTAATGTGCGGCTCAGTGGTACATGTCACCACAGCAGGGTCATCATCTGTTACATTGATTCCACTTGCCTCACCCGTACCCGTCACAGTGGCCATGTTAGTAACCATACCTGGGACAGTACACAAATTAGATTTTTGAAGACCTAAATATGCATTATTAGGGTCATCAATTGTAATCGTGCATGTTTCACCCGGATCAAGTGAACCGCAAGCAGCCGGAATAGGCTCATTAACTAAGTTGAAGTCAGGTGCATTAATCACGACATCAACTAATGTTTCAGTACCTGTATTAACGACATTCAATAAGTAAGTACCGTTTACATCTCCAGCAACACCTACCGGTATGCTTTGATCAAAACTGTCACAGACGTCACCCATAATCGTGTCTGCATCAGAAAAATTACTCACCATATCGGAATCTAAAGTCACCTGTGTACAAATCTGAATAGCAGGCTCTGTTTCATGACATGCTGCGCTATCAATCAACCAGTCAATTCTAGCGACATAAGCGTTGAGATAATCAGGATTACTGAATGGATCGGAGGAGTGCATTGGAAAATTAAACCGGGCCGGTACTGACGCTGGGAGTATAATATTGGCATCTGCGGGGAGTCCTGCACCACCAATCGTAACATCATAGCCAACATCCGTAGTCTTAATAACATGAACTAAATTATCTCTACCAAGTACCGTTGCTTTCGAGAATGCCTCATTGGGATCGAGACAAACCGCTAAAGGAATACCAGCAGGGTCTGTTGCGCCTTGGCACAAAGCAGAAACAACAACACCTTCCATCTCTACATCTGTGCCTATTTCAATTTGGCCACTACTGTTAGCATCGCAGTAAACCTTGCCTTCTACCCAGGTAGCGAAAGCCGTATTAGCACTGGCAATAAGTATTGCCGCTGCGCTTAATTTTCCTAATTTCCGTTGCATTTTAACTCCCCAAAAAATTGATATTCCAACAAAAGATCCCGTAAATCGATACTCTTTGATAATGCGTAAAGGTAATTTAATAAAGAACATACGTTTTAAAACACATAGCCCGTAGACAACTCTTTTCATTCATACTTCAACACAAGTCGACCGATTAAAGCAAAATATGAACCATGTTAAATTAATCATTAATATTCAACAGCTTATACCATAAAAAGAAAGCCAAAAAACTCAAGCTGTAAAATTTACTGACACTAATAAGCACTCAAATAAAAGATACTTAAATAATATTTTTTTACATGAACAAACCAATGATATTTTCATCTTTTCTACCCACGTCTCAAAAAAAACCTGACAAGATCCGCGTTAGCACCATCGTTTCATCGTTGGATATCTATGGGTCTTATTCAAACAACTTCAGACACGTGAGTAATGGAGCTAGCATGGAGGTAATAGACAATATCTGCAGAACAAATCCGATATGCATACCTGATGCAGCGCTGATGAAGGGAAATGGAGAACTAATGGAGAAACTGTTTTCTGACATTCATTTATTCAATACTGCGTTATAGTAACGCCCGCACAGATAAAATAAGCCAAAGAGCGAACCACTCGAGGAAGCCACTTCAATGACCTACCAAATCACCATCGTTGAAGATGATATAGACCAACAACAAAACTACGCCGATGCCCTACAACGTAAAGGCTTCGAAACCCGTTGTTTTTCAAACGTGGATGACGCTTTACACGGTATATCAAAAAATCGACCCGACCTGGTATTGCTAGATGTGGTGCTCGGTGATGACTCAGATGGTGGTTTTACCATTTGCCGCAAACTACTTGATCGTGGCGATGATATTCCAATCATTTTTCTAACCGACAGGTCGGATGAAATAGACCAAGTTTTCGGTCTTCGATTAGGCGCGTGGGACTATCAAACAAAGCCCATTTCTCTCGCACTTCTAGCGGAGCGAATAAAAAGCCTTTTGCGAATACACCAGGCACGTATTACTAACAACCGTGCAAGCGCACCTCAATATGAAAACGCCGGTTTAACCTTGGATGAAGAGAAGTCATTTGCTTCGTGGCATGGAAAAACGCTGCCATTAACCCTAACAGAGTTCCGCTTACTCACCGAAATTGTTAAAGCTGGCCCCGAAGGCATCGATTACAGCAGTTTATGTGAAAGTACCCTGCAACGCATGGTCACTAACGGCACAATAAACAGCCATATTAAGAATATCCGTAAAAAGTTCAATACGCTTGGCCCATCATTTCAATGCATTCTCAACAAACCCGGTTTCGGCTATCGCTGGGAAGCGTCATAGTGTCTAGGGACGGAATAAAAGTGTCTTTGTCCGGTAGACAAGTGTTTAGATTCGGTATAAAAACCCAAATTACGCTGCTCAGTTTAGGGCTTTTATCTATTCCTTTAGTCGGGCTGAGCTACTGGGACGATATACGTAAAGCCACACTTGATGCGCAAGCCAGAATTCAAGAAATTGAAGCAAAAGCCATCGCCACTACCCTACT
>CAJVZD010000008.1 GCA_913019905.1 uncultured Cellvibrionales bacterium
GGTTTCGGGACTCCTGATTTTCTCGAGCTGAGGCAGAGACATCAACCACCCCGTCCGTTAGAAGTATTAAATGCGTTTTATACCTCGGATCGAGGTTATCAATATCATCTACTGCTTTCTTTAGGGCTTCTGAGATATTTGTCCTCAATGCAACAGAGTTGATAGATTGAGCCTTCACTAAGGCATCAGATCGCCAGCTGCTACTGACGGGTTTATGTGGAACTAACATGTTTACCCATTGGCCGAACGTCCAAACACCTGCTTTGGAATTTTCAGGAAATAGCCGAACAAGAAGTTCAAGCGCGGGGCGACGTAAATTCTGTGGGTCGTTTTGCTTCATACTCCCTGAAATGTCAATAATGACACGAACATCGGGAACAAGTTTTGACTGAATAGTGGCTTGTGCCGCTGGGGCAGCCATATCTATCTGGCCGTGTATAGATTCAACATACAGCAGCGCCACACATAGTACTTTAGCAATAAGTAAAATGGGGTTTAGTATCTTCATTCAGGCAGTAACTCGCTCTACAAATATTCTAAATAGTACGCACATTGATTGTCTGCAAACGTATTGGAAATTGATTTTTTATTGTCTCCCAATTGCACGCTGGTGAAATAGCGACCAATCAGGCATTTTTCCCTCACAATTTGTCTTCAAACTGTAATATTAACAACAACATATAGCAGATATCAGCAATTAAACAACAAGAATTCGCGACTTCATCTACTAAAAATCGGGACTCGGACTACAGGCTCCTCGGCACGACCTGAATACAGCTTAACATACAAATAATGGGAGAATAGAGTCACCGTGATTTATTCTTGCGCATAATTAATTTCAAAATAAAGGAGGCAATTAACAGCCCTGTCATGACAAACAATACCGGTACGAAACGGTTTAATAGTGCATCGACGCCGTCATTTAAGCCGTCCATTAATGCAGCTATAAAGGCTGGCACCCAATAGTTTTGCGTAGGATCTAACCTGACTGGCGTTATAAATAACGCCAAGCTACAAACCTGAAGAATTGACCGAAGTTCAACAAACCTAACGTGTAATACAAGCCGCCAAACGACGATTTGCGCAGTTAAAACCGCTAACAAGTATATCGCCCATGCCAAATAGTAGTCGCTCTCTAACTCCATCATCTATCGCCTAAATCACCTAAATTGTATCTATTCAACCCAGTGAATGATATGTTCTTGATAGCCATCTTCGTGCACAAAACGTTCGTTTAATGCACGATTCTTTATTGATATCCCAGCCTCATGTACCGAACTCGAACTTCCCGAAATGAGTGGGTGCCAATCCTCTAAGGGCTTATTTTCTGAGATTAAGCGATAGGCGCAGGTTGACGGGAGCCATTGAAACTCCTCTACCTTTCCCGGGTCTAGCCAAACGCAATTTGGGACTAGCTTGTTTCGCAGTTGATATTCTGTACAACGACAGTCGTCGCTCATGTACTGACACACGATTTTGGTATAAAAAACCTCACCCGTGTCCTCGTCTTCCAGTTTATGCAGGCAACACTTTGCGCAGCCATCGCATAAAGACTCCCACTCTCCCGGAGTCATTTCATCAAGGCGTTTATGTTCCCAAAATCGTTCATTATTTGATGTCATAGTGAAATTTTCGAGTTTTTAAGATTGAGCTGGGTTATGGATGATTCGTGTTGGGGCGGCATTTGCAAAAAATATCCCGGATTATTCAACGCCGCAATAACGGTTTCTATATCGACCCGCGCGAGTTTTTTCTCGGGATTTAGCACTAGGGTCATCGCATGTTCCGGTTTGCCAAACTTCTTTATTAGCCTTTCTGGAACTCGTTCCAATTCTTCTCCTTTATTAACATATAGATACATTCCTTCTTTTTTTGGGCTTCGATATATGGTGCAAACTATATTCATTGAATTGCCCTGTACGTGTCTCTAGTTAATGAAGCTACGGAGTGTTGTGAACCGATGTCGTTTACATCCTTCATCTGTGACTGTGCAAAACATCGACTTCGAAATCCTGCCGACCCGTTACTTTTTTACTGGAAATACAACTGCTAATCATTTAGGCGCTTTAATATTTCCAATAATTCGTTACCGACAATATTTTTTCGCCACCCGGACAGCGACAAGGGGAGCTGATAAATTTCATCATAAAAGACAGAACGAATGAGTGCTTCGAGGTCTTTTTTCTTGGCAAGTAATTCTGGCGCAAGCTGTAAGTGTTCCGAACGGTGCCTAACATGGGATTGCAGTTGTTTCAAAATACTCCCTGTCTCTGGAGGAAGCGGTCGAGGCAGTGGTTCCAAATAGTCAAGTTCGTTTTTACTCTTGACATCTTTTACCATCGCAATAATTTTGTCGCCGTTTTGTCGAATCAGTTTGTGCGGCAATTCCTTCACGGTCCCCAGTTGTGCGGTAGAATTTGGCTCTAATAAAGCGATATCGAAACAGCAGCGGTCTTTTATAATGCGTCCGCGAGGTATATCTTTTTGTCGAGCCTCTTTCTCACGCCATAGTGTTAACTGTTGCAATAGAGTCAGTTGCCGTGCTGATAGCTTCCATGCCGATTTTATTTTTTTGTAGTATGATATGATCTTTTCGTGTTCGGAAGCCGAGTTAAGTAATAGCTGACATTCTTCCTGTAACCAGAGAATACGCTTCTTTTCCTGTAAAGATCCATGCAGCATTCGATGCATTTCAGGCAAATATGCGACATCAAGTGCCGCGTAGTGTATTTGTGATTCTGTTAGAGGACGTTGCAACCAATTAGAGCGCGTCTCTCCTTTGGGAACATGGATACCTAACAACTTTTCAGTCATGGCTTGGTAGCCGAGACTAAAACCGTAGCCTAACATGCCCGCGGCCATTTGCGTATCAAACAGGGGACGTGGCACAACTCCAAAGAGTCGATCGAAAACTTCAAGGTCCTCGCTACATGAATGTAAAACCTTGGTAATCGATTCGTTTTCTAGTACTTGCTTAAAGGGGCCAAATTCATCAATGGTTAAAGGATCTATCAAGAAGCACCCGCTTCCGTCCGAAACTTGTATTAACGCACCTATTGGATAAAACGTATCGGTTCTAATGAACTCGGTGTCGAGAGCCAAAACGTCGCACCGCATCCATTGATTACAAAACAGAGACAAGTCACTGTTCGTTTCAATATAAACGGGATGTTCAATATGCTTGGATTCCATAACTACCTTTTATTTACGTTACAATTTGGCGACCGCTGATCGCATGTGCCAGCGTACCAACGTCGACATATTCCAACTCACCCCCTAGCGGGACGCCGTGGGCAATCTTAGAGATTGTGAGCCCCAACGCTCTAACCTGCTCTGAAATATAATAGGCTGTAGCCTCGCCTTCTACGGTTGGATTCGTTGCAAGAATGACTTCTTCTACTGTTCCCTCTTGCAACCTCATTACCAAGTCTGTAACCCCAATCTCAGCCGGTCCAATTCCGTCGATTGGAGAAAGATGACCCATTAACACAAAATATAAGCCGCGATAACTTCCAGATTGCTCGAAGGCTAAAACATCTGTAGGAGTCTCAACAATGCACACAATACTATGGTCACGCTTTAGGTCGGAACAAATTGAACAATAAGCTTGCTCAGTAAGCGTGCGGCAGCTTTCGCAGCGCCCCACTCCCTCCATCGCTTTTTCGAGATTTTCGGCCAATTTAATCCCGCCCTCCCGATTACGTTCCAGTAGATAAAATGCCATCCTTTGGGCGGATTTAGGGCCGACACCTGGCAAGCATCGCAGAGCTTCTACTAACTGGTCGATAAGTGGGCTAAATGCCATAAGTTGTCTACCGTTCTCGATCTAGGTGCAGTGTAATTTCCTGCAAAGTTTTTCCTTTTTCGCAGGGCAAAAAAATGCTCAGAAAGGCATTTTGAAGTTTGATAAGTCCAAGCCCCCGGCCATTCCTGACAGTGCATCGCGATTACCCGTCTCCACCTTTCTTACTGCATCATTAACCGCAGCGGCGACCAAATCTTCCATCATTTGTTTGTCTTCACTCATCAAACTCGCATCTATGTCGACACTGATAACGTCGTGACGGCCGTTCATACAAACTTTTACCATTCCAGCGCCCGACTCACCGGTGACTTCCTTTTTGGCGATTTCTGCTTGCGCCTTTTCCATTTGCGTTTTCATTTCCTGCGCTTGCTTCATCAAATCATTTAGATCTGGCATGATACTTCTCTCTCGTTATGTTCTAGCGGGGCTCAACCGATGCTTGATCTAATACGGCACCAAAATCGGTGATTAGGGTTTGAATATTTTGATCGGCTTGAAAATGAACTAATGCTTGATCTTTTCGCTCTTTAGCTATTCGCTTTTTTCTCGCGGCCGGAGTTTCTGACACGCTATTACCGACACTAATGTGAACTTTAACTAAGGCATTGAAAGTAACAGTCAAATGCTCTTCAATTCGCGAAGTGTAAGTATCATTAAAAAGTGTCGCATTTGATTCGTCTAGGACAAAATACAAATCGTCCCCATCGATGCTGTCCAGCACGCAATGCGAAGCAATATTTCCGACAACACCACCAAAACCCAAATGTGGAAAAAACTGTGCCCAATTGGACGGTGTCAACTGTGCGAGAGCCGGGCGAAATTCCTCGTCAGAACTCTCTATTATGACGTCTGTATCTAGAGATTTTTTTTCAACATTAGCCGGTTCGCAATCCGGCTGATCAACGACTTTCTCGTTTCTGTTAAAACGAGCTTTTTCTTCGGTTTTATCCGCAATCTTTTGTTGTACGACTGGCGGGGTTGTTACTTGAGGTGCGTCGATGACCTCGGGCTCTATTATCTTGAATGCTTCTGAATGCGGTCTAGTGCTCGCTATAGTTGGCTCGACCGCTTCAGACTTTTTTATATGTTGGGGTCCCTCCACATTACTTGGCTCGTCACCGTCACGAGACGGTGAAACGCTCAAATTTTGCTGCGGCAATTCAGGAATACCGGCCGGTTTGAAAGCTAACATTCTCAACAAAACCATTTCGAAACCACTGCGAGGGTCGGGACAAAGCGGTAAATCTCGCCGGCCATTCAGCGCCATTTGGTAAAATAGTTGTATGTCTTCCGCTGCAATTCGTGCGGCTAGATCTGCAATTCGATCTTTATCCCCGTAACTATTATCACCGACATCGGGTAAAGCCTGTGTCATCGCAACTCGATGCAATAGGGTTAATAATTCATCGAGCGCTGAGAAATAGTCAGGCGCGTGCTCAGAAAAAGACTGCACCGCTTTCAAAGTATTTGCCGCGTTTGAATCCGCCAAGGCGGCAATAATGTCGTAAATTGCAGCTTGGTCTATCGTACCTAACATACTGCGAATATCAGCTTCTTCTAACTTACCTGAACCAAAAGCAATTCCCTGATCAGTTAAGCTTAATGCATCGCGCATACTTCCATCCGCGGCGCGACCTAGTAACCACAAAGCTTGCTCATCGTGAGAGACCATCTCTTTGTCTAGAACATCACGCAAATGGCCAACAATGCGCTCCGGGGTCATGTTTTTCAGGTTGAATTGTAAGCACCTTGACAATATCGTCGCCGGTAATTTTTGCGGATCCGTTGTAGCCAGTAGGAACTTCACGTGCGGCGGGGGCTCTTCCAGTGTTTTCAGAAGTGCATTGAAGCTATGAGTAGAAAGCATATGTACTTCATCGATCAGATAAACTTTATATCGTCCAACGGTGGGTGCGTACTGTACGTTTTCAAGTAACTCGCGTGTATCCTCCACTTTTGTACGCGAAGCTGCATCCACTTCAATCAAATCTATAAAACTGCCTTCGGCAATGCTGCAGCAGGCGCTGCATTGACCGCAGGGCTCAGAGCTAACACCGACATCACAATTAAGACATTTCGCCAATATCCTGGCAATCGTTGTTTTTCCTACGCCGCGAGTACCGGTAAACAAATAGGCATGATGAAGCCGATCACGATCGAGTGCATTAATCAGCGCTTTTAAGACGTGCTCCTGTCCAACCATTTCACGGAAGGTTTTTGGCCGCCATTTTCGGGCCAAGACCTGATAACTCATTAAACTCTACCTATCATTATTTGAGCTGCAGAGGATACACCAGCGCGGGTTGGACATAAATGCTTAAGGTTTTAGATTTGTAACAAAAACGCACTAAAGTAACCGTATTTTTCTTCTAACCGCGGTGAATGTCTATTTCGCCAACGATTATTGAACAAAGGCGTGTTGATATCACGAATTAATATCTTTTCTAACAAATACGAAGAGTAATATACACAATATTAGTGATAGCTATTAACCACCGCCGTTCCGAAATCAGTGTAATACTAGAGGAAAACTTGGGTTGAGATGTTTGGGTGGCGATCCAACCAGCCACATCCCGGCACATGAGTCGATAACTACCGTTGCTCCCTTCCGGGCCTGGCGGGGTTTGCTATCTATCATTGCGAGAGGACCGGAAGGACCACCATAATGTCGAGACCGATACTGACTTCTCGAAGGCCGCGTATTGTCCTTAAAAACGAGCACGCTTGCAAGTGCTCTTCTCAAATACCTAGGCCTAAAGGTCAATTAAGCGACCAAAAGCTGACCTAATTTCGTCGACCGGTTGACGCCACTAATTATCGCGGCCAGCGACGCTTCAATAATATCAACGCTACGGGCAACACCGCTAATTCTCTCGCCGTTGATATTTAATTGCACAAAGGCGATAGCTTCGGCTTTAGCGCCTTGATCTTTTTCGGCACTGATAGCGTGTTCATTGTAATCGACCACAATGATGGACAGCCCAGATCTAAGACTCAATGCATGGACAAATGCTTCGATTACACCCTTGCCCTGACCTTCTAGATCGATGACTTTTTCATTCCACTCTAGCCCCGCTGAAATACTGTCAACTCCATCTTGACGCCGTATATTGTAGTGGTTCAATCTATATTGATCGCCTCCCGCATTAGCCTCTCCGAAATGACTTTCTGTGGCGGAAAAACCAGTAGCTAAGTACTCTTTCTTGAATAAGTTCCAGATCATTTCCCCCGACATTTCACTTTCTGTTTGTTCAGCTTGTTTTTGTACCTTTGAGCTGAATTCTATTTGAAGCCAGCGAGGAAGCTGTATCCCATATTCACGTGCTAAAACATAAGCGATTCCTCCTTTACCGGACTGACTATTTATTCGAATAACTTCTTGGTAGGAACGACCCAGGTCGGCGGGATCAATGGGTAAATACGCGACATCCCATGGGCTTCCCTCTTCCCTGACGGCTAAACATTTGTTAATCGCGTCTTGATGACTCCCGGAAAACGCGGTAAAAACCAATTCTCCCGCATAAGGGTGCCGTGGGTGGACAGACAACTGGGTACAGTCTTGCACCGTTTTTACGATCTCGTCCATAAGAGAAAAATCGAGTTCAGGATCGATCCCTTGACTATACATATTCATACCCATCGTGATTACGTCCATATTTCCGGTCCGCTCGCCATTTCCCATAAGGGTGCCCTCCACGCGGTCTGCACCAGCCATCAAAGCCAGTTCGGCGGCAGCAACAGCGCAACCACGATCGTTATGCGTATGAACGCTGACGATAATAGCGTCTCTTTTCTGTATATGTGCGCAAAACCACTCTACCTGGTCGGCAAAAATATTGGGGGTACTCATTTCAACTGTTGCTGGCAGGTTTATAATCACTGGATGCGTTTCATTCGGTTTCCAGACGCCAGTTACCGCGTCGCATATTTCCACCGCAAAATCTAATTCAGTGCCGGTAAAGCTCTCCGGTGAATATTCAAAGACCCATTCCGTTTGTGGCTGACCGTTGGCTAATGACTGAATAGTCCGCGCTGCATTTACCGCCAAGTCAGTAATTCCAGCGCGACCTAAATTAAAGACGTGTTTACGTTGCACTGTCGATGTCGAGTTGTAGAGGTGAACAATTGCTCTTCTAGCGCCCTTTAGTGCTTCAAAGGTCTTTGCAATCATATCTTCCCGAGCGGGAGTCAACACCTGTATGGTCACGTCGGGCGGGATTAAATCATTATCCAGCAGATACCGTACAAAGTCGAAATCAGTTACTGAGGCAGCGGGAAAACCAACTTCAATTTCTTTAAACCCAACGCGAACCAGTAACATGAACATTTTATGTTTTTGTGCGGGTGTCATCGGCTCAATAAGAGCTTGATTTCCGTCACGTAGATCAACACTACACCAGAGCGGAGCTTTGGTAATTTGCTCGTCTGGCCATTTCCTTTGGGGCATGCTGACCGGAGGAAAAGCCCGGTATTTTTTATGCTCAAATGTATTCATTGTCCTACTCACTCTTTAGTCAGATTAATCTACAAATTAAAGAAAGCCGTGCTCTTGTGAAACACAAAATTTATCAACCCGAAATAATCTTTTGAATTAAGCCGGGCCTCAAAACCGTCGTGACGGTAATCACTGGAATGAAATTATAATGGAGAGCGAATAGAGAATGATTGCAAAGTTGCACAGATACCGGTCTAATATGGAGCAATAAACTACATGCCGTGTATTATTTAGTGTAAATCACTATTATTTCTCAGTCCTATAAATTAATGAGCTAATATTCTGGACCTAATACCATGAACCTAGACCGTATCGATCGACATATTCTCCAGTTGATGCAGCGCAATGGTCGCATTAATAATATTGAATTAGCTGAAAAGGTCGGATTGTCTCCAACTCCCTGCTCACGCAGAGTAAAGAGGCTGGAAGAGTCAGGGATAATTGAGCGCCATGTAACGATACTGAACAGGTCGAGCCTCGATTTGAAATTGACTGCTATGGTGGGGATCAGTATGGACCGACATACTCCTGAGCGTTTTGACAACTTCGAGAAAAAGATCATCGAATTTCCTGAAGTGCTGGAATGCAACATTGTTACAGGACAAGCATCCGACTACTTATTAAAAGTTGTACTGCCCGATATGGAATACTATGAAGAATTTTTACTGGGTCGTCTGACCCGAATTGAGGGAGTGTCCGGAGTTCATTCGAGTTTTGTTTTACGGCGAATCATTGACAAAACGGAACTGCCGCTGAATCACAAAAACGATCATCAACTGCGTTAGCTGTTGTGCTAGTACGTAAAAACTCTCCGGCTTGGGCTTTCGATTTCTATCTATAGCATACTGGCGCAGCGACACGACTCCATTAAACTGTGTAAAAGCAACCGAAGAAGAGAATTAAGCCTCGGTAGAATTGTCGGTCCGCGAAGCAATTAATTCGGCGAGAGCAACGATACGTTTGGCTTCCTGCACGTGCAGGTTTTCGATTAGCTTGCCATCGACTAACACAACTCCTTTACCTGCACTCTGTGCCTCAGCATATGATGCTATCACTTTGTGAGAAAAACTGATGTCTTCCTTGGTCGGCGCAAAAATTGTGTTGGCTGTGGCCAATTGCTGTGGATGAATCAGTGTTTTCCCATCAAACCCGAGTTCCAGCCCCTGTCGACAAGCTTTCTCAAATCCAATTTTGTCCTCTAGATCGAGAAAAACACCGTCAAACACTAATCGCTGATAAGCCCTGGCTGCCAACACACATAGACTCAAGCTGGTTATTACTGGTAATCGGTCCACGGTATGTCGAGCGTGAAGATCAGTTACCAGATCTGCAGTTCCCATTATCAGCGCCTCAACGCGACTGTTGGCTGCAATTTCTTCGGCATGAAGAATAGCCAAGGGTGTTTCCATCATTACCCAAACAGCGGTTTTTTCGGACATTCCAGCTTTAGTTAGCTTTGATACGGCCCTATTCACGTCCGCGGCGCTATTCACTTTAGGCAATAGCACAGAATCTGGAGCGGCGAGCCCAACGGCTTGTAGGTCGTCTTCCCCCCACGGAGTGTCGAGGCTGTTTACTCTTACGCAAATCCCACGATCGCCGTAGTCTCCCCGATGTGCTGATGCCACGGCGTCGACAACGAGAGCGCGTGCTTCAATCTTTTTCTCAGGGGAGACAGCGTCTTCCAAGTCGAAAATGATCACGTCTACATCGAGAGATTTCGCTTTTTCCATTGCTCTGGCGTTCGAGCCAGGCATATACAAAACGCTGCGACAGGGTCGCAAGAAGATAGTCATTAGGTATACCTTAGGCCTCGATTAAGAAAAAGCGACAAGCATTTATTGGTCTACATTTGCCCCATATGAGGATCGCTATTTTCACGGAAATTATTGTAAAACAAGATACTGAAATGCTTTCCCGCGTTTTATTCCCAACAGAAGCCTCCGATCGGACTTAGATGCGGCCTTTTTCAGATCATCAATACTTGATACGCGTAGTCTATTCGCTGACAAAATAACGTCGCCCGCCGCCAGTCCAAATGCAGCTGCCGCAGACTGTGGGTCAATAGCAGTTATTTCAATGCCTTCCCGACTAACGCTGGCCGCCAAGGTCGCGCCTTCCAAAAAGGAATGAACATTGCCGCTACTCGCAAGACGCGAGCCGGACACGCCAACTTTCGCTTTTATTGTTTTCGTTCGCCCATCTCTCAAAACAGTTAGTTTAACCGCATCTCCGACTCTCCTTGACCCAATTTGATTTCGTAGCTGTGCCACATTTTTGATTTGTTTTCCGTCGAGACTAATCACTATGTCGCCCGCTTTTATGCCTGCTTTTTCAGCTGATGAGCCTTCATTAACCCCTGCTATGAGGACGCCCCGTTGTTGATCACCGATGTCGAAAGCTTCAGCTAGCTCTCGTGTTAAATCCTGGATCATAATGCCTAATTGACCGCGCGTTACTTCCCCATGCTCAAGAATTTGATCGATGCTGGTTTTAGCCATGTTGACGGGGATCGCAAATCCGATACCTACGTTGCCACCGGCCGGTGCCAAGATTGCTGTATTAATGCCAATGAGTTCACCTCTTAAATTCACTAGTGCACCGCCGGAATTCCCCGGATTTATCGACGCGTCTGTTTGAATAAAATTTTCGTATCCTTCTATATTCAGGCCACTTCGTCCCAGTGCGCTGACGATACCCGATGTAACAGTTTGACCTAAACCGAAAGGGTTGCCGATGGCTATGACGAAATCCCCAACTCGCAGCTTTTCAGAGTTCGCGAAGGGAATGTCAATCAAACTGTCAAAGTCGATTAGTTTCAATACCGCTATGTCAACTTCTGAATCGGAACCGACTAATTCGGCCTTAAATTCTCTATCGTCGGCCAGTGACACGACGATTTCGTCGGCACCGTTAATAACATGATGATTGGTAATTACCGTTCCGTTTTTCGCGTCTATAATTACACCGGAACCGGCGCTCTGAGTTTTACGAGCTCTGGGTAGCTGTCGACCATTGGGTATATTGAAAAAGCGTCGAAAAAACGGATCATTCATTAACGGGTTTTGGCGAGCGGGCCGTGTTGTAAAGGTGGCAATATTAACCACCGAGGAATTCACTTTCTCAAGCAATGGAGCCAGACTCGGTATTGGCTGCCCCTCTGGGGATACAGCAGGTAACGCGCCCCAAACATTTACGGTAAGTGTTAGAAACACGGGTAAGACTATAAGACGTAGGCAGAAAGTCATTCTCATTAAAATTCCCTCAAAAAATACAGCTTAATAAATATACGAATACGCTTTTTCGTCAGTTGGATTCGATTATTGTGAAGATTAAACACAGTCTAATTCAACACTAGTTCGGCCTGTCCAGCAACATCGACTTAAAGTTTGTGTGTCTGTAGTAGGTCGGTCTTTAAACCGACAATCCTGGCTCTTTTCTAACTTTTCTTGTCGGATTAAAACTCGACCTACAGGAAAGGAGCAGTTACTCGACAGGCCCTAGTAAAAAATCGTCCGGCACAGGCACTTAGATACCCTTTTAGCATTTATATCCCTTACTGATGAAACTATTTTTTATCGCTTAACTTATGAGACAACTAACTATTGCGACGCCCGCATTACTTCAACCATTAATTTTATCGTGAGTGACTTGAAAATAAGTCGGTCAAATTTAAGTTGGTGCGCCCTACGAAAACCTTCAAAATAAGCGAAAGATTGACTCCGATGCTCGAACATTCAACTTACAAATCTTACTCCGGCTTTCGATTTAAATTCAATTGTGCGTAAAAACAATGCCGTATATCAGCGATAATTCTCATCGGCCACAAACGGGTTTGTTTGCCGCTCGTGTCCAATTGTCGACGTGGGTCCGTGACCCGGAATAAATGTTACATCATCGTCCAATAACCACAGTTTATTCTGAATCGAATGAATAAGTTGATTGAAATCTCCGCGGGGTAAATCCGTTCGGCCTATTGACCCTTGAAATAGAACGTCCCCGACGATTGCGAGCTTTACGCCCGGATGGGAAAATACGACATGCCCTGGCGTATGTCCCGGACAATGAAAAACATCTAAACGCTGATTTCCAAATTCAATCACATCACCATCCACTAACCATCGATCGGAGTCGAAAGGGTCTGCATGAGGAAAGCCGGATCTGGCACAGGATTTAGGTAGGCCTTCGATCAGAAATTTGTCATCTACATGCGGCCCCTCGATTGGGACTCCATACTTTTGCCGTATCTCACCAGCAATCGCACAATGATCCATATGCCCGTGAGTGAGAAATACTTTTTCCAGGGTCGCACCGAGTTGTTGTAATGCCTCTTCGATGCGGTCAAGGTCACCGCCAGGATCTGTTATTGCGGCCTTGTTTGTCTCTTCACAAACGAGTATAGAGCAGTTCTGCTGGTACGGAGTCACTGGAACGATGGCGCATTTCATAATGTTTCTCTTGCATTTTAAATCAGACAAGAATAGCACAGAGTGCTAAATTGCCGCTGGGCTTTCTCAATATTCAGGCCTCGGCTGATCACCAGATTTCCTCTGCTGCAGCGGCTCAATTCCTGGAACAATGTGTCGGCCTATAGTCATAGCACTTCTCGATGGCAACTGATCCGGGCTAATTTAGGTTTGCTTAGTGCGGTCTGAATTTCGCTGCCCTGACCTATTCAAAAAACCACTGACGTTTTCTCATCGCATTTTTTTTGTGCCGCTTTCAATTATAGATACCCGTCTGTGTTATTTTCGTCAACCATAAGTTCCTTCGGCAGTTCCAATTCAGCCCGTGTCTTGGAACCCATAGTTTCGGCAGTAACGGGCGGATTTAGAATGTTCAGGTCCGCTGGACTACTGTTTAAATCAGCAGCATTCATATCCACAGGAAAAAGAGCTGTATCGTCTAAAAAGGTACTCTTAAGTGAAATCCCCTCCTCCCGAGACGGAATCTTCACGCTTTGAAATTCAAAAAAAATATCATCGTATCGAGCGAATTTATTGTAGCTGATGACCGAAGCTAACTCTCTGACATAGGACTCACCTTTTTCCGAATATTCATGCAGCTTTTCAATCAGGTCAAACGGGTTCTGCGTTTTAACGCGCAAATCACGAAACTCCTGAAAGACTTCGCCTCGCGCCAAAACTCGGTAATTGTCCTTCACCGAGTCGTAAATCGAATCATATTTCTTTAACCAGATAGTCTTTTCACCGCGCTTTTCCGATGCCGCTATCCGAGGTTCATTTTCATTGAATGACCACACACCGAAAACGTTATTGGCCTCGCGAAAAAAGCGCGAGGTTGCCCACGAGCTTTCTAACGCTGCCTGCGCAAGAGCGATACTTCTTGGATGAGGTCGTAAGGCCGCCAATAAATCGGCATCGCTCCTTGCTCTGTATTCCCGTTTTAAAGTGTCTATTTTTTCCCGGCTAGATCCGTTTTTCAAAGCAACGATAACATCGCGGTATTGTTGTTCGAGCTCTAGATAGACCCTGTCAACTTCTGGTGATAACAATTTGATAAAGCGACTTTTTTTTTGTGGAATCGTCATTTCCTTTGTCACGAGAGCCGGACTCTCCAATACCTTCTGTTGCGGCATTTGTGAATCGAAAAAGAGGTTTTTCACAAAGACGACGAGCGGAGAATTTGCCGGAGTTCCCGAGATGCCGTCCGGAACAACCAAATAGACAACGATAAGAAAAAATGGGATAACGCCGGCGGCGATTAATCTACTGCGTAAACTCATTACTCGAATTTCCACATCTCGGGATCTATCATTCATAGCTCACGAAGTACTTCGACTGGCGGAGTATTGACCACTTTTCGGCAGGTAACATAACCGGCCGATCCAATCAGGATAGCACCTATAATGGGTCCCGCGACCCAGACCCAGGGGTGAAATACGAATTCCATATCCAATAGAAATTCCTGTAACCCTAAGACGGACAATTCCGCAGATACTGCGGCCAGAAAACCGGCCAACAGGCCCAAGGAAGAAAACTCAATAACTAAACTACCCAGTACCAGTTTTCGGCCGGCGCCGAGCGTTCTTAAAATAGCGCTTTCTTGAAATCGACTATCCAAACTAGCCTGAACACTAGCCACCAGCACCAAAATGCCACTAACGATAATTAAGGCTAGCACTAACTCTATCGCTTGACTGACTTGACTAATAATACTTCGAATTTGAGTAATCATGGAATCCATTTCTATCACGGTAATAGTGGGAAATTCCCTCAAAAACTTATTAAGAAATTTTTTCTTTTCAGTGGGCAGATAAAAACTAGTAATATAAGTGGCTGGAAATTGCGTTAATAAACCAGGAGGAAACATCATATAGAAGTTGGGACGCATACTATCCCAATCGAGTTGCCTAATACTTGTGATCGTAACTGATAATTTTTCACTTCCGATTTGAAAGCTTAAAGTATCGTTTACTTTTACCTCTAATCTCTCTGCCAATCCTGACTCGATAGACATCTCTGCTTCGGTGGAATCCGCTGCCCACCACTGTCCGTCCAATATAATATTGTCGGCGGGAATGTCGGTAGCCCAACTCAAATTGAGACCTCTATCCATATCGGTTTGCGTATCTTCGCTACTCTCACTAAGACGTTTTTTAATCGATGTTCGATTTACTTCAATCAACCTCCCCCGAACCATTGGATAGATATGTTCCTTGGCTAGCTGATTCGCCTTTAACAGCTCATCGACCGCTGAGACTTCGTGTTCCGCAACATTGACCAGAAAATGATTAGGTGTTCCTTCGGGTAGCTGAATTTGCCACTCCTCGATCAAAGAACTCCGTACCAAAGCGAGCATTAGTAACAACATGATTGACAATGAAAAAATGACAGCCTGCACGGAGTTTTGTATGCCGCGCCGGCGCATTGACGCTAAAGCTAGACGCCACGCACTACCAGCTTGCATACCAACGAGACTTCCGCCTCGCAACAAGTACCATGCTAAACAGCCAACAATGACAAACGTTAAACCTACTCCTGACAGTACCGCTAAAGTTAACACGACGCTCTCGCTGTACCAGAGCATCAGCAACCCGATGCCTCCTACACCCATTGTGTAGCTGAACATATCGCTTGCGGTACTTGCACCAAGGTCGCGCCGCAATACCCTTAAAGGCGAGACGCCCTGTAGGCGAATGAGAGGGGGCAGCGCGAAGGCTAACAAACAAACCAATGCAGTCACGCCGCCAATCGCGAAAGGGCGCAAGGAAATTGGTGGGAATGTCGACACATCAAACAGGTCGACCAAAATGATAATAAAACCTTCCTGGATCGTCCAACCTATAAAGCAGCCAATAAGCGTCGCTGCACTTGCCAGAACCAGCAAATTGGAAATATAGAGCGACAGGATACGCCCGGATGTTGCTCCAAGAGACTTCATCATCGCAACATAGTCGAAGTGGCGCTCGCTATAACGACGAGCTGCTAAAGCTATCGCAATACCGGCAAGCCCTACGCCCAATGCCCCAGCCAGAAGTAAAAAACGCTCCGCTCTATCGATCGATTTAGAAATACGCGGTTGAATGTTCTTGAGTCCTAGCCATTTGTGTCCCGGTTGCAACAGGGGATTTAGCCAGTCGCCAAAACCCTTTAGTGATTGACCGTCACCGGCAAACAAATACCGATATTCGACTCGGCTACCCGGTTGTATTATCTCGGTTTCTGGAATATCGGCAATATTCATTAGAATGCGCGGACCAAACCCAGAAAAGCCCCCCGCTCGGTCGGGTTCGTTGATAATCACCCGACTCGCGATAAGCAGTGCTTCTCCAATTTGTACTTTGTCGCCAATTTGAAGGTTTAACAATGGAAACAGCCGTGAATCTAACCAGGCGGTACCGGCAGTAGGTCCCTCAGAGGTTTTTTTCCCCACGGAAAACGGTTGTTCACTTACCTCGATCTCCCCCAATAATGGATACGCATTGCTCACGGCTTTAATCGCGGCTAATTGCATTGACTCTGGTACGTACTCGCCCAACCCTTCGGCGCCAGAAAAAACCATCGATTGGAAATTTAGAACCTGAGCTTGCTCAAGGCCTAAATCACGCGCCCGTTCGAGCCATTTTTCTTCCACTGGCCGCGAACTTTGCAGTACTTTATCCGCAGCCAAAAATGTGCTGCTTTCTGCAACAATGCTCTGTTGAAGGCGAGTCGAAAAAAGTGAAATACCGGTAACGATTGCAACGGCGACTATGATGGAGGCACTGAGAATACCGAGCTCTCCACCGCGCCAATCGCGCCACAACAGGCGCAAACCAAACATTAATGAACCCCGCTTGCGGGTATAGCTGAATCAGAGTCAGTGGATTGCGAAGATTCACTAGCCACCGTCTCGGCACGCTTCGAATCCGAAATGATTTCGCCAGACTCCAATTTGATTACTCGGTGACACCGTTCTGCCAGCCGTTGCTCGTGGGTTACTAAAACGAGTGTGGCACCCTCTTCCCTATTGAGTTGAAAAAGTAGGTCTATAACGTGAGCGCCAGTGTTGGTATCGAGATTTCCCGTTGGTTCGTCCGCAAAGAGTATTTTGGGTTGCGACGCAAATGCCCTCGCAATAGCCACCCTTTGCTGCTCGCCGCCGGATAACTGACGCGGGTAGTGCTTTACGCGCTCAGTTAAGCCCACTCGATCCAGGTATTTCTCCGCAAGGCCTCGTGCATTAGCGACCCCATTAATCTCTGCCGGCAACATAACATTTTCCAGAGCCGTTAAACTGGGTAGCAATTGAAAAGACTGGAAAACAAACCCCACCAGCTCTGCCCGGACTTTTGCTCGTTGATCTTCGTCCAAGTCGGTTATACTATACTCACCCAACTGAATCGTTCCGTGACTCGGTGTATCAAGGCCCGCCATCAGCCCCAACAACGTCGATTTACCCGATCCCGAGGCTCCAACGATAGCGATAGTTTCACCGGCCGAAACCGACAAATTTATCGCTTTCAGGATACATAAATCACCTTCAGAGGTGCTTACGGTTTTTTCAATATCTTTAGTAATAATCATCGTGGTTTTCTATGTTATTTGTACTATTTAGTTTCAAGCGTTCGATTGTAATCTCAAATGAAATAAGAAGCCCGCTTGTTTCGAATATAATTCATTACTTTGTTGCTGTCCCTACCGGCAACCCCCTGCGCCATTTCTCGCTGATATTAGTGCTATTATTCGGTTGTGCACACAATGTCATGGCGTCGCCACAAAAAATATCCAGCATCATGGTTTTAGGTGACAGTATCAGTGCCGGTTACGGTTTAAAAAGTGAAGAAGGTTGGGTCAATCTTCTTAAGCATCATTTATTACAACAGCATTCCACCGACGGAACCCACGCGCCTGAAATCATCAACGCCAGTATTAGCGGTGAAACAACGGGTGGCGCGCTTGCCCGCCTACCCAAATTACTGAAACAATACCAACCATCGGTTGTTATTGTCGAATTAGGCGGCAATGACGGACTTAGGGGCCACCCCATTCAGACATTAAGGCAAAATCTCAACAACATCGTTCAGATTTCACAGGCTGCCAACGCCGAAATTTTAATCGTCGGAATGCGAATTCCTCCCAATTACGGCAAACGATACAATGAAATGTTTTACGACAGCTTTCAACAAGCTGCTAAAACCCATAAAGTCGCACTCGTTCCTTTCTTACTTGATAATATTGCTATATATCCTGAACTAATGCAAAAAGACGGTATTCACCCGACCGCGCAAGCCCAGTCAAAAATACTAGACAATGTCTTACCTCAATTGAATCAGATTCTTAAGAAGCTGTAATCTCTTTTGATTCTGTAAACTGTAGGTAAGCACGGAGTTTCATAGCTTTTAGGAAACAGAGTTTCAGGCTGTATGAATCCCGGTCATTCCAACATCCAGTAGCGGGAATGGCCTGCTAATACTCAGTAACACAGTTATTGCCTAACGATAAACGCGCGAACTCCTCCACTGAGAGCATCGCCCACTACCCAAGCCGTTTTTAGAACAACAACTATCCAATACGTTCAATTAATTGTTCCTGTTGTTTCCATGAGGGCATTATCGACCCGAGCAGACGGTAAAAATCTTTACCGTGATCAAAAGCGTATAAATGACAGAGCTCGTGAATAATGACGTAATCGATACACGTTTGCGGCATTTTTATGATTGCCAAATTTAAGGTTATTTGCCCACTGCTGGAACAGCTACCCCAGCGCCGGCGCATCTTGCGTACAGTCAATTCGGGCATTATGTACCTGTCTTGAAACCAGTCAGGAAACGACTCAAAACAGGCAAATAGGCGCTCTTCAAAAAAACTATGCGCTTGTATCCGGTACCATTTTTCCAGGGCTTTTTCGATTTGAATTTCGTTTTCGGGATTCACGACCGTCACCAACAAATTCCCTTCGACCAATGTAACTGTCGTCTTTTTGCTGGTGTTTACCGTTAAAGGATACTGTTTGCCGATAAAATAATGGTACTCACCTGCTCGGAAACATGGCCTCCGTGCAAGTTTTTCAAGTTGCACTTGCCTTTGGTTTACGACCCAAGCGCTTCGATGATCGACGAAATCGTTGATTACACGTGTAGATACCCATTTTGGAGCCCTTACTTCTACGGAGGCGTCTGCTAGAACATGCAGTGCAATCGATTTCCTTTTTTGACGTTTTATCGCGTATTCAAAGTCTTTGGTACTCGGCTTTACCTTAGTCGACGGTGCGAAAATATTTTTGTTAAACATCATCAGTAATTTCTCTCACTCAGCTCTCTCTTTCAGCATGATTGCAAATTACCTCAATAAAATCTGCCGCATACTTATCCAGTTTATTTTGCCCAACACCGGTAATGGTTAACATATCCATCCTCGACATGGGTCTGCTATCGATCATTTCCTTCAGTGTTGCGTCGTGAAAGATAAGGTAGGGCGGCACATTGCACTCATCCGCCAACCGTTTGCGGCATTCGCGCAAATCGTCCCACAAAATCTGATGCTCAGCTTGCACAGGGGTTTTATAAGATTTTCGTTTGCCACCAATTTTGCTTGCTGCGACATTATCTTTGCGAAGCAGTAGATTTTGTTCGCCGCGCAATACTAACCGACATTCATCTGTCAGCAACAATCCTCCGTATCCATCAACATCGACCTGTAACAAACCCCTCACGACTAGCTGACGCATTACTGAGCGCCATTGTGATTCGCTGATATCTCGACCTATTCCATAGGTACTGAGCTTTTGGTGCTCAAATTGTTTTACCTTATCGGTTTCTTTGCCCAGCAGTACATCGATAGTGTGAACGACACCAAATCGTTGACCTGTGCGATAGACACAGGAAAGAACTTTTTGCGCTGCTTCGGTAGCATCCCAGGTTTCGGGTGGAATCTGACAGTTATCACAGTTACCGCAATGTTCCGGAGCATCGTCGCCAAAATAATTCAACAACAATTGTCTTCGGCATTTGGTGTCTTCACAAAAGCCCAACATAGAATCCAGCTTATTGCGTTCACTACGTTTAAATTGTTCAGAAGACACGTTGCTTGCTTGCATTTGTTGCAGTCGAACAACGTCTTGCAGGCCATAAACCATCCAGGCTTCTGCGGCTTGACCATCTCTGCCGGCTCGGCCTGTTTCTTGATAATAGGCTTCGATACTCTTTGGCAGGTCCAAATGTGCCACGAACCTGACATCGGGCTTATCTATCCCCATACCGAAGGCGATTGTAGCAGTGATAATCACTCCGTCTTCTCGAAGAAAGCGATTTTGGTGATATTCTCGCATTTGAGGTGATAAGCCGGCGTGATACGGTAGCGCAGTGAAGCCTTGAGTACAGAGCCACGCGGCCGTATCTTCAACTTTTTTCCGCGATAGGCAGTAGACGACCCCAGCTTCTCCCCGTCTATTTTGCAAAAACGCTAAAAGCTGTTTTTTTGCGTTGGTTTTGTTGCTAATCGCGTATCGAATGTTGGGTCGATCAAATCCACTGATAAAAAACTTGGCCTGGCCGAGACTCAAGCGATGGACAATCTCCTTTCTTGTTCTCTGATCAGCCGTCGCAGTCAGGGCCATGCGCGGCACATCGGGAAATCGCTCGGTTAACAGGTTCAGGGTCAAGTAGTCCGATCGAAAGTCATGGCCCCACTGGGATACGCAATGCGCCTCGTCTATGGCGAATAGAGCTAAATCGATTTTGCTTAATAAAGTTAAGGTTTGCTCTTTTACAAGCCGTTCCGGAGCCAGGTAAAGGAGATCAAGTTGGCCGTCGACGAGTTGCTTTTCGATAAGTTTTTGTTGAGTAGCATCTAAAGACGAATTTAGAAAAGCGGCATGTACGCCAAGCTGCTGCATTGCGTTGACTTGATCCTGCATCAGAGCGATAAGCGGAGAAATGACAATGCCAACACCGGGTCTGATTAGGGAGGGGATTTGATAGCAAAGAGACTTGCCTCCGCCAGTTGGCATTAAGACTAAGGTATCTTCGCCGCTAATCGCGGATTCAATTATTTCGGATTGGTGACCACGAAAAGAATCGTAGCCGAAAATACTTTTAAGGACTTCAAGAGATTTGGAATGCATCCCTGCATTATACATAGAACTCATGGTCCGGACTCCTTTCCGGGGGAATTTGAGATAATGTAACTTGATATTGCGATAATTGAAATGGTTTCAATTTTTAACATCAAAAAAACAGTATGAAATCGAAGAGTCAATTCATTCTTGGGGATCAAAAATACCGTGCTGAGACATCTTAAAGAAGTTACATAAGCGGGGTATATTAGTGAATGTCTCTAAGACTTCGGCTGCCCAGTAGTCGAGAGTGGCGGCCTTACTTACGTTTCAACAGATATATTGTCGATTCAAAACGGACTAAGATCTTTAATTGGTGACAATGCCCCCCCCACAAAATTTAAAATAGTAAGACGAAAAAAGCACACAAATTAACGGTTACCGCTGTTATCGTTCTCGTTCTCGTTCTCGATTTCGTCAGGGTTGCCACTTTTTTCGTTTTGAATTCGGTTATAAATCTCTTCTCTGTGCACTTGAATGTGTTTTGGCGCATCTATGCCAATTCGAACTTGATTACCTTTAACACCTAACACTGAAATGGTTACATCGTCTCCGACCATCAGGCTTTCACCTATTTTACGGGTTAAAATTAACATTAGTGTGCCTCTGCAATTAAATACTATTTATTAGTATATCTCTAAGTCGTTTAAACGCCTATTTTAATCCCACATTTATACTCTACTTTAGCAGATCGGGGTGTAAATTCGCATTTCTCCATTAAATGTATACAATCCGTCGCCATACATTTACTGGAACTCAAATTAAATGAAGAGTTTAGATACCTATAATCGGGTAACGTCTTTAGTGTCATCTCGTTTTCGGGCCTTTTCTACACTTTGCTATTCTTTGTTAGCTCTAATGATAATTGGAAGTTTAGTTTCCTTAGCGTTAGCTAATACATACTTCTTGTTCCCCATAGAAACGGCTTCACTGGGCATCGTTTTGCTGTCAGTCTTTTATTTGTTGCGCAAAAATAGACGAAAAATCTGCCAGTTCTGTGGCAACGCTTTGGTGCATGTCAATCGTCCTCTTCGATTGGATAACGAGTTTCTATCCATGAAAGGCGTTAAAGAAGGCAATTTTTTTTATACAAAGTGCGTTTGGGGTCCCGTTCCTTTGCGCAAACATTGGGCAAAAATATCGAAACGCTCTTTGGCCTGTCACAAATGTCGGTTAATCGAAGAACAAACCTCGAAGTATTATGAAGCTGTCTCACCGGAAGAACTAAAGACCATTTCTTCAAAACGATATTAGGGTCACGCCCTGATTTGCGCTGGTTAGCGAAAAATTGTAAGCATCGACATCGAATGAATTGGCGACTTGCGCCTAATACCTGACCAAAATTTCATTTGATATCGAGGTAAATACCGAGCGATTATTATCTATTTAGTTATAATAAGCCTCCTTTACGCTCACCGCCTCAATCTCCCACAAAGAAAACTACTAATATGAAAAAGCCCAACAGTAGAATTCGGCATTGTCGATTACAATATGCGCCCATTTTGTCACTTCTCATGGCATCAATAGCGTTAGACCTACAGGCATCTGAAAGAGATCCGAATTCTGAACTTGAGACCGTCACGGTTACAGCTTCTCGCCATCAACAAACTATTGGACGTTTGGCTGCCTCTTTATCTATTGTTGATAATGAGGACCTGCAACAAGTTTTGCACACGCACATCAATGAATCTTTGGCGAGAATACCGGGTGTCTGGGTCGGCCGAGGCAATGGCCAAGAGAGTCTCCCGGCAATACGATCGCCCTCCCTCACCGGGTCTGGCAGCTGCGGTGCATTTTATATCGCCGAAGATGGCGTTCCAGTTCGACCGGTAGGATTCTGTAACGTCAATCAATTGTTTGACACGAATAGTGAACAAGCCGAACGAATCGACGTTTTGAAAGGGCCCGGTAACGCTCTACACGGATCGGGAGCATTGCACGGAGTTATCAATGTGATTACCACCACTCCTCTGGAGACTGGGGAAAATACCTTATCTCTCGAAGGAGGTCCTCATAACTATAGTCGGATTAAAATAAGCCATAACAATGCTTACGATAGCGGCGCTTATCGGCTCAATTTTAACACGACTAATGATGGGGGTTACAAAGATGATTCCGGTTTTGATCAACAAAAATTATCGCTCCGTCATGAATATAAATCCACGGACTTAACTATATCGTCGCTGCTCCACCTAAGTAACTTAAACCAGGAAACGGCAGGATATGTAGTCGGATTCGAGGCGTATGACGATAAGGATCGAAAGAAAGAAAACCCCAATCCAGAAGCTTACCGAGATAGTCAGTCGGCCAGACTGCAGACGCGAATTGAAAAACAGTTGGGGAACAATAGCTCGTTTATCGTCACTCCTTATATCCGCCATAGCGATATGGAATTCTTAATGCACTTTCTACCCGGCACTCCGGTAGAACAGAACGGCCAGGATAGTATTGGTATCCAAACTTCTTATATCAGGCCTGTATCAGAAAAACTTACCCTGACTAACGGTTTTGACGCCGAGTATACAGACGCTTATCTAAAGCAGGATCAGCAAGGTGGATTCTCTTCATTTCCCAGTGGTAAACAATACGACTACGAAGTTACAGCCAAAGTTGCCGCTGCATTTGTCGATGGAAGCTATGACTTATCATCAGACACGATTATTACCGCTGGAACGCGCTTCGAACACATTAGCTATGATTACGACAACCACATGCGCTCCGGTGACACCGCTGAAGATGGGCGTATTTGCGTAAACGGCTTTACGGGTGCCCTGGGATGTCGCTATTCAAGACCTGAGGATCGAAGTGATAGTTTCAACAACTGGTCTGTTTCTGCGGACATTGTGCATCAGCTGTCTTCTCAAACTACTGCGATCGTTAGAGTCAGCCACGGGTTTCGACCGCCACAAGCAACTGAACTATACCGTCTGCAAGCTGGTCAATTAACCGCGGATCTCGACGCAGAGGAAATAGATAGTTTTGAACTGGGTCTTCGAGGCTCTGTTGGAGACACGAAGTATCAACTGACCGGATATTACATGGATAAATCAAATGTGATATTTCAGGACTCCAGCCGTTTGAATACCGATAGCGGCGAAACACAGCATTATGGGGTGGAATTTGAAATATATAGGTCCTTCGGTGATACGCTCGACCTAACAATCAACGGCACTTTCGCTCGACACACTTATCAATCTGACGTAACTACGCCAGTATCAGGTGGAACAGCTATCATTGCGACTAAAGATAATGACGTTGACACTGCACCGCGTCACATGGGATCGGTGCAACTCGGATGGCAACTAGCTAGTGACACTCGCGCAGAGTTGGAATGGGTTTCAATGGGCAAATATTACACCGACATTGACAACCTACATAGCTACGATGGGCACGATCTTTTTAACTTAAGATTACGTCATCAATTTAGTCGAAAAATTTCTGCGGGATTGCGGGTTACAAATCTCGCCGACACGGATTACGCAGAAAGAGCAGACTATTCCAGTTTCAGTGGAGACCGATATTTTATCGGTGAACCACGATCACTGTATGCTGATTTACGCATGAGCTTTTGATCTATCTGGAAGCGGTTACCGTTTTCTCTTTCTAACAAGAAAGACCGGTAACCGCAGCTTTGATTTGGCCGAACTAGCCAATTTAGAAGCTGTACCGACGAGCGGTTACGCCAAGGTCGAAGACTTAGTTGCGGTCTCGTAACAAGTGTTAGGCTATGAAATACGCCCACATTAGTTTAATAACAACATCGCTGTATTTTTCAATGGTGTTGCTAAGTAATTGTGTTGATACCGACGGCATTGCGTACTTTCTTTAATAAGCCGCTAGCATACTCCCGCGCCTTCAGTGCTCCTTTTTGCAATTCTTGCTCTATGTAGTCGCCGTTATCCATTAATTCTTGATAGCGTGCTCGAGCGGGGCCGATTTCATTGTTAATGAGACCAAATAGCTCTTTTTTAGCTTGTCCCCAACCGATACCTGAGGCAAATTTCTCGCGCATCTCTTCTGTTTGTTGGCTCGTCGCAAAGGCCTGCCAAAGTTGAAAAACAGTAGAAGTTTCCGGGTCTTTAGCTTCCCCTGGTTCTAACAGATTAGTTTGAATTTTATTTATATGCTTTTGGAGTTTCTTTTCGGTTAGGAATAGCGGGATCGTATTGTTGTAACTCTTGCTCATCTTCCTGCCATCGAGACCGTTTAGGATAGCACCATCGTCGCTTATCGTAGCTTCGGGTAAAACGAACAAATCTTCAAAATGGTGATTAAATCGCTGGGCAATATCTCGAGCCATTTCCACATGCTGGATTTGATCCTTTCCTACGGGAATTTTTTCGCCATTAAACATCAATATATCGGCGGCCATTAAGATAGGGTAACTGTAGAGTCCCATAGTGACCGCTTTATCCGGGTCGTCGCCTTCGCTCTCATTAGATTGTACCGCTGCCTTGTAAGCATGTGCTCTGTTCATCAAACCTTTTGCCGTGATACAGGTCAGTATCCATGTGAGCTCGGGAATCTCAGGCACATCGGACTGTCGATAAAACGTACAGTTTTCTGTATCGAGCCCTAAAGCCAACCAGGTGGCCGCAATCTCTTTAGTAGACTGTCCCACCAAAGTTGGATCTTGGTTTTTTATCAGCGCATGATAATCCGCCAGAAAGAAAAATGAATCCAGTTGGTCGTTTTTGCTTGCTTCGACGGAAGGCTTTATCGCACCGACATAATTACCTAAATGTGGGCTGCCCGAAGTTGTGATTCCGGTTAATACTCTCTGTTTAGTCATAGCATTTTCAAATTGATAAATATTTGGGCGCCCATAATACTGGCTAGAGAGACCGATGGCCATAATCACGAAGTGTTTTTTCAAAAATTTGTTGGTACGTGATTTTCATATTAGAAATCGAAAAATGTTCAATATCAGGTGGTTCGGGTAAAGTGCCCAGGCGTTTTTGGTGACTTAACTCAATGATACGATCGGCCAACCCGGATGACTCAACAGAGGGATTGTTTAACTGGGACTCGTAAAGCCATTCATTCCCAAACCACTCGCTGTAACATAAGCGATCTGGTAAAACAGGGAGACAACCTGCAGCGACCGCTTCCATTATCGCCAGGCCTTGAAAATCGTGGACGGCAGTAGAAATAACAATATCAGTTTGTGCTAACAGGTCTCTGTAATCTGTTGCTGATTCAATATATCCCCAATTTTTTATAACCCCGGGAAAGTTCAAATCCAGATAGCGTTTCATCTCCTCAAAAACCTGTGGGTGATTACGAAAACACTGGCCAACGACACTCAAATCCAATTCGATGCCTGCATGGAGAACACGTTTTATAGCATCAAAAAAACGTTCCGGCGCTTTGTCATATTCCCAGCGATGATTCCAAACGAGTGCAATCGTCGGTTTGTCTATTTTTATCCGAGACATATAGGCGTCATCACTCAATGGAACGGGTAAAATCGAACTTTTTTCTAGTAAACCTAATGTGATGTCTGGTGGTACGTGATCTGGCATTTTCCCAAGTACTTTGTCCACACCGTCGAGGAAAGTGTTACGGTTGTATTCGCTGTTAAAGGCAATGTGATCCGCTGACAAGGCGCTATAGAGATTAAGAATTTTTGGCTCAACTGATTCGAACTGACGTTCACTGGTGGGATAGGCAAATTGATTTTCATGAAAATACAACAAAGTCGGACTACTCGCTAACGCAGGAACAAATCCACGTAATGCCGATAAGTCGACCATAGATGTAGCAACGATCAAATCATAAGGCTGCTCTAGAACTTCACGAAATTTAAACGCCCACGTTAGGCTATTGCTACGGATCCGCCAACTAAAGTTTCGTGGCGGCAAGGTCAAAACAGTCCATTCAAAATCTTCGAAAACACTGACCAGTAATTTTCTCCAGTACTGATGACTTTGAGCATCATAAGCAGATAACAGCAGTACTTTCATTGATTAGTCCAGACCGTACACAAATCCACGTCACCACAATTTTCATGGACTATTATGTCAGTCATATTACCGTTACAGCATGGTATTCACGAAGACTGTTTGCTAAGCGTCGGATGGTCACCTTCGACAGTGGTGATAACTAAAAAAACTGTGTTGTTAACAGTAATCCTGGGACTCAGTTTACCATTTCAGCAATTTTCCATGAAGGTCATAAAACAATCCATTATCGGTGGGCTTTAAGCCAGTGATGACATTGAAGAGCGCATCGGCACTTTCTTTCGTGGAATAAGTGGCCATGTTAGTACCCATATCTGTGCGAACCCAGCCTGGGTGTAGAACCACGAAAACAAAACCCTGTTTATCATATTCAATTGCCAAAGATTTGGTGAAACTATTTAATGCAGCTTTGCTTGAGCGATAGCCGTAACAACAGCCACGAGTATTGTCTTCAATACTTCCCATTAAACTGCTCATATTTGCAATAATCTTAGTAGGACTATCATTCATATTCGATATCAATGCTTGCGTAACACGCAACATGCCTAAACTATTCACATCAAAGACCGTAGATAACTTGTCGACATCAAGATCAGAAAAAGCACTGGCGCTATGGCCAGAGATCCCCGCATTATTTATAAGTATGTCTATCTTGTCTGCAGCCAGAGCTTTCTTTAACAGGCTAACGCTTTCGCTATTCGATACATCGAGAGCCTCAATGCGAACTCCTAAGTTTCTAAGATCAGAGGCTTTATCCGGCTGTCGAGCGGTAGCGATAACTGCATACCCTTCATCGTGAAACTTTTTGGTCAAAGCCAAACCCAAACCGCGGTTTGCTCCCGTGATTAGGACTGTTCCTTTTTCTACAGAAAAAGCATCAATGGAAAACAGAACAAGACTGGTCAAAAAAAACACCGATACAACTTTGTAAATACTGTACATAATTTTTCCTTGATCTTTAAAGACCGTATGAGACGATAAAGATTGCTCTTTCCACTTTCTAACATGCTCCATCGCGGCAATGAATATACTGTAAGTCCGTATTGCGCAAATAAATGACTTACGGAAACACAACGGCGATGTGTTCTACTCAATATCCATGCTAGCGGTTTGTAACACTTGCGGAAAAAATGGATCTTTCTCAAAATAACAATCTACTAACAATTTACTAGTGAGTTACTAACAATCTACCCAAGCAGTGATTTTTGCATATTTGTAACAATTTGAATAGCGATAGCCTTCGCTTTATTTGCGAATGCCCCCTCATAATTTTGATCAACTGTGGTGGTGAACAAAGCCAGCCAACGCAAAAAATCCTCTAACTTGAATGCCTTTTTGTCATTGACTGCTCTGTGAATGTTCATCGTATGACGGGCATAAGTCTGATCGCCAAACAGTAATTTACCCCAGTAGGCACAGACAATCTCAAAGTGCTTTTCCCTGTCAATCACGGCAACGTCGAGAAAAAAGGGAGCTAGCTGCTTATCTTTAAGCATTGCGCTATAAAAAAGTTCTACGAAAATCTTAATTTTTGCTTTGTTGTTAAGATCGGACTTCATAACATAAATTCGTATTTGTCCTTCTTGCGAAAGACGGGTTACTTCTTTTTGGCTTGTCTTTTGATACGAAGCTTGCGTTCAACTTGTCGCTTGCTTAATTTGTCGTTATTTTCCTGGTATGGATTGTCTCCGGATTTAAACTCGAGACGTATTGGAGTACCACTCAAATCCAATTCTCGACGGAATGTCTTTTCCAAATACCGGCGATAGTTAGCTGGGACTTTACTCGTCTGATTGCCATGTATCACAATAATTGGCGGGTTGTTACCACCGGCGTGCGCCATGCGTAGTTTAATACGCCTTCCATTAATCATCGGCGGCGCGTGATCGAAGGTGGCACCCTGTAGAATCTGTGTTAGTTTATTAGTTTGCATTTTACGCATGGAAGAAGCGTAAGCTTTGTCAATCGACTCATAGAGATGACCTACTCCGGTTCCGTGCAATGCTGAAATAAAGTGAATCACTGCAAAGTCGATGAATTGCAACCGTCGTTCCAATTCAGTTTTTACGCTGTTTTTGTGGTCGGAATCTAGCCCATCCCACTTATTCAAGGCGATTACCAGAGCCCGCCCGGCATCAATGGTGTGTCCCAGCAGGTGTAAATCCTGATCGACAACACCTTCAGTTGCATCCATTACTAAAACAACCACGTTAGCATCATCGATAGCTTTAAGTGCTTTTACGATTGAGAATTTTTCAACGGTTTCTTTTACATTTTTACGACGTCGTACACCAGCCGTATCGATTAAAGTATAGTTCTCATCCTCACGTTCATACTCAATATAAATACTATCTCTGGTAGTTCCAGGCTGGTCGTAAACAACAACTCTGTCTTCGCCTAGCAGACGGTTGACAAGTGTGGACTTTCCAACATTTGGGCGTCCTACAATAGCTATTTTAGTTCCTCGGTATTTATCGTCAGCTGCAGACTTTTCCATTGCCGGAAAGTGCTGAAACATATCTTCCATTAAGTTGCGGACGCCCTTTCCATGTGTGGCTGTCATCGGGTAAATTTGCTTTATACCTAAACGGTAGAAATCAGCCATCGCAACGTCTGGATTTACGCCATCGATTTTATTAGCAATATAGAAAACGGGCTTTTCTGCTTGCCTTAATTGATGCGCCAGCGTTTCATCGCCTGCGGTAAGGCCAGCCCGCGCATCACAAAGAAAGAATACAGCATCAGCTTCCTCGATCGCTTGCAGGGATTGCTGCGCCATTGCAGCATCGATTCCCTCCTCTTCTCCGGTGATACCACCTGTGTCTATAACGATAAGGCGTCGATCGTCGAAGGAAGCTTCGCCGTATTTTCGGTCGCGTGTTAAGCCCGGTAAATTGGCGACCAACGCGTCACGAGTTTTAGTCAGCCGATTAAACAATGTCGACTTACCGACATTGGGACGACCAACTAAAGCAATAACAGGGACCATATATAAACCACTAAAGAGAAAAAGTTGAGATGCGCATTTCGTCTCAATTTAAATTCGATTAACGACCGAAAAACTCGGTCAACTTACAACTATTGCAATCGATAGGCTGCTAATTCACCATCGTTACTATACGCCAGGATAAGATCATTTGCTGCCAATAAATCTACCCGAATTCCGTCACTACTCAGTCGGGTCCTGGCTACGATGTGGCCATCAACCTGAGACAGAGCATGTAAATAACCTTCAAAGTCGCCCACGACAACGTAGCTAGATTGTGAGACTGAACCCGTTATATTACGTCTGGCCAGAACCGTTTGAGCCCAACGGGCGCCGTTTCCATTTTGTTCAAAAGCCGTGATACTTCCATCGCTTCCCGAAACGTAAATGTTACCGAATCCTTCAGACATTCCAACGCTACTGGACGCTTCATTGGTCCAAATACGATTACCTGACTTAGGGTCAATCGCGGCCACCTTTCCTTGATAACTAACTGCATAAAGCAAGCCATTGGTCAGTAACAATTTTCCGTCTATATCGACAATACGATCGATTTCGGAATTTCCCTTTGCCAGAGCAACTCTCACTGTCCATTGAACCGTACCCGTTTTTGCGTCAAAACTTACTACTGTTCCGTTTGCAAAACCCGCGATAACGGAATTGCGAAAAATGACCGGTGTACTCGTGCCTCTTAACGTCAAAACCGGTACGTTATTTCGATAAGACCAGACGCGACTACCATCATTAATATCCAAAGCGACCATTTGTCCGTCCAATGTTTGAACAAATACGAACTTATTATTGGTCTGCGGTGCAGCTAAGACTTCTCCGCCCACGTTCGCTGACCAAACCTCTTTGCCTGTCTCTTTATCAAGTACGATGACGTCACCTGCCACTGTGCCGACCATAACGATCGTTTCTCCCGAACCAACGCCACCCAATAAGGTTTTATTAAGTTCCGCGACCCATTCCACTGTGCCGTTCTTCAAATTTAATCGTTCTACAACGCCATTCGTCGCGGCAATAAACAAGGTGTCTGCATCGACGACAGGTGACAAACGAGTGTAATTATTGCCTTGACCATCGCCAATACTACGGCTCCATACTTTGTTAAACTCCCGTTCTGCATCGAATTCGATCAGTTCCGCCGGGGCTTGTTCCTCGTCGGAGTCCGTACTGCTACAGGCTGAAAAAGCCAGTAGCGACGCTAAAATAAGTAACGCTCTTAAACTAGTCAATTTACATTTCCTCTTCGGTAGCTGAAGACGAATTGCTTACTTTGCTCTTTAGCCTTTGAATCTTTAAGTTCAGGAGGGGGTTATTCGCAGGTTTTTCCAACTGCAGGTTTAACTCAGACGCTTTTATATATGACAACTCCGCTTTTTTGAAGTCCCCCTGGGCGTTGAAAACATCTCCCCTCACTTCTTCGAAAGCTGCGGCGTAAATTGACGCATCGCCTTGCAACTGGGATAAAGCCTCCGAATATTTATCTTGCGCGTAAAAAACTCTCGCAAGTCGCAGTTTCGTTTGCAGCAATATGTCATCTATTGCACCATTGTCAAGAATCCATTGCAGTGCCTCTTCAGCTTCAGCGTAGTTATTTGCTTCAACAGCAAACTTAGCAATATACAACGCGGCGAAGCGTGCGTAAGTAGAGCTGGGAAAATCGGTTTTCAAGGTGTTCGCTAAATGATTAGCCGTGGACTTTTGTTCTTGCGTTACCACACCGTTAGTACCTCTCGCAGCGACAAGCATGTTTTCGTAAATTGACGATGAAGCTCCCAATTCTTGTTGTTGCCGATTTTGCCATCCCTGCCACCCCAGTACAGAGATAACGCTTATGGCAATGATGACCAGCGTCGAAGTACCATTGTCGCTCCACCATTTTTTAAGCACTTCAATTTGTTCGTCGTCTGTTTCATAGCCTTCAGCCATAGTAATACTCTCTATCTGTAGTTTTTAATTGTTTGTTAATACTTTTTCGATTTAGAAATATTGTGACAATAGATCATTCAGTTTATCAACAGCGATAACTTCCTGTTCTTTGTCTTCTCGCAACCATTTCACGTTCACTTGCTGTTGTGCTGCTTCATCATCGCCAACTATTAAAGCGATTGTTGCTCCACTTTCATTAGCTTTCTTCAATTGCTTTTTAAATTTACCTCCACCGCAATGCTTCATAATTCGCATATTAGGAAATTCATTTCGTAGCATTTCGCTGATCGAAACAGAGGCTAGTTGAGCCATGTCACCTGCGACTACGAAAAATATATCGGCCGCATCACTTAGTTCCGAAGGTACCGAACCGGTGTCTTGCAATAGTAAACAAAGCCTTTCAATTCCCATTGCAAAACCGACAGCTGCTACGGGACGGCCACCAAGCTGTTCTACCAGCCCGTCGTAACGTCCCCCTGCGCAAACAGTTCCCTGGGCACCCAAATGGTCTGTCACCCATTCAAAAACTGTTTTGTTGTAATAATCTAAGCCACGGACAAGATTATGATTAAGTTCAAATTCTATTCCCGCCGTATTCAACAAAGTCTGTAACTGCGTGAAATCGTCTCTCGATTCTTCATCAAGGTATTCCGCCAAGCTTGGTGCCTGCGCCAGAATTCTTTGTGTTTCTGAATTTTTACTATCGAGAATTCGCAGAGGATTAGTTTCCAGCCGACGCTGGCTGTCTGCATCGAGTTCGTCAAAGTAATCCCTTAAGTACGAAACGAGAGCTTCGCGGTAGTTAACTCTAGACTGAAAACTACCAATACTATTCAACTGTAATTTAACATACTGACTAAGACCCAACTGTTTCCACAGTCGCGCGGTTATCATAATAATTTCCGCATCTGCATCGACAGTAGCAACCCCGAAATTTTCTACGCCTATTTGATGAAATTGGCGGAGCCGCCCCTTTTGAGGACGCTCATATCGAAACATAGGGCCTGCGTACCACAATCTTTGAACCTGCTGATTATCGAGCATGCCATTTTGTAGAGTGGCCCTAACGCAACTCGCTGTTCCCTCAGGGCGCAGCGTAATACTTTCCCCATTCCTGTCATCGAATGTATACATTTCCTTTTCAACGATATCAGTCACTTCGCCGATTGATCGCTTGAATAATTCGGTGTGATCTAAAATAGGAAATCTAATTTCCCGATAGCAATATTGGTTTAAAACATTATGAACTGTATTTTCCAAGTACTGCCACACAAGTGAATCTTTCGGCAGCAGATCATTCATGCCACGTATTGATTGAATTTTAGCCAAAATATATTCCGTTCTGTTACCGATGAAAACCAATTAATTAGGCGTTAACACGGGCGCGTTGATTGTAGGACCAGCATCGAGCTAAATCGCAACTATTGCTTAGCAATTATTTGGCTGTCCGCCAACTGTTTTTCCGCGACCTTCTTCCGAATCATTATTTCTAAGTGGTCTACGAGACCGTCTTTTTCAACTTTGTGATCTTTTTCGCCATCCACGTAAATCAAGTGTTTGGGCGTTCCCCCCGTTAAGCCGATATCGGCCTCTTTGGCTTCTCCCGGCCCGTTGACTATGCAACCGATAACCGCTACATCCAAAGGTGTGGTAATGTCTTCGACGCGATTTTCAAGTTCATTCATGGTTTTAACGACGTCGAAATTTTGTCTTGAGCAACTGGGGCACGCAATAAAATTAATACCTTTACTGCGTAATCTCAAACTTTTCAGAATCTCGTAACCGACTTTAACTTCTTCAACGGGATCAGCCGCTAAGGAAATCCGGATAGTATCTCCGATACCGTCCATCAATAGCATACCTAAACCAACCGAAGACTTTACCGTTCCGCCGCGAATTCCTCCAGCTTCGGTAATTCCTAAATGGAGTGGCTGTTCGATTTGGGCGGATATCATGCGATAAGCTGCTACCGCCATAAATACGTTAGACGCTTTGACGCTTAATTTAAAATTTTGAAAGTCTAATTTATCAAGGATATCAATATGCCGCATTGCCGACTCCACCAATGCTTCGGGTGTCGGTTCTCCGTATTTCCGTTGTAAATCTTTTTCAAGGGAACCGGCGTTCACGCCGATACGAATTGGAATGTCTTTATCCCGTGCCGTTTCTACCACGGCTTTGATTTTCTTTGAATTGCCGATGTTACCCGGATTTATTCTTAAACAGTCTACACCGAATTCCGCCACTTTTAGGGCAATTTTATAGTCAAAATGAATATCGGCGACCAGCGGAACATCGACCTGTTCACGTATAGACTTGAAGGCCTCAGCCGCTTCCATGGTTGGTACTGACACTCGCACGATATCAGCACAGGCCGTCTCTAAGCGTTTAATTTGAGAAACCGTCGCTTCGACATCACAGGTGTCTGTGTTGGTCATACTTTGAACAGATATTGGCGCATCTCCTCCAACGGCAACATTGCCTACGAAGATCTTCCTGGTCAGTCTCCGTATGATAGGTGATTCCATTTGCATAATTTAAGACCTACCCACTGTTAGACGTGCAGAATTGTCTTTCTTATTTACCGATATATTGACCGGTTTTCCGTCATAATCAAGGCTAACGCCGGGAGCAAATCCCAACAATATTCGAAATGGGGCACTGCCAAGAAGATTCAGCGTTTCTTCAGCACGTTTAAGATCAGAAAAAATGATCTTGTTGTCACGATCTCTAACTTCTACCCAGCAATCATTGATAAAACTAAATTTTAGAGCGTTTTCTTCTATGGTACCGAGCGACTCTTCATCATCGCCATCGCCATCGCCATCGCCATCGATAGTCTCTTTCATTGCAGACGCTTGTGTAGATGGTGTCTCTGGTTGGAGCAATATATTTTCGTTCTCTTCGCGCTTAATCTCCGTTGCACCGGTTGAAGCTATATTCGACTGCTTTGTGTCGGCCGCAGTACGAGACGCAGTTTTTTCATCGACCGGGCCATATTGACCAATAATGCTCCGCTCTTCTAACCCAGTGGAAAGTGGTTCAGTTAAAACATCAGGAAGGCCCAATACTCGATTATCCACAACTTTAGATAAACCATCTATATTGGTCTTATTTTCAATGGCCGGCAGATAACCATTTGTAGGAGTTTGCGTTTCTTCTTTAGCGTTCATCCACCAAAGGAGATAACCCAGCAAAACAACAATGACCAAAAACCAATATTTAATGTTGCGGCCTTTTATTGGACTTTGGATATGCTGGTGCGCGTTTCTGTTTTCGTTAGCTTCAGTTTCTGTAGGCCGGTCGTGCGTGTACCCCTCTAACACAAGTTGTGGATCGAGCTTCAACAACTTTGCGTAAGATTGTAAATAACCTTTGTAGAAAAATTCTCCTCGGAATCGTCCTTTGTTACCGGTTTCCAAAGCCTCTACCTGATTAGGAAGCAAAAACATCTTGTCCGCAACGTCTCGGAGGCTCAAATTTTCTGATTCACGAGCCGCTTTCAATACGTTCCCGGCAGGTTCTATGGCGGCGGTCGTCAGACCAAGGCCATCGATAACAGTTTGCTCGAGCGCCGATATTTCAGTGTTATTATCGTTAGATGTCATTGTTTAAACGCTTTCTTATATTCAAGAAACTCGAAAGACGTAGGATACATATTCTTTAATGCCATGCTATAACTTGCGACCGCATCTTTGTTTCCAAACTTTTCGGCCAAACGAATCCCTAGCCATAGAGCTCTAGCCGGCTGTTGCTTTACTTGATTACGGTATGCGTCGTAATATTGCTGTGCTATTGGATAGTCCGCCAATTGAAAATGGACATCAGCCAGTTCAAACGTGAGCGGAATATCACTACGGTTCATTAGATACGACCGTCGAAACGCATCTCTGGCCTTTTCCAAATCATCCAGCTGGATATAGCTTCGGCCTAGATTGACGAAAGCTGCTGCACGATTGTTATAAAGCGTATCTCCAACCACTTTTTCTAATTGCTCTACTGCTTCGTCGTAACGGTTTTGTTTGTATAAGAATGCCGCATAGTTATTTCGTACCCGCGCCGCTTTTGACTCGAGCTTTATAGACTGCTTATAGTTCTTTTCCGCTAACTCAATTTCGCCAGTATTTTGGAAAACCAGCGCCATCGCTTCATATATTTCTGCATTGCTATCATCTAATTCTAATGCTGTCTTTAAATGCTTTTTGGCAGCGTTCCACTTGCCTTCTCGGATGTAGACTCGAGCTAGTTGGACCGTGTCCTTCAGTGCTTTAGATGGTTCGACTTTACTGCCGATTCCACCGCGTTCTGTGGTTACACAGGACGATATTGTCATCGAAAGTAACAGAATAATTATAGCGCGAAACAACATTAAACTTTTGCCGCCTGAAGTCATTGACATACCTTCTTATCCTGTGATTTCAAGTGCTTGTACTTGAGAAGATTTGGCGCGGTGTCGCTGACTTCTTTTTGTTCTATCTTCTACCAGACCGACGAGTTGACCACAAGCTGCGTCGATGTCATCGCCTCTGGTACTTCGGATAGTGGAAACAATATGAGAATCACTTAATATTTGCCAAAATCGACTTACCGCGTTTTTGCTCGGCCGTTCGTAACCAGACGATGGAAAAGGATTGAAGGGAATTAAGTTAATTTTACAAGGAAAGTCTTTCAGTAAATGTACCAATTCGCGGGCGTGTTCCGTACTATCATTAACCCCCGCAAGTAAAATATACTCTACGGTAGTCACTCGATGCGTGTCAGATTGTTTTTCCCAATAGCGTCGACAAGCAGCTAACAGATCAGCGATAGGATAACGTCGATTTATCGGTACAAGCTGGTTTCGCAACTCGTCATTTGGTGCATGCAAGGAAATAGCTAGGGACACCTGAGAAATGTCGCCTAAACGATCTAAAGCCGGTACTACGCCCGAAGTACTTAAAGTGACTCGTCGTTTGGAAATTCCATAGCCAAAGTCGTCGAGCATAATATTCATCGCATCAACGACATTGTCAAAATTAAGTAACGGCTCCCCCATCCCCATCATTACGACATTGGTAACAATCTTTTTGTTATTTGACGGGAAAGCGTCATAGGACTTAATCGCCAGCCATACTTGACCGATAATTTCTGACGCTGTTAGGTCGCGCTGAAATCCTTGCTTACCTGTCGAGCAAAAAGTGCAGTCCAAACTGCATCCTACCTGGGAAGAAACACACAAAGTCCCTCTTTCACCATCGGGAATGAGGACAGTTTCCACTAAGCCGCCTCCCGGAATTTTAATTGCCCATTTGCGGGTACCATCCTTTGAGGTTTGCTCGCTAACAACTTCTGGTGGACGAACTTCTGCGCACTCTTTTAACTGAGCACGCAGATTTTTACTAATATTTGTCATAGCATCGAAATCAGCGACGCCATTGTGATGAATCCATTTCAGCAGCTGTTGAGCGCGAAAAGGTTTTTCTCCTTGAGCAATACAAAAAGCCTCCATTTTTTCACGAGAAAGCCCCAATAGATTTATTTTATCTGGTGGGGTCTCTGTTGAAACGCTAGTTGTTGGATGGCTTTCAATATCGAGCATGGATTCACTCACTTTTTCGTTACAAACTTAAGAGCGATCACAGATAGAACTTGACGCGAAGAAATAGGCTATTTCACGCGCGGCCGATTCTGGAGAGTCGGAACCGTGTACCGCATTCGCATCGATAGATTCTGCGAAATCTGCTCGAATAGTTCCCGCGTCAGCTTCTTTAGGGTTTGTTGCGCCCATTAGCTCCCGATTCTTCAAAATGGCGCCTTCTCCTTCAAGCACCTGGACAGTCACAGGCCCTGAAGTCATAAATTCTATAAGATCGGGAAAAAACGGACGACCTTTATGTTCTGCGTAAAAACCTTCGGCTTCTGCAGTGCTTAAGCGCAGCATTTTAGATGCGACAATACTCAAGCCATTTTTTTCGAAGCGGCTATAGATTTCACCAACTACGTTTTTTGCCACTGCATCTGGCTTAACTATTGAAAAAGTGCGTTCAACTGCCATTGTAAACTCCAACTCTGATTAGACACCGTCACCGGTTTGTTTAAGATAGTAAATATTTGTTTTGGTTCCATTACTTGATTTTCAGGCTTGATTTTCCGAAACACTAGGCTAAGTGCCCAGGCACGGACGAAACCACGAAAATTTAGAACCGCATATTATACGCGAGTTTGATAGAAAATAGTATAAAATAGATGTACTTAGGGAAATGATATCGATAAATAGACGTTTAAAAATGACAGTAGGAAAAAATCGGGTTATGCAGCAATTGAGGCTTTGGCGATGGCCTGTATTTTCGCGACTATTGCCTTAAGCCCATTTCCTCGTGTCGGGCTCAAATGTCGCTCCAGATCCAGTTTTAAAAAATAATCATCAATATCAAAATCGACGATCTCTGACGCTGTCTTGTCGTTGTAGGCAGCCATAATGAGTGACAGTAAGCCTTTTACGATAACGGCATCACTTGTCACTAAAAACGTCAGACGTTCCTCCTCAAGACGCACATCCATCCATACATTACTCTGGCACCCTCTTACCAAGCGGTCTGACGTGAGCAGTGAGGCCGGCATGTCGGGTAACTCTTTACCGAGATCGATGATGTACTTGTAACGCTCTTCCCAGTCGTCAAAAAAATTGAGATCGTCGAGAATTTCTGCACTGGAGGAATAAGCCATAATTATATTCTGTGAAACTTACTGGTAATCATTAAAAAAACAAGCCCGCTTCTAACTGAGCTTCCTCACTCATCATTTCTTTGGACCACGGAGGGTCAAATACCAGATCTACATCGACATTCATAACATTGGGTACCTTAGCGGTGCGGTATTTTACATCCCCAACCAAAACCGGCCCCATGCCGCATCCCGGAGCCGTTAAAGTCATCGCGATTTTAACATTTCCAAGTTGCTGGTCGACTGATACATCGTATATCAATCCTAACTCGACCAAACTAATCGGAATTTCAGGATCGAAGATGGAGCCGAGAGCATTCCAGACCTGGCCTATATTTACAGCTCCACTGCCGTCGTCTTCAAACTCAAGTACTTCGACTTCTCGCCCGATTGCATCGGCATCGGTACCATCTATACGCAACATATTGCCCTGCCACGTTACGGTATAATTTCCACCCAAACTCTGATTAATCGCGATAAACTGACCTTTGGGAATCAGCGTCAACTCCCCGGAAGGCACGCGGCGCGCCGGACATTCGCGCGCTGTTACGACCATTACCTGTTTCATATCAACTAACGCTAAAACTTTCGCCGCAGCCACATTCAGCTACCACGTTAGGATTGTTAAATTTAATGACGTTATTAACGCCTTCAGAGACATAGTCGATTTCGGTGCCTTGTAACACGCTCATAGCTTCCGCATCGACGGCTAGCGTTAATCGGTCTCCTTGAGGCAAAACGATATCATTCGGTTCTGCATGTGCGACGAGCTCCAAAACGTAGGCATATCCAGTACAACCACTGGTCTCTGTACACAGCCGAACTAACATATCGTCTTTTTCTGCCAGCGCTCTTCTAAAATGTTGCATCGCCGCCTCAGTCATCGTAACCACCTGAGCAGCCGGGTCATATGTCGAAACTGTCATATCTTCTCCTCCGCCGACCAAAATTAGGCCAACATATTTTTAGCTTTTTTCAAGGCCTCAAACAATACGTCAATTTCTTCAAATGTATTGTATATTGAGAACGATGCTCTAGCAGTCCCGGGGACTTGCAACCTTTTCATCAATGGCTCTGCACAATGGTGTCCCGTGCGAATTGCCACACCTTGTCTATCCAGTAAAAACCCCACATCGGCGGGATGGCCTACGTCCATTATAAAACTTAACACACCTATCTTTTCTGATGCCGCACCTATCACCGTGAGCCCTTCGAGCGCAGCAGCCTGTTTTTCCGCATAGCTTAGTAATTCTCTTTCATGCGCTTGAAGTGCGGGCATATCCAGCTGTGAAAACCACTCTATAGCCGTCCCCATGCCTATTACTCCAGCTATATTGGGCGTTCCCGCCTCAAATCGATACGGTAAATCGTTCCACTTTGCATCTTGGTATGAGACTTCAGAAATCATTTCCCCACCGGTTTGCCATAGCGGCCATTTTTCCAGCAGCGACTTTCGGCCCCACAACACTCCAACACCCGTTGGCCCGAACAACTTGTGGGCCGAAAATGCATAAAAGTCACAATCTAACTGCTGTACATCAACGGGACTATGAGCAATTCCCTGGGCACCATCAATCAATACCCATGCGTCATGAGCCCGAGCGGTTTTTATCAACTCCTTGATAGGGTTAATTGTCCCTAAGGCATTGGAAATATGCGGCAAAGCCACTAACTTCGTTTTGCTATTTAGCATCTCGTTAAAAAGGTCGACACGCAATTCGCCGGCATCGTTTACTGGAGCAATGCGCAGGTTCGCACCGGATGCTTTACATGCTTGCTGCCAGGTCACCAGATTTGCGTGATGCTCCATTTCGCTCACTACGACTTCGTCGCCTTCTTGTAACAATTGCGACAAACCGTTGGCAACGATATTGATGGACTCTGTTGTGCCGCTTGTCCAAATCACTTCTTCACGAGAGCTTGCATTAACAAATTTAGTCACCACGTCTCTTGCGTGCTCGAAACGTTTGGTCGCTTCATCAGCCAGTCTATGAGCACCTCGATGCACATTGGAATTACACGTGGTGTAATAGTCAACCAAGCTATCAATAACGCACTGCGGTTTTTGTGTGGTCGCAGCGTTATCCAGATACACAAGGGGCTTTCCGTCGATTTCCGTGGACAAAATCGGAAACTCTTTCCGTATTACTTTTACGTCAAAACTCATCGGAAAATCCCAAACACAACAATCATCAAAAACATCCCTATTTTACGTCCATCAGCGCAAAGCGTTGACGAAGTTGAGGACGCAACCATTCTGCCATTAACTCGTTAGGCATCTGGTCAACTAGCTCATTAATAAATCCAAAGCTCAACATGACTTGTGCATTTGCGCGACTAATCCCTCGAGACTGCAGATAAAAAAGAGACTCTTTATTTATCTCGGCAATCGTCGCACCGTGGGAACAACGTACGTCATCTGCGTATATTTCCAATTCAGGTTTAGTATTAATTTCTGCCTTATCCGACAACAAAAGGTTCCGATTATTCAGATCGGCCAAAGTCTTTTGCGCATCTCGGTGAATATGTATTCGACCATTGAATACAGCGCGAGCCCTGTCGGCGACAATGCCGCGAACATTTTCAACCGTGGTTCCATTAGGTGCAATATGTTCGATGGTACTGTGTAAGTCGAACAACTCTTTACCATTCAGCAGATAAAGTGCATTTAATTTCGCGTGTGCGTGCTCTCCAACATGACTAACATCAATATCCAGTCGCGACAAATCACTACCAAAGCCTACGATTGTCGAGTTCAATATCGCATTACTGGCTAACTGAAAGTGACCGCCGCCAATGCTCACCGCCTCTCCGTATTGAAGAGCAAACCGGTAGTGCTCGAGCTCAGCATTTTCCGCGAGAGCAAATTCCGAAAATCCAGTGTTAAGACTCTGTTCATTGCCGTGAAAATGTTCGACGATCGTTGCTTTGGAGCCCCTCCCCATCCGCGCCAGTATCCGAGTATGCGTCTCTTCGTTTTTGCTCAAGACGTTTTCGATGTATATAGGTCGTTCAATAACAGCACCCTCTTCAACATCGATAATTACACCACCTTCGGCCAATACATCATTAACGAGGCCGAACAAATGCCTTTCCGGCTTGATTGAAGCGTAGGCATCTTTGACCCAGGAATTACAATCAGAGCTTGCGGCGGCAAGAGAAATGATCGACAGCCCTTTTGGTAAATCGAGTAAGGATAAGTCTTCAGATGGAACACCATCAATAAACTTAATTCTAATGGAGTCCATTCCGAACTCCGGAAATCCGTCGACAGAATATTGCTTGCTCTCTTTGGCAACGACGTCTCTATCTCTTGCGTCTGCGGCAAGCGCTGCTCGCTCCACTGCTTTTACAGGCGTATATTTCCACGCCTCAGTTCGCCTTGTTGGCCACTTGCTGTCGCGCAACAAAGCCAGAGACGTTTGACGCTTTGGTGACAACCAGTCGTCTATAAGCTCACCTCGAGCTATAGCATTCCCTAACCAGTCTTTCATGCTCCCAAGCCTTCATCAGACGAATTTTCGTCAGCCAACCAGGCGTATCCTTCATCTTCTAACTGTCTCGCCAAGGACGCATCGCCACTTTTTACAATTTTTCCTTCGGACAATACGTGAACAAAATCGGGTTTAATATAGTCGAGCAATCGTTGGTAGTGTGTAATGATCACAAAACTTCTGTTTTCCGAGCGCTGACTGTTGACTCCGTTCGCCACAACTTGCAGTGCATCGATATCTAATCCGGAATCGGACTCATCAAGAATGCATAACTTCGGTTCCAACAGGATCATTTGCATGATTTCGTTTCGTTTTTTTTCACCGCCCGAAAAGCCTTCATTAACGCCACGTTTTAAAAAGGCGACCGGTAGATCGACTTGCTCACAGGCTTCGCGAGCCATTTTCAAAAACTCCCTCGAGCTCAGTTCTTCTTGGCCTCGCGCTAGGCGCTGCGCATCAACAGCAGTTTTTAAAAACTCTAGATTGCTAACACCAGGAATTTCTACCGGGTACTGAAACGCCATAAACAGCCCTGCTTTTGCGCGGTCTTCCGCCTCCAATGCCAAGAGGTCTTTGCCGTCAAGGGAGACTGCGCCTTGTTCGACACTGTAACCGTCTCTACCTGAAATTACGTAACCCATGGTGCTTTTTCCAGCGCCATTGGGCCCCATAATTGCATGAACCTCGCCGGGTTTAATTTCTAGGTCTAAACCGTTCAGTATATTTTTTTCTTCAACACTAGCGTGCAAATTTTTGATCGATAACATCTCTTGCTTACCCTTAAAACTACCTACAATATTTAGCCACTCTTAATGGATTGTTATCCAACGGCACCTTCCAAACTAATCTCTAACAACTTACCCGCTTCAACCGCAAATTCCATTGGCAGTTCTTTGAAGACTTCTTTACAAAATCCATTAACAATCATTGAAACGGCCTTTTCGGGATCAATACCGCGCTGCCTGCAAAGAAACATCTGATCGTCTGATACTTTCGATGTGGTCGCCTCATGTTCGACAATAGCGCTGGGGTTTTTACTTTCAATATACGGAAAAGTATGGGCACCACATTTGTCACCGATTAACAGAGAGTCACATTGGGTGAAATTTCTTGCTCCCTGCGCGCCACTATTCATCCGCACCAACCCGCGATAGCTGTTATTACTTCGACCTGCTGATATCCCCTTCGATATAATGGTCGAGCGTGTATTTTTACCTATATGCAGCATTTTGGTGCCCGTGTCGGCCTGTTGCATGCCGCGAGTTAGCGCAACAGAATAGAACTCACCTACGCTGTTATCTCCCTTCAATATACAACTGGGGTATTTCCAGGTGATCGCTGAGCCTGTTTCTACTTGGGTCCAGGATACCTTTGCGTCTGTATGGCATATCGCGCGCTTCGTGACAAAATTGTAAATGCCACCTTTACCGTTTTCATCACCAGGATACCAATTCTGCACGGTCGAATACTTAATCTCGGCCTTATCCATAACAACCAATTCAACAACAGCTGCGTGTAATTGGTTTTCATCGCGCTGGGGTGCAGTACAGCCTTCCAAATAGCTGACGTAACTGCCCTCATCGGCAATAATTAAAGTTCGCTCAAATTGCCCGGTGTTTTGCTCGTTAATACGAAAATAGGTGGATAACTCCATTGGACAACGCGTTCCCTTGGGGATATATACGAAAGACCCATCGGTGAAAACGGCACAATTTAATGCGGCATAATAGTTGTCTTTTTGCGGAACAACGCTCCCCAAATATTGCTTTACTAAGTCTGGATATTTTTGAATAGCCTCGGAGATAGGACAAAATATGACGCCAGCTTCCCACAACTTTTCGCGAAAAGTGGTAACAACAGAGACGGAATCAAATACGGCATCGACTGCAACCCCTGCTAGCATTTGCTGCTCGATCAAAGGAATGCCCAATTTTTCGTAGGTCGCAAGTAACTCAGGATCGACTTCATCCAGCGACTGAGGTTTATCCGCCATGCTTTTTGGAGCTGAATAGTAGGAGACGGCCTGAAAATCGATTTTGGGATACTCTATATGAGCCCATTCCGGCTCTTCCATTTTTTGCCAGGCGTGAAATGCTTTTAAACGCCATTCAAGCATCCATTCCGGCTCATTCTTCATCTTAGAAATCCGCTGAATGACACTATCATCCAACCCCGGAAGGAACGTATCTGATTCAATGTCGGAAACGAAACCTGCCTCGTATTCCCGATTTAATACCTGTTCAATTTGTTGTGACATTTCATTTTCTCAATGACTATTTACCGCTAACAGAGGCCTTTTCGCCTTAATCTGTGCTGCTTATAAGTTGCGTATAAACCGTTCGTATATGTGCGATGGCTTTTTCGATATCTTCTCGCTCAGTGAATCGACCTAATGAGATGCGGATAGAGCTGTGAGCATCTTCGTCGCTAAGCCCCATTGCCTTTAATACGTAGGATGGCTCCATTGTTGCGGAAGTACAGGCAGATCCAGAGGATACTGCTATCTCACGCAGCGACAACATTAACGTTTCACCTTCTGCACCACTAAAACAAACGTTCAGATGGGAAGGACTGACGTTATCTAAACTAGAATTGCGACGCACGTTCGGTAAGTCTGAAATACCTTCCCACAAGTTATCGCGCAATTGTGCAATTCGAATCATCTCCGTTTCAAGTTGCTCGCAAACTATCAGGGCTGCTTCACCAATCCCCACCAGTTGATGAGTAGGCAGCGTACCGGACCTCATTCCTCTTTCGTGGCCACCGCCGTGTATTAATGGCTTTAACTGGCTCTGGATAGGCCGGCGAACAAACAGTGCGCCAATGCCTTTAGGGCCATAGAATTTATGCGCCGACAAACTCAGAAGATCAACCTGAAGTTCGTTTGTATCAACCGGTATCTTCCCCACTGCCTGAGCCGCATCAACATGGAATAGTACATTATTATCACGGCATATATGAGCAATTTCCGTGATGGGATTAACCGCGCCCGTTTCGTTGTTGACATACATCAAACTAACGAGTCGGGTATTTTCACGAATGGAGTTACGCACCAGCTCCGGACTGATAATACCGTTTGCGTCAGGTTCAAGCCAAGTAACCTCAACCCCCTTGGACTCCAGCCATATCGCAGGGTCAATGACCGCTTTATGCTCTATAACCGACGTAATCAGATGCCCTTCATAACCGCAGGCTTCAAATATGCCCTTAAGCGCCAGGTTATTCGATTCGGTTGCCCCACTCGTCCATACGACTTCGCGACTATCGCAGCCTAAAAGGTCTGCAACATTTCGTCGAGCTTTTTCGACCTGTTCTTCCGCTTGCCAACCGTATATGTGAGACCTGGATGCCGGGTTCGCAAAGATACCATCGGCAGTTAAACAGCGAGACATTGCGGCCGCAACTCTAGGGTCAACAGGTGTCGTGGCGGCATAATCCATATATACAGGCAATTGCATAACTCGTCTCTACTCAATATTCACTGGTGCAATCGTCAGTCATATCTTAAAGTGTGCTTAGGAGGAAACAACAATGGTAGACAATTTACTCAACCGTTCAGTTTTTTCCTGACGTGAGAAAACTTGTTGCACCTCATTGCGAGCAACCAGACTTGCCAGACTTATGCCGCTCAAGAAAGAGTGTATTTGAGCGCTCAAATCACACCACAAAGGATGTGTTAAACACATCTCCCCGTCCTGGCAATCTCCAAGTCCTTTACATTCTGTTGCATCGACCGATTCGCTAACTGCATCGACGATTTCGGCTACGCTAATATTCGCACCATCTCGACTTAAACGATATCCCCCACCCGGGCCCCGTACACTCGTTACCAAATCGTTTCTGCGTAGTTTTGCAAAGAGCTGCTCTAGATAGGAAAGAGAAATACTCTGACGACTTGAGATATCAGCCAAACTCATCGGTCGAGTACTCGTTTGCATCGCGAGATCCAGCATGGCAGTAACTGCGTATCGGCCTTTAGTTGTTAATCGCATAGGGGTGATCCTTAAAAAGACGTATTTTTCGCAGTTTGTAACAACCTAGCAAAATAGTCAAGTATATACCCTACTAAAATAGTAGGTTTTAATATTGGCCTGGCAATACAGCTTCAAAATGCCGCTGAACCCGCGCGGGCAGGCATTATACAGGGATAAATTTACATCACAATGATATCGATTTACGGCCACTAAACAACTTTTTCAATCGACAAAAGTCCTTACCGAGACTGCTTGAGATCAGGGCTCTTTTTTGCTTCCGCGACCTACCCACTGTTGTGCCGACGTAAGAATACCGCGAAGCATTTTCACTTCTAAATCATCCATTCTTGTCCGGCTAAAAAGACGGCGTAGTCGAGTCATCAATTGTTTGGGCGCCTCCGGTTTTAAAAAATTCATATCGATAAGAGTCTCTTCCAGATGAATAAAAAACCTCTCGATATCATCGACCTTAGCGAATTTCGTATCCCATTCCTGCATTGGATTGTCACTTAAACTACCCTGTAAGTGCCTCATTCTGAGCTCGTAAGTTATAACTTGGACTGCCATTCCCAAATTAAGGGAACTGTAGTCTTCACTTGCAGGAATATTGACGTGTAAGTTACAGCGCTGTAACTCGTCATTGGTCAAACCACGATCCTCGCGCCCGAAAACCAAAGCAACTGGATGTTTATCAAGTTCCGGGTACACTTGTTCAGCACAAGCTCTTGGATTGACTAAGGGCCAAGGAATACGGCGCCCCCTAGCACTTGTTCCCACCACCAAGCCACAATCGGCAATGGCTTCTTCAAACGTGTCTACGACGGTTGCATTTTCCAGAACATCACCAGCACTCGCCGCTCGCCAACCAGCTCTTTCATGCGGAAATAACTTAGGGTCGACCAAATAGAGATCAGACAAACCCATGTTTTTCATAGCTCTCGCTACCGATCCTATATTTCCAGGGTGAGATGTATGAATCAGCACGACTCGTGCATTTTGCAGAGGATTTTGGGATTTTGACACTTTGTAACCACTTCATGGATATTCAGGGGCCTGAAGTCTAACAGATTTTGAATTTAATTGACCCGCTATGATCAGCGCGAGAACAATAAAATCGAATATTGGACCTTCGACAGGCTCGATTATAACCACCGACCTCCCTCAATAATGTCCCACTTTTACGTGATGCCTCGTTTCCGTTTCTCGTTTTCCTTGGGTACTGCTATAATTCGCGCACTTTTACCATTACCGACCCAAAACCAAGGCAAACCGTTTCATGGAACCTATGTTAAATATCGCATTACGCGCTGCTCGTAAGGCTGGTGAACTCGTCGCCCGCGCAACCGATCAATTAGATACTCTCGAGGTTAAGCAAAAGAGCCCGAACGACTATGTGACAGAGATCGATCAAGCCGCCGAAAAAGAGATTGTCTATCACTTGTCAAAAGCCCACCCCGATCATGGCTTTCTTGGCGAAGAGGGTGGACTTCAAGGTAATGCCAAAAGTGACTTTCAATGGGTTATTGACCCAATAGACGGCACCACCAACTTTATGCGCGGAATTCCACATTTCGCTATATCAATTGCGTGCCTATACAAAGGCCAACTCGAACATGCGGTGATACTTAACCCGATTACACGGGAAGAATTTACCGCAAGCCGCGGTAAAGGCGCGCAACTCAATGGTCGGCGCATGCGCGTAAGCTCTAAGACGTCCCTTGATGGCGCTTTAATCGGAACTGGAATTCCCTTCAAATCGCGAAATGAGCAACACATCCCAGCCTATATGACTACCCTCGAATCTATTGCAAAACAAACCGCTGGCATTCGACGAGCCGGCGCAGCCTCACTTGACTTAGCGTACGTCGCGGCCGGAAGGCTGGACGGGTTTTGGGAAATTGGCCTTAATAAATGGGATATCGCCGCGGGTGTTTTGCTCATTAGAGAATCTGGAGGTTTAGTCGCTGATTTTAACGGTGGCAACAACTTCATGGAATCAGGACACATTGTCGCTGGCAACCCAAAATGTTTCAAAAGCTTGTTGCAGTCAATACAGCCACATTTGAAACATTTGCGATGATAATTTGGGCAGTAAAATGCTTGGATTTCGTAGAACTGACTGCAAAGTACTTTAATGGCCGACTGGCAATGCTGAACTAACTGGTATTGTTGTTAATGTTGATCCTTTGAAAGAAATGACGAAGAATCCTGGATTGTCAGACCTGAATTGTCGAATACGGATTGTCGGGTTTTAACCCGACGTTCGGTAGAATTAATACAAATCGATAATTCCGGACGGGCAATATTTACGTTATTTTTGTGTCCACTGGCCGCCTTCTCGCTGATAATAATTGTTCTTTTTCGTTAGTTTGATAGCGCGCTGATAAAAAAGAATACCGACCTTATCCGCAGATATACCATTATTTTTCGCTGTTTGCTGAAATTTGGCCCGCCGTTTATTATTGATCTTTTTTACCAAAGCCTTAATGTCATCTGACGGATTAGCAATAACATAACCAATATAACCGTCTGTACGTTCTCCGACCATTCCTTGAGATTTTGCCTCCTGAAGATTAAGCGCCTGAGCAAGATTTATATTTAGTAGCGTAATTGCTAATGCAAAAAAAAGGGTCTTCATTGTATTTCCTCGATTCTTAAAATAATTCGCTATCTTCTTCAAACAGCTCATCCAGTTCTTTATCTACTTTTACTCGAATCTCGTGCTCTATTTTGACGTTCAAATTTATTTCGATGGGTTTATCCGGCACTTCCAGCTGCACTGTAGGTGTGCATCCTGAATGTATTAAAACCGATAAAAAACAAATGATGAAACATGTGTACTTCGGCATATTGGCTTCCCGCATAACTATTTAATTTATTGCTTATTGTCAACCCGTAAACATTAACACACGCTGAATAACATACACATTTATTTTAGCAGTGCATTCTCAAAGACCTCCGAAATCACACGACTACTCTGCAAGCTTTTAAGCAAAGTGGGTATATTATCCGTAACATTGAGGTTCAGGTTTATTTGTTGGCCACCATTTAAATCAGGACTTATCCCCTGCAATTTCATCGACAACAGCAAATCACCGTCATTACCATACTCCGCTGTCGCTCGCATTGTATGATAGTGATAATTTTTCAACGCATCGGCGACCAACTGGACATTGGGATTTAATTGATCCAAAGATAGGTCGGAATCCGGCGTATATCGAATGATGCCTCCGGGCGGTTCGGCCGCCAGCCGGCCGTTTTCCATACTGATTCCGTCCGGCGTAATACTTATCGGGAGATTGCCGCTAATAACACCACTCGCCTGGACAGACTCATAAGCTGCTATAGATACCAGTTGTTCAATTTTTAGTCCTTCTGCATTTAGGTTCAACAAATTGCTGTCTTTCTCTGAGAAATTGAATTCATCTACAGATAGTTCCCCCCCTAGTAGTTCCGTTTTAAAGCTCATTAGCTTAAATTTTTCGTCTAAGGTGTTAAGGGTAAAAGCACCGCTGATGTTGGCAAAAGGCAGCCCAACATCGAAGAGCTCAAGACTAAAGGTTGCTGGTGCTTTCGTTTGGAAATGAGACAAGGAATTCATTTTGGTGCTGATATCCATATTAAGTCCCGCAAATACGGTGTCGTTATAAAATCCATTTAAACCCTCCAAACGCATCATACTCTCACCAATCACTGTCAGCTCTTCTTCGCGCTCGAACCAACTAATATTAGCTTGAGAAAAAAAAGCTCCACTAATTACGTCACCTTTAAATGGCCAGTGACTAAATCGTGCTGACAAATTGTCAGTGCCAAAATCGATTGCGTCAGTCTGGAGCTTCAGCTTGCCGCCTCTATTGATAAGAGAATGCTCTAACGAAAATTCTGCCAATCGATTTTTGTTGTTTAAGCTAGCCTGCCCTTTAGCCGTTAATTTGTCTTTTGTCATAGTAAACGTCGAGAAAATAGATGCTTTTGGCATCCATTGATCAGGAATCTGAATATCCAGAGGGTCTACATCAAAATCAAAACTCATATTTAATGCACGGTCAGAAATCAGTGAAAACTTCCTCATCTGGGCAGTTGTGTTGTGTATTTTGAGACGCTCTCCTTCGATGCTTAAAATATTTATTACTACCTTTCCTGCGTCCGCTTTAAGCTGTTCAGAAGGGAACCCATACTGAAATGCTAAAGCGTCAATCAGATCAATGGAGAAATCACTGACGGTAATATCACCAATGGCGGTCGACTCAATCGACAGTATTCTTTCGGATGTAGGTACGATCCCTATCTCCAGTCCACCGGTCGATAAATGAACTTTCCCTGTTATGCTCGATTCAAGTCGCGAGACGTCATAAGACTGAATTTTGAATTCTGTTGCGACAAAATATAACTCGAATCCCGCGTCGCAAATGAACGAGATACTAACCTTACATTCAAGCTTCGGCATGGCTGCCTGCAGCGAAATATTCCCAGTCGTGCTCTCTAACCCTATTTCAAGTGATACAGTATCAAAAGATAGCTCAGTAGATTCTGAGAAATCAAAAACAAGCGGCTCAGGGCTATTGAATTTTGTTTTGATGTTCAGCTGATCAACGTTTATTGGCATAAGCTCAATCGTTTCCGGACTTATCTCTTGAAGAATATTCTCGAGCTGAGATTTCTTTATCGCAAGGTACAAATTCGACGGTTCGACGAACGATACTCGCACCGGTTCGTTGGTCAACAGGTTCAAATCATTTTCAAGTTGCGATTTAACATGGACCTCTAACTTGCCAGTAACGCCGCTAATCTCCCCGGGCAACGCCGAAAAACCTTCCAAAAGCTGAAGGGACTGCTCGACAAACATACTGCCGATGGCCTTAATCTCAAAACCCTCGGAAACAGGTTGAAGTTGTATCTCCAGTTCCACGGCCGGATTAACCTTGTGATCAACTTTCAGCTGAGCTGTGATTTTGCCGCCATCTTGTCTGTCCAAATCGAGGGCTAAGCGTTTGCTCTCTTCGCTGATTTGTAGATGCTGACTATTCCCATTCTTAGTCCAACTGAGCGAATGATTTGTGCCGAATGGCACTACCTCCAGTTCGTGAACAGTGAGCGCATCTATGGGCAAGTTATATAACTGATCAATCAAATCACTCAGCAGCAGCGGCTCGTTTTGGCTTTCTAAGCTATCTTGGTGAATCGGCGTGGATGTTGAGGTCTGTTTAAGAGCCGACTGCAAAGCACCAAGTCGAATATTTTGAATTTCGATACCTGAAATTTCCATCTTATCTAAAGAGAATTCGATGGCAATATGACTGATGTAAAAAATATTCTGGTTCTGTCCCGTCGACCAAATAAGCTCTTTAACAGATAATTGGTCCACGCCTAAATTTAGTCCCTGCAACTGCTCTAGCCTAACATCAAAGGGAAGCATTACAGCGTTCACACCAGAACGAATTAATTCAACTCGAAAAAAATAAGTAGATAAGACTGCAATTAAAAACAGTAAGAAGAAGACTTTCTTTGTCATGTATTTAGAAATAACCATGGTAAATTCATTATCAATAGCATTCTCTCGCTTTTCCTTCATCAGAGTTTAGTAGAAGCATGGAATACTCATTGGAAATCTACAACTGCAATCTACATTTTCTGTTAAATACCTGAATCTACGCGCCTTTTCCACGTCACTTAGTGATTTTGATAAACATTAGACACAGAACCCTATCTATTAAAGAAAAACCTAAGATTTTAATATAGAATTGAGCGCTATCGATTATCAAAAGGCAGCAATAGCCGTGAGCCGAAACATGCAATGTAAATGGCTTTTTATTCTCTTATTTATTACAGGTTGTTCTTTCGCGTCGAGCGGTGAGAATAGCCTGCATACAGCCAAACGCTCCGATGCCGGCATTGCCACGGTTAAATCGATTAAGCCAACACCTCTGGTGGTGTGGATGTTTGCTTTATATTCGGCGGACCCAACCAAGAATAAGACCAAGCCATTTTTTGATTATCTGAGCACTCAGACAAATACGACGTACCATTTGACAAGTTCGACAAATATACCGGAGCTACTTCAAAACTGCCGAACTGGCCTTCCTTCCCTAATTATTATCAATTACAGCCTAGAAAAAAGAATCAAAGCTCAGTGTCGGTATACGACACTCGCACAAACACAACAAAGTGTCTTTATTTATGCGCGCAATACGCTTACAGCTCCCGCCATTGATGATATCAAGCGTATAGGTTTTATAAAAAATGCGACTGCGATTCGTATTGCGAAGTCCGAGCTTTTCAAGGATAGTGATAATCTGGAAATAGTCATTTACTCAAATCTATATGAAATGATTCAGCATCACAAGCAGCGCGACACAGACTATATCGTATTAGCGGAAAGCTTCATCAAAGCTGCACCCCTATTCGAAAAAAAATGGCAGCCTATTCATCAATTTCAGGAGAAAGGTCGCGTAAGCTTTATGATTTCGCCTCTCGTAGACGCAAACATCACTGAACAGATCGCGACGATTCTGCTAGGCAACCAGGGCATCACTAAAGAATTATGGCAAGATAAAGGCGGCCTAGGCCCCTTTCAAAAACCGAATGATTGAGGATCAAAAACCAACATACTCGCTATAAACCCTACGCTAAAAGACGGAAATATCTCAGAATATAGACTTAGGCAGGGCTACTCTTCGAAGTCGAGCCGAAAAGGAGATCCAGGTAGTCGAGGGGACCTGGGTGTATAATCGCATTTATTTGAACTCCCGAACTAAAATGAACGTGTGCTTACGGCATGTCATCAACTTCGACGCCCTCTTTAACGGGAATCATCAAATCCTCTTTGCTCACCCCAGTCAGCAACAATATATTGGCAGCGACGTAAATTGACGAATAGGTTCCAACGACAACCCCGATAATAAGGGCGATAGAAAAACCATGAATTAATTCTCCGCCGAATAGAAACAAAGCAGATAACACCAGCAGCGTTGTTAACGAAGTAACTAACGTTCGTCCTAAAGTTTCGGTTAGCGAAATATTAATGACAGCCTCAGCATCGGCTTTTCGAATTTTCCTAAAATTCTCCCTGATTCGATCGGATACAACAATAGTATCATTCAGTGAATAACCAATAACGGCTAAAACTGCAGCGAGTACCGTTAAATCGAAATCCAGCTTAAATACAGAAAAAACACCCAAAGTGATAATGACATCATGGGCTAATGCCGCAACGGCACCAAATGAAAACTTGAGCTGAAAACGAAACGCGACATAGAGCATAACCAGCCCCAGTGCCATTAGCATGGCGAGACCGCCCTGCTCTTTTAATTCATCGCCCACCTGTGGGCCCACGAATTCGATTCTTCGTAGCGTTATACTACCAGCGAAATTTTGCTCTAACGCCGCGACTAAATCCGTACCGAGGGTATCACCATAACCCTGGGGCAACCGAACTAGGATATCCGTTTCTGAACCGAACTGCACAACAACCGCATTGGCAAAACCGGCGTCGGTGATCGTATTACGAATATTTTTCAATGGTTCGGGTTGGCTATAACCCACTTCGACTAAAGTTCCTCCTGTGAAATCCAGACCGTAGTTCAATCCGTTGATCGCGAAAGAAATTATGGAACCCAAAATCAGGATAATAGAGACCACGGATGCCGCTTTCCTGTGTCCCATAAAATCAACTATTTTTCGCGTTTGCACTTTATCACCTTTTAATTGATCTGACATTTTCGATTCGCCTCGGCGACTTTTAGATGGGTATTTATTGTTTCCGAATGACTAAATGGCTAATTTTTCGATCTTACGGCCGCCATAAATGATGTTTATAGCGCCACGACTTGCGACAATTGCCGTAAACATTGAAGTAATGATGCCTAAAGACAAGGTAATTGCAAAACCTCTAACTGGACCTGCACCCACTGCATATAGAATCACTGCCACTAGTAAGGTCGTTAGGTTAGCATCTGTAATGGTAACAAAGGCCCTTTCAAATCCCGCGTGAATAGCCTGTTGCGGCATTAGCCCATTTTTTAGCTCTTCCCGGATTCGAGCAAAAATAAGCACGTTGGCATCCACTGCCATCCCAACGGTTAACACGATACCGGCAATACCTGGCATCGTGAGTGTGGCGGATAGAATCGACATACAAGCAATAAGGAGCGTAAGGTTTAAACCCAATCCAACCACAGCGACCACGCCAAACACGCGGTAGTAAACAACCATAAAGACGGCAATAAGTGCCAATCCTATTTGAACGGAGAATACGCCCATACGAATATTTTCGGCACCCAACGAAGGCCCAACCGTTCTCTCTTCCACGAAATCCATGGGGGCTGCTAACGCACCGGCGCGTAATAACAGAGCGAGTTCAGATGCTTCAGCCGGATTATCCAGCCCCGTAATACGAAATTGAACACCGAGCGCAGATTGTATCGTCGCAAGGCTGATAATTTTCTTTTCGTCAAAAGGGGTCTTTATCGCAACCTCTTCACCCGCTTCGTTTGTTTCGTAGCGTGTTCGGGTTTTACGTTCAATGAAAAGGACTCCAAGACGCCGCTGAATGTTGTTGCGCGTAACGCGGTGCATCAAGGTTCCACCTTCGCTGTCTAACTTAATATTAACTTCAGGTTGGCTTGTTTGCGGGTCGAACCCTGCAGATGCTCCAGAAACTCTTTCTCCCGTAATGACAACATCACGTTCCAGAAAAGCCGTTGCGCCGCCCGCGCGATTCTCGTCTCTGAATTGAAACTCTTCCTTTTTCGAGTTCGCCGCAGCGATATTAGCCTCTAATCGAAATTCCATATTTGCGGTTTTACCTAATATTCTTTTCGCTTCGGCAGTGTCTTGAATACCGGGTAACTCAACAACAATCCGATTACGTCCCTGACGTTGGACTAGTGGTTCGGACACACCTAGTTCGTTAACACGATTGCGTAAGGTCGTAAGATTTTGTCCGACTGAATAATCAATAATTTCTTTTTCTTTAGCGGGAGACATGCTTAGATAGAAATAAAATCCGTCATCCAAGTCGGCATCTTGGCGCTGTAATTCGTTGTATTCTTTGCGAATTTCACGGCTCGCATTATCTCGCAGCTCAGCAGATTTAAATTTCCCGCGAATACGACCATCACCATCAAGCTTTACAAAACCTCTGATTTTCTGTTCGCGCAACGTTCGTTTTATACCGGAAGCGTATGTTTCCATTCGCTTCGACAATGCAACATCCGTATCAACTTCTAATAAAAAGTGCACTCCTCCCCTCAAGTCGAGACCAAGCTTCATTGGCTGTGCGCCCCAATCTGAGAGCCAGTCCGGTGTCGTTGAAGCTAGGTTGAGCGCGACTACAAAGCCGTCGCCCATAGCACGCTGAATGACTTTCTGAGCTGGTAATTGTTGATCGTCGTCTTTTAAGCGAATAAGTGCATTGCTACCTTTTTGACTGATAGTCTCACCGAAGTACTCTATATTGGCTACTGTCAGTGCCTGGGTGGCTATTTTCAATATTCGTTCGTCCAGAACACCGGAGCTGCTTTCGCCAGATATCTGCACAGCGGGATCAGGCGCATACAAATTGGCAGCCGCAAAGAAAAGGCCGAAAACGGTCACGAAGAGAATTAGAATGTATTTCCAAAGGGGGTACTGATTTAGCATAAAATTTCCATAAAACGGTGTAAGCTACTGTTCTGCAGTGTACTTTTACCGCTACTTATATTGTTTTTGTATTGGTCCAGACGCGACGCTAAAAATAACGTGCCCCTAAAAATGCATGCGCATTATATAGTAGTCAGCCGCAAGACTATATGGGGGCCTTCATTAATTAATCAAGGCTTTGTTATCATCCTTCCCTTTGATAGCCGGTAATCTCGAATGCAGAAATGCCCGCGAAATGAAAGGGTCTCAAACATTTGGTTTATCACATTCCAGCGCACTATTTCGTGCTTTTCCGTACTCTATGCGGTAAAAACACGAGCATTTCTAAATAGACGCATCCAGGCTCCATCTTCTTCCCAGTCGCCAGGACGCCAAGAATTTTGCACTGCTCGAAACACTCGTTCGGGATGAGGCATCATAATTGTCACACGCCCATCGGCGCTGCTTAAAGCGCCAATACCGTCCGGGGAGCCATTAGGGTTTGCCGGGTAGTTTTCTGTAACATCCAGATGATTGTCAATATACCGCATGGCAACGGCACCGTTACTTGACCCCGTTCGCAGCGCATTTTGGTGGTCTTGGCTACTAAATTCTGCTCGTCCTTCGCCGTGAGCAATCGCGATCGGCATATGAGAACCCACCATACCCCGCAACAACACAGATGGAGAATCCTGGATTTTCACCAGGGCCACACGGGCCTCAAATTGATCAGAATTATTACGAACAAAACGTGGCCAGTCACTGGCACCGGGAATTAACGATTTCAAGTTAGACATCATCTGACAGCCGTTGCAGACCCCTAAGCTAAAACTATTGTCACGGTGAAAAAAACCTTCGAATTGATCGCGTGCGCGACTATTAAACAAAATAGTTTTAGCCCAGCCTTCTCCAGCACCCAAAACGTCGCCATAAGAAAAACCACCGCAAGCAGCCAGCCCATGATATTGGTCGAGTGTAATGCGGGCCGACAGAATATCACTCATATGAACGTCCACAGCTTCGAATCCTGCACGATCAAAGGCCGCAGCCATTTCTAATTGACCGTTGACACCCTGCTCTCGCAAAACCGCAACCTTGGGCCGAATACCCGTATTGATAAAGGGTGCGGCAACATCTTCATTTTGGTCAAAGGCGAGTTCAACAGACAACCCGGGATCATTTGATGAAAGTCCATCGAATTCCTGCTGCGCGCAGTCGGGGTTATCGCGCAGCGCTTGCATCCTAAAACTCGTTTCACTCCACAACTTTTGGTATCGACTACGATCCTGAGAAATCAGAATGTCCGAACCATTTGAAATGATGATTTTGTCGGTACCGTTAAGCTCACCAATGACCGTGGTAGCCTTAGTTAACTGATTTTCTCGCAATAATTTTTTAACCGCTTTGCTATCCGACGATTTTATTTGCAAGACCGCTCCTAATTCTTCATTAAATAGCGCTGCTATGTTGTCATTGCCCAATGCAGATAGGTCTACATTAATGCCGACATGTCCGGCGAAAGCCATTTCTACCAAGGTGGCAAATAGGCCTCCGTCCGACCTGTCGTGGTAAGCGACTATAAGATTTTTTTCAAGCAGATGTTGTATTGTGTTAAAAAACGCCTTTAATAACTGGGCATCATCGACATCAGCGCTGGTATTACCAATCTGGTTGTAAACTTGAGTTAAACAACTTGCCCCAAGGCGGTTTTGACCAAGCCCAAGATCAATAAGTAACAGCTGGGTATCACCTTGATCCGTACGTAGTTCGGGAGTGACAGTCTTTCGGACGTCTAAAACCGGTGAAAAAGCGGTAATCACGACGGACATAGGCGATGTGACAGACTTAGGGTTTCCCCGATCTTGCCATTTTGTCTGCATGGACATTGAGTCTTTTCCCACGGGAATAGTAATACCGAGTGCAGGGCATAAATCCATGCCTATCGATTTAACGGTATCATACAATTTTTCATCTTCACCGGGATGTCCCGCAGCGCACATCCAATTTGCCGACAGTTTTATATCAGATAACTTTTCTATTCGAGCAGCTGCGATATTTGTAATCGCTTCGGCAACGGCCATTCTGCCTGAAGCGGGCGCATTGATTAATGCCATCGGAGTTCTTTCACCCATGGCCATCGCTTCTCCGAAATTGCTGTCGTAGGAAACTGTTGTGACGGCACAATCGGCCACCGGAACTTGCCAAGGCCCCACCATTTGATCGCGCGCGACCATACCTGTAATAGATCGATCCCCAATGGTGATTAGAAAACTTTTACTCGCTACGGCGGGAAGCTGCAATAGTCGTTCTGCGGCCTCGTTTATATCTATGTTTTTTGTGTTAAATGCGGGTTTGTCGTGAGTGACCCGTTCGATGGTCCTATGCATTTTAGGTGGCTTACCAAACAAGATAGACATGGGTAAATCAACCGGATTGTTGTCAAAATGACTATCTTTTAAGCGTAAGTGGTCTTCTGCAACCGACTGCCCTACCACGGAAAATGGGCACCTCTCGCGTTCGCAAATATCGGTGAAAACTTGCAAATTGGCGGGCGTAATAGCTAAAACATAACGCTCTTGCGATTCGTTGCACCAAATCGCAAGTGGCGACATACTGGATTCATCATTGGGCACTGCCCGCAAGTCAAAGTTGCCACCACAGCCGCCGTCTTTCACCAATTCGGGAAATGCGTTAGATAAACCGCCTGCACCAACATCGTGAATAAAAGCGATAGGGTTTTTGTTAGCCATCGCCCAACAACGATCGATAACTTCCTGGCATCGCCGTTCAATTTCGGGGTTTTGACGCTGAACAGATGCAAAATCCAGATCCTCACGGGAAGAACCCGATGCCATGCTAGAAGCGGCACCGCCTCCTAATCCGATTAACATCGCTGGGCCACCAAGCGCCACCAAATGACAGCCTTCTGTAAACGTGGGTTTGTCTACGTGTTCAGCTTTTATATTTCCATAACCACCTGCGAGCATAATAGGTTTATGATAACCACGCCTTTCAATTCCGGAAGCACCATTAACGGTTTCTTCATAAGTCCGGAAATATCCGTTCAGGTTTGGACGACCAAATTCATTATTAAAAGCAGCGCCACCAATAGGCCCTTCGAGCATAATCTCCAACGCAGTGACAATCCGATCAGGTTTACCATAAGGTAATTCCCATGGTTGTCGATAGCCATCAATCTGTAAATTAGAAACAGTAAAACCGGTGAGTCCTACCTTTGGTTTCGATCCGCGACCGACAGCACCTTCGTCGCGAATCTCTCCGCCCGAGCCTGTTCCCGCACCGGGGAATGGCGCAATCGCGGTGGGATGATTGTGGGTTTCCACCTTCATCAATAAATGAATATCTTCCTGACTATATTGGTAAACATGACTGTCAGAATCGGGATAAAATCGACCCGCTTTACTTCCTACAACAACCGCTGCGTTGTCAGAATATGCTGACAATACGTCGTTATTGCCCTGCTCATTGGTATTCTTAATCATCTTAAACAATGAATGTGATTGATCTTCACCGTCGATTGTCCAGCTAGCATTAAATATTTTGTGGCGGCAATGTTCCGAGTTCGCTTGAGCAAACATCATTAACTCAACGTCGGTAGGATTGCGATTCAGCTCGATAAAACTGCCTACCAGATAGTCTATCTCGTCATCGGCGAGCGCTAACCCCAAATCCGTATTCGCTTCGCGCAGTGCTGTTTCGCCTCCCAGTAAAATGTCAACCACGGTCATCGGTTCCGGCATGTCATGGTTAAATAGAATTTCGGCTGACTCTAACTGATCTAGTACCGTTTCCGTCATGCGGTCATGTATGGCTTTGTGTATCTGATCAAGATGATTATCGTCCAGTACGTCTGCTTGGACCACGTAGGCAACACCGCGCTCGATACGTTGAATTTCTTCCAAGTCTACGTTGTGTGCGATGTCGGTAGCCTTGCTGGACCATGGAGAAATCGTTCCCGGCCGAGGTACAACCAAAAACAATTGGCCATCACCCTCTACATGATATGACTCTTCTGAAGTAAGAGGTCCATAGTCTAATAACTTCCCCAGCGTCTCTACTTTATCACCGTCCAGGCCCGTTTTGTTACCGGCGACGAGTTCGGTAAAGTGAACATAATGTGCGGTAATTGAATGCAGCCCGGGAACTTGGGTCTGCAGGAAACTAAGAAGTTTTTTAATGCGAAATTCTGAAAGAGCCGGCGCGCCATAGGTGATCAGCATACTGCGAAAGAGCCTTTAAGTAGTCTAAGGATATGAAACTATCGAAAAGTCGCTATTCTACTGGAAGTTGGCCCTAGACTTAAGCCTAAAACGGGTAAATCGTTAAGAAGTGGAAATTTAGCCGTTTTTTTTTAATATTCCCGCGACTTACCATGTAATCACGTGCGAAAGATCGAGTTTACCTAGCCTTTTCTATTGTTCACCGTCTGTGTTAATGGCAAAAAGGCGGTCGACCCTCCTCGCCTGCGGTTTCCCATACTGCGGTTTTGCTCTATTTGCTTACTAACTGAGGAATTCGTGAGCTCCGTCAGTCGCCGCCCGAATAAACAATGAAGATAGATCTGAAGCGCTTTACTTGGCTGGACCACATATTTGATGTCATCCGAACAACCACGAAACTATCCTGGAGCTCAGAATAAAATTGGTAAATTTCAGCCGATTCCAAAACGCTGCCAGCGTGAATAGCTAATCCGGCCTCTTCTGGCAATATCTTCTGACAGTTTGTGCTCAGCAGCTCTACCCGTCTGGCTCCTCAATTGCGGTAAGATTCGAGAACAGTGGTTAAAATCATTGCTGACAACACGCGATCTTATATAGGCCAGTCCAACTCACTGGATTTATGTCCCGGACGACGATAATATAAAATTCTATTATGGCCTATACTTCATCAATAATGAAAAAAACGCCTGCAATTTGACGAGTCCATTATGACAGAAATGTTGTTCGACATATTTATTACCGGAAAGCTCGTAAACGGCGTGAGTCCGGACGAAGCTCAGCAAAATTTCGCTAATTTATTCAAAACGACCTCCGACAAAGTGTCTCGGTATTTTTCAGGGCAACCGCAACTTTTCAAACGAGCCATCAATAAAACGGAAGCCTTGCGATATAAGGAGGCTTTGCACAAGGCGGGCGTTCTCGTTTCTTTCATGGCCCATAAACCTGCCGCTGCCGCGTCAGATCCTGCAAGCGCCGCTGCCTCTCCAGAACAGCCCTCCTCGACCGTAACCACTCGCGCTGCCGCTTCTGCAGGTGAAGAGCACGCTCAAAGCTCACAAGAAGATGATAGAGCAGCTGCTTTAACTCTTGCACCGGTTGGCAGTGACGTACTAAATAAAGACGAGCGACATGAATTTGTTGCTGCGGATGTGGACACTAGTAATATAAAAATGGTTTCTGCTTTTTTAGATGTCGAACCTGTAGCAAAGGATACCCCTCCCGCACCCGATACAGGCCATTTATCGATAGCCGCAGCTGGAGTAGACTTGTTAGATGATAAGCCCGACGCGCCAGCTCCCTTAGATCTAGATTTAGACAGCCTCTCTCTGGCGCCTGCGGGTTCATTGCTTGATGAAATTCATGATGATCTACCCCCTGTTAATCCAGACATAAGCGCCTTAAGTATAGCTCCGCCTGGAGCAGACATTCTCGAAGGAGAAACAAAAGCGGCGCCACCGCCCGCTCCTGATACGTCGCATATAAGCCTGTAGATCAGTCGAATTTTAAAAGCTGGAGAAACGTGTTAGAGGTTTTGATCAGTATTTTCAGTGGCAGCATTGGGTATTTACCCGTCAGGCCACGAATCGCAAATTGATTTACCTTCATGTCAAACCGGGATTGTAATCTCAAACCGTAGTCCGGGATGATTGTCTGAAAGAGTGATATCACCACCGTGCAGATTAATTGCTGCAGACACCAAGCTTAATCCCAATCCATTGCCAGGCTGTACACCGCGACTTTCTTCTACGCGAAAAAAGCGGCGAAAAACTTTGGTCTTCTCTTCTTCAGCAATCCCCAATCCAGAGTCACACATCGTCACTTTTACAGCGTTTTGTGTAACAAGTAAGTCAACCGAAATCTCACCGCCCTCGGGGGTATATTTAATAGCGTTATCAATGACGTTTGCAAAAGCCTGAAAGATTAAATGCCGGTCACCTTGAATTTCAGCCCCGTCGGCTAAGTTCTGTGTCATCGTTATTGATTTCGCAAATGCCAGCGGCTCATAAAACTCAACTATATCCAAAAGAATGACCTTTAGGTCGATCTTGATAAAGCCGGCCCGCTGCTTTCCAGATTCAATATGGGAAATTCTTAACAGGGCGTTAAAGGTTGAAAGAAGATCATCTGCTTCGCCAATAAGGCTCTGAACAGTTTCTTCGGTGTTGCCATTTGGATGGTCTTGCAATTGAGTCAGATGGTTGCGCAACCGAGTCAGTGGCGTGCGTAAATCGTGGGCGATATTGTCCGAAACCTGTCTTATTCCCTGCATTAACATTTGGATCCGATCCAACATAAGGTTCAAATTGGAAGTCAGTTCTCGATAGTCACCTTGTTGATTCACCCAGTCGATTCTTTGCGATAAATCACCTGACATTATCCGCTTTACATTTTTGTTGATACTATCGATTCTGTTAACGCTCAATCCGGCGACAATCACTCCGCCAATGGTTCCCAGTACTATAGTAACGATCAGAGTACGAAGTAAAACGCCCTGTACTATATTGGTAATATAAATGACATCAGAATAGTGGCGCGCTACCAACAAGTAGTGTCCGTTTGCTATCCGTCTAGACTGCGCAAAAAAAGGAATCTCGTTACTGGCCAAATCCCCGCCCAAAACATCTAAATAGTAACTTATGTAATCGTCTTGATAATCTCTGTATTTTGGCCATGAGTCCAAACTGCCAGCAATTTTTTGGTGGTTTCCATCCACTACCAAATAGTGAAATGCGTTAAATTCCGCAACCCGCACTTTCCTTTCAAGGAGGTGGTTTACGCCGTCTACACCATCGCGTTCATAGATAGTCTGAAGTTCGTCAATTTGACGACTTATCGACGGACCTAACTCCTGAAATTGTTCATAGGAGTACGAGAGATATAATACAGCTAAAACAATCAGACTGGAGAAGCTTAAGCCAGCAACGTAAATCGACATAAAGCGAAACGTATAACTGGCAAGGACTTTATTAAGGATCATTTACAACGCCTGCAGGCAAATTATTATTCTGTTTCAGGATCATGAAGCATATAGCCAGCGCCGCGAACGGTCGATAATAATTGCTTTTCGAAGTCTTTATCTATTTTCTGGCGAAGCCTACTAATGTGGACGTCGATGACATTCGTTTGCGGGTCAAAATGGTATTCCCAAACGTTCTCAAGCAACATCGTACGAGTTACCACCTGGCCCGCGTGTTTCATTAGATATTCCAGCAGTTTATACTCTCGGGGCTGGAGGTTGAACGACGTGCCGGAGCGGGAAACCTTATGGGCAAGTAAGTCCATCTCCAAGTCGGCGATCTTTAGTTTTGTCTGCGCGCTTGTGGAATCCTGCCGACGTAAAAGAGCTTCGATTCGCGCTAGCAGCTCAACGAAAGCAAAAGGTTTGACTAAATAATCATCTCCCCCTGCCTTGAGTCCATTGACGCGATCATCGACTTCCCCTAGTGCACTTAATATCAATGCTGGCGTTCTATTTTCTATGGATCGCAGGTTTTCGATAATGGTCAAACCATCAATAAATGGCAACATACGATCGACAATAATCACGTTATAGACTTCATTTGTTGCAAGAGACAAACCTTGTTTACCGTCTACTGCATGCTCAACTTCATAGCCATTCTGGACCAGGCCTTTAACAATATAATCCGCGACACTGCTGTCATCTTCGATAAGTAGTATACGCATGCAATCCTCACTAAATGTTTAATAGATGATTAACTGAAATATTTGCCACGACTTAGCGATCGAATCCAATAAATGCCAGTAAGTCAAAATGCCATGATTCAAAAAGTAGATAACTTATAGATCAACAAAGGATAAAACAAGTAAGAAAGCGCTGTTATCGGCGAAATACCCAAGATAGACCCAAAGTTAAACCGTATCGCGTGCGCCTGCTATCTATTTTTGTACGCCTACATATTAACCAGTAAACACGGCCTAATTGAAAAATACTCGTAGACAAATACGATACCCCTTAAAGTATAGTCACTCCAAACGCCACAGTCAGTATGCGGCAAATAATGCTTCTGCTAGAATAGCTGTCTTTTTTACTTTTTATCGATACCTAATCAATTATGGCTTTGAATTCTTCTGGGAATATCGCAGGACCGGTTAAACGGTTGGCAGCAATGGTGTATGACAGTCTTTTGCTTTTCGGCGTTCTTTTTACGGCTACCTTAATCCCGTCTCTGATACTTGACCAAAGCTCGAGCTTATCCATGGAAAATGAGCAAGTGGTACATGAATTAAATCCGTTAATGACCGGTTTACCTTTCCAGCTGTATTTGATTGCGGTCACTGGTCTATTTTTTTGCTGGTTTTGGCGATCGAGCGGACAAACATTGGGCATGCAAGCGTGGCGGCTTAAATTGGAAGCTAACGACGGTCAGTCACCTACCATCATGCAATGCCTAATACGCTTGCTGGCCGCCTGTCTTTCTCTACTATGCTTTGGTGCTGGATATTGGTGGATATGGATCGATAAAGAGAAGTTGAGTTGGCATGACCGATTATCTAAAACCAGAGTGATAGTCTTGCCGAAGGCCACAAAAGCAGGAAAATAAAGAAGCAGCCGTAAGCAGTGAGCAATACTTCTTCATTTTCAGTGACCCTAAGAAATTCAAGTCTGACCGTAAAAAGGATTTCTCCGTTTAACTCTTAACGAAACCTTATTTTGCCCGGCGCAAAAACCATCCACCAATTATTAGGCAGGTTACGATGGGAATCAACGAGGCATAGAGAGGCTCAAACCCATAGACGAGACTCGCCGGTGACATCATGTCTTGGACCGTTCGAAAAACCACGCCAAACAAGACCCCGATAAATATCCTGAATCCCATGGTTACTTCACGCAAAGGACCAAAAATAAATGAAATTGCAATCAAAACGAGGCTAAGCGTTGACACCGGTTGTAATATTTTTTTCCATAGAGCCAATCGATATTGACCACTGTTAAGTCCCTGTTGTTCACGATAATTAGAGTATTGCCACAAACCTTCGATTGACAAATCGATGGGATCTAATACCAAAAATTTTAACAAGTTCGGAGTCAATTCCGTTTCCCATATATCGGATATACCCGTTTTCACTTCGATGGTATCCGACCCCAAAAGACTTACTGAAAAATCTTCCAGCAACCAATGATCAGATTGGTAAATTGCACGATCTGCAACAAGTGTCTGGACTAAGTGACGCTGATCGTCAAATGAGTAGATCGTAACGCCATACAAAACGCCGTTGGGTTGAACCACGTTAAAGTGCATGAAATCGTTTCCTTCACGATGCCACAAGCCCTCCTTATTAAGGATATTTTCAGTGTTGTGCAAAGCAATAGCGCGATCACTCTGTGCTATGTTTTCGGTGACCGGCGCGACATATTCGGCGATCAGTGTGCCAATTAACATAATAACTATGGTTGGACGCATGACCATCCAGACAATTTTTAAGGTTGACACACCCGCACTTCGCATCACGACTAATTCGCTACTACTAGCCAGTGTCCCGAGGCCAGCCAGTGAGCCCACCAAAGCGGAAAAAGGCAACCAATCAAATACATTGCCAGGAACTGAAAATAATACAAATATGAGGACAGCGGAAAATGTGTAGTTTCCCTCAATTAAGCTCACCTCATCAATTATCGCCGCGATCGAATCGAATCCAATGATGATAAAAAGAACCAATAGAATACTATTACTGATCGACGTCGATACATACCGATTTAGTTTTTTCATACAGGAGACCGTACTGTTTCAGGCAAACTCATTCTCTATGCCGCAGATAGCGGAAAACGCTACTGCCATAGAGTAAAATGATCGCCAGCGCTAAAAATAGACCATGCACCCACCACATGCCAATGTCCAACGGCAGCGTTTGTTTTTCTATCGAGTCACGAGCGCTGTTTAACATGACCAGATAAACGATATAAATGATAAAGGCGGGCAGCATCTTAACGTAGCGCCCTTGGCGATGATTCGTTTTGCTCAATGCTTGCGCAATTAAGGACAGAATAGGCACTAACAAAACTAATGATATTCGCCACTGTAAAGCCGCTTTATCTTCTAGGCGGTCGGACTGAATCAGCTCAACAGTAGACCGTGCTTCCACCTTTTTGTATGTATTTTCCTTAATTTTTGGTTTTTTGAGTAACTGGCCAAAACTGTCAAAACTTACGATTCGAAAAGCTTTCGAGCCGGGCTTACCTGTGTATTCATATCCCTTATCCAATACTAAATATTGAGAGTATTGATCCCTATCAAATTCCACTCTCCCCCTTTCAGCATAAACGACCGACAACTCGCCGCTGGCGTCATCACCGGAAATTTGTGCGGTAAACACATTCTCGAGTGTTTGATGATCACTACTCAGTTTTTCGATGTAACTCACCCTCCCGGTCTTTTCTTCGACTCGAAACCGCCCAGCTATCAGTGTTTCTAGCCCATTACTGTTTTTGACGTCTTGGAAAATCTCCTGAACTTTGTTAATGCCTACCGGAGTAGCGTAGAAACTCAAATAGGAGACCACAACAGCGACAAGAATAGAGGGCACGAGCGTGAAGGCTGCCAAACGCGAAGTCGATAATCCGCAGGCAGACATGACGGTCATTTCACTTTCTACGTAGAGTCTGCCATAAGCCAACAAAATACCGATAAACAAACCGAGCGGCAGTACTAACTCAAGAAAACTGGGAATGCGAAATGCCATCACGGCGAAAACAACACCGGGCGCCAAATCCCCTGAAGCGGCTTCCGCAAGATATTTAACAAACCGTGAACTCATAACAATGACGAGTAAGGTGAAACTCACAGCGGCCATACTAACCATTATTTCTTTCACAATGTAACGGAAGAGAATCACTAAGCTTATCGTCCTTAGGTTTACCAGCACTTAGATTGATCGATGCTTAGATTGGTCAATGTTAGAATTATCAGTACGAAGCAGTATAAAACGCGTTTGCAGAGCATCTTTTTATTGCAAAACTTTCTTCGCAGCCAATCAGCTATTACAATGGGAGTTATTGTCAGCCATTAGTATTACAAGCTCCAGAAAAGTATTATCTAATAATACTGTTGCTTTGTCTGCAAGAGGCACAAATAGGCCAACGTTTAAATAATTCTAAAATCTAAGGACCTTATCATGGGCAAATCTATCTCCATCGTTATTAAGCCCGTTTCAGCGATTGAAGCGGTATCAACACCTTGTCTCGTTATCCCCGTTTTTGGCGAAGAAAAGTCTACGAGCTTAAGCTCCAAATGCGCAAAGCAATTAAACAGCGTGTGTAATGGTGCTGTTCTGGCCTTACTGAAACGCGGAGATATCACTAACAGTGTCGACAGCATGCTGTTGCTGCCGACCGTAGATCAAATTAAGGCTGATCGTGTTTTGCTGGTTGGCTGCGGGACAGGAAAAAACCTTAGCGAGGCTGATTTCAAAAAGATTGTCGACAAATTAGTGAAGCAACTTAAGGCAACAAAGGTCAAAGAGGCAACCCTCCTTATCGATGAACTATCGGTTAAGGGCAGAGATAAAGCATGGATGATCGAACAACTATCAATCAAGGCGGGTCTCATCGCTTACAATTACACTGAGACGCTCAGTAAACCCAAACCTGATACTGTGTTAAAGAAGCTGACATTAGGCATGAATTCATCCAAGGCGCTGTTAACGGCAGCTAAACAAGGTCAGTCGATCGCATCCGGAATGAACGTTGCCCGTGAATTGGGCAACCTTCCAGGGAACATATGTACACCCACGTATTTGGCGAATCAAGCCAAAGCACTGTCACGTAAACATGCCTCGCTTTCCACTTCTATTGTCGAAGAGAAGAAAATGCGGGAATTAGGTATGGGTTCACTCTTATCAGTGACCGCTGGTACTGACCAACCCGCTAAATTGATCGTGATGAATTATCAAGGAACCAGTAAAACCGTAAAACCCCACGCATTAGTCGGCAAAGGCATTACCTTCGACTCCGGTGGAATAAGCCTCAAGCCCGGAGCGGGCATGGACGAAATGAAGTACGATATGTGTGGTGCGGCAAGTGTATTTGGCGCCATTAACGCTATCGCAGAGCTAAAATTGTCGATCAACGTTGTTGCTGTCATCGCTGCGGCGGAAAACATGCCTAGCAGCAACGCCACTAAACCAGGCGATGTTGTGACAAGTATGTCGGGACAAACGATAGAAGTTCTCAATACCGATGCGGAAGGTAGGTTGGTCTTATGCGATGCGATAAGTTACGCTGAGCGTTTTAAGCCCCAATCAATTATTGATATTGCCACTTTAACTGGAGCGTGCGTTGTTGCCCTGGGTAAACATGCTTCCGCGTTATACAGTAACGAAGACGATTTCGCAGAAACCTTGTTATCCGCCAGTCAAGAAGTCGGTGACAAAGCTTGGCATATGCCTCTGTGGGACGAATATCAAGCTCAGTTAAACACAAATTTTGCCGACATGGCGAACATCGGTGGAGCGGGCGGCGGTAGCGTGACGGCAGCCTGTTTTCTTTCGCGTTTCGCAAAAAACATGCGATGGGCGCACCTTGACGTAGCTGGGACTGCATGGGACTCTGGCGCCAACAAGGGAGCTACCGGCAGACCGGTTGCATTATTGACTAAATATTTGATTAATCAAAGCTCCTAGGTACGGGCGGAGCGTTCAGGCAAGAATGCCTCAATTTGTGAGAATGCGGTGATCTGCACTCTCACAAATGCACGCACCGATTAGCTTCTACACTAGACAGAGTTTTCATTTAAGATCCCTCAGCAACGGCGCGACACCTTTAATGACCACAGTAGACTTCTATATATTGCCCGGTAATACGGTAATCCAACGCTACATTTTTGCCTGTCGACTGGTTGAGAAAGCCTATAAACTTGGCCATCGAGTTTATATTCATGCCGATTCCCGCGAACAGGTAAAGGAAATAGATGAACAGCTCTGGTCGTTTCGAAAAACCAGCTTTGTGCCTCATACAACAGAAACTGAAGATCAGCACTCCCAGATCGTTATAGGTTGTGGGGACGTGAATCACCTTCAAGACGGATTACTCGTTAATCTGTCTAACGATGTCCCAGATATATTTAGCCGATTTGATCGCGTATCAGAGATTGTCGTTCAAGATCCTGTGATAACCGCATCGACTCGTGAAAGCTATCGCTTTTACCGCGATAGAGGTTATCAGCTTGTATCTCACGATATGAGGAAAAAACATGGATAAGGATACCCTACCGCCGCACACAACAAAGAACGATATTTTGGATGAACTTGAGTCAATCCAAAACCTTTTGGTCGACGAAGCAGGGACGGAGATCAGCGACAACGAAGCTGATCCTGGAATTTTGGATTTTGATGAACTAGACGATGATTTAGAATTAGACATTCCAATACTTGACGACGTTGTAACCGAAACATTAGCTGAACAGTCTAAAACTTCACCTAAATTACTTAATCTGGACGACATTTTCGACGCGGATGCCCCAAGTATAACGGCTGACAATTCTGAAGCGAAAAACGATCATACTCAAGGACATTACGAGGATGTCGCATTAGAGAACACAGAGCACTTCCGGCATAGCGATTTCGGTAGCGATATTTCGCACCCAGAGGCGGATTTCAATTCTCAACCAGGCGTTCTTGTCGAGGAGACAGACCAGGCCAAAACGGCTGATAAACAGCTGGAATTTATTATTCAAGACCTCGTCGACGAATTTATTCCTATGATGGAAGATCGCTTACGACAACGGCTTTCACAGTGCGAACCCGAAATCATTCGTCAGCTATCGAAAAAGTATCTTAATTATTAAGGCTATTCTTAATAGCCGTTTTCTGAATCCCTAAAATACCTGTATAATTGCTCACTTCGTTTTCAATCTCTTGGTGTCGATCTTTTACGCCAAACTCTGAAAACAGAAAAACGTCGTCCCATCAACTGTATGTCTACAATCGAAAAGTTAAATACCTATGGATAAAACATTCCAACCCGCCGAAATAGAAACCCGCTGGTATAAAAACTGGGAAGAAAACGGGTATTTTTCCCCGTCCGGTGAAGGTACGCCCTATTGTATAATGATCCCGCCTCCCAATGTGACTGGCAGTTTGCACATGGGGCACGGTTTTCAAGAAACGATCATGGATGTCTTGATTCGCTACAACCGAATGAAAGGTAACAATACGCTTTGGCAGGTCGGTACGGATCACGCCGGAATAGCGACCCAGATGGTGGTCGAGCGGCAACTGGAATCTCAGCAGCTGAGTAGAAAAGAGCTGGGACGTGAAAAGTTCATCGAAAAGGTATGGGAGTGGAAAGAGCAAAGTGGCGGTGAAATAACCCAGCAGTTGCGCCGCATGGGCGCTTCTACCGATTGGTCGCGCGAACGTTTCACAATGGACCCAGGAATGTCGGACGCGGTTAAAGAAGTATTCGTCAGACTCTATAAAGAAAAATTAATTTATCGCGGAACACGCCTAGTTAACTGGGACCCCGTTCTTCACACCGCGGTTTCTGATTTGGAAGTTGTCTCTGAAGAGGAAAACGGTTTTCTTTGGCATTTCCACTATCCGCTAACAGACGGATCAGGTCGATTGACTGTCGCAACGACTCGTCCGGAGACAATGCTTGGCGATTCGGCCGTTGCTGTAAATCCCGCAGACGAACGTTATCAACATTTAATCGGTAAGACTATTCTCCTGCCTTTAGCAAATCGAGAAATTCCAATTATTGCCGATGATTACGTGGACATGGAGTTCGGAACAGGTTGCGTAAAAATAACACCGGCTCATGATTTTAACGATTACGAGATGGGAAAGCGCCATCAACTTGAAGTCATAAATATACTCTCTGAACATGCAGCTTTGAATGATAACGTACCAGAAACTTATCGCGGCTTAGATCGTTTTGACGCGCGCAAACAAATTGTTGAAGACTTGGATGCATTGGGCTTATTGGACAAAATAGACGATCACAAACTGAAAGTGCCAAGAGGTGAACGATCCGGAATTGTAATAGAACCTTACTTGACTGACCAATGGTACGTCGATGCGAAGACACTCGCAAAACCGGCCATAGAAGCCGTCGAAAACGGTGATATTGAGTTCGTCCCAAAACAGTACGAAAACACCTATTTTGCTTGGATGCGGGACATTCAGGATTGGTGTATTTCCCGTCAGCTATGGTGGGGACATCAAATTCCGGCTTGGTATGACGAAGAGGGTAATGTCTACGTAGGTAGAGACGAAACCGAAGTAAGAGCGGAATATGAGCTTGGGGAACGATCTTTACGGCAGGACGACGATGTCCTGGACACTTGGTTTTCTTCGGCATTATGGACATTTTCAACGTTGGGCTGGCCATCCGATACGCCAGAGCTTAAAACTTTCCATCCAACCGATGTACTGGTAACGGGCTTTGACATTATTTTCTTCTGGGTCGCCAGGATGATTATGATGTCTCTTCATTTTCGAGAAGAAATCCCGTTTAAGCAGGTTTATGTACATGGTTTAGTGCGCGATGCCGAAGGTCAGAAAATGTCCAAATCGAAGGGTAATGTTCTCGACCCCATCGACCTGATCGACGGCATTGATCTGGAATCACTGGTTAGCAAACGAACCCGAGGTATGATGCAACCTCAGATGCAGAAAAAAGTCGATAAAGCGACTCGAAAACAATTTCCCGATGGTATCAATGCCTACGGAACCGACGCTTTACGTTTTACCTATTATTCTTTGGCGTCTACGGGACGCGATATAAAATTCGATATGGGTCGGATTGAAGGTTACAGGAATTTCTGCAACAAAATCTGGAACGCTGCACGTTATGTTCTTATGAATACGGAAGAATATGATTGTGGCCAAAATGATTTGGATGACGACGAATCGAACAATGGTTTCCAATTATCGCTGGCAGACCGGTGGATAATTTCTCGCCAGCAACAGGTCGGGCAAGACATCGCGAAATCTTTGGAAATTTACCGATTCGATCTGGCTGCGCAGACGCTCTACGAGTTTATTTGGAACGAATACTGCGATTGGTATCTAGAGTTGTCGAAACCTGTTCTGTGGGACGATAACGCAAGCGTTGCAATAAAAAAGGGCACGCGCCGTACGCTCATTAGAGTATTGGAAGAAACCTTATGCTTACTGCATCCGTTCATGCCGTACATAACAGAAGAGATATGGCAGCGCGCTGCACCTCTTGCAGGAAAGGCCGGCAAGACGATTATGTTGCAGCCTTATCCTGAGTTAGTGACCTCGAAGATCGATAGCAATGCGGAATCAGATATAGACTGGCTTAAAGATGTAATCGTCGGAGTCAGAAACATAAGAGGAGAAATGAATATCTCTCCCGCTAAAGCAATTCCATTATTTTTCAAAAATGGTAACGCCATCGATCAGCGCAGACTGAATGAAAACCGCCAGTTCTTGCAAACCTTAGCGAAACTGGAAGACATTGTCTGGCTCAATAGTGGCGATGAGGCGCCCATGTCAGCCACTGCGTTAGTCAATGAAATGGAAATTCTCGTTCCTATGGCGGGGTTGATTGACAAAGAAGCTGAGGTCGCTCGCCTAAACAAAGAAATTGAAAAACTGAGTAAGGATCTTTCCCGTATTACAGGAAAGTTGAGCAATGCAAAGTTCATCGACAAGGCCCCTGCTGAAGTCGTGGAAAAAGAGCGTGAAAAACAGTCTGCGCAACAATTGTCACTAAATAAGTTGAGTGAGCAATTAGAGAACTTTAAAGCAATGTAGGAATGGCCGTCCATGCCAGACGGAAATTTTCTGCCTGGCATTCACCGCTTTTTGTGGTCGATTTACGAAGCACGTTGCCTAGATGCCGCGTTAAACTGATTTCGTTAGCAACTAAGATGTAAATTGTCACGAAGGTGATCATTTTAACAATGCAGTTGTTAGACGACCTTTAGCGATGAGTTAGTCCCCAAAATAGGCGTGTTAGCTAGAACAACTTAGTGAATTGATTTACATGAATTGATTGATACGAATTGAATTGATTCACAGGACACAGAGTCAATCTGCGGAAAGCACTTCTGACTCCCGGCGAAAAATTGCGGTGAAAATTAGCGCGATTCAGCAGCCAATAAACATTATTTCCTAAGAGATTTTACGATTTTATTAAAATAGCCGGTAACTTGAATGCTGATTACTTCGAGCCACGATAATTCAACCTTTGGATTGTTATCCTCACTGCCTTGATTGTCTAACGACGCTGAGTTATTGTCTTTTATTTTGTCGCTGAGCTCATCTCCCTCCATTAAGTTTGGGATTTCGTTCTCGAGCGTACCTTGGTCTTCATCGTTAAAAGCCATCACCACTGTTATATTGTCACGACCGCCAGACTCAACTGCCGTTTGAATCAGCTTATCTACGGTTTCAGCCGGTGTATCGATTGTCGCTAAAATATGAGCGATTTCGTGGTCTTCGACCTCGTCTACTAAACCGTCACTACACAATATAAGTTTTTGCCCTGTCATCATACGACCGGTGACAACATCGACAATTAGTCCTTCTTCACCAGCGACGCCCATTGCCTGGGTTATTAGGTGCTTATGGGGATGGTTTAGGGCTTCTTGCGGTGAAATAGCTCCGGAACTTAATAAGGCCTCTACATAAGAGTGGTCTCTGGTAACTCGCTTCAAAACTCCTGTTAACTGATCCCACAAATATGCCCTGCTGTCTCCAACCCAGCCAATTTTGTAATCTGACCCGCTAAACTTAACCGCTACCACGGTAGAGCCCATACCCTTTTTGCTCGGATCTGCGTTTGCCGCCTCGATTACAACGTCGTGTGCACTACGTATAGCGTCAGACAAATCTTCGTCCCGGGAGACCGCATCGTGAACAGTCTGCTGAACCAAGTCACTTGCTACTTCGCCACAAGCGTACCCACCCATTCCGTCGGCAACTAAACCAAATCCTATCGAGGAGTCGGCTACAAAGCTATCTTCGTTGTGCTCCCGTCGTCCGGGGTCAGTGTCACCTATAATAGTCAGCATAAGACGGTGTCAACGAGCCCCATATTTGGCTTCATACTCGGGTATTTGCAAAAAATCACTCCTTTTATAGTTATTCATTCCAAAAACGTTAAGTTACTAAATAACTATTCGCGAAAAACATATACGCCCTCACCACAATCACAAAAGACAAATACGACAACACCAGCTTAGCAACTGTCGTGGCATACCGTCAATAAAGTAACCTATAGAATTAAGAATCCCCCGTTAAATCTCGAAATTAAGTAAAAACTTCAGATGCATTTGGTGATAAACTAGCCGTTGGCTAAATCTAAGGCCGTTTACCCCATTGTCACAAGCTCGACAATGTTATTTTACACTTTCAATTTACTTAAGAAGAAAATCATGAACACACTACTGCGCGTAATTATCAGCCTAATTTTGGCTGCCTCCACGATTATTATTTTTCAACTGATAGATTCCAATACTGTTAACATAACGGAAATCAACCCTGTTTTGTTCTCTCTTATCGCTATTGCCTGTTTGCTGTCAGCTTTGATAAGCCCCAACTTGACTAATATCAGCCTGCCAAGTTTCAGTTCTGCAGAACGCGAACAGGGAACAGTAAAATGGTTTAATGTCAGCAAAGGTTACGGCTTTGTCACTCGCTCGAACGGCGACGACATTTTCGTTCACTTCCGCTCGATTCGGGGTGAAGGACGCCGCCTATTGAGAGAGGGACAAACCATAGAATTTTCCGTCGTCGAAGGTGAAAAAGGCCCGCAAGCCGAAGACGTTGAGCCTTTATAGAGGCAAGCAGTAACTGCAACTAAAGAAAACATAAAAAACCCGGGTTCAGCCCGGGTTTTTTATATCTCATTCCGTAACTGGGTAAATTCTTGTCAGTCTAGACTGACGTAAAACGACATCGCTATTAGCATAACGCATTACCTTATCTAATCGAGTACGACTGTTTCTTCCGTGTTAAATTTTGTTAGGATGCGGTATAGAGAGTATGCATCCTGACTTCCCGCCATCTCCCGGATAGAATGCATCCCAAATGTCGGCACACCTACGTCGATTGTCTTAACGCCTAATTCGCTGGCTGTTATAGGACCAATCGTACTTCCACAAGCCATATCGGTACGAACAACAAAGCTTTGAACGGGCTCTTCAGCTAAGTCACAAATATGACGAAATACTGAAGAGGTCTCACTATCGGTCGCATAGCGCTGATTAGCGTTGACTTTAATTACAGGTCCAGCATTCAAAAGAGGCCCATGGTTGGCATCGTGTTTATCAGGAAAATTAGGATGAATTCCATGAGCGTTATCGGCAGAAATCATCATCGACCGAGACATGACTCGGACAAAATCATCATCACTGTCGATCATCCGGCGAAGCACCGATTTTAACATTGGACCTTGCGCACCTGACGCCGACATACTGCCTACTTCCTCGTGATCATTACAGACCAGTACGCAGTTTTGCTGCATATCCGACTGTGAAATTCCGATCAGAGCTTTCATACCAACAAAACAGGACAATAAATTGTCCAGTCGAGCGCTAGCAATAAAGTCGTCGTTTAAGCCGATAAGTGCGGGAGCTTGTGTGTCATAAAAACTCAATTCATAATCCATCACTTTTTCAGCGCCACTGTCAGGTTGATCATGTTGCAATTTTGCCAACAACAAATCCCTAAAATCGGTATTGTCATTACCGGCCTTCATTAATACAGGAGGAATGTGTGTTTGCGGATTAATATTCCGGTTTTTATTGGCCTCTCGGTCGAGATGAATAGCTAAGCTGGGAATCGATGCAATCGGTTTTTCATAATTCACCAATGTGCTCTTTACTTTTCCCGCGGCATTCTTAAATACGACCCGACCGGCTAGGGATAAATCTCGGTCAAACCATGGATTGAGTAAAGCGCCGCCATAAACTTCAACGCCTAACTGAAAGTAACCTTGACTAGTCACTTCAGGAGCTGGCTTTACTTTTAGACAGGGACTATCCGTATGCGCGCCAACCATTCTAAACCCATTGTGCATGAGTGTTTTAGTCGCAACTGTAAACGCGATAATGGAAGACCCGTTTCTAACGACAAAATACCCCACTCCTTCTTTTAAGAACCATTCTTCACTTTCTTGTAAATACTTAAATCCTGCTGCCGTTAACTGTCTTGTCATTTCGGTAACAGCATGAAATGGCGTCGGTGAAGCCTGCAGAAAAGCCAGTAAGTCTTCATTGAAATCAGTTAGTTTTAGCATGTAAATATCTCGTTAATATGATTATTGAATAAGCAAAGTGATTGCTGTGATCGCAACAGCTACTTTTTCCGTGCCAATTCCAACCGCGTTAATAAACTCGACGTGTCCCAACGAGCACCTCCCATCGCGCTCACTTCACCATAAAACTGATCGACTAAGGCAGTCACCGGTAGATGACTGTCGTTTCTTCGAGCTTCTTGCAATACATAACCCAAGTCCTTGCGCATCCATTCAACTGCGAAGCCGTGGTCGTAGTCTCCCGTAATCATTGTCTGATGGCGATTTTCCATCTGCCAGGATTGTGCGGCGCCTTTGGATATAACGTCAATCACATTTTCAATATCCAATCCAGCCGAACGAGCAAAGTGAATTCCTTCTGATAAACCTTGCACAAGCCCCGCAATACAGATCTGATTAACCATTTTTGTTAGTTGGCCCGTTCCATTGCCACCCATTAATTTTATACTCGACGAATATGCCTTCATAATCGGCAGAACTCTTTCGAACAAGCTGGCGCTTCCACCACACATCACGGTCAATCGGGCATTTTCAGCACCGGCTTGCCCTCCAGACACCGGCGCGTCCAAGAAACCGCATCCTTTTTCGGCACATAAACCGGCCATTTCTCTTGCGATGTCCGCCGACGTTGTGGTGTGATCAACGATTACTGCGCCGCGTTTTACTCCTTGCAATACACCCTCTTTCTCGACGATTATGTCACGCAAATCGTCGTCGTTTCCAACACACAGAAAAATCACATCGCATGTTTCTGCTGCTATCGCGGGAGTCAATGCCAAGCTGCCGTTGTACTCTTCTACCCATTGGATTGCTTTTTTCTGGGTGCGGTTGTAAACAGTCACCGAGTACCCGGCATTTTGTAGATGTCCGGCCATTGGATATCCCATCGTACCCAATCCGATAAAAGCTACTGAAACTGATTTAGCCATCAAATATTTCTCGCTCGCGATTACGCTGGATGGTAGTTTCCAACTGATTTAATTAGGGCGATCACTCATGTTTCTACACCGAGCACAGGCCCATGACTTAACGTTATAGTCACCGGAATTGCATACTCCTTTTCCCGCTGACGCACAAATTCATCTGCTGTTAACCTACAGCGGAAAAGCGATGCCAAGCCTCCGGTGCTGCTGCTTGGGAACCGAAGCTATGTTACGTAACTTTAATATACAAATTCGTTAAGTATTTGGTTTTTATGCTAATCTGAATGTCTTTTATCCAGCGTTAATTATCTGCTCTTATTATAATTGAAGTACGACCGCAAAGACCAGATCGAGGCACGACGATTTACAGAGGTGAATGTTCAGGACAGCCAAAAGTCTAAACCTTTCATCACAAAGAAAAGCTAATTTATAGTTTTAGGCAATACGCGTAATTTCGAATAACACTTATTCTGAGTCGATGGACAATATGAATTGAATAATATAAAAAATACAACCATCAAATACAATATCGATTGAACGTAACTTATACTCACAATAGCAATTTTCAGTGGCGATGTAATAGGATCGCCACTCCCGTTCATGTTTATAACATTACTTCATTTTAACCGGCATTCCGGTATAGAGAGAAATATGCGAAAAAAACCTTTGTTGACGACAGTATTATTGACCCTGTTTACCTTTCAATTATCGTTACAGGTCGCAGCTGACAGTGACTATAAAGCGCCCCGTGGTCCAGGCGGAGTCAATCCTGATCTTAATGGAATCTGGCAGGCACTCGGGGAAGCGCATTTCGATTTAGAGCGGCACATGGCACGAGCGTCAATGGCACTGCGCGAAGCGCCGTTGGGACCCGTGCCGGCTAAGAGGGCCGTAGCATTTGGCGCAGTCGGTTCTGTTCCACCAGGCCTCGGAGTCGTCGAAGGTGGAAAAATTCCCTATAAAGCCGAAGCTCTGAAAATAAGAGACGAGAACAGGAAAAACTGGTTAGATCGAGACCCGGAAATAAAATGTTATTTACCGGGAGTACCGCGAGCTACCTATATGCCCTACCCCTTTCAAATACTTCAAGGTGATAAAGACCTGTTTATTTCGTACCAATATGCGAGCGCTGCGCGCAGTATCTACAGCGAAGACCCAGGTCCGGCGCCGATCGACACCTGGATGGGGCAATCAGTAGCGAGCTGGGATGGAGATACACTGGTTCTCGATGTAACTGGCCTGCATCCTGGCACCTGGCTTGACCGGGCGGGTAACCACCATAGCGACCAACTGCACGTTATAGAACGTTACACTCCAATGGGTCCCAACCACCTAAAGTATGAAGCGACAATAGAAGACCCTCAAGTCTACACCAGACCTTGGAAAATAAGCCTACCCTTGTATCGCCGCATGGAAGCCGACTTCCAAATTCTTGACTTTAAGTGCGTAGAATTCGTCGAAGAGCTGCTTTATGGACAATGGCGCAGAAACCCACTAGATTAAAACTATGATTGCAACAGGAGACAATGTTATGAAAATTAAAGTGCTTTCGCTGCTAATCGCGGCTACTCTCTCGCAATCACTAGCGGCAGATATTCCCCGTACGGCGAATGGAAAACCCGATCTTAACGGAAATTACAATACTGCAACCCTGACACCACTGCAAAGACCGATAGCTTTCGGTGATAGCTTGTATTTAAGTAAAGAAGCGGCCGATAAGATTGTCGCTGCTGTTGCCGCGGAGAAAGCAGAAGGCGATAAGCAGATTGATGGCGATCGTGAAGCTCCGCCAGCCGGAGGAGATGGTTCACAGGGTGCTGCGGGGAACGTCGGCGGATATAATTCCTTCTGGATTGATAATGGCGATAGCCGTTTTGAAATTGATGGAAAATTTAGAACATCGATCATTTATAAGCCCGACAACGGCCGTTTACCGAAAATGCTGCCCGTTGCACAAAAGAGACTCAGCAAGCTTTATGCAAGGTATGCCAAAAAAAATACAGGTTCAGCCTGGTGGCTAGAAACCGACGGACCGGGCCCCTATGACGGCCCCGAATCCAACACTCCGTCAGATCGATGCCTGCAAGGCTTTGGCTCTACCGGTGGACCGCCAATGATGCCAGTCCTATACAACAACTATAAGCAAATCATTCAGTCTGAAGACCATATAATGATCCTTGTGGAAATGGTGCATGATGTCCGAACTATCCGCCTAAACAGTGAGCATATATCCCGAGACATTCGTAAGTGGATGGGTGATTCCATTGGTCACTGGGAAGGCGATACGCTTGTTGTAGACACGACGAACTTCACCGACACACCGGGATTTGGGCGAGCCACAAGAGATTTACACGTGGTGGAACGTTTTACTCTTAAAGAAGATAACACGCTCCATTACCAATTTACGGCTGAAGACCCGAATACATGGAGTGAACCCTGGAGCGGCGAATATCCATGGCCCCGTTCTGATAGCCCAGTTTATGAATATGCCTGCCACGAAGGTAATTATGCAATGGGTAACATCCTACGCGGCGCCCGAATTTTAGAGGCAGAAACGACACAGAAAGCCAAAAACTAAATTTTAAAGACAAATAGGAAAAATAGCATGACTCTAATCCGTATATTCATCATCGTCAGCGCAATGGCGGTAACGTATTTTTCAAGTCAAGTTCTTGCACATCACGCATTTTCAGCCGAATTCGATCCGAATAGACCGCTCGTCTTGAAAGGACCGGTAATTCGAGTCGAATGGGTTAACCCGCATGCTTGGATTCATCTTGAACACACAACGGAAGCGGGAGAGAAGGAAGTGTGGATGGTTGAAGGTGGCACACCGAATACGCTATTACGTCGCGGTGTAAACAAAAATACAGTAAAACCGGGAACCTACATCATCGTTGATGGTTACCAGAGTAAAGACAGGTCTAACCGAGCAAATGGTAGGAATATTACCTTGGCTGACGGTAAAAAACTGTTTATGGGATCCTCTGGAACGGGTGCTCCTAAGGATGGCGCAGACAAGAAGAGATAATCTATTCACTAGAATTCTTTGGTGTGACTTAAGTGTTAGCGCCGAAGAATTCTTCGTAGGGTCTTTATCCCCCCACGACGTCTATTCTGATCGTTCGGTAAACTTTGTCCTAGCTATTCCTCAGCCATTCGCCAACTATGACTTACCAAAAGGGTCCACAGCGACCAATTGATCGTGTTCGGATAAACTGAAGGGCTCGTACTTAAACGAAGGTATCGATACCAGCTAGTTCAATACCTAATTGTTGAGGGCCATTGGGTGCGTTCTGAGTAAAGGCTTGCAACGCTTTCTGTGACGCCAGCGGGATGCTGCGATCATCTGACTGATTCCTCGCAAGCGTCTCAATTATCCGGTTTCTGGATTCAATAGGACGAACTACCTGGCTATCAGAAATCGACGGAATATCATCTAAAATATTGCCTTCTGTGCTTCCACTCGTGGCGCGATCATTCTCTGCGCTAAAGTCTTTACGCTCGCGTTCAGCTAGATCCTGTCCACGGGTATGTGGCGGTCGAATCGGAGTTAAAGGAAGAGATGATATTTGCAAAAAAGTCACCCAGTGTTGTCAGCAGCGGCTGGTTTAGTGATAAGAATTAATTTCGGAATAGTAGTAATAATAGCCTGAAATGAGTAGCTATGCAAAAACGACAACTACCGCTGTACAGAATCCAACAGACCGGATCCAATACCTAAACAGGCGGGAAGTAATAACTAATTCTCCTGCAGAAACGAAAGGCTAACAGGACACACCAATCAATCTCTCACCCACAACATCATCATGTCGGCTCTAATCCATTGAACCAACATGAATGATATATTCTTAGGATCGATCTTTATCTAGTCTGGAGCGTTTAATAGATCTTCTCTCAAGGTTTTTGAGGCCATATAAAAGTGACACGCCGACCAGAACATGATCACCGGCACTAAATACAACATGGCTTGCCGCAGCGAATCCAACCCAAAGCTCGGCTCGAGAAAATCGCTCAGCAACCCGACAGAAAATGGACCTAAACCTAAACCAATCATGTTAAGCACGAGAAACAGTATGGCCGATGCCGTAGCCCTCATCCTCGCTCCAACCAGACTATGAGTTGTAGCGATAGCATTGCCTAAGTACACATTAAAAAGAACGCCTGGAACAATAGACAGCATCAATGCGGTGTATGCGCCATCAACTAAATAGACACTAACCATAAAAGGAACGCATATAAGCCCTGTAATTGCCGGTAGCCATGCGTACCAACGCTTGTCTCGAGGCGCAAGTCGGTCGGCAAGAAGACCGCCACATAACACTCCAACAGCACCAGCTAAGCCCATCGTCATTGCAAGCCATGTACCCAATTCACCGGTCGTCATTCCATGGCTTCTAATCATAAAAGAGGCCGTCCAGCTACTGGTACTGTATCCAGCAAACGCATTAAGTGCTGACGCAAAAGCCAAGTGGCGAAAGGATAACCGGCTCCACAACAATGATATAACTGCCATAAAAGACGGGCTTTCTGTGTCTGCCACCTTTTTATTTTCCGACAGGCCGCGAATAGGCTCGGCTAATGTCATCCTTACGAGTATCGCCAACAAAATTCCCGGTGCACCGACGACGACAAAAGCTACCCGCCAGCCGAAAAACTCGTTTAACCAGCCCCCAAGGATAAATCCGAACATGATACCTATATTGACACCTGTCGAATAAAAAGACATGGCACTAGCACGCTTCTCAACGGGAAAAATGTCCGAAATAATTGAATGCGATGGAGGACTACCACCAGCCTCACCAATACCCACTCCGATTCGGGCTAGCAACAGATGCGTGTAATTGCCGACCGCACCGCTCAATGCGGTCATAAAGCTCCACAGACCGACTGACATGGCAACGATATTTCGTCGATTCGATCGATCGGCCCAACGAGCAATCGGAATGCCAGCAGTAACGTAGAACATCGCAAAGGCAAAACCCGTCAACAACCCGAGCTGACTGTCCGACAGATCAAGGTCCGCCTTGATTGCTTCTTGCAAAATCGATAGCAATTGTCGGTCGATAAAATTAAAACTATAAACAACTGTCAGTAGGACCAAGGCGTAATTTCTGGCCCTCTTCGTCGCATAGTTTTGTTTATTACTTGCCGTAGATTCGGACGTCGTAGCAGTTTCAGGGATATCGGACATTCATTCCTCTTATTTTTATAGGAAAATTTTGATGGGCAAGTGTAGCCCATTTGACTTTAGTTCTACACAATAAAATTAATCGAATAGTATCAATAGGAGTTTATTAAACGCTTCCAGTGTCTATGTGCTACCCAAAATGAAATTTGTGCGGGCACCATTCCACTTAAAACCGCCCCAACTAAACTTCGAGCAAAGGGTCGCCAGACAATTACCCGACCCCATCGGCCCACTCTATTGTTGCGCTAGTTTTTTCCAGGTCACCTGGTCTCTCAAATAAATAGGCAGCGCTTCATGCGCGTCATAAAAATGCCCTTTTTGATATTCTGCACAAGCCAAACGTAGGACCGCTGTCGCCGTAGGCAACAGATCGGGGTCAAGAATCTGAACGTCGTTGCGACAGGCAATTCGATGACCATACTGCATTCCTGTTCCAGTCGCCACAATTTCTACTTGATCCGGCTGCCCCGCTGGAATGTTTAAGTCTTCCGGTGAGGTTAAGTATTCAGTGCTGACACTTTCAACTAAACCGTCTTGAGTGCAATACATGCCCCAGTAGATTTCATCCATTCGTGCGTCAAGTGTAGAAAGAACCCGCGAGTCGCTTGTCACTGCATGTTTATCAATGGCCGTTTGCGCCAAGGCGGCGAGAGATGATATCGGGATGACGGGTAAATCTGCTCCAAACGCTAATCCCTGAACCGCACCGAGACATATACGCAGTCCTGTAAAAGACCCGGGCCCACGGCCAAACGATATCCCATCCAAATGCTGCAATGAAACCCCGCTATCACTCAAAATCTCGCTTACCATCGGCAACAGTTTTTGAGTATGCTCCCGGGCTGCTAGCTCGAGGCATTCCGTCGTTTCACCATTTAGAGACAATGCCACAGAACAAGCTGCCGTTGAACAATCTATTGCCAATAACTTCATTAAATTTTCTTCTCCCGAAAATAAACCAACTTGACCTGCTCCATGCCATTTATCGGCTCTATACCTAGAAAGCTGAAGACAGGCACGCGCTTTTTAGTGCGATGGCTCGAAGCCCTCTCCGTATTCCCCGCTAATAAAACCCAGCAGAGGCTCTAAATGATTTGATCTTTCCATTCTCGGCAGGCTGTTGATAAACACCGGGCCGTAAGATCTACTATGCAGTCGAGGATCTGCCAGCATTATAATACCTTTGTCCGATACCCTGCGCAAAAGGCGTCCGCAGCCCTGCTTTAACCGGATCACCGCATCTGGTAATAAATAGTGTTTAAAACTATCCACACCATTCTCATTTAAATCAATTGACCGCATTTGTACGAGTGGTTCGAGAGGTGAAACAAAAGGTAACTTGTCGATAACAACACAGCTAATAGAAACCGTGGATAAATCGAGCCCTTCCCAAAAACTGCCGGTCCCCAGCAATATCGCTCTTTCTTTGTCACGAAAGCGCTCAATCAGCTGATAATTATCCATACTACCTTGTACGAGAACTGAATAACCATTCAAGCCTCGAATCAACGCAGCCATTTTCTGCAAGGCACTATGGCTGGTGAACAAGAATAACACTCGCCCTGTGTTAACCTGTAATAGCTCCGATACTTTGTCGAATAAACATCTGGCGTAATTTTCGTTATCGGGCTCAACTTCGATTAGGGGCGTATACAACCGCGCACTCCGAAGATGATCGAAATCTGTTTCTGCTCGGTAAAAAGGTACCTCTGCTAAACCTAAGGAATTTGAAAAGCTGTCGCCTTTATTTTCAACGGATAAGGTAGCAGACGTAAATATCCAGGTTGATTTGTTTCGAAGAATAAGACGCTGTATCCTCGAAGACAGTTGGATAGGGACGGTTTTAAGAGAAAACCCATTTTTTGATGTCTCCAGCCAACACAAGCCCTCCTCCTGTCGAATAGCTTCCAGCTTTGTCTGGAGTAATCTATTTCGGATTAGAAGTTGTTCAAGCGCCACTTCTCTATTCGCAATCTTTGTTAACCAGTCAGAAAAAGACGCGAGACCGGAAATTAGCTGGTCGACCACAGCAACATGTTGATGGCGCCGATAGGGCGTAAAGGAAGGTGCCGACGCCACTACTTTATCCATGGCTCGCCGGTACTGATGGATGAAATTAAGTGCTGGCTTTTGATCGCGGGCAACCCTGCGAATCGTACTCTCTGCATCGTTTAAATATCGATTTAGTTGCGCACTGTTTAAATTTTCACCCACTAAGGTTTGCGCAAATTCTGCGAGCCTGTGAGCTTCATCGACAACGACGACTTCAGCGCTTGGCAACAACATGGGCAACTGTTCTTCCTGCATTGCCTGATCTGCAAACAATAAACTGTGATTCACCACTATGATATCAGCCTTGTCTGCGAGAAGGCGCGCACGATAAAAGGCGCATTGATCATACTGTGGGCAGGCTTTTCCCAAACAGTCTTCTGCCGTCGATGTCACATATTGAATCAAACCCGGAGCAAGATTTGACAGCAGTCCTTCTGCGGGGCTCGCTGTAAACTCTTTTAGAATCTGGCCCAAGGCAATTCTTATTGCGGCTGGCAATCCAGCATCCACGTGACTGTGTTTCTGTGTGTAATACGGGCACAAATAATTTCGGCGACCTTTCATAACAGCGACTTTTCTCTGAGTGCCCAAGGCCTTTTGAACCAGTGGAATATCTCGGCGATAAAGCTGATTTTGCAAGTAAAGCGTCGCTGTTGAAATTATTGCGGTCTTATTGTTGAGTACTAATGGAACGAGGTAAGCCAGTGTTTTTCCAGCGCCAGAAGGTGCTTCTATAATTTTCGTTTGCTTGTCTAAAATTGCGCCGTCTACCAGCTTAGCCATATACATCTGACCTGAACGAGGTTTAAACTCTGGTATTAGACTGGGAAAAGGTCCGTCTTTATTTAATAATGATGCGCTGTTCATAAATAGTGGGGCTAACAAGCAATGAAAGCCCGATTAAACGCTATTTTGTGGCTATCCTCTACCAAAAGTTTTTCTTTCATTGCTTAACACCACCTGTTTTAAGTGGCAGCTCTATGGACCCGAGTAAAATAATAAGTGCGATTATCTTGTCCGGTGGACTGGGATCCCGTATGGGGCAACAGGAAAAAGGCTTGATCGACAGAAATGGCAAGCCCCTCGTCAGCTATGTTATTGACCAGCTATCTGCACAAGTTGACGATATAACCCTGAACTGCAATCGGCATATTGATCTCTACGAGAAACTGGGATATAGCGTAATAACAGACAATATGGCTGATTTTCAAGGTCCACTGGCTGGCGTTCAGGCTAGTTTAAGCCATGTAAACCACGGTCTCTGTCTTATCGCTCCCTGTGATACGCCAAGCTTACCCGCAGACTTGGTTAGCAGGCTTTATCAGGCTCTCATCGAGACTGACTCAGATATCGCGTATCCGATATGTGGAAATCGTAAACACTATATTCCGAGCTTAATCAGAAAAGACCTACTCAGATCTTTAAACAACTATCTTGAAACAGGGAAACGAAGCATTCGAGGATGGTATAGTAATCAAAAGGTTAAGGAGGTCGACTTTTCCGGAAGTGAACAGTCTTTTATCAACGTCAATACACCCCAGCTACTAGCAAGTATTTAGATGGTACAGGGTGAGTTGCAGTAGGCACGAAAACCAAAAAGGCTTCTGGTAGAAGCCTTTTCAAGTCATTTTTTAAGCAGTGAAAGCCAAGGTCACTTTTTCTCGAATTTCATCAACCGAGCCAACTCCAGCGACAGAGGAGTATTTAGGCGCGCTTCCACCTATTTGACTTTTGTAGAAATCAACCAAAGGTGCAGTTTGCTCATGGTAAACTTCCAAGCGCTTGCGGACAGTCTCTTCCTTGTCGTCCTCACGTTGCACGAGTTGCTCACCGGTATCGTCATCTGTGTTTTCTGTTTTTGGCGGATTAAAAATAACATGGTAGACACGACCAGACGATTCGTGAACGCGGCGACCGCTCATCCTCGCTACAATTTCTTCATCATCGACAGAAATCTCGAGGATGTTATCGATCATTACTCCCGCTGCCTGCAAAGCTTGTGCCTGAGGAATAGTTCTGGGAAAACCGTCAAAAAGGAAGCCATTTGTACAATCCTGCTCAGCGATACGCTCTTTTACGATTCCGATAATAATTTCGTCGGAAACCAAACCTCCAGAATCCATCACTTCTTTTACTTGGAGTCCCATGGCAGTTTTAGCCTTTACTGCGGCCCTAAGCATATCACCAGTGGAAATTTGAGGTATACCAAACTTCTCGGTAATAAACTGTGCCTGTGTACCTTTACCGGCACCGGGAGGCCCTAATAATATTGCTCGCATGTAAGTGCTCCTAAATTTTGTTGAAGACTTCGATTGGATCGAACTAAACTTTTCCTAGCAAAGCCACCACCCAATATCTATGTCAATGAATAGCTTGCTCTATTAAATCCAACTGTATATTAGCATTCGGCACATCAGCTAAAGAGCGCAACACCATACACAGATCACTCGGCAACCTCAAGTAAAAGTGAAATTTTGAAAAGCAGGCAGCCACAGAAGTTTAACAATTTTGTCATTAAAATCAATGACTTGAGTTAATCGATATCACTAATAAACGGACGAGATTACGTTAAATAAATTGCGCAATGCAACAACTGGCAGCACCATAGTCAATTTACCAGGCTAATGACTTGATACAAATCACACAAAGTGAAGTGCTCGGATAAAAGGCCATTTTCATAGCGTCATTCAAGAGCCTTAAGCAGGAGACTACAATGCCCCATAAATATCTGCCCTTCTTCAGAACGGACTATAACCCACGACTCTTGGCATCATCCCAAAGGCGATCCATCAAATCCAAATCCGCGTCCTCGGTCGTCTTTCCTGCAGCCAGCAACCGCTCTTCAATATACCTAAAACGCGCGTCAAATTTCTTATTCGTCTTTCTTACGGCTGATTCGGGATCAATTTTCAGATGTCGTGCTAGGTTAACGACCGAAAATAGTACATCGCCGAGTTCGCTCTCAATGTCTTCAACTGACAACGTCTTTCTGGCCTCAATCAATTCGTTGATTTCCGACTGCAAACTCGTCAATACACTGTCTATGTCGCCATAGTCAAAGCCGACCCGTGCAACCCGCTTCTGGAGTTTGAAAGCCCGCGTTAACGCTGGCAAGGATGCAGGAATGTCGTCTAGAATCGAGAATTGGTGCTTATTTCGCCTTTCGTGAGTCTTTATTTTCTCCCAGTTTCGAGAAATTTCCTCGGAGTCGAGATCATTGTCGAGTGCTCGACTTTGCAGGGACCCATCTGGAAATACATGAGGATGCCGACGGAGTAGCTTCTCTACCAGGATTGTAATTATCTTATCTAAATTAAATTGTCGATTTTCTCGGCCCAACTGCGCGTAAAAGACGATTTGAAACAAAACGTCGCCTAATTCTTCTATAACCTGATCGGTATTCTCATTTTCGATGGCATCGGCTAGCTCGTAACACTCCTCGAGAGTATGCGGGACAATGCTTTGAAAACTCTGAGCTTTATCCCAGGGGCAGCCATCAACGGGATCGCGCAAACGCTCCATTAGAAGTAATAAATCATCTAATGAATACGAACTCATTTCTGGCGAGTTAGGCGACATAGTTACCGGCCCTCGCGAACGCGTTGAGCATTTAGTACATTGGGTAAGCGGTTAATCTTTGCCAACAAAGTTCCTAGCGCCTCTAAACCAACAATTTCAATGGTTAGTCGCATGGTGGCAGAATTTTTTTCTTTGTCTGAGTGCGTCGTCACCGCGACGACATCAATCCTGGCATTGGCCAGCAAGGTAGTTATATCTCGTAATAAGCCGCTCCGATCAAAAGCCTCAATAATTATATCGACGGGATATGTTTGTGGGTCTGCTTGTCCCCAATCTACTTCGATAATACGATCGGGTTCCGTATACTGTAACTGTAAAATCTTGTTGCAATCCTGGCGGTGGATACTAACTCCCCGCCCCACGGTTACATAGCCAATTATTCGATCTCCCGGTAGAGGCTTGCAACAAGCAGCGAAATTTGTCAGTAGATTTCCGACCCCACGCACTGTAATCGTATTACTTATCGGTTTTACTTTTTCTACCGTAGGCGCAAGTACTGGCTCCTTGGTATCGCCGAACAACTGCTGAGTGGCATTCAATATTTGTGCCGAACTAATATCTCCTGCTCCTACAGAGGCATACATTTCTTCGACGGCCCGATATCCGAAATATTTAGAAACCGCTTTATAGTCGAGGCTCGTTAAGGCGAGACGCTTAAATATTTTCTCGATCAGTGCTCGCCCCGCTGAAATATTGTCTTCACGCGCTTGTTGCTTGAACCAATTTTGAACTTTTGCACGAGCACGGCTCGATTTGAGATAGGCAAAACTGGGTTGCAACCAGTCCCGGCGCGGTGCATTTTCCTTGCCAGTTAAAATTTCTACCTGTTCTGACATTTGTAAATTATAAGTAAGAGGAACAATACGACCGTTTACCTTTGCACCGCGGCAACGATGCCCGACTTCCGTATGGATATGATAGGCAAAATCTAGAGGAGTCGATCCTTGGGCCAGGTTTACTACATGCCCCTCCGGAGTAAATACATAGATTCTATCTTGAGCACTCGAAAATTGTTCCGCCACTTCAGCCACGCCGCTCCCAAGTTCTTCCTGCCAATCGAGTACCTGGCGTAGCCACGATATTTTATCTTCATAGCTGGTCCCACCCTGATTATCGCTGCCCTTGTACTTCCAATGAGCGCATACTCCAAATTCAGCTTCTTCGTGCATGGTAAACGTACGAATTTGAATCTCTAAAACCTTTCCTTCTGGGCCAATAACTGCGGTATGAAGCGACCGGTAGCCATTGTCCTTCGAAGTAGCGATATAGTCGTCAAACTCATTGGGAATATTTCTCCACAGGCCGTGAACCAAACCCAAAACCGCGTAACAATCCCTTAAGTCGGGCACTAAAATACGTACGGCCCGTATATCGAAGACCTGCGAAAAGCCAATGCCTTTTCGCTGCATTTTCCGCCAAATACTGTATATATGTTTCGCTCTTCCACTCAATTCTCCTTTGATACCAGCAGTTTCCAGCGACTCGTTCAGAGTATCGATCACGGAATCGATAAATTTTTCGCGGTCTATGCGTTTACCATCGAGCAATTTGGCAATTTTTTTGTACGCGGTTGGTTGAATATAGCGAAATGACAGGTCCTCTAGTTCCCATTTAATGTAACCAATTCCTAAACGATGCGCGAGCGGCGCATACACATCGTGAACTTCACGCGCAACTCGATATCTTTTCGCAGGATTATTTTTAACCGCTCGAATAGCGCAGGTACGTTCGGCAAGCTTTATTAGTGCCACTCGAACATCATCCACTAATGCAACTAGCATTTTCCGGATGTTATCTTTTTGGGCCTCGGCTTGCCCGAGAACAGGATTGTCGCCAGAAACTACCCGGCTCATGGCGGCCATTCGCAATACGCCGTCAATCATCTTAGCAATAACAGGGCCAAACTCCATCTTGACTGTCTCGATGGATAGTTTGTCCTCTCGCACACATCGATACAAAATCGCGGCAACAATGGTTTCTTGGTCAAGATGTAACTCCGCAAGAATTTCCGCCATTTCCAGGCCGATGCGAAAGCTACTGGAATTATCGTTCCACGCTTTATCTGAAACAGACTTCGAGTCTAATTCAGCTTGCAAACTCATCTTACAGGCAAGCTGAAGAGACTTTTTTCCGACCTCATGTTCAACCGGAAGCCGCGCCAACCATTGGTCGATATTAACAGACCCGTCGTCATTTTCCGGATGTTCTTCTCGAACTTTTACCATGCTATTTAATTGCCTTTGATTTCGGTACGTTTCCAATAACGTAACCGCAACGACCTAATTCAATCTGGAGGTTTTAAAACACGCCTGTCGATAAATAACGATCGCCACGATCGCAGATTATTGCGACGATAACCGCATTTTCAACCTCGGACGCTAGACGTAATGCACCTGCAACTGCTCCTCCGGACGATACGCCACAAAAGATCCCCTCTTCCGCGGCGAGTTGTTTCATGACCTCTTCGGCAGATTTTTGGTCTATATCAATCACTCTATCAATTCGGGTTTCGTCGTAAATAGACGGTAAATACTCCTTGGGCCAGCGGCGAATACCGGGAATACTGGCACCATCCTCAGGCTGTAATCCGATAATTTCAATGCCAGCGTTTTTTTCTTTCAAAAAACGCGATACTCCCATAATGGTACCTGTGGTTCCCATCGAACTGACAAAATGAGTAATCTTTTGATGGGTCTGTTCCCATATTTCCGGACCAGTACCTTCGTAATGGGAGATGGGATTGTCAGCATTTCCAAACTGGTCGAGCACAGTACCTTTTCCTGCAGACTGCATGTCGATGGCGAGGTCTCTGGCTCCTTCCATCCCTTCCTCTTTACTAACTTCCACTAGTTCAGCACCATAGGCCGACATTGCGAGTTTACGTTCAGAGCTCATATGATCGGGCATGATCAGGATCATTTTATAACCCTTTATCGCGGCCGCCATGGCTAGCGCGATACCGGTGTTTCCGCTAGTCGCCTCGATTAATGTATCTCCAGGTTTAATATCTCCTCTAGCCTCGGCACGATTAATCATGCTCATAGCGGGTCGATCTTTTACAGACCCAGCGGGATTATTGCCCTCAAGCTTTAATAAAATGGTATTTGAGCTATTTTTTGCCAATCTTTGCAAACGTACAAGTGGCGTAGAGCCGATAAAATCTTCGATTGTTGGAAATTCCATAAATTACGTTAAGCCTTTTTATTGCTGCTCTTGCTACAGAGCCGAGATGACCGAAAAGTACCAGAAAAACGAGTTGTCCTGCAAATCGATTTAGTCAATTAAGTTGTGGAAAGAATGACAAATGCTGTCGCATATTCGACTTCGTCACTGATACTTACGTGCATTGATTTGACACCTTTCTGTTCAGCCAGTTCAGCAGCACGACCTTTAAATTTTAGTATCGGTGCTCCTATCTCATCGTGTTCAACGATGATGTCTTGCCAACTGACGCCCTGGCCGATTCCGGTACCTAGTGCTTTTCCGGCCGCTTCTTTCACCGCGAAGCGCTTTGCAAGAAAATTCGCCGGCAGTACACTCTTACTGAATTCCATAAACTCGCTCTGCTCAAGAATTCTTTTGGCAAACCTGTCACCTGTTGTCTCTAACGACTTTTTTATTCGACCAATTTTCACCAGATCGGTGCCAATGCCCGTAATCATAAAGCTCTCTTGTCAATGAATTTCATGTCTTAGCAAATAGCTCTCGGCTTTTTAAGGGCTTATCGCCTAAATGCACTCGTAAAGCCATCCGACAGATATGCTTTGCTGCTCGCGAAGTGTCAATATCATATTCGTCATTACCCAACCTGCTAATCGTTTGACCGCTAAATAGCTTATCACTGAACGAATTTGATAGTGAGCTCTGCGGCACCAAACTAAACCCGCGATCGACGGTCAGCCGGTAGTGCTGATCGGGTAAAATACGCTCACCTGTCTCGCAGTCTGTTTCAAAGTCAAATCCGTAGCCCATATACTCAAGCAAACGCAGTTCAAAACGCCTCAAGGTAACTTCAATTTGATCGCTTTGTACTAGGCTATGCAACACCCACTGATAAAGCGTATATATCTCGGGATTTTCGACATAGTGTTGGAGCAACCTGGTCAACAATTCGTTGACGTACATGGCGCTGAATAGTTGCTTTCCTTTTAAAACCAAAGACGGTGAATAACTATCGTAATGAGTAATCGTCTTCAGGTCGGTATTACCACTCCACGAAATAACCAGTGACACGAATGGTTGCATTAGACTTCTACGCAGCCTTGCACTTTTATTCTTTGTCCGAACACCCCGGACTACACCGCTCACTCGGCCAAATTCCGGTGTTAAGAACTCGACGAGCAAACTACTGTCACGGTAGTCCCTACAGTGGAGAATGTATGCCGGCTGTGAATCAATACGCATGGGTTATTCATCCACATTCATCGTAAACTATCGGGCCACTTCCTAGTCAAAGTCACTGTAACCCAGACTACGTAAAGCGCGGTCGTCATCAGACCAACCTGATTTGACCTTCACCCATAGCTTAAGCATCACTTTTCGCTCAAACATGGTTTCCATATCTATTCGCGCTTCCTGTCCAATTAGTCTCAAGCGGGCACCTTTATTTCCAATAACAATTCTTTTCTGCCCTTCACGCTCGACCAAAATTAATGCTTGAATATGTAAACTTTTTCCACTGTCTTGAAATTCTTCAATTTCGACCGTCATGGCATAGGGTAATTCGGCGCCAAGCTGTCTCATAATCTTCTCTCTGACCATTTCAGCGGCCATAAAGCGAGAGCTTCGATCTGTAATTTGATCTTCCGGAAACAAATGAACACTTTCGGGTAAATGATTTTCGATGGCCGTTTCCAGATTTTCCAGATTTGTACCTAGTAAGGCTGCTAGCGGTATAATTTCCACAAAATCCATTTTTTCGCGGCAGACATTGATAAAAGGCAGTAGCTGTTTTTTATCCTGCATTTGATCGATTTTATTTATCGCTAGAACCACAGGGCAACCAACATTTTTTATTTGCTCTAAAGCCCAATCATCCGCGTCGGTCCAATTTCCCCTTTCAACCACGAAAACAACCACGTTTACGTCGACAATAGAAGAGCTTGCGGCACGGTTCATGTATCGATTTATCGCTTTGTCTGAATCTGTACTTTTGTGTAATCCTGGCGTATCTACAAATATTGTTTGTATATTATTTTCGGTCTTAATGCCGAGAACCCGGTGCCGAGTGGTCTGTGGTTTTCTCGAGGTAATGCTGATTTTTTGGCCAAGAATATGATTGAGCAACGTAGATTTCCCTACATTAGGTCTACCAATTATTGCAACATAGCCGCATCGTGTTTCGTCTGTCATACATTCGCTTTCTTATGCTTGAATTTGGTCGGGGTCCACGGCCGCTTACCTGGGGTCTTTTGGCGGACGGAGATTAAAGTTAATGGTCTTGCGGTCAATACTATTCTATTGTGTATTGTCGGATGTCTGTAAAAAAGCTAAGGCGTCTAATGCGGCTGATTGTTCCGCGGCGCGGCGACTGGTTCCCGAACCCTTAAAACGCTTTTTGAGGTATTTAATCTCGCACTCTATCTCAAACGTCTGCTGATGGTCATCGCCTTGCGTGTCCATTAAATGGTATTTCGGCAGATCTTTGTGGCTTGCCTGTAATAGCTCTTGAAGTCTTGACTTAGCGTCTTTGCCGGCATTTTTCGAAGAAATAGCGTCTAAACGCGATCGATACCAATTCAGTACTTTCTCACGACAAATGTCCATACCACCGTCGAGATAGATAGCACCTATCAACGCTTCTACGGCATCGGCTAAAATTGACTCTCTACGAAATCCTCCACTTTTTAGCTCGCCAGAACCCAGCTTAAGGTTGTCCCCAACTTCAAATTCTTTCGCTATTTCGGCAAGCGTCACACCTTTTACCAGCTGGGATCGCATTTGGCTAAGCGCGCCTTCGCGACAATCTGGAAATTTCTCAAAAAGCGCTTCGGCAATGATGAAATTGAGAAGTGAGTCGCCTAAAAATTCTAATCTTTCATTATTATTTGCGCCCACGCTCCGATGGCTAAGCGCAATGTCAATAAGGCTCGTATCTTGAAACTCGTATCCCAAACGACTAACGAGTCTTCGTGTATTCACTGTTAAATTTGGCATCTATGTATTAACCACAACCATAAACGGTTTTACTTAGTAGAGCTGAATTCATATTTCAAATTATCAAATTTCACGACAACGTCTATGTTAAACAACAAAGGCACTTGTGGCGCATAGCTTGCGTCAATATAGGTTGTCCCCTTGCTACGTTTAATTTCAATATCGCGCGCATTGACACCTTCTACTCGATTAATTTCAAAAAACTTGGCAATCTTCGATCGGATTTCTTTAACCGACATGCCATCGAATTCATTGTCCTCGATCGCTGATGATATTGAGTTACCAACGCTTGCACCCTCAATGTACAGCGGGATTAACTTTAAGGCGCAAATTAAAAAGAAAGCGCTGACCATCATTACAAGTAAGATACTAAATGAGGAAAGGCCACGTTGATAATGAGGTGTATTCATTCTAATTCTCCGGCACGTTACGAAACTTAACTCCAGTTTAGTGCCTTTTTACGTAAAGGGCACTCCAAATCACTTCCTAGTATCTAGGGATTCGCTTTACGCGGTTTTCAACAGTCAAAACCTTTTCCATATACAAGCGAGATAAGGCGTTTTGTCAGCGACCAAGTGGACTTTGTATCTTCCATTTTAGTCTCGACTCTCGTCGAATCTACTCGACGCTTCCAGCGCGACTAAAGCTAGGTATTTCGCTTAACTTTTCCCAGTGCATCCATATGGCAAATGCTTGACCGACAATATTCTTTTCCGGAACCTGACCCCAGACGCGGCTATCGCTACTATTATCTCTGTTATCACCCATCATGAAATAATGACCGTCCCTAACAGTTTCTGAAAAATCACCTCGATCAACATTTTTCATATGGTGTATTGAGTACAACTTATCGTTTTGAGACTCTTCGTATAGACGCGTTACTCGTCCGCCTCGACGTTCGGGAAATAACTCAGCTTGAAATTTCTGCGGAATGTTTTTGCCGTTGACAGTTAGGACTTTATCTTTATAGGTGATTTGATCCCCCGGTAAACCAATAATTCGTTTTATGAAATAACGGGGATCATGTGGTGGGAAAAAAACCATAATGTCGCCTCTTTCCGGCTCTCCCACTTCAAAAATTTTGGTTCCCAACACTGGCAAACGCAAGCCATACTGGAATTTATTTACCAAAATATAGTCCCCAACCTGCAGAGTCGGAACCATTGATGCCGAAGGAATTTGAAAAGGTTCAACAATAAAAGAACGTAAAACGAACACGATCGCAAGAACAGGAAAAAACGATTTCGCATATTCACCAACAACCATGTCCTGACCAAAAAAATGCTGAAGGGATTGCCTTTGTTCCTCAGCGTATTTTGACAAATAATCCAAAACCTTCTGAGAACTCATATAGGCTTCCCGGGCTTTTGAAAAAAGTAGCTTATCCAGCAACACAACCACGCCTGAAAAAAGCGTCAACATCACCAGAACAAAAGCGAAATCTCCGTCTTTTAGCATCACTACCGACGCAGCCCATATGAACCACATAACGAAAATCGCTTTAAACAACCAATCGTTCCAGCCAGGCATTGTATTCGACTGCAGTTGTTCCGCTGATAGATGCTTGCCTTTCTTAATGACTTCATCAAGATTGTTTTGCAATTCTGGTCGCGCAATTTTTTCCTGTACGAACCAGACAACTATTGTGATAAAAGAGATAACAAGTAAAAATGTATCAACCATAATTTTCTTAATTCCAAAATAGTTTCTTGCGAATAGATCTCAGGACCAACGCGCCCTAACAGCTTATAAGTAAATGTGTTCAACAACGAAATGCGGGCGTATATTATTTCTCACTAACTATTAATCTTTAATACGGCTAAAAATGCGCTCTGAGGTATCTCTACATTACCGACTTGTTTCATGCGCTTTTTACCGGCTTTCTGCTTTTCTAAAAGCTTTCTTTTCCGGCTCACGTCGCCGCCATAACATTTTGCCGTTACATTTTTACGTAACGCTTTTACTGTCTGCCGCGCAATAATCTGTCCTCCGATTGCCGCTTGAATAGCAACATCAAACATTTGCCGGTGGATCAGCTCCTTCATTTTCTCAGTTAGCAGTCGCCCCTTTGACTGAGCGTGATCACGATGGACAATATTTGCCAGCGCATCGACTCGATCACCGTTGATTAAGACGTCTAGTCGCACAAGATTTGCAGCTTGAAAGCGGTCGAAACTATAGTCTAAGGATGCATAACCACGACTCACGGACTTCAAACGATCGAAAAAGTCCATAACCACTTCATTCATCGGTAACTCGTAACTCAACGAAACTTGTTTACCAAGAAACTGCATATCTCTTTGTGTGCCGCGTTTTTCTACGCAGAGAGTAATCACATTACCCAAATATTCTTGTGGTACCAAAATATTTGCTATGACAATGGGTTCACGCATTTCCTTGATTTCACCTTGATCCGGCAATGCGGATGGGTTATCAACCATAACCACCGACCCATTATTTTTTTCCACTTCAAAAATAACCGTAGGCGCAGTTGTTATTAAGTCAAGGTCATATTCCCGCTCAAGGCGTTCCTGGATGATTTCCATGTGAAGCATACCCAAGAAACCAATTCTAAAACCAAATCCAAGGGCATCAGAAGATTCAGGTTCATAAAACAAAGAGGCATCATTAAGGGTTAATTTCGCGAGGGCGTCCCGAAAATCCTCATAATCATCCGACGACACGGTGAACATACCCGCGTAAACCTGAGGCTTAATCGTCTTAAAGCCCGGTAGTTGTTCCACATCGGCCGTAGCCGCATGGGTAATTGTATCGCCGACCGGCGCGCCGTGAATATCTTTAATACCCGCAACAACAAATCCAACTTCTCCCGCTTTAAGACTTTTAGTCTCGAAACGTTTTGGCGTGAAAATCCCTACGCTATCTACCTGTTGCGCCTTACCATGAGACTTCATGATAATTTTGTCGCCCTTAGATAATTCGCCTTGCTTCACTCGGACCAGCGAGACGACGCCCAAATAGTTATCGAACCAAGAATCAATAATTAAAGCCTGTAACTTATTCGTCCAATCGCCCTCTGGAGCTGGTATCGCTTCAACGATTTGTTCGAGTAAGTCATCAACCCCTAAACCTGACTTTGCGCTGACAGGAATGGCATGGGTCGCGTCAAGACCGATAATCTCCTCAATCTCATTTTTTACGTTGTCTGGATCAGCTTGGGGTAAATCCATCTTATTTAAAACGGGTAAAACTTCAAGGCCCTGCTCTATCGCCGTATAACAATTCGCCACTGACTGGGCCTCTACGCCCTGGGCGGCATCAACCACCAATAACGCCCCTTCACAAGCCGCCAGCGAACGCGATACTTCGTAAGAAAAATCTACGTGTCCCGGCGTATCGATGAAGTTCAGTTGATATGTTTTGTTGTTTTTGGCGGTGTAATTCAACGTCACACTTTGCGCTTTAATAGTGATACCGCGCTCACGCTCGATATCCATGGAATCGAGTACCTGCGAATCCATTTCCCGCGCACTAAGGCCACCGCACATTTGAATAAAACGATCGGCGAGCGTCGATTTGCCGTGGTCGATATGGGCAATAATGGAAAAGTTTCGAATTAAGTTTATTTCATGCACTAACACACCACTCTGGCAAGGATAGCTGATAGCTGTCTGCCTTGTTATGAGAACAAAAATAAGAACAGCGCTACACCAACCCCTATCCTAAATCAGCGCGAGATTTTACAGGAAAGCAGCACTTGGTGCTATGGAAGACACCCACAGATCACTTAATAATGTGCAAGAATGAATAAATAGAAGGTAAACTGCGAAGAAGCCAAGCCATAATCCGTCCTTCTTTGGACTAGACAAGCCATTCGAATCATAATATCGCGTGAGCAACGATCGATGAGAAAGGGGGATAGCTATGCTTGACTAATTATATTGCGGCGATTTGAACCGGACCTTTTGACCAATGGATTAAATTCTAGTTCGTTATTGAGCTTATTTGCATGATATTTCACTAGTAAAATGCCTGTGAAAAAACCGAAAGCCGCGCCTATAACTGCCGGAACGTCTCCCACCCATAGGCATGACATCAAAAATGCTCCACTAAGCATCGCGAACAAGGGCAGCAAATAAACAATCAGTGCGCCTTTGACCAGTAAATGGTCGGGAATACTAATTTCAACTTCGTCATCAATTCGATAATCTGTATTAGAAGAGGCTTCTATCAGGACTTTAATTTGATGCCGTCGTCCTTTATCTATGCTGTTTAGTATGCCGTGGCCACAAGCCTTCTGAGCGCTGCAGCTCTGACAAGTCGATTGACGAACTGTTTCTATCCACAAATGGCTCTCCCCAACGGCTGCCACGCGGCCTTTTTCAACTACTTCGCCAGATACTGTCATCGCCAGCTTCCTCGAGCATTAGCTTCGCTAGATCGAATACAAAAAAACTTAGATGTACCAACCAGAAATTTGAATGAGCTGCAAAGAAGTGAACTTCAACTCGCTGAATAGTTACCGGACGCATTATGGCTGTTAGTCAACGGGAGGAAAAGCGAAAAATCACATCGCAGGATAAATTACTGAGGCTTCACGAGGACGATTGATTGCGCGACCAGCTGAGCCGTTTGGCGGGGAATTTCACCAACCACTGTTACCCTATGCGGCCGCCCGGCCAGCAACAATGGTTTTGAATATGCGATCGTTGCTCCTCGCTGGCTTTGCCCTTCAGCAGACAGCGCCGTTGCGTTTGATCGTTCTAAAAATACTGAAAAAACCGACATTCCGTCAGTAAACGTTGCCATATCATCTTTTAACGAATCACGACTTTCTATGACAGGCGTATATCCGCCGGGTATCCATTTAACACTCCAGTTTCTATTATCGATTGTTAGAGATTCTGCGGATTCCGGTAGAGGACCTATATGAGGGGCCTGGTGGCTAGATTCGCTTTCCCTAAAGTACGATTCTGAAACAGCTTCACCAACAGCGATCTCAACAAACTGAAAACGTTCCAACACTTTGTTTGCCTGTCCAATAAGCGTCGACTGAAGTAAAAGACCTGTTTCGTCATCTAGAGCCAGTTGCCGAGTAAAACGGTGTGCGTCTTTAGGGCTCAGTAGCAATTTTGTTACGTTCCGCCCCGCTATTCGTCCAGTACCTACAGTCGAAAAATGGTAAAAATTCGTGATTCTTTCGGGCAAAACCCTGCTCTGCTGGTCATTTTTATTCGACTCAACCAAGCTTTGTTCGGCTAACATCCTCACAATTTTATGGCCTGGGTGAATGCAATCTAAGCCGTGACCGTGACGAACAATGTCACGGCGATTACCATCCAAATGCTCAAGACGTTCATACTCTTCTCCGTTGATGACAGAGTGTGTAATTTTGAGTGAATGTAGTTCATCGCCTTGTTGATAGCTAAACACACCTTGGTAATTCAGCTCTCGGAAACTGTGGGACATTTTGTCGATTAAACTATAGGCATCTGCGCTTGCCAACAAATGAGATGATGCGCTAAAGAAAATTAACGCTGCAAGACACTTACAGAACAAGACCTTCATGCTGAACGCTCGATACATCAAACTAGTCGTACTCTTAAAATTTTAAAGAAACCCACTCAGGTGACCTTCCTTTTTAGGGTGTATCGAACGAAGCAACTCGTGCATAGGAAATCATCCCCTGCCCATTGTTGAGTGCAGCGCGCTCGGTATGCCTTAAAATGAATTTATCTAGCCTTTTTTGCGCTTCAAAATCCGCTATAACTTTACTTGCATCGAGAACATTGGGAATAGGACGAGAATTGGGTAACGTACGCTGTCGACTAACTGAATCCGAGCCTCCAAAGCTCACATTGCTCGCGGTATTATTCGGCAAATAGACTCGGCTCGAAACGGCGGGAATTGAATTTGTGTCAACACCGCTAGATGCTACTAGCTGCACGTTTTGCATGCCAACAACGACCGCAACCGTAACCGAAGCCGCCACGGCAAAACCACTAATAGATTTGAAAATAGAAGTTGATCCGCGCTTATCGACCACTGCCGAAACGTTTTCGGTCGCTATTGCCTCACTAATTTTCTGGGAAATCTCGATGTGCTTGAATTGCTCTCCAGCACCCTTATCCTGTAAGACATCACTAATGGCGTGATATCGAGACCACGTCTTTAGAACAACGTCTTTATTTCCTTCAACTAATAAACGACGTACTTCCATTTCATCAGCTTCTCCATCCATCAATGCGGATACTGATTCTCGTAACTGCTCACTCATTAGACATCCTCTACACTTCTATTTTATGTTTATGCTTTTTTTATGCGCTAGTGCGTTAAACTTTATCAATTGTTTACTGACTTTTCCCAGTAGGATCGAACCCTCAACACTCATTGTTGACTCAATCCACCTCATTGATTCTAAGCGAGAGCTTTGCTTGTTTTGTCGGACGCATTGTTCCCTTCCTGCTCGCCAAACACTTGTAATTGCACCTGTTTGTCGATCGCTTCTCTCGCTCTAAATATTCTAGATCGTACCGTACCCACGGGACACTCCATTACATCGGCAATATCTTCATAACTTAAGCCATCAAATTCGCGCAAACTCACCGCTGTTCTCAAATCTTCAGGTAATTCCTTAATAGCTAATTCAACTACGCGCTTTAGCTCATTACCGTACAAAACATTTTCAGGACTTTCGACATCCCTCAATGAGCTGGCAGTATCGTAATGCTCGGCGTCCTCCACATCGACATCCCTACCAGGAGGACGACGGCTGCGCGCTACCAGATAGTTCTTCGCTGTATTAATAGCAATCCGATAAAGCCACGTATAAAAAGCACTGTCACCGCGAAACCTCGGTAATGCCCTGTAAGCCTTTATAAAAGCTTCCTGAGCAACATCCTCAATTTCGGAATTATCATGTACGTAGCGCGAAATCAGCCCCATGATTTTGTGCTGATACTTAATTACCAGTAAATCGAAAGCTCGTTTATCACCTTTTTGCACGCGTTCGACCAATTGTTGGTCCGACTGCTCTGACATATAAGTCAGCCCACCCTTTGACAGCGAAGGCGATAACGTGTCATTTTGTTAACTGGATAGACCATTGACTCTTCCGGAAGTTCTTGAATTATTGTATAAAGTAGTGGTTTTGGGGTATTTATAGCTAGTCTTTTTCCAGCGTCTTCGACCGCTCGCAAAAGGCTAGTCACTTAACTGCTTAATATGAACGTACAAATATCAATAAGTTCACTACAATCTAACAATTTATCTCGTAACTATCAGTTTTTAATCATTATTAAATGCAAAAGTAGGTATTCTCTCGCTTTGTTTTGTATCGACTATAAATTGAGTATATAAAGACACTGCCTCTAACGGGCCTAACTCTCTGACTTGATTGCGTCAGTATTAATCCATCGACATTAGAACACCATCATGAGCCAACAATTTCAACACGACGTATTAGTTATTGGTAGCGGCGCTGCGGGCCTTACGCTCGCGCTGCAACTAGGAAAAAATCTAAAAGTTGCCGTCATATCCAAAGGTGCGGTCAATCAGGGATCAACCTACTGGGCCCAAGGTGGTATCGCTGCGGTACTCGATGACGAAGATAGTATCGAGGCTCACGTAGAAGACACCCTCGTAGCCGGTGCAAACCTCTGCCATCCGGATGCAGTTACATTTACCGTGGAGAACAGCCGTGACACCATCAATTGGCTAGTCCAAGAAGGCGTGGAGTTCAGCCGTAACGCCGATAAAGAACAATCCTTCCATCTAACGAAGGAAGGCGGCCATAGCAAACGTCGCATTATTCATTCAGCCGACGCTACGGGCCGAGCGGTTTCAGAAACACTGACCTTGCGCGCAATTGAAGCTGAAAATATAGAAATTTTTGAACACCGGGTCGCTATCGACCTGATAAAAAATGAAAAGCGCTGTCAGGGTGTTTATGTTCTCGATAGGTCAACAGGTCACGTCGACCTCTTTCGGGCTAAATTTGTGGTTCTTGCGACCGGAGGTGCCAGCAAGGCTTACCTTTATACCAGCAATCCCGATGGCTCCAGCGGAGATGGAATCGCAATGGCGTGGCGGGCGGGTTGCCGTGTAGCGAATATGGAGTTTAATCAGTTTCACCCGACGTGCTTATACCATTCTCAAGCAAAATCTTTCTTGATTACCGAAGCGATTCGGGGCGAGGGAGGAAAATTGTTACTCCCGAACGGTGAGCGATTTATGGATCGCTACGACAGTCGTGGTGAATTAGCTCCCAGAGATATCGTCGCTCGCGCGATAGACCACGAAATGAAACGTCTGGGTAGCGACTGCGTTTATCTGGACATCAGTCACAAGTCACCCGAATTTTTGTTACATCACTTCCCTACCGTCAAAGCACGATGCCTTGAGCTGGGAATTGACATCACTCGAGACCCTATCCCGGTCGTGCCAGCGGCTCACTATACTTGCGGTGGCGTGATGGTCGACAGTAACGGCTGTACGGATCTTGCCAATCTCTACGCGATTGGAGAGACCTCGTTTACCGGGCTGCATGGCGCCAACCGGATGGCGAGTAATTCGCTTCTCGAGTGCATGGTATATGGTAGCTCCGCAGCTCGGCATATTATGGGCCGCGTCACTGTTACACCAAACCCCCTCCCGGCACCTAAGTGGGATGAATCACAGGTTACCGATTCAGATGAAGACGTCGTAATTTCTCATAACTGGGACGAACTACGTCGCTTTATGTGGGACTACGTTGGAATCGTAAGAACTGACAAACGCCTCGAACGAGCTTTGCGGCGGGCCGAATTATTACAACAAGAAATTAGTGAATACTATCGAAATTACAAGGTTACAAATGATCTGCTCGAATTGCGAAACCTAGCAAAAGTTGCGGAGCTTATTATTCGCTCAGCCATGTCGCGAAAAGAAAGCAGAGGATTACACTATACTCTGGATTATCCGAAAACTCTCGACGTGGCACTGGATACCGTTTTGGAACCCACGGGGTTTAATCGCTAGCGAAAACCGGCATGTGCTTTAAAATAACGCGCAACTGACGGTGATTTTCCACATCCGTAGAGTCAGAAAATACCAAGACAGGATAATCTCTGTGTGGGTTATCACTTTCAAAAACCAATACCACCAGTCTATTCCACACCGTAGCCTGTTTTAAACGAACCAAAACAGGCTCGTCCGCTAGTGTTATCGTCCACTGCTGATGATTATAAGTAAGACGGTTTACCCAATTTCCAACGGACAAATGACTGTGGCGCCACTGTGAATAAATTCCATGCGCAATGATTATCCCGATGATAAGAAACCCAACCATACCGGTAACAGGATAAAAAGAAACGGTAAATATTAGCAGTAAATGGATTATTACGATGTAGATAGACAGAAAACGAGACTCAGATAAGCGAATCACTAGCGATAAACCGTTCATGTTTCATTCCTCTTTCCATGAGTGAACTTTCTTACGGCAGTTAGTTCTCAAATATCCATATTGTTCTGTAAATCTTCGGCATGTTTTACATACAAATTTAAGAACATATCTTCTTTCTAAAGCTACCAATCTCGCGTCGCCATTCAAAACCAGAAAGATACGGTTTCCTTCTCGCCACTCTTCTATACACTAGCTTTAGAAAATGAAATGATCTGCCTAACAATACTTACTAATTCGGGATTCTCAGGCAATTGACGACCTAAGAACCAGGAAAACAGATCGGTATCATCGCTTTCTAATAGTTGAATATAATTCTGCTGATCATCAGTGGTCATTTCCAAAAAACAGCTTTCGACAAAAGGTACTAAAATAAGATCTAGCTCAAGCATGCCGCGGCGGCTAGCCCAACAAATCCTATTAAATTCGGGTCCGGAAATCATAGTTTTAAATCATCTAGAGGCATTAATCGATTATTATAACGAGAAATATCTAGTACGGATACGAACAAACTCGTCGGAGTACTGACAATAGATGCGCAAACGCATAACATATACCTAATTACCCAAAGCTAACTAGACAAATTATATGAGCAGCGATCTAAAATCTTTTCTTTCATCAATTAGCGGGCGTCGTGACGAGCTCAACCATTGCGTTTTCGATACGAGTAGTTCACTAAACAACCTTGAATCCGAAGAAAACTTCATCGCCCCTTTAACGCATTACGGGTTTTTGGCGATCAATGGGCCAGATACCAGTAAGTTTTTGCAAGGTCAAACAACCTGCGATCTTGAGGAAGTCGATGACAGCCACGGGAAGCTGGGCGCTTGTTGTTCGCCAAAAGGAAGAATGATCACGAGCTTTTTCGTCGCCAGAACGGATCGGGAACATTATCTGTTGCGAATGCGTTACGACTTAGTCGAAACGTCCGATTCAGCCCTGTCTAAATATATCGTGTTTTCGAAGGCCAAACAAAAAAATGCCTGTAATGACTATCTCGCAATTGGACTGTCTGGAGAAAAATGCGCAGCTAATGTAGAGCTGGTTTTTGGGAGACTACCTGATCAAAAATACGCCACAGTCGTGAAGGAAGGTAACATTGTCATTCGGCTGGATGACGATGGGACGCGCTTCGAATGCTGGTTGAAAACTGACCAGCTGCACCATCTGTGGACCAGTCTGGCAATGAGTCTGTCTGTTGAAAGCTCCAAAATATGGGAAAAACAAACTATTCGACTCGGTCTCGGCGAAGTTGACCGGAAAACAACAGAAGTTTTTGTCCCACAGATGCTTAATTACCAGATGACCGAAGCCATCAGCTTTACCAAAGGGTGCTATACGGGACAGGAAGTAGTCGCGCGAATGCATTATAAAGGCACGCTCAAAAAGCAGATGTACCGCATTTATGTCGATCACGATTTGCTCAGTTCTGGTGATGACTTATACTCAAAAGAAAACAAACAGAGTATCGGAAAGATTGTTAATATCACCAGCATCGTTAACAATGGAAGCGAAGCGTTAGCCGTAATAACAAAAAAACACGCTATGACTAATGACGTGTTTGTGAATGTTAGAAATTCTATAGCCACTAAGACAGAAAATGGCAGCGACAGCACCGAAATCAAACAGGTACAAATCTTGGCTTTGCCATATACTATACAAAGCTAAAACCACAACTTCATTGAAAACTTACAAGGCTGCTAATGAGCGAAGTTATTGAACAAATCAAACAAAGAATCATCACTGCTATTGAAACTAATCAGTTAGTGTTGCCGACCTTGCCAGAAGTTGCCTTACAAGTACGAGAAGCCTCGCAAGATGATAACGTAAATATTCAAAAACTTTCGGATGTTATCGCGCAAGACCCCGCGCTAACCGCGCGAATCATTAAGGTGACAAATAGCCCCTTATTGCGTGCGTCCCGTGAGATCGAAGACTTAAAAATGGCCGTTAGCCGGCTGGGGATTGATTACACAGCAAACCTGGCAACCGGTTTAGCGATGGAGCAGATGTTTCAGGCGACCTCAGATATCGTTGACAAACTGTTAAGGGAAACTTGGGCCAAGAGTACTGAAGTCGCCGGCATTAGCCATGTAATGGCCAAACACTACACAAAACTTAAACCTGACCAAGCAACCCTTGCCGGCCTGGTTCACAAAATTGGGGTGTTGCCGATACTGACTTTTGCTGAAGATCATCGCAAACTTTTGAAAAATCCAGCCGTATTGGAAAAACTAATAGAGCTAGCACACCCCGATATTGGCAGAAAAATACTTGAGGTTTGGGATTTCCCCGCGACCTTGCAATTGGTTCCCCAAGAACACTTACATTTTGACCGGGTCGTCGATAACGTCGATTACGCCGATGTCGTTTTAGTGGCCAACCTGCAAAGCTACATTGGTAGTGAGCACCCTTTCACCAAAATGGACTGGAGCACCATATCCGCCTTTGATCGTCTCGGTCTATCTCACGAAATTAACACGCACGAAGCCGAAGACCTGTCAGAGGATATGGAAGCGGCGATGGCCTTTCTACAGTAACCAGCAGATAGTATGCGAACGGCAACTACTCATCGAGAAACACGGGAGATTTCGAGCTCGACCAGTCGATAACAGCTTGCTTACTTTCGTTTAGGTACTGATCAATTTTGGAAAAGTGACCGCATCCGTGAAACCCTCTATGGGCTGATAACGGCGATGGATGTGGTGCCTTTAACACCAGGTGTTTTTCGCTATCGATATATTGGCCTTTTTTCTGCGCATAGCTACCCCACAAAACAAAAACAAGACCCTGCCTCTGCTCGTTTAGCTCCTGGATTGCTACATCGGTAAATTGTTCCCAGCCTTTTCCTTGGTGTGACCCAGCTTTCTCTTGCTCCACTGTCAGCGTGGCGTTAAGGAGTAAAACCCCTTGTTCAGCCCAAGACTGTAAACAACCTGTTGATGGTGGGACAATACCGAGGTCCCGAGTCATTTCCTTAAATATATTCCTAAGTGATGGAGGAATCCGCACTCCTTCCATCACTGAGAAACAAAGACCATGAGCTTGATTGGCACCGTGGTAAGGATCTTGCCCTAGAATAACTACCTTTACCTGGTTGAACGGCGTGCTATTAAAAGCGCTAAACCAATTCTTCCTTCCAGGATAGATGGTTTTACCATGGCTCATCTCCTCTTCGAGAAAATGAAAAAGACTTTGCATATAAGGCTCATCAAATTCATGCGCCAATACTTTCAACCATGCGTCGTCAAAAATTAACTGATTGGGATTCATCAATATTGGTCCAAGTGTGCTTTCGAATATCCACAGATTTTTAGCACTATCAATAGATTATGAAGAAATCACCTAACGGTTAGAAAACCGAGGAGCGATCGTTTTCAGGGTTTCTATATCGAATTAAACCGCTAGGCGAGTGGCCGATCCACATCTCGCAAAATACCCTCATCTTCAACTTCTATCTCTACTAGGGCTTCTTTATTGGACTGCAACAAACGTTTTGCACCGTTATCACCCGTTAGACGTTCCAAGCTCGAAAACCACTTGCTTGAAAACAGTATCGGGTGACCCCATACCTTTTTACAAGTCGGGATAATGATCTTTCCCGCCGAATAGCTGGCCACGACCTTGGCAATTGTCTCGGGACTAACCCACGGCATATCTGCCAACATCACCAGCGCAGCTTGAACCTCATAAAATGGAAAATTGTTTTCCTCGACTGACAAACTCTGCAAGTGTTTTACTGCAAATGACAGGGAGTGCCCCATACCCAAGTCGGCATCTTCTGCAAACACTATTTCGATATTTGGATCATTCTGAAAATCACCCAGTAATTCGTCGATTATGCTTTTGTCGTCAGGACGAAGAACCACTAATGTCCGTAAGGTCAATGCAAGAGAAGTAGAAATTGAGCGTTTTAATAAGCTACTACCCTCAACTTGGTATAACCGTTTATCGGCGCCAAACCGCCGGCTTCGTCCAGCAGCTAACAAAATTGTAACAGCTGAGGTTTTCAGCTCAGGACTTCTGTGCATGAGTCCGATAGCCCATTCCATTTTGCTGAACACGCTCCGAAATGAGCTCTGCCATGATCGAAATAGCTATTTCTACCGGCGTCTTACTTCCAATTTCTATACCGATGGGAGCGTGTAGGCGCGCCAGCTGGTTTTCAGAAATGTCTAACTGCCGTAATCGTTCTCGGCGTTTATCCGAAGACCGAACTGACCCCATTGCTCCAATGTAAAACGCAGGGGAATTGAACGCTTCCATTAAGCCCATGTCATCGATGCGAGGGTCGTGAGTCACCGCAACAATGGCAGTATGTGAGTCAATTACGCTGTCGCCTATCGAGTGATCCTCATTGAGGTTATTTCGATCAAGCTCGTGATGGTCAATCAAATTTTTCCGAATTGCGTCGTCGGGCATATCTATAATCAATCGAGTATTTTCAACATCCCACTGTTTTTCCAACTCCTCCCGCGGATCACATACCGTAACCTTGTAAGCTGCGGCGACAGCAAATTGAGCAAGCGCGCGGCTAATTTCCGATATACCGATAATGAACAAATGCGTCTCTGGTCCGTACACCTGGACAAGACTAACTGGCTGGTGGTTGGATTCTTTTTTGAAATCGATTAAAGGATGATGCTCTGTAATAGAGATGCTTTGTGGTTGGAGTGAAGAGAGAGAGTTGTTTTCCCAGCACACGTTCCGCTGTATGTTTAAGCGCCGACTTAGGGCTGATTCTATTTCCTCAAAATAGGATAACTGGTCCGGACCAACAGGCTCAATCAGAATACCCAGAGTACCTCCACAGGGTAATTTGAAACGCTCAATTTCCTCCTGCGTTTCGCCGTACAGTTTATATTTTGCAGATGTTGCCGCGATCTCTCCCTTTTGGAGCTGCTCTAGCAAGTCGTCTTCGACGCAGCCCCCTGATAGACTGCCCACCATTAATCCAGTCGGATGAAATACCATCAAACTACCCGGTCGCCTGGGAGAAGAGCCCCAGGTATCGATGACCGTGCAAAACCAGATCGAATCGCCTTGTCGCAACCAACGGCACAATTGACCAATAACTTGTAGATCTAAACTCTGCACTACGGCTCCTTTATAAACTAACGATCTGTTGAATATTCAATCGACAAATCAACCTACTTTTGTGAACACAGATAACACGACAAAAACTTCCCAAACAAAGGATGGCTACGCAAGAAGAACTTTTACCTGCAAACATTACAAATCGCGGGCTTAGCTCTATTGTTCTTGAGCTCTAGATACTAGAACAATTCGATAGCACCTTCTCTTCTATTTACGGGTTCTATTAAATCCTCTTGAACAAGCTCTTCGTAATTTTTAATACAATTTCTACCCGATGACTTGGCATAATACAAAGCGGCATCGGCCCTCTCAAATAGTAAGTCATTATCAACCCCTGCCTCAATCTCTATATAACCGATACTCACGGTTTTTTTGCCAACTTGAGGAAAGGGATATTTCGAAATTTTAATACGAAGATCATTCAATTGTTCGCCTGCTTGCTCAAGTGAACTAACGCTAAAAAGAATAATAAATTCTTCGCCGCCAAAGCGATACAGATTGTCTTCGCGCAGAAAAAAATCTTTCATTAAATGACTAACGGCTATCAGGGTTTCATCGCCAATAAGATGACCATGCTTGTCATTCACTTGTTTAAAAAAATCGATATCTAGTACAGCCAATATATAAATCTTGTCGAGGCTTAACGGAGCATCGGTCAACAATTGGTACTCGATATCGAAGGCTCTTCGATTTTTCAGGTTGGTCAATTTGTCTTTATTCGATCGGGTTAGATGCTCATGTTGATTTTTATAAACTATGAGAAGCTGAGACAATTTTTTGAGCTCTACTTCATCGCAGTTACTATCTAGCAATAGGGTTAACGCTCGACCTGCTGACAGTTCAATCGGAATAACGTTCGATCCACGCCATTCGTTTAGAGCCGCTTGTGATTTCAGTGACGAACTGGCCTGTTCGCCAGTCTCAGCCAATATTTTTTGCTGCTCCCCCAGTACTCCGTATTCCCCGATATAGAGCCCAGCATACGTAGCACCAGTCACTTTTGTGACGGAATTTAACAACGCCTGGTCTAACGAGACAAAATTATCACAATAAGTTATGTCTATGATGAAATCGCAGTTACAGATACTTTCTTCTTCTGTTTGCATTTTTCCAAGCCCAACCGTTTATTGGATAACAAGGGACATTAGATATTTAAGCACGCGAACCCGAAAATCGAAATGAATCTATATTATGTCACCTCTATCCAGAATCTGACAGGCAATAGTGGCCAATTCTCGACAGGTATCTTTATATTCAAGGGCTTTAACCGAACTTGCATTTCCATCCAGGCCCCTTTTATAGACACCCTGCACTATCGACGCAAGTCGAAAAAATGAGAACGCCAAATAGAAATTCCATTGCTTGATTCCGGGCCGCCCCACTCGTTGACAATATCTTTCCAGATATTCTTTTTCGGTCGGCAAACCGTATCTAGAAAAATCAACATTAGCAAAATCACCATTGTGGAAAGGCATACAGTTATAGCCCAGATCTGCTAAAGGATGACCCAAAGTACAAAGCTCCCAATCTAAAATGGCAATTACGCGGGGCTCCGTTGGGTGACAAATGGTGTTTTCCAAGCGGTAGTCTCCATGCGCGATGCTCACCGTATCGTCCGCGGGAATGTTGTTAGGCAGCCATTCCAATAAACGTCCCATTTCAACTATATTAGTCGTCTCAGCAGCCATATACTGTTTAGTCCAGCGGCCAATCTGGCGATCAAAATAATTCCCCGGCTTTCCAAAGTCGCTCAGACCAATCGCATCGACGTCGACAGAGTGAAGCTTCGCTAATGTATCGTTCATTGAATCCCACAGTGCTGCTCGCTCGGTAGGGGTTTCAGCAGCGAGAGAAGGATCTCTGAATACCCGCCCTTCTATGCATTCCATAACGTAAAAACTTGTGCCGATAATGGACTCATCTTCACAAAGACAATAGGTTTTTGGTACCGGAACATTTGTCTGCCCCAATGCGGACATTACCCGAAACTCACGGTCAACCTGATGAGCGCTTTTCAATAACACACCCGGTGGTTTTTTCCGGATAACGTATCTTTGATTCGGAGTCTGGGCCATAAAAGTAGGGTTTGATTGCCCTCCCTCGAACTGCTTTATTTCCAAAGGACCTCGAAAGCCGTCGACATGTGTTAATAAATAATCTTCCAACGCAGATTGGTCAAATTTATGGGCTTCTCGAACTTCGGTAAGATCATCGTTAATAGCCATATTGTAACTCCAGGTACATAGTAGAAATTCAAGATAGTCGGTTCCCGCGATTTAAACAAAAACTGTCATAAAAGCGGCGCTGAATCCTGTAACAAAATCTTACAGCTTTTCAAATCAAATCAGTCTGAACGCGAAAACAATTAAAGTCGAGGTCAACCCTATTTCGGTAGAGAAATAGAATCCACGAGAAGGGCTGTTAAGAGAGAAAGGCTTACAATTGAAGTGTTTGTGGCACATTCAGAACAAATTAAGCTCACGAAAATGCCACAAAAACTAACCTAGCACAAACCAGATAAACGCTGCTTAATCAGTGTATCGGCTTCCGTCATAACCTGGTCTATTAGCTCCTGCACCGAGGGAATGTCGTTAATAAGCCCTGCGACCATACCACAGGACCAAGCGCCTATTTCCATATGGCCCTCTTGCATAATTTTCGGATAAACGCCCGCCACTTCGTCGGCGATATCTTCGAATCTCAGATTTGCCCCAAGCTCTTTTTCCTTAGCCAACAGGCGCTCGACAGCAGGATTGGTTAAAACTCGCTCAGTATTGCGTAGAGGCCGCATGACCAACCGAGTATCAAGTTCGGATGCATCGACGATCGCCTGCTTAACATTCTCGTGAACGGGAGCTTCTTTGGTCGCGATAAAACGCGTCCCCATGTTCATTCCCTCAGCTCCCATTGCTAAAGCTGCTACTAAACTGCGCGCATCAGCCATGCCGCCAGACGCAACAAAAGGAATTGTCAGCTCGTCAGCTGCCCTAGGTAGCAGTATAAAATTGGGAATATCATCTTCGCCCGGATGACCACCGCACTCAAATCCATCGACGGACACTGCGTCACATCCGATCTTTTCGGCCTTCAAAGCGTGCCGCACAGCGGTACACTTGTGAATAACTTTAATACCCGCTTCTTTTAGAGCTGGAAGATACTTTTGTGGGTTATTACCTGCGGTTTCAACCACCTTCACGCCTGATTCAATAATGACTTTCACGAAGCCCGGATAATCGGGAGGATTAACTGAAGGTAAAAAAGTAAGGTTCACACCGAACGGTTTGTCGGTCATTTCTTTACAGCGAGCTATCTCTTTTGCTAAACCCTCTGGGGTTCGCTGTGTAAGCCCGGTGATTATCCCGAGCCCGCCTGCATTCGACACCGCTGCTGCCATTTCTGCCAAGCCAACAAAGTGCATTCCACCTTGAATAATCGGATGCTCGATACCAAATAGTTCTGTAATACGTGTTTTCATGTACTTGTCCTTTAACGCTGTTCATTATGTAATTGATTATTTTGTAATTTTTGCTAGCAACCCGTTTTTCACCCAATTAACGACAGTCAACACAAGCATGACACCAGTCGTACCATGCTTTTAAAAAAAGCTTGAATTCACCTGCTGTAACGAACCGTCAACAGCGACCGAAACAATCAATGCTATCATCATTACTGTCTATGTCCAATGCTTCGGACACTTTTACAAATATCTTCGCAAGCACCCTCTTTTTATTTGTGGCCCAAGTGCCAAAAGAAATGCCTTTCTTTTCGCTCGATATACGCGGGTATAACAGAGAATAACGTTCGATCGAGACAGGCTCTATTAGAGAAAAATCCGGGATCCGAGTGACTAACCTGTTGTGGTAGCCCATCCCCCTGAAAAAGGAATAACTTGGCCCACTAAGTGAGTGCACCTATCAGACGCGAGGTACAATGCCAATTCCGCTGTTTCTTCCGCGTCGGCTACTTTCTTAGTGGGAACATACGCGTTGAGATGGTCGAGAAATTTTTCGTTTTTAACAAACTCGTCTGAATAGTATGTATCGTTACTCACGTAATTTTGGGCGATAGCGTTCACTTGGACATTAACTTTTGCCAATTCCAGCCCTATAGCTCTAACGAATGCATTTTGTGCACCTCTTGCGGCACAATAACCCGCTGTATTTGGAATACCACGCAAAGGCGCGGCGCTGGTCACAGCGATGATTTTTCCATTTCTACGTTCTTTCATGTTTTTTGCGAATGTCCTTACAGATCTCATTAAAGGGTGAACCAATGTATCAAAAAGAATAAACCAGTCCTCGTCAGTAATAAGGTCGACAGGAGCCGTTCTCGGAGGTTCAGCGAAATTCGCGATTAAAATATCAATATCACCGACTGCTTCGGCAACCTCGTCGACACTTTCCTGGTTAAGAAAACGGTTTTCACTTCGAATAACAGTTGCGCCTTCTTCCTCGAAGCGGGCTGCGATAGCCGGCCCCATATATCGATTCGCCGTTGTAACCAGAACCTTTTTATTTTCAAGTTTCATTTATAACTTTCCTCTATCGAAATGGAAGACATGGATGTCTGATAGGCAATCATTGATATCTATTTGGTTACTTTACTCCAAAAGTCCTAAAAAGAAGAGATCTACGTATTACACCTTCCAGAAACTGCGAGCCGGCAGCAAAAAATCAACACTAATACAACTGTAAGTCGATGTAAATCGAGACCCGACTTGGAACCCATTCATTTTTCCTTCATTAAAATTTTATTCGAGAGTATGGCTCAAACCCGCTACCAACGTTACACTATCGACTTTTTCCGTTCGCGAACCAGTGGAACTGACATGCCCGATTTCTTACCTGACGATATTAACCAGCAGTTAGCGATAGCCACCGAATTAGTAAAAGACTGTCTTGAGCCGCTTGACAAAAGGTTAAACGAAGAATCTATAAGCCAGAAAGAAGCGGCAGCCCAAGTTAGACATGCCTCGCAGGAAAAGGGTATTTTTTACAAGACGCAACCTCAAGAATTTGGTGGGCACCCCACTTCTACGCTCGAATTAACAGCATTGAGAGAGCTTTTTTCGGCGGCGAATGTATCAACTTCCGCTCACGTTTTCGGGCCTGGCCCGGGTGTGTTGGCTAACGTTTCAGAACCGATGGCGAGTCAGTACCTAGCGCCAGTGTTAGCCGGAGAAATACAAGGTGCATTTGCTTTTACCGAACCGGCCGACGCTCTGGAACCTACCTGGGCGGTTCGCAGCGAAAATGATTTGTTAGTCACGGGTCAAAAGTCGTACGTAACAGGGGGGGATTCTGCCGATTTCATGGCTGTGTTTTTGAACGTTCGGGCGGATGCAGAGAACGAGAAAGGTACTGCTATGGTTATCATAGATAAAGATCTTGAGGGCGTGAGTACTGAAAAGGATTTTACTTCTCTGGACGGCAGCGGCCACCAGTCAATTACCTTTGATAAAGTCAGAGTCCCAATCGCGAATGTAGTCGGTAGAATCGGTGAGGGATTACCAAGAGCACTCGGAAACATAGGAAACGTCCGATTATTAGTCGCAGCTCAAGCCTGTGGATTGATGATGTGGACACTAAATTATGTAGAAAATCAGGTGATGAAGCCACACCGTAGTGGTACACCCTTAGGAATGAAAGAAGGTGTCAGGCTTAGGTTATCTGACATGCGTATTGATGCCTTTGCTGCCCGCTCCATGCTATATCGAACGGCTAGGCTAGCCGATGCGGGTGAAAATATTATTAATGAAACAATCGCTGTGAAAATCTTTAGCACTGAAGCCGCCGGAAGAGTCGTCGATAGCGCCGTTCAGTTAATTGGCGGACAAGCACTTGTTGCCGGGCATCCATTAGAAAAGCTCTACCGCCAAATTCGCTCTTATCGGCTCATTGAAGGTGCCAGTGATTTGCTGAGATTGAACCTTATTAAAGGCAAGCTGGAATTGGGAAAAGGAAGGGTTTAAGCGCTTACCGGGAAATACAACTATTTCACTAGTCGAAACGTGCTCTTTAACGATTTATGTAAAACGCGAGTGGTACCCACTGCCTTTAGCGCTGATCCCTGGCTCAAGCCTCTAAGTTGCAAACCCAAGGGAAGACGCACCAGCCTAAACAGCGGAAATGGGTAGATAAAACGTCAATTCAAATTGCTCGTCTTCAGCGAGAAATTGGTTTTTCCTATAGTCTGCAAACGCCGGCGTGGTTTTCATTTTAAACCCGGATGTAGGGAGCCACTGCTCAAGAATATTACTAAGCTGTGGCAGAAGCTCACCATAACGTCCATTTAATTCAAAGGCAGCATGCAATCCGCCGGGAATGGTCATGGTATTAACTGAGCCACGCCTTAACAGCGGATTCTCGATACCAATACATGCGACATATCGACACTGCTCTAAGGACACCCACGCAGGGTTCGAATGGTGTAAGCCCAGCTGCTTAACAATGCTCCTTTGCTCTTCTTCTGCCCAGCCCAGTAGCCGCTGCCATGCCAGTCTGATGCTGCGTCCGTAACCACGATGGCGAACGTACGCGACCCATTGGGGCGGTAACGCGACGAGATTCACTGGAGGTAGAGGACTCGACCCGATACGCTGATAAGAAGCGGCTATTTCCCGATCCGACATATACGGCGTGCTCGTCCCTTTCGTTTCTTTTTCTCTCCATTGTCCTGGTGTTAAGCCAAACGCACTTTTAAAACTATGGGTAAAGGACGACAGAGAGATGAAGCCACACTTCTCAGCGATTTCAAGAACAGTGCTTTTATCATCAAACATTAATTGGTTTGCCGCTTGCTCAAGTCGCGTGCGACGAATGTATTGGTTTACGGTTTCACCGACCACATTTTGAAACACTCGATGGAAATGCTGTTCAGAATAAGCCGCAACCTCTGCCAGGTTTTTTGCCGAAATAGAATGAGAAATATCTCGATGAAACGCATAAAGCGCATCATTAATACGCGAAACCTGTTGCTTTTGACTCATTTCAAGCTTTTCCTGCCACTTTTTTGTCGCAAACATCGACCCGGAGTATTAGATTGTAATGCATTTTTAAAACGGGTCCCTATCATGTCATTGCAATCTACCCTGCTCATCGTATTTACTCACTGCCCTATTAAAAGGAAAATTAAACAGAAGAAGACTGAATAATACTTTAAGCCGCCACTGTGGTTAGCATATATCGACAAAGATTAGCTTACATTTCGACAATTGTAGCCAAATACAGATTTGTACAATGAGGACTCTTTAAAATTGAATCAAAAAACAGGGCACCAAATCCGTGAAAACTGCAATAACAGTGGCCAACCGCATGAGCTCCATACAGCCGTCCTACATTCGTGAAATACTATCCGCAGCAACTGCGCCAGGAATTATTTCTCTAGCTGGCGGCCTTCCGGCAAGTGAATTATTTCCGATCTCGCTATTCGACCAAGCCCTTGCCAGTTTGTCATTGGTTCCCGAAGTCTATCAGTATGGGGAGACTCAAGGGTACCCCCCATTATTGGACTACCTTAATGACCGATACGAGGTAGCAAATGGACTCGAGACGATGGTATGCAATGGTTCGCAACAAGCCATCGATTTAATAGCAAGAGCCTTTCTCAATCCTAATGACAGCGTAGTAATGGAAGCACCGAGTTATTTGGGTGCAATACAAGTTTTCGGCCTTGCTCAAGCTAAAATAAAAACTATACCCCAGCTAGCGGACGGCCCTGACCTGATTGCTCTCGAAACTTTATTTGGGACAGGCCGAATCAAACTCTTTTACGCGGTTCCCGACTTTCACAACCCCACGGGCATCAGTTGGTCACTGCAACACCGCCGTCGGGTTGCAGCCTTATGCTGTCGCTACGATGTCTTGTTGATTGAGGACGCCCCCTACCGATCTCTCCGGTTTAAAGGCACTGATCTTCCATTGGTTTCTTCATTTTGTCCTGAGCGCGCCTTCCTTCTAAGATCTTATTCGAAAATATCGGCTCCCGGTATGCGCATTGGCACTGTTACAGCACCAACGGTATGGTTAAATCCCATGATAACCATTAAACAGTGTTCCGATTTACACACCAACCTTCCTATGCAAGCAGCTTTACTGTTTGTATTAAAACACGCTGACTTTCCGAAACATAAAGAAAACATACGGAAACAATATGCAGCGCGGCATCAGAAACTCAGCGCGGCACTTAGCGATAAACTGACACCCGACTGTTCATATAACACCGTAAACGGAGGCATGTTTATTTGGTTGGAACTACCGCCTTGCGATGCGCATGAGGTCGCAATGCAGGCTTTACGTGAAGGCGTTGCGGTTGTACCTGGCGACGTGTTTTTCTTAAAAGACCATAGCGTTGCCCCCGCACTTAGACTAAATTTTAGCCATACTCCGGAGGATCAATTTATCGACGCTATCGGCCGCTTAAAAATTGCCTTAGAAAAAGTCAGTGAAAGAGCCTGTTAATACTGCCGTTCACCGATCATCGTCAAGCAAGGCAAGAAAACACAGCGAGGAATTAGCAGCTATTATTTTGTTAAAATAATAGCTGCTAATTACATCGTTAAGTAACATCATATAGCGTAAAAAGCATATTATTAACAGCCAGTTGCGATCATTACCTTACATTTCACTTTAATATTTAAACGCAGCTCTCGTTCTTGTTTAAACCTAAGCTGCTATCAATTCAACCTGAAGTTAATGCCTTAAACCCAAGCTATCCATCCCACCTAAAGGTTTTACAAGAATCGAATGTGTATCAAGCCGCTACTAATTGCCAGACTAGTTGATCGCCTTTTGGCTATCCACATTATTAAGAATCAAGTCACCGGTTCGACGCTCATCACGCTGATATTTTTTGGCCGGTGTATTAATTGGCGAAACTAATGCTTCCGCTTGGTACGACATGTCGATCCGTTCTTGAGGAACCGAACTATAAATGGTTGAACGATGTCGAGACTGCCTTCCTGCACGCTTTATCCACTGATCCATTTCGTCCGGCGGACATTCCTGTCCGTGGTCGGCACCCGCTGCCCGAGTAATTGTTTCATTCATCAGTGTCCCGCCTAAGTCGTTCGCACCAGCATGCAAACAGGCCTTTACACCCAGCTCTCCCATTTTTACCCATGAAGTCTGAATGTTCTCTATCAATGGAGAGAGCGTTAAACGCGAGACAGCATGCATCAATAAAGCCTCCCTGAAAGTCGGCCCCATTCTTGAATTGCCCTTCAAATACATTGGCGCTTCCATATGCACAAAGGGCAAAGGTACAAATTCCGTAAAACCGCCGGTTCGATCTTGCAATTGACGAATCCTCAACAAATGACGAGCCCAGTGCTCGAGTCGCTCGATGTGCCCATACATAATCGTTGCCGTCGTTTTAAAACCGACTTTATGCGCCTCCTCCATTACCTCTAACCACTGACTCGTATTAATTTTATCGGGGCACAAATCAGCTCTAACTTCGTCATCAAGAATTTCTGCAGCAGTGCCCGGCAAAGTATCCAGCCCCGCATCTTTAAGTTTCTGCAAATACTCCGATAAGGGCAGATTTGAGGTCGCCGCGCCCTGCCATACCTCAAGGGGGGAGAAAGCGTGAATATGCATCTCAGGCGTCGCCTTTTTCACGGATTGTAGAATATCAATATACGTTTGTCCGGTATACTCGGGATGAATCCCGCCCTGCATACATACTTCGGTTGCCCCTCTGCTCCATGCTTCTTCACAGCGCCGTTCGATTTCATCAAAGCCCAAATCGTAGGGTCGACCGCGAAGGTTTTCACTGAGCTTGCCTTTAGAAAACGCGCAAAACTGACATTTAAAATAGCAAATATTGGTGTAATTGATGTTTCTGTTTACAACATACGCAACTTCATCGCCGTTGATATCCAGCCGCATACTATCAGCTTCCTGACAAACAAAAGAGAAGTCATCTCCCCGTGTTTGAAACAGACGTACAATTTCGCCTTCCGTTAACTCCTTACCATTTTTTGCTTTACTCACAAGCTCTCTAACATCGTCTGATATCTGCCGCGGCGAGTAATTATAAATCAGTCGAGTGATATCGTCGGGAAGTTCACCGTCGTCTCCCGGAGCCCAGCTGTCGACCCGCGGAAATCCCTCTGCATCGACCATTCGCATAATTCGAGTTTGCAAATTTGTATCCAGCCATTTTGCACCGTCCACTGCAAAAGCAGGATAAATAGTTAAGCGCTCATGTAAAACTTTACCGGCATTGGCGGTTTCTTTAGCGAGATTTTCCAGGTGGGGCCAAGGGGCTTCAGGGTTGACAAAATCTGGAGTGACAGGTGAAACACCGCCCCAGTCATTAATGCCAGCACCGATTATTTTTGGTAATACCCCGGGACTCAAATTGGGTGGTGCTTGCAGGCTCATCGAAGGCCCAAAAATAATTCGTGCGACCGAAATCGTCCACAACAATTCATTAAGGTCCGGTTCTGGAGCTTGGGCCATTTTTGTATTGTCTTTCGCTCGAAAATTCTGAATGATAATTTCTTGTAAATGACCGAATTTATCATGTTTGTCTCGCAGTTCTAATAGCGATTCAATACGCTCCAATCGGGTCTCGCCAATTCCTATCAAAATACCTGAGGTAAACGGCACGTTTGCCTGCCCAGCGATTTCGATAGTGTCCAGCCTTACAGCAGGATCTTTATCCGGGGAACCATAATGCGGCATCCCTTTTTCGCTTAAGCGTTGCGCCGAAGATTCCAGCATAATACCCATCGAAGCGGAAACGGGGCGTAACATTGCTATTTCTGCTTCAGTCATGCAACCGGCATTGATATGAGGTAAAACACCCGTCTCTTCAATGATCGCTTTTGCGACATGGGCAACGTAGTGCAATGTTGATTCAAAACCCATTTCGGCCAAAGCGTTACGGGCGGCGCTGTACCGTAATTCTGGCTTTTCACCCAAAGTAAGCAATGCTTCCTTACAGCCTTGGGCAGCACCTTCGCGCACCTGACTTAAGACTTCTTCAACTGTCATGTAGGGCGCCTGCACTTTTTTAGGCGTTTGTGCAAATGTGCAATAGTGGCAAACATCTCTGCACAAATGTGTTAGTGGAATAAATATCTTACGTGAATAAGTGACTACATTCCGAAAACCCCGATCCCGAATATGCGACGCCAACAGCATCAGCGATGCAGTATCATCATTATCAGCCAAGGCTAATGCTAGTTTTTTAGTTGGGACGTCTCCCGCTAAAGCCGCCTTTGTGATCGCTAAGGTCTCAGCGCTTTTCGACTGGTCGTCCAATAGTTGGGAATGCACATCAACCCTCACAACTTTCTCCACTAAGGTTTCATTCATTGCTGTTTTTTGTTGCTTCGCATGTTTGTCAAACGAATGAACCACCGACGTATTCTCAACGGGTCGCTGTTCAATCATTACCGTCATTCTTTCGGCAATACCACTATCGGTCAAATATTGTAAGGTTCTATGGTCCGTATCCTGAGCGTGAACCAATAAGTGCTGTATGTCGGAGGGATTATCTATATCAAGCGCTAGAGTAGCCAAATTAACAACATTGATGACACAGCCATTCTCGGCAGCTACTTTTCGATGTTTCGCAAAGCTAGCTTGGCCATATTGAAATTTAATAGCGTTTGGCGGCGTGCATACCATACAATTGCTGCCGTCATTTATCGTATCCGGAACGATACTGACCACGTCTTTACCTTCGTTGCTCGATTGCATTTGACGATGACTATCTAACAATTGCTGGATCTCATCAGTCGATGTCAGCGGTAAATCTCCATGAATGACCATTAAGGACTCCACACCCTGCGCACCTAGACGAGCCGCTGCTGCATCTACAACATCAGTCAATCCAGATATGGGCTTAGCGCTATTCGCTTGCAGCTCGGTTTCGGACCAACATTCAATTCCGTAGTGTTCGGCCAATAGTGAAGCACTCGGATCGTCAGACACAATTAATGTTTGCTCTATCGATGGATGAGTCGCAAGCGCGTCGAGAACGTCTTCTACCATATTGTGGAAAAGACGCCTACGTTCCGTAGCAGACAAAACACCCGACAAACGTTTTTTAGCATTCACGAAATCTTTTAGAGGTAATAGTGCCCAAACCATTAGCGATTTTCTCCGCTAGTCATACGTTTTGTTTCATTAGAGTTTTGCGTAAGTTGCTCTGCAAACGATAATACGTCTCGCGCCAGCTGAATACGATCAGCTAATGTCTTCATAACGGTCGGCACACAAGCTACTTTTGGACCATCGTTTTCGATACTACATGCTAAATCGCTATCGGTTGCATCCAACACAAAGCCGCTCAATAACTCACCGTAAAATTCCGCCACGGCTTTAGCCGTTACGGGTAAATTCAGCTCTTTCATCATTTTTGCGGCGGGCCCTTTGATTGCTTGTCCGGCGACAATTGGCGATACGGCGATCACGGGCGCGCGTGACTTGAGCATGGCCTCTCGTACACCACTTAACATCAAAATAGGATCCACACTAACGAAGGGATTGGATGGACAGATAATGATCGCACCTAACTGATCGCTGTTGAGTAATTCCATCAGCGCTTTCGTCGGCTTTGCGGTATCAATTCCAGCAAATGAATAACCAATGATTGCAGGCTCACATTGCTCGCGCACAAAATATTCTTGAAACGCAAGTAAGCCGGCATCAGTGGTTATTTGGGTGCGGACTGAATCGTTGGTCATCGGCAAAATCCGATGCGCTACACCTAACTTTTTTGAAAGATAATCCGTGACAGTCGACAAGCTATCGCCGCGACTTAAGCGCTGACTACGTTCCAGGTGCGTCGCAATATCTCGGTCTCCCAAACGAAACCAACTGTCCCCTCCCAGAGTCTCCAAGGCGTCCATGGTGTTCCAACTTTCATTGGCAAGGCCCCACCCCTGCTGCTGGTTGTTCATTCCCGCCAAAGTGTACATAACTGTATCGAGATCGGGAGAAATTGACAGGCCGAGATGGTTAAAATCGTCTGCTGTATTTGCTACGACCGTTAACTGGGTGGCAGGCATGACTTTCGAAAGACCTAGCGCCAACTTCGCTCCACCTACACCACCGGATAAGGCAAGAACGTGCTTTCCAGCCAATTCGGAGGTCTCTGCAATCATAGGTTCTGATAGAAGTTGTGACATTGGGAATCTACTTCAATTGTTGTTTAAATGTGCTAACGATTAAGCGATATTTTGTTGGTGTTTTTTTAGCCAAAACAGCTTCAACGAAACATATCTACTGCTTTATCCCGGATTAAAGTTGAGATTCCAGAATCGGAATTTGACGATTTTACTGCAGACAGTTTGGCTCCTTTAATCAATACAACAGGGGCCCCTTCGTCAGCCTGCCCCATAAGAAAAGAAGCGCCTGCCGCCAGCTCGTCGGCGACGGCTACTTGAGTAATTTCCAGTGGCCTATCGTAGAGATCCTCTCTACCGATCAAATCTTCTAGTACTTCAAACCCAGAGCTGCCGATTGCCATCCCCACGGTTCCATTCCTCCATGCCCTACCCGCGCTGTCATTGATAATTATATTAACCGTCTTTCCGGTGATTTTGTATAGGTCTTTGCGCAGATTCGCCGCACTAACGTCAGAATCTAACGGAAGCAACAGCACCCGCGGATTATCATCTTCTGAGCTGATATTGGATTTGTCGATGCCCGCATTAGCGTGCACATACCCCAGCTTATGTTCGACAATTACGACCCCCGGCCTTTGCCTAACGACCTCTTTCGATTCGGAGAGAATCAACTCTACCAGTCGAGGATCTTTATCAACCTGGACCGCGAGATTTTTCGCTTCTTCACTCGCAACTACGTCATTGAGATACGCATAGCGGTCTTCCGATTTCGATACAACTTTTTGTGCTACAACCAACACATCTTCATCGGCTAGAGACAGTTGTGATCTTGCTAGCGATTCAAGAATTTGCGTCGCTAGATTGTCACCGGGCTCAACAAGGGGAAAATCTATCAATGCGTTAAATGTTATCTGCGACATGAATCTATAGCTCGTCAGTTTCTAGCCCGGTGATACGAATTCCCGCGTGACACTTATACTGTTTATTAATAAAAATCAGTACAGAGGTCAGTGCGTCAGCGGCGGCAGAGTTTGCAATGCTTCCACCGTGTAAGCCCCTCATCCCTGCGGCCTCAACCAGCTTGATAACTTCTGTTCTAGCGTCCTTTTTGTTCCCGCAAACGATTACATCACATTCTAGCCCGTGACCTTCTTGTAAATGGTGTGCAGCAACATTTTGAAATGCCGATACCACCCGAACATTATCTCCTAAAATTTCTTGTGCTATTGCTCCTGCTGACCCCTGCTCAGGCAACTGTACGCGCGCAACTTTAGGCGGGACTAGTGGAACCGTCACATCAATTAAGATTTTTCCGTCCAGGGCACCTTTTACTAATTCGAGTGTATCTGCCTGGTGTGCAAACGGAACCGTCATTGTACAAATATCAGCGGTATTTGCGGCTGCCAAATTTTCCATTGCCAGCACATCTACGCCTTCAATACCGCGATCATTCATTACAACGGCTAAGTCATCTGCCGCCGCTTTAGCCTTTTCAGCGGTACGAGAACCAATGATAACTTGATAACCTGCTTGCGCCCAACGCCGAGCCAAGCCTGTGCCGAGATCTCCGGTACCACCTAATATTGCGATTACAGGTAATTTTTCACTCATAGTTAATGTTTTTCCCTTGTTTGATTGCGAATCGACAAATTGCTTATCAAGTCCTTACTCACCTAAACGGATCATTTAACGCCATAGGAACAACTGTCGTCAATCACTTAAGCAGCCAAAACTTGGCAAACCGGGGTCGAGCCCGGTCGGTGAAAACTACCCTAACTTAAAGGTAATTAATTATCGGTTCCGTATGGTAGGGAAAGTCGTCGGTGAGTACAAGACCGAGCAAGCTATCAATACTCGCTGTTTTAGCGTGGGAGGATAGACCGTGAGGACCCTGACATTCGTAGGACGGCCACCACGGGTCAGTTGGTCACTGTCAAACTGATTAATTCTTGCGCAAAAAACGCTGTACGACGACTTCTAAATCTGCAATTTTTACTGGCTTGGCGATGAAGTCGTCCATCCCCACATCAAAACAGACTTGCGCTTCCCCGGTCATTGCGTTCGCAGTCAACGCGACTATGGGAATTCTCTCAGCATCGCTTTCAGATTCTCGGATTTGTATGGTCGCCTGATAACCGTCTAAAACCGGCATATTGCAATCCATAAAGATCATATCGTAGTTAAACTCTTTCCACTTTTCTACCGCTTCCTCACCATTACAAGCGATATCGACCTCGCACCCCAAAATCGTGAGCATCCTTTGCGCAACGGTTTGGTTAACAAGGTTATCTTCAGCCAACAGAACTTTAACTTGATTTTCGATAACGGCCTGCGATGCATCTGTTATCTCACTAAATGAATAGGGCGTATAAAATGTTTTGCTGTTCGTTTCGGACTTAATTTGATCAACCAAGGACCTAATGGTCTTACATAAATGGAACTCTTTCACTGGCCGAGTCAAATATCCATTGAAGCCCGACTCTTCAATCTCGGTGCTTTTTTCGTTACTGCTGTCCAGTGCGATCAGCACCAAAGCCAGAGAATCCATGCTTGCGTCGGACCGTAATTCTTTCGCGAACGTCTGGCAATCTTCAAATCCTAGAACTTCATCGATGACGACAGCATCAAATGGCGCACCTAATTGCACAGACTCTATTAACAAGCGCTGGGCAATGTTGATCTCTTCGACATAAGTCACTTCCATCAACCAACGTTCGCACCACTCCTTAGTCAAACGATATTTACCGGTGACGTCACCCACTATCAGGATTTTTATATCTTTAGATTCGACAATTTCCGGCGGCGACTCCGTTGGTTGTCCCGAGAGTTTCAAGTCCAATAGAAATCGAAAGAGCGACCCAATGCCAACTTCACTTTCGACCTCAACGTTACCGTGCATCAATTTAGCCAAGCCAACTGAAATACTCAAACCCAAGCCCGTACCACCGAATTTTCTGGTAGTAGAACTATCCGCTTGAGTAAACTCATCAAATATGTGGGACAACTTACCGGGGGCGATCCCTACACCGGTATCCTCTACTGAAAACTCGTATCGGCAATGATGCTGGTCGATTGGAACTGAAGAAACGTCAATAATAATGCCGCCCGTGGTCGTAAACTTAACCGCGTTACTCAGGAAGTTCATCATTACCTGGCGGATTCTCCCGGGGTCGGAAATGACATTCTCTTCAAGGCCTTCAGCTATTCGCAACTGCACATAAATATTTTTTTCCGTAGCACGCAACTTCATTGCTTCCGCTATTTCTTCGAAAACATTTCTCAGATTTACCGGTATGGCTTCGAGAGTCATTTTACCAGCTTCAATTTTAGAAAAATCGAGAATATCGTTGATTATCGCTAACAACGCATCGGCCGAGCTCTGAATAGTGTTTAGGCTATCTATCTGTTCGTCATCGAGATTACTGCCAACCAGTAATGACGCCATCCCAATGACACCGTTTAAGGGAGTCCGTATCTCGTGACTCATCGCCGCCAGAAACTGCGACTTAGCAATGTCGGCCTTCTCAGCTTGTTCTTTGGCAACTGTTAATTCATGGGTGCGCTGGTCCACTCGTTCTTCCAATAGATCTCGCGAGCGGGCTAGCTCTCTATCGCGATCCTGTACTTGTTGCAGCATGTTGTTAAAAATAGCGGTCAGTCGTCCGATGTCGTCACTATTAGTCACTGGAACTCTTATACCGTAATCACCATTATTCGATATTTCCTCAGCCGCGCTGGAGAGCGCTTGTATTGGAGTACTGATACTTCGCTGAAAACGATAAGCGAGAAAGACTGCAACTAACATAGCCAGAATGCCCAAGGTAAGCTCTTGTATCAATACAAGTCTTAGCGCCGCGTAACTTTCGGTCATGTCATAACAAAGGTAGATCGTACCGACAATTTCATCGTCCAGATAAATCGGATCAAATAATTCAGCCAGGTCAGATTGATAGTGAAAGCCCATTTCGCCAACCGATGGTACGACCGCTTCTTCATCAACACTAAAATAGGCGAAAAGTTCTTTATCGACTTTATAGATCGCCGCCATTTTAATTCCGGACACAACCTCGAGAGATTGCAAAGAATCCTTAGCGCTTATGGGCTCATCAAATACGATAGCGGGGGAATTACTGCTGCCTATTACCTGCGCATGGCTTTCTAGCAGGCTTTCGATATTTCCATGGAGGTTTTTGTAATCGAGCAGCATACTAGCTGTCGTCACTACCAGAACGGCGATTCCGGTTACTACAATGACCAACTGATTGAGATTGGCGGCAACCGTCTTACCTTTACCAAATCCTACTATTTTCATTAAGTACGTATTCCAAATCCAGACTGGAAGGCCTTTTACAACAAAGCTATTATTCTCTCGGATGTCGTAGGCAATCTTTGCGTTTTCAGTATAGCGTATTTCTGGGCTATTCTCAGTTACAGGGGGCTTGACCCCTAAAAAGAAAAATACAGATTGTACAATGAGGTTAACAGCCGCTAAAAATAAGGAGCTAGTACTATTCAGCGTTAATTGACCCACGCACTCGACACAGGAGACGTTTTTATTCCAAGCGAGCAGAATTAACTCTATGCCTAGACTTTAACCAAGACGTTCTAAGTCACAGGCCCGGAAGACCGTTTTTTTGCTAAACGTCGCTGCCTAAAGAAATCTGAGATAAGCGACGAACAGTGAGGCCCTAATACACCGCCTCGAAACTCGACCTTATGGTTAATATAGTTAGCTTGTAGCAGACAACCATTGCTTTCTATCACCCCGGACTTCGGTTCTGAACACCCGTAAACTAACCGCCCTACCCTTGCATGAATTAAGGCACCGGCACACATACTGCAGGGCTCGACAGTGACGAACAACGTTGAATTGACAAGACGGTAATTTGAAGCCGCTTTTGCTGCAGTACGCAGTGCAATAATTTCCGCGTGTGCGGTTGGATCGTTAGTGCCAATGGGACGATTCCAACCCTCACCAATGATGTCGTTCCCGACCACCACCAAGGCCCCAACTGGAACCTCTCCCTCACTGGCGGCTTGCTCAGCAAGGGAAAGCGCTTTTTGCATAAAGTATTCGTCTGTATTAGAGACCATCAGGAGCACCTGATATCCAAACAGACAGATGATGAGTAAACATCACTCCCACTCGATAGTAGCCGGAGGTTTACTCGAGACGTCGTAGGTAACCCGTGAAATCCCACTTATTTCGTTGATCACTCTATTGGACACAGTCTCGAGCAACTCATAGGGTAAATGTGCCCACCGGGCCGTCATAAAATCGATGGTCTCTACTGCCCGGAGAGCAATAACATACTCGTAGCGACGAGCATCACCAACCACTCCTACAGATTTAACCGGTAAAAAGACGGCAAAGGCCTGGCTTGTTTTATGATACCAGCCTGCCCTATGCAATTCTTCTAAAAATATGGCGTCTGCCTCACGTAATAAATCTGCATATTCCTTTTTGACTTCACCGAGTATTCGAACGCCTAAACCGGGCCCAGGAAAGGGATGGCGATAGACCATATCGTAGGGTAAGCCTAACTCGAGACCGATCTTGCGAACTTCGTCTTTAAACAACTCCCGAAGGGGCTCAACCAGAGTAAATTGCATATTTTCGGGCAAGCCGCCAACGTTATGATGAGATTTAATGACGTGTGCTTTACCGGTTTTCCCCGCGGCGGACTCGATAACATCCGGGTATATCGTCCCTTGAGCCAGCCACTTCACATCTTGAATGAGCGCTGCTTGCTGGTCAAAAATGTCGATAAACGTATTGCCTATAACTTTACGCTTTTGCTCCGGATCCGCCACGGAAACCAACTTTCTAAGAAACTCGTCCTGTGCGTTAGCACGAATCACTTTTACACCCATATTTTTCGCAAACATGTCCATGACTTGATCGCCTTCGTCTTTTCGCAATAAGCCATTATCCACAAAGACACAAGTCAGTTGATCGCCTATCGCTTTGTGAAGAAGTGCAGCGACAACGGAGGAATCTACACCGCCCGACAATCCTAAAAGCACCTTGTCAGAACCTACCTTTTCACGAACATTATCGATAGCGTCGGCTACAATATGTGCGGGAGTCCATAGCGCTTCACAGGAACAGATCTCCAATAAAAAATGTTCAAAAATTCGCTCTCCCTGCAAGGTATGAGTGACTTCGGGGTGAAATTGTATGCCGTAGAAATTTTTCTCGGGAAGATACATACCGGCGATCGCACAGGTTTCTGTAGAGGCTAACAGCTCAAAACTAGCCGGCATTTCGACAACTTTGTCGCCGTGACTCATCCACACGTCCAACAGCGCCGATCCATCATCGCTGTCAATATGGTCTTTGATGTCATGCAATAACGCCGAGCGGCCATGCACTTTTATTTGCGCATAGCCAAATTCACGATGATCCGACGATTCAACTTTACCACCTAACTGCTCCGCCATCGTTTGCATGCCGTAGCATATGCCGAGTAGCGGAATGCCGAGGTTGAATACACATTGCGGGGCACGTGGAGAGTGTCCTGCGGTAACTGATTCTGGTCCGCCGGCAAGAATAATTCCGCGGGGGTTAAACGAATCTATTTCTTCTTCGCTTATGTCGAACGCACGAATTTCACAATACACGCCGATTTCCCGCACGCGACGAGCAATCAATTGAGTGTATTGAGAACCAAAATCCAAAATAAGAATTCGTTGTGAATGGATATCAATCGACATATAAGATCTCAAGCTGTTACGAATAAAAGGAAAGTGTTAGGTCGGTCGACAGCCACGCCATCGTCCGACCAGTGCATAGAGCTGAAAATCAGGCTCGCGGATAGTTTGGCGCTTCTTTAGTGATACTGACGTCGTGCACATGGCTTTCGTGCATACCGGCCGAGGTCACCTGCACAAACTTAGGCAGGGTTCGCATTGTATTAATGTCGACACTGCCCGTGTAACCCATTGCCGACCGTAAACCGCCCATCAATTGGTGGGTAATCGCTGCTAACGATCCTTTATAGGGAACTCTACCTTCAATTCCCTCGGGAACTAACTTCTCGGTACCGTCTTCAGCACTCTGAAAATATCGATCGCTAGATCCCTGTGTTTGAGACATAGCACCAAGAGAGCCCATTCCCCGGTAGGATTTATAGGTGCGCCCCTGATACAATTCAACCTCACCTGGAGCTTCTTCGGTCCCTGCAAACATACTGCCCATCATCACAGCGCTTGCACCTGCAGCGACGGCTTTTGCCAAATCACCGGAGAATCTGATTCCGCCATCTGCAATCAGCGGTATACCACGATCTTTTAGTGCAGCTGCAACATTGGCGATGGCGCTGATCTGCGGCACGCCGATTCCAGTGACGATCCGAGTCGTACAAATTGAGCCTGGACCAATTCCGACTTTTACCGCATCGGCTCCGGCATCCGCCAAAGCTATTGCAGCTTCTCCAGTAGCAATGTTTCCGCCGATAACCTGAACGGCTGGATAGCTATCCTTAATCCACCTAACGCGATCGATAACATTTTTTGAATGGCCGTGAGCCGTGTCAACAACCAAGACATCCACGCCAGCCTCAATGAGTGCTGCGACGCGATCAGCGGTATCAGCACTGGTACCGACGGATGCACCCACCAGTAGTTGGCCGGATACATCTTTACAAGCGTGAGGATAAATCTGGGCCTTGTTCATATCTTTGACAGTAATCATACCGCAAAGATCAAAATCGTCGTTGACCACCAGTACTTTTTCAATCCTGTGCTTATGCAGAAGATCCTGAACAACCGACAGGTCCTCTCCCTCCTTAACCGTCACCAACTTTTCTTTGGGAGTCATTATACTGGAAACCGGATTATCCATATGAGTTTCAAAACGCATGTCTCGACTGGTAACAATACCGACCAGATTGCCGTTTTCCAAAACCGGAACACCGGAAAAATTATGTTCAGTACGAATTTCAAATAATCGACTAATAGGCTCTGACGCGTCGATTGTAATGGGATCTTTAACGACTCCACTTTCATGTTTTTTTACAGCGCGAACTTGATGGGCCTGGTTCTCAACCGACATACTCTTGTGGATAATCCCAATACCGCCTTCTTGCGCGATGGCTATAGCCAACCGGGACTCCGTGACAGTGTCCATCGCTGCTGAAACCAATGGTATATTTAATTGAATGCCACGGGTAAGTTGCGTTTTCAAACTGACATCTTTGGCAGTTACTTCCGAATAACCTGGAAGAAGTAAAACATCATCGAATGTAAGTGCTTGTTCGACTATTCGCAGCATAGTTTGTGTCCACCAGGATCAGATAAATTAACAGCCATAGGCTCCTTTTTAGAGGATTCCCTCAGGCTACCATAGACAGCACAACTACGTGTGCCAGCATCTTTTGATATAAAGGTAAAAACCGGTCATTTTAATAGATAGTTGACTGTCAGTAAATCGATTGTTTTCATTTATTTTGTTCTGACTCGAAAATAACGGGACCCAACTCGGATCCCGCTCAAAATTCACTGCAAAAATTTTGCGGATGGTCCAAAATAGACATTAACTAAACCAGAGAGAGCTACAGTAACAAATGTCCTTTGACCCACAGCAAAACCGTAACCCCCTGACGATAAGCCAACTTAACAGACAAGCAAAGCGCTTGCTGGAAGGCAACTTTCCCTCAGTATGGGTTGAGGGTGAAATTTCAAATTTCTCCAAACCGAGTTCAGGTCACTGGTATTTTTCGTTAAAAGACAGTGGCGCACAAGTCCGTTGCGCGATGTTTCGAAACAGTAACAACAGACTGAAATTTCAGGTTGAAGTGGGCCAACTTGTCATGGCAAGGGCCAAGCTGAGCCTTTACGAAGCTCGTGGAGACTATCAACTTATCGTCGAGCACATGGAGCCAGCCGGCGATGGTGCGCTAGCAAAAGCATTTGAAATACTTAAAAACAAGTTGCAGCAAGAGGGCTTATTTCGTCCTGATATCAAGCAAAGCCTGCCCTCTCAACCCAGGCATATAGCGGTAGTTACGTCTCCCACAGGTGCCGCGATCCACGATATATTGACAGTCCTCGCCAGACGCTCTCCGCAAACCGAAGTCACTATTTTTCCAACGCCGGTGCAGGGACAGGGTGCAGGGATTGAAATTGCTAAAGCAATCGGCAACGCAGATGCACTCGCTAAAAAATTGGGGATTGACGTTATTCTTGCAAGCCGAGGTGGCGGCTCGACTGAAGACCTATGGGCGTTTAACGAAGAAGTTGTCGCCCGAGCGATCTATGGCTGCGGATTACCTGTGGTAAGTGCGGTGGGGCATGAGATAGATTTTACTATAGCGGATTTTGTCGCCGACATACGAGCTGCCACACCGTCGGCTGCAGCTGAGCTATTAAGCCCCGACCAAGCCGAATTACAGACGTCTTTCTTGGGTTATGAGCAACTTTTACGCAAAGCCATCAATCACAAAATAGTCACTGCAAGGCATAGCCTCCAGGTCCTGCAAAAACAACTTCGTCACCCAGGCAGCCGCCTACAGGAACACAGTCAACGCCTTGATGATCTCGAACAGAGGTTAAAAAATGGGTATGCAAATAAACAACGTAACGAAACGCATAAAATTGAACTATTAGCCTCTCGACTACAACAACTTACACCGATACATAAAATCGAACGACTTCAGCAAAGTACTGCAAGTACCTTCCGGCGCCTAGAACAACAGATGTTACAACTTCTTCAAAACCACCATCAACGGTTTGCCAGCACCATGCAACTACTAAACACTGTTAGCCCTCTCGCTACTCTAGATCGCGGCTATGCCATTGTCACTGACAAGAGCGGACAAGTTGTCAGTGACATTGACAAGGTAATAAAGGGTCAAACAATAACAACGCGCCTTACAAACGGTGTTTTGGAGAGCTCCGTTACGGCAATTTCGGTTGAGCAATCATAAAGTCCAGACTGACTTCAAAACGAAAGGCTAAGCAAATAGCCCTTCTGGATTGAATCATCCCGCACCCAATATCCTGACTAGCTTTGACGGCGCATGTGTGGAAATAGTATGACATCACGAATAGATGGAGAATCGCTAAATAACATCACTAAGCGATCTATCCCAATCCCCTCTCCCGCCGTGGGCGGCAAGCCATATTCTAAGGCGGTTATGTAATCTTCATCAAAATGCATCGCCTCGTCATCACCCGCGTCTTTCTCAGCGACCTGGGCTTCGAACCGCTGCGCCTGGTCTTCTGCATCATTAAGTTCTGAAAAACCGTTTGCTATTTCTCTCCCGCCCACAAAAAATTCAAACCGATCGGTGACAAAAGGATCGTTGTCGTTGCGTCGAGCGAGCGGAGACACCTCTGTTGGATACTGAGTAATAAAAGTTGGCTGTAGAAGCTGATGCTCCACCGTCTTATCGAAAATCTCGATTTGAACCTTCCCCAAGCCATAGCCATCTTTTAGGGGAATATGCAGAGATTTTGCTATTTCGCGAGCCCCTTCCAGGTTATCGATCTGACCTGCATTTATCTCTGGGTTAAAGTGTAAAATCGAATCGAAAACCGACATCCGCGTGAATGGCTGAGATAGGTCGTACTCCATGCTTTCAAGAACCTCGCCTTCTACGTCTTTCACGGTATTAATGATCGTAGTCCCGCCAAGAACGGCTTGAGCCATCTTCCTAAGCATATCTTCCGTTAGGTCCATCAGATCCTGATAATCAGCATATGATTGATAAAACTCGATCATGGTAAATTCGGGATTATGACGAGTCGACAACCCCTCGTTCCGGAAACTCCGGTTAATCTCAAAAACTCTTTCAAATCCGCCGACTACCAGTCGTTTCAAATATAACTCCGGCGCGATTCGAAGATAAAGATCCATATCCAAAGCATTGTGATGGGTAACAAAAGGGCGCGCCGTAGCACCACCGGGAATGACTTGCATCATTGGAGTTTCGACTTCCATAAAGTCAGCATTGCTCAAATAGTCTCGTATGAAGCTAACCATTTTCGACCTGAGCCTAAATACATTTCGCGATTGCTCACTCATAATCAGGTCGACATATCTCTGTCGATAGCGTGTTTCCTGATCTTGTAATCCATGGAACTTGTCCGGAAGCGGGCGCAGCGATTTAGTCAGTAACTCCACGCTGTCCATATACACGTATAAATCACCTTTTCCCGATTTGTGAACAGCTCCTTCACACCCAATAATATCACCAATATCCCAGGTTTTTATTTCTGCTACTTGTTGCTCCGGCAATCTCTTTTTATCGACATACGCTTGAATCCGGCCACTCTTATCCTGCAAGACCAAAAAAGGCCCGCGTTTGGCCATAATACGTCCCGCGACCGATGCCCTGCGATCGAGCTGCTCTAATACATCTTTATCTTTTTCTCCCAATTCGGTTTGCAAATCTGCTGCATACGCGCTGGGACGAAAACTGTTGGGAAAGGCATTGCGCTGCTCCCGAATAGTGGATAATTTGGTGCGTCGCTCTGCAATCAACTTGTTCTCTTCTTGGGCTGATTGCTTGCTATTGTCTTCTAACATGTCTGTAAACTCGTTTTGGGAAAAAAGAAACCGACTAAAATAGCAGTTAACTTAGCCAGCATCGTTTAGGTGTAGCTCGTTTCTTGTCGCGACTTTAAGAAAGCGTTTACTCGTTGGCAAGCATCATAAACCCATCTTCAGTGAAGCCTCGATAAACAGATCCAATTCGCCGTCCAGTACAAGCCCACAATTACTGGTTTGAACATTCGTTCTTAGATCTTTTATACGCTGATCATCGAGTACATAAGAGCGAATCTGGCTACCCCAACCAATATCCGATTTAGTGTCCTCCAGCGCTTGTGAAGCTTCGCTTCGCTTTAGCATTTCCATTTCATAAAGCTTGGATTTTAGTTGTTTCATCGCAGAATCACGATTCTTATGTTGCGACCGCTGGCTCTGACACTGAACCACAATGCCACTGGGCTCATGTGTTATCCGTACAGCAGAATCGGTTTTATTGACATGCTGGCCGCCAGCGCCACTGGCCCTATAGGTATCCGTGCGAAGATCGGCGGGGTTAATATCAATGTCAATATTCTCGTCGATTTCCGGCGTCACAAATACCGACGCAAACGATGTATGCCTTCTACTTCCCGAGTCGAACGGGGACTTTCGAACCAGTCTATGGACGCCGGTTTCGGTCCGCAGCCACCCAAAGGCATATTCACCGCAAAATTGAATTGTTGCACTTTTGATGCCCGCTACGTCGCCGCCAGAGGCCTCTAGCAATTCAGTTTTAAACCCTTTTGCTTCACCCCAGCGCAAATACATACGACAGATCATTTCCGCCCAATCTTGTGCCTCAGTACCGCCTGAGCCCGACTGAATTTCGAGAAATGCATTGTTGGAGTCCATTTCGCCGGAAAACATTCGTCGAAACTCCAGCTTTTCAAGATTTGCCGAAAGACCCGACAATTCAGACTCCACTTCCGCAACGGTATCCTCGTCATCTTCCTCCACTGCCAATTCGAGCAATTCGGCAACATCGTCGAGACCATGGGTCATCGTATCGATGGTATTTACCACGGCTTCGAGCGAAGAACGCTCACGCCCGAGGCTTTGAGCCTTATCGGGGTCATCCCAAATACCAGGCTCACCTAGTTCGAGCTCTACCTCTGCAAGCTGCTCCTTTTTGGAATCGTAGTCAAAGATACCCCCGAAGAATTTCCGTTCTTTCAGACAAGTCTCTAATGGTCTGTTTTATACCTGCAACTTCTAACATGGGTTCGGACTCTCGGGTTTATCGTTAAAACCCGGCATTCTACCGTAAGCTCAAAGCTAAATCTAATGCCTCAAAATATTGACCAGACGAAACTGGAAATCGAGGACAAAAGAAAAGAAAGTTCAGACTTGGCATGAAACGAAGGCTGTCATCGACGAAATAATTAGACACTTTATATACTGCCGTCCAAAAAAAGCTCTCAGTTCAAGTCCCTTGATTTAGGCAGTGTGAAGAGACCGAAAAACTCACTTCGATATAGAGCTGTTTCGACTAGCTCGCTGAACCACTCGCAAATCCCTAAAAGGGCTGAAAACAGCGACATTCATTATTCGAGAATCACGGGCGATTCCATTCAGGAAGATAAAATCGCTAGAATTGCCTGCGAATGTTCGGCTGCTTCTCGACCTAAACTGGTTAAATAACCGCCATCTTGTTGAGTAACTAGCCCCTTATTGTGCAATCGCTGCACGGCTTTAATTATTTTTTCATCGGCGTCGTGCTGATGAACTTTGATTCCCTCTTGTGTCGTATTGAGATTATATCTGGCAAGAATATTCAACTCTTCGATAAGTTCAGATTTAAAGGGCATAAGTTTTCCTTATTATGTAAAAAACGAACAGCGTACTGATTCAAATTATTTAAGCATAGTAGCAGCCATAGGGACACTAAAAAAACATGGCCGCGACACTACCGCAAACAGTCATCACAAACAAAAACCATTTTAAGGTAGCCGGACTTGCCTTAATCGCGAATTTAACAGCTAAATGGGCGCCTGTCATCGTCCCGCAAGCCAATACCAAACCCGGAAGCCATCGTACTTGATCTTGCCAGGCAAAAATAATGAGGGCTATTAATGTAAATGCAAAAGAACACGCAACTTTTAGCGCATTTGTGCGGACCAAATCATAACGCAATGTACCTGCCAACGCCGTGATTAAAATAAAGCCAACTCCCGCCTGCACAAACCCACCGTAAAAACCAGCACCTGCAAGCCATAGCCACGCCAATGGCCTTTCGCTCATCAAAAAGGGCTGCGTACCTTCCGGCACAGCAATGACGCTTGGCTTCAATAACATGACCAGAGTCATACTCACCATTGCTATTAAAAGTAAGGGTTTCAAAATAGCTGCCGGTGCAAAAGAAGCTGCGATTGCCCCCAAAACGCCTCCAACTAAAGTCGGTAACATTATTGGGCCTAGATCGTTGACGGGTAATTTGTCGTGCTTCCTAAAGCCCAGTGCAGAAACTAAGGACTGCATAACAACACCAACACGATTTGTCCCATTCGCTATGTCGGCCGGCATTCCCATAATCATCAACGCGGGTAATGTCAGGTTAGACCCTCCACCGGCGAGTGTGTTTATAACTCCCGCGAGTAGTCCTGTTCCAACAAGTAAGATAATCTGACCAATACCTAGTTCCATTTGATTCTCGAATTATGAAATCAACACAAAAATTGCCATAATAGCATTAAACAGTTCGGTGGCTAACTGAGAGTATTAAATCCAATACTGACAAATATCGAAAGCATGAAATACGAAACCATCGGAAAATCAAACATAGGTGAACCATGCAACTATCGTTAACTGAAGAACAGACCATGATCCAGCTGACCGCTCGTCAATTTGCCGAAGGTAAATTGTGTGACAATGCTGCCCCTCTCGATCACCACGAAGGCCGGAGTACATTTTTTTCCAACCTTAAAGAGCTCGCTCAGCTCGGTTTTATGGGGTTAAACATTCGTTCTGAGTACGGCGGTACGGAAGCGGGTGTGATTGCCTTCAGCTTATCGATTACAGAACTTGCACGCGCCTGCGCTGCCACCGCGGTAACAACTTCAGTTACCAACATGGTTGCAGAAGTAATCCAGTCAATCGGTAGCAAAGAACAAAAACAGCATTATCTTCCCAAAATTTGTAGCGGCGAATATCCCGCTGCAGGATTCTGTCTGACCGAAGCAAACGCCGGTTCCGACCCTTCTTCAATGCGGACGACTGCAATTGTCGACGACGGGCACTGGGTTTTAAACGGGGAAAAGATCTACATTACCAGCGCTGAATATGCGGGGGCATTTGTCGTTTGGGCCGTTACCGACGCTAAGGCGGCAAAAGGCAAAGGCATTTCCTGCTTTTTGGTAGATGCTGATACGGCAGGCCTCGAAATATCCAAACCTGAGTCCAAAATGGGTCAGACTGGATCGTCCACCAATACGGTTACATTTGATGATTGTCGTATCCCTGCCAGTGCCTTACTCGGCGCCGAAGGACAGGGCTACAAAGTAGCCGTTGGCGAGCTAGCCGGTGGCAGAATAGGTATCGCGTCGCTCGCCTTAGGTATTGGTGAAGCAGCCATGGACTATGCGCGTAGCTACATTGTGGAGCGTGAACAATTTGGTCAAAAGATATCAAGTTTTCAGGGACTTCAATGGATGCTGGCAGATCGATTTACAGAACTTGAAGCGTCCCGCTTACTAATAATGCAAGCCGCCTACAATAAAGAACAAGGTCGTCCTTTTGGAACATCCGCTTCTATGGCGAAATTGTTTGCCAGCGAGAAAGCCAACGACGCCTGTTATACTGCTCTTCAGTTGATGGGTGGGGCCGGATATATCCGGGATTATCCACTGGAACGCATGGCACGAGATGTGCGTATAACGTCCATTTACGAAGGTACGAGCGAAATACAACGCGTTATAATTTCTCGCGACTTACTTAAAAATGTTTCCTCATAAACGGAAAATTTATACTGTTTTATGCCAGATTCCCAGGATACAATTTGCTTACATAACACTGTCAATACACCTTTTTTCCAGTTTGCGCGTTGTGCGGGCACTGTCTATTAAGGTAGTATTCAACTCGGCGATCCAGTAGTAACGACCCTTCCCCTAGCGGTCGTATTAAGGTCAGTCGCAGGGCTAAATAACGGGGCCTGTTGCAGGGATAGTAACACTCATATGCGCAAATATGATTTTGCGATCGACGACACCATTAATCTCAATACGGAAATTAGGTCAATTCATGGCTACATATCAATACAGAGTGATTTTTGACGGGACATTAACCGGAGAGTTTGATCTAGAAACCTCGAAAAAACGGTTTTCAAAATTATTTAAGTTAAGTAGCACCCGAACAGAATCTCTCTTTTGCGGAAAAAAAGTTACCGTAAAAAAGAACATTTCTGAGGAAGATGCGCTTAACTTGATGTTGCACATCGCCAATGCAGGTGGAAAATGTTACCTGGAGAAAATTCCCGAACCGAAAGAAGCTTTTACTGACAGGCGAAACAAAGCCTACGACCAACGGCGTAAGTTTAGAAGAGGTGCTAGAGCCGGTTCCATCGTTCAAGACCGCCGCTTACATATTCGGCGCGTCGGTGACAAAGAACTCTTTGAAGAATTAGTACTCTCTAAGCAAAACATTCCCGTAGCTTTCGATGCATACCCAAAAAGGTCTACAAAATAAGGGCGTGCGAGGGGAGAGAGTTGACCTTCACTTTTGATGGTAAGAAATTAAAGACCCAAGCCTGGCACGATATTCCCAGGAACTTAATGAGTCAATAGACGAGCAACTACCAAAGCGAAACCGACTAAGCGAATCCAGTCTTTGTCGCTTATAAACATAATCGAATCAAAATCGAATGGATATTCAAATAAGAACACTGAAAGACAGCCTGGACTAATGAATGAAGAAACTGCAGGGTATTTTATCTATTGATCAAGGCACAACGAGTAGTCGTGCAATTGTGTTCGACAAAGACGCTAACGTTATCTCGATTGCTCAAAAAGAATTTCCGCAACTCTTTCCAAAAGACGGCTGGGTGGAACACGACTCGGAAGCCATATGGGAGACTACGCTTGCTAGCGCCAATGCTGCTATAGCCCAGGCAAGCACCAACGGCGTAAGTATTCAGTGCATAGGCATTACCAATCAAAGAGAAACCACGATTGTTTGGGATCGGGAAACCGGCAAACCCGTCTATAACGCTATTGTCTGGCAAGATCGACGAACACAAGAATTTTGTAAAACCCTACGGGAAAGAAACCTTGAAGAATCCATTCAAGCAAAAACGGGGTTGCTAATTGACCCCTATTTTTCCTGTACCAAATTGGCGTGGATTCTCGATAATATTGACGGCGTTCGGCAAAAAGCAGACCAGGGAAAGCTTGCATTCGGAACTGTCGATTGTTTTTTGATATGGCGGTTAACGGGTGGAGAATCACACGCCACCGACGCCACGAACGCAAGCCGAACCGGTTTGTTTAATATCCATACTCAATCATGGGACGAAGATTTACTGAAACTTTATAACATCCCCGCCTCTCTTCTACCGGAGGTTAAGGATTCAGCCGCGGAATTTGGAGTCACTCTAAAACCGTTGCTGGGCGAAGCAATACCAATACTCGGTGTCGCCGGTGACCAACAAGCTGCTGCAATAGGACAGTGTTGCTTCGAGCCCGGCGCCATTAAAAGTACCTACGGAACTGGATGTTTTGTATTGATGAATACCGGCGAAAAAGCGTTTGTATCAAAGAACCGATTACTCACAACGGTTGCTTATAGAATCGCAGGGAAACCAACATACGCAATCGAAGGGTCAATTTTTGTAGCCGGTGCAGCCATTCAATGGCTACGAGACGGACTGGGGATAATAAAGAGCGCGGCAGAAACCACCCAGATGGCTAAGGGGTTGGAAGACAATCGTGGCGTGTATTTTGTTCCGGCCTTAACTGGCCTTGGCGCTCCCTATTGGCAACCTGACGCCCGCGGCGCAATATTTGGATTAACTAGAGATACCGGGCCGGCCGAACTCGTTAGGGCTGCGTTGGAATCGGTTTGCTACCAAACCGCCGATTTATTCTCCGCAATGGCCTCGGACGGGGTAAAGCCTTCTTCCATTCGAGTAGACGGAGGTATGACAGCTAACGACTGGATGACGCAGTTCCTCGCTGACATTCTGGATTTACCGGTCGAACGACCCGATGTATTGGAAACAACGGCCCTAGGTGCGGCCTATTTGGCTGGTTTCCAAGCCGGAATCTATGACAACTTAGAAGAATTGTCCAGCCAGTGGCGCTGTGAAAAAAGGTTTGAAGCAAATATGGACAAGCAAACGAGGAAAGATTTGTTAGCGGGCTGGCATGGTGCGATCCATAAAATCGTAAATCCTAACTAGGGCCAAACTCCATGGCTGCGTCCACTCGGCGTCAATAACCCCTATATTCCAGTTATTTTGTCGCAAGATGATGGCGGGAAATCCCAGACAAAAATGAGGAATTCTTGAACACAGTCACTCGCCGAGTATTTTTTGTAGCTAATGTTTTCATAGCCAAAAGATTTAATGAGTAAATGTTTTCACAGGTATTTTCAAAGAAAAGTATAGCCCCCTCTTCCTCGCTAAAACAACAGCCACCAAGCTGTAATACTCATCGAATAGTTTGTAATGAATGAAAGAATCAGTATCATAGGCTTTTAATAAGAATACAGATATGAGCCGAAATCGCGCACTTTGTTGCCTACTTTTTGTCATCAGCGGACTGACAGCCTGCAGTGAATCTCGAACTACCTTTGCTATCGCTACCGGAGGCCCTGCTGGGCTCTACTATCCCTATGGTGGCGGTATGGCGTCTATCTGGTCAAAATATTTGACTGACGTTAACGTCAAGGCCGAGGTCACCGGCGGCTCTGTGATCAACGTCATTCAAGTGGCTCGAAAAGAAAGTGAAATGGGCATTGCGATGGCTGACGTTGTAACCGATGCGTATCTGGGGCAAGGACTTTTTCCGGAGCCGTTACCCCTAAGGGTTCTTTTCCCCGCCTACCCCAATATTATTCATATACTGACTCTCAGTGATAGCGGTGTTAAGTCCGCGTCCGATCTAAAGGGTAAGCGTGTATCTCTCGGTGCGGCTGGTTCCGGTACATCTGTTGCTGCCGAAAATGTACTCACCGGATTAGACATCAAGTTCGAAGATTTTGCCCCCATGTACCTCAGTTTCGGCGAGACCACTTCGGCACTAAAAGATGGGAGTATCGACGTCGGTTTTGTGGTCGGCGGCCTGGGAATATCGGCCGTAACAGAACTCGCGGTAACACGAGATTTGACTATAGTGCCGCTGTCGCCCACCGAGGTGAGCAAGCTAAACGCCAGGTATCCGGCTTACGCAGCTTACAAAATTCCCGGCACTACCTATAACGGTATTGAGGCTGATATCCAATCCCTCGGTATTTGGAGCGCAGTCGTTGTACATGAAGAAATGTCAGAAAGACTCGCCTACCAACTGAGCTGCACGATATACCAGCACCATGAAGAATTACTCAAAGTGTCACAAGTCGCTAAAGCCATGATCGTAAGTAACATCAATCAAATTGCTGGTGTACCATTGCACGAAGGTACAAAACGATTTCTTCGTAATGTTAATCCGAATAATAAGCCCGCTGCTGTTACAGAGCCTCATGACAATACGTCAGATAACCATGTTAATAAATTAAATGACTGTACTCAGATCTGACGATAATGCTCCTAAAACTTCCTGGTTAGCTCCTAGCGGCACCTTAATTGCCGTTATTGCAGTAACCTTGTCGATATTTCAATTATGGCAGCCACTGGTCGGTTTTTTCCCTGCCGGCACAGTGCCTTTTGAACATTTATTAGGTTTGCAACCGGCGACCTACTTCAGACCCACTCATCTGTCGTGGATGATCTGCCTCGGTATTCTCGTCTATCCTCTAAAACCGACGCTATTTGGCCGATATACACGGTTAATGGATGTGACGCTTATTATGTTAGTTCTCTGGGCAACTTCCCGCGTTCTAGCCTTTAACTATCAGGCTATTGACCACCTTTTATACGGCCTATCGACCAAAGACTTTGTTGCCGGCGTCATCCTACTAATTTCCACTTTGGAGGTCGCGCGCCGTTCCGTGGGCACGGTTATGATGATTCTTGGGATTTGTTTCCTCCTTTACGGGGTATACGGATATTTGCTACCGGATGTTGTCGCGTCGCGGGGATTTAGTTTCGAGAGAATTGTCCGTTTTCAGGTATTTACATCGGCGGGACTTTACGGTGCACCGATTGGTATTGCGGCAGGTGCCGTTTTTAGCTTCGTATTGTTTGGCGCATTTTTACAAATAACTGGCGCAGGAAAGTTTCTTATTGATTTGTCTTTTGCTGCAGCCGGTCGCTATCGCGGTGGACCAGCAAAGGCGAGTGTGATTGCCTCAGCAGCAATGGGTTCGATTTCCGGTAGCGCCATAGCGAACACCGTGACCACAGGCTCTCTTACCATTCCGATGATGAAGCAGTTAGGTTACAAACCGGAACAAGCCGCCGGCATCGAAGCAGCGGCCTCTACCGGCGGGCAAATTATGCCACCCATTATGGGAGCCGGTGCATTTGTTATGGCGGAATTCACTAAAACACCCTATGGCGACATTGTATGGATGTCACTTGTTCCAGCCATTTTGTATTTCACTTCTGTATTACTCTATGTCCACTTAATGGCCGTCAAGGGTGGTTTTACCGTGATGAGGGGGCAAACGAAAGCCTGGCAGGTCGTAAAAGACGGATTCCATTTCTTACTCCCTATTTTACTGATTACCGCTCTTTTACTGCAGAACTACTCACCTGTGCTGGTCGGACTCAGTGGAAGTGCGGCGGTCATCGTGGCAAGTATTTTACGAAAGCATACTCGCATAGGATTGGCTTCTATAAGTAAAGGCATGTCCCAAGGCGCAATAATGGCCGTTCCGATCTCGCTAGCCTGTGCCGTCGCAGGTATTGTGGTTGGCACTATTGGTCAAACAGGTATTGGGCTTCAGTTTACAGAATCGGTTGTATCACTCTCTAGTGGACACCTGTGGCTAGCTTTGTTCCTGGTCGCCATCGCAGCGCTGATACTGGGTATGGGCTTACCCGCCACCGCTGCTTACATTGTGTTATCCATCATGACTGGACCCGCGTTACAGGAAATGGGACTTGCGCTCATTACCGCTCACATGATTATTTTTTGGTTGTCGCAAACGTCGAACGTCACTCCCCCAATCGCCTTGGCTGCCTTTGCGGGCGCGGGTATTGCCGGTGCATCGCCAATGCGATCGGCGTTCGAAGCTTTTAAATTAGCTAATGGTCTGTTTGTGATTCCCCTCATGATGGCGTATTCATCATTACTACTGGTCGCGGACAATAACTGGCAATCTGTTATACTCTCTGGGCTCTTAACTCTAGTACTGATAGTCACAATCGCCGCTATTGTTGAAAGCTATTTGTTTACCTCGGTTACTCGGATGTGGCGCATCATAGGTGCAATTAGCGCCCCACTAATACTAGTTCCTATAGACTGGCTGCGTATCGCGGGAGTCTTGAGCTGTAGTATATTAATCATCCACAACTATATTCTCAGTCGACGGTAACTATGGGCGCTAACGTAGATCGTTATACTCCGCTGCGAGCATATTCCAGACCGGGAAGACATGAGCTAATTTATCCCCTGTGATTTTGAGATGAATAACTTTGATTTTTACTCCTATAGTTGGGTCCAGGTTCCAATGGCCACGAATGGGATTTTGCATGCCTAAATTGGGCCATATTTTTCTATGAAAGCAAATACCTTTGAAAGTAGACTCGAATATCGCCTAGTTGATGGATTGGCACTTCAAACCCCGGTCGTGTTGCTCGGCAACCTGTTTCTTGCGGCAATAAATGCAGCTCTTTTTTGGGAGCGCCTGGACCATTTTTACCTGTTAATGTGGTCCCTATCTCTTTTGACAGTCGGTATTCTCCGATGGATATTAGCTGGCACCTATCATCGCTACAGCAAAAAACTTCTTCCTAGCCTTTGGCAGAAACTATTTGCCTTTAGTTCTTTTCTCCAGGGGCTAGCGTGGTGTTTTCTGTGTGTTTATGCCAGCACCCTATTAGATTTTAAGGGCATTACCGTTCTCGTCATCAGCATGGCGGGGATTACGGCCGGTGCAGTGGCGTCAACATCGTCTTCAGTATCTTCGTTCCTTAGCTTTTCAATCCCCACACTCCTACCCATTGGCTTTATACTGATAAGTAACGAAGACACAAACATACGGGCCGTAGGGTTTCTCGTCTGTGTTTTATTTTTACTGACCCTACGACAAGTAATGACTATTAATAGCTTGTTGCGGGAAAGTTACGGCAACGGTATTGAACTGGAAAAGTCGAAAGATCTGGCTGAACAACTGTCTAAAGAACTCTACAAGCTCTCGACAATGGATGCACTGACGTTAATTGCAAACAGACGGGGATTTGATGAGGCTTTAGATCGTGAATGGTTGCGTGCTAGAAGAACCAGTTCAAAACTAACCTTGATTATGATCGATGTAGACTATTTTAAGAACTTTAACGATACATTCGGCCACCAGGTTGGGGACGAATGCCTGAAAACAATTGCCGCTGAACTCAACCAGTTTGCTAGGCGAGCTGGTGACTTGGTGTCACGCTACGGCGGCGAAGAGTTCGCTATAATTTTACCTAATATTAATGAAGCCGATGCACTCATCATTGGCCAAAGTATTTGCAAAAAAATTTCACAACTAAATATAAGTCACCCCACTTCCAAAACCGCAAAGGTGGTCACTGTTAGTGTCGGTGTATACAGCGCCGTCCCGCAACGAATGGAAGAAAGCCGTCAACTAATTAGACACGCCGATCATGCCCTCTATCAAGCAAAAGCCGATGGGCGGAATCGAGTCGCTACTGCCATTTCTGACATTTAGCGCTAGCCAATGGTTTAGGGAGCTTTATCGGAGGAAACAAAAATCGTTAGAATTACTATCTATAATCGAGCAAACAAGAGGTATCCGTAAGTACAGAAAAGAAGGCACTGGCTGTCATCATAAGCTAAGGAACAAGCGAAAATTCCGACCGTCCTGCCCTTGCTCCCTTTGCTATTCCTAAGAATCTCCTTGAATCCATCAAAACCCAACGACCTATCGAATAAGGGACTTACGCTGATACGAGCCAAGTCTCATTCAGCTGGATAATTCTTTAAGCGCAAGTGCATCCCGCTCGTCAATTTTACGACGCAACTCTTGATGCTCTTTCATACCCAGCGGGTAGTTCCACATGAGTGCAGCAACACTTAACATGACTATCGTTGGGAGCCCTACATAAAGCAATGTCAGCTGCTCAACGACCTCCGGAAGATTATCGCCTCGAGGAATATAATCCATCCATTCCAACGCAATATAACCTCCACCCACCGCAATTGCCGCTCCTATCTTGTTCGTTAGGGTCAGTAGAGAGAAATATAAGCCTGTCCGCTGCGTACCGTTTTCCAAATTGTCTTTGTCCGTTAAATCCGACATCATCGCCCTCATCAAGAAAGGCCCGGCACCGTAAGCGAGTCCGTAGGATGCCGTTGAAAGAAAGGCCCACATAAAATCACCTTTGGGCACAAAAAAAACGATCGGCAAAGAGAGCCCACCGTAAATTTGCGCAAAAGCAAGGGTCCGATGTTTGCCAATCATATAGGACAATTTAATCCACAAGGGTACGGATAAGCACCCTGCGATAAAATAAGACAGCAACAAAATACTCGAGTATTCGGCGACCTGCATATACGAATCATAAAAGTATAAGTAGAGCGCACCGGTAAGACCCAGCGCCCCTCCAACCAATAGGTCCATGGTCAGTATTCGTTGCAACATTTTGTCTTGCCACAAAGCTGTGAGCGTGTCGCGCCAATTAATACTGGGGGGCTCAGGTGCCTTTCGCTCGCCAACGAAAGCCATCGCTATTGCTACGGTGATTGGAAGCAATATCATGATATAAATTCCCATCGAACCGACCTTTGTTGCCAACGGTATTGCTTTTCCTTCCTCAAAGCCAAACAGACCCGGTACTACTTCGATAATAGCCGGGAGGGTCAACACACTAAACATACCAAAAATAAGCGCTATTTCACGTGTTCCGTGTATTGTTGAGCGCTGATGATAATCGTCCGAAAGCTCAGTACCCCAAGACATGTGGGACAAACTAGCGAGCGTGTAACCCATATAGAGGACAAACATCCAACAGCCAAGATATAATCCCGATACTTGCCCCGAGGGCAAAAAGACCATGTAAACGGACACCAGTAGAATAGGTACAGAAAGGACAATCCAGTGACGACGACGCCCCCATCGGCTTGGATAACGATCACTCACGATACCTAGCACCGGATCAGTAAATACGTCCCAAAACCGACTCAGCATGAAGATGGCTCCCACCGCACCTAATCCAAGCCCCAAACTTTCATAAAAGGGTGGTAAATAGACGGTGATGGGTAAGCCAAGAGCCGCTATAGGCGCCGCTGGCGCCGCATAGGCGAGAAGTCTTCTAATGGTCATTTTTTCGTGTGGCATTAATTTTTTTCTGCTTCGATCGGAAACAGTTCCTATAATTATTGGGTAGGTATCGACGAAATGACTTCCATTAAACACTTTCTCATTATCGAACGTCCAGCACTTTTCTTATAGTGAACAGATCGTAATTCAGCTTTTATATTAACCGTCAAAAGACGTTGTAACTGAGAAATAGATAGGTGTCGTACAAGCTCCAAAACAAGCGAATTAGTAGAATATAAGTAACTCCAGCCCTTCAATCTATCTCTAGAAAAAAACTTCATTTTTTGGTATGAAAACCCAACGCTTTCAGTGAAAATACCGTCACCTCCCGAGCGGGACACGATGACCGAAATGCGGGCCTCCAACCCGACAACGACTAAGCCTCAAAATTTTCATGCTTTTCGGGTCGTATTACCAATTCACGGATACGCCCAACCCGCAATAACGGTATCCACTGTGTAAGTAATTAGCGTTAAAATGAGGCAGGAATTGTAGTTCAAATTTTCAAAAAAATGGTCTCTACATAGATTCATCAAACTAGCGTGTTGAGTTAAGTGGCCCATTTACTTGTGCTCGTGGAAACGACAGGACTAACATTCGTGTTTGAAAAGAAAACAATTCATGGCGCTTATTTTGCTCTCACGGCCTACTTGTTCTGGGGGTTCATGCCAATATACTTCAAGGCAGTCGGACATGTTTCACCGCTTGAAATTCTGGTACAGCGGATACTCTGGTCGGTCGTTCTACTATTCGGCATTCTCGTCTATACAAAACAGTTAGGAAAACTGAAAATATCAAGAAAAAAACTAGGATTGCTTTTCTTGAGTGCGCTATTGCTGACATGCAACTGGCTTATATTTATCTATGCGATCGTGAATGACAACATTGTGGAAACGAGTCTTGGCTATTTTATTAACCCCTTACTCAGTGTGTTACTCGGAATGGTCTTTTTGCGGGAGCGTTTGCGTCCTCTGCAATGGATTGCCTTAGCCACAGCATTTTCTGGCATAATGTTTCAACTGGTCTATTACGGAGCTATACCGTGGATAGCTCTTTCTCTCGCCTTTAGTTTCGGCTTTTACGGTCTCATAAGGAAAAAATTAAGCCTGCATTCCATCGCGGGTCTTGCACTTGAAACATTGATGGTCGCGCCCCTTGCCATGATGGCACTGGCTTGGATATACCTACAGGGTGAACTTAAATTTGGCAGCATCGATCTAAAAACTGACCTATTATTGATTAGTGCCGGCTTCGTCACGTCTTTCCCATTACTGTGTTTTGCCGCGGGGATCTCCCGCCTTTCCCTAACAGCGTCCGCTATGTTTCAATACTTAGCTCCCAGCGTATCACTCTTGATTGCTGTAATGATGTATGGCGAACCCTTCGGCACAGACCGGGTTATTACGTTTTCTTGCATCTGGGTAGCACTTGTCGTATTCACGATTGAAGCAATCCTTCATCACCGCCGAATTCAAAGACAGAGGGCTTTTCCTGCGATCTGAATAAACACTCATTGTGTAATTCTTAGAAGGAGGGTTGAAAATTTGTCGTTCAGTTACTTAGATAAAAAGATCTAACATTTTCTCCATCAGCGCAATACCCATCCACGTTAAAGGAGGAATGACTAAATAGAATCCGAGCCTAGTAATCGCACTAACATCAAACGGCCAAGACGGAATCGCCGTTATCTCTCGCTTGTAACTAATGAGCGGAACTATTTCTTCTTCCGTAAATGCCCCATCTTTTTGATCGGAAACCTGGCGAGTGATTTTTTCAATTTTGTTGTTAATTTTTTCTAATTCCAATTTTTTTCAAGCAAAATTTTCTTGTGAACGGGCCAAACCGGAAAAAAAGCAACATGATAATTGCAACTAACGTAATTAAAACCTCTGATAATAACGCTTTTAGATTTATAGTTGTATCAAACACCATGATAGGATAACAGGCTAACGCACCGATCAGGGCCAAAGTTGGAATGATTGCTACTCGGGCGAAGGGTACTAATTTATAGCTTTCAAAAAGACGAACCTTGACGTACTTAGCCCCCAAACTTGCGAACAACCGAGCATTACTGGTAAGTGAACCAATCACATTAGTCATTACAATCCATATTAGAATTATCCGTATGGATTCTGAAAAGGAGTAGATTGACTGAAAACTGAACTGAATCATCGCCGAAAAAGAGCCTGACGATAAGGTCAAGTGTAACATTGCAGCAAATAGACACTGACTACTATTCAGTACCAACCATCGGGTAATGCGGTGGCTTAACTGTAACCGCATAGCCTTAAGATCACTGTCACCCAGGCTAGTACAAGCTCTTTGGTCATCAAAAGCCTGAATGGACTTCTCGTTGATAAAGCTGAAAATAGGGACAAACTAAGCAATGATCGCACACAAAAACAGCGCCGTAGACGATATAGCTTAGCCTTTGAGCGTTGTTAAGCTGAAAATGAAAATGAGCGACAAAAAGATAACAATACCACTTAGCCATCTCCCGTAAGGTACGTTCGGTACCAGTTTAAGTAGCCATAGATTATGCATATTGACCGAAACACAGATGAAATCGGTGGAGTACAACGACTCTACGAGACAATCAAAGAGAAAAGAGCGCCTAAAATTACCGTTGCTTGTCGATAGTTTTATCGCTCTTAATTAGAACTTGTGTGATTTCGGAGCGCACTAGCTTGTCTAATTCTTTAAAGGATAGCGCCATACCGATATCATACAAATTATCTTCGGTAAGCTCTACTCTTACCACTGTTCCAATTAACAAGGTCGGTCCTTTATTGTTTAATTGAATAGTGAGTTGCACTTTCGTTCCAAGCTCAAAAGCGCAGCTGCTCTCGAATAGAATTCCACCGATGCCAATATCTTTTGAGTTACCTGCAAACTCTTCAATCGAGTTGAAGTCCAGAGGACGGATTCGCACTGGCTCATTAACATCAATACGCATGAATCTGCGCTTGTCTTCTTTAAAGACCGAAATACAATTTTTCCCGGCACCTTTAGACAAATAGAGCGCACTGTCGGCGAAATAGATCAATTCTTCTTTGTTTTTAGCATCTACTGGATAGGTCGCCACTCCACCGCTTATCGACATTTTGATATCACCAGCGTCTGTGACCAAAACTGACTCAGCGATGTTATTCCGAATTCGCTCGGCCAAAACAAGAGCATCGATTGATGCCGTACCAGGCATTAATACAACAAACTCTTCGCCACCGTATCGGATAGCTAGATCACTTTGACGAATCTCACTTTCAATTATCTTGGCGACTTTACGTATTACGCTATCTCCTGCTACATGACCAAAACTATCATTAACTTCTTTAAAATCATCAATATCAATAAACAGTAGAGACAAACTCGATTCAAATCGTTGAGCTTGAGCTAACTGGTGGCCGAGAGTATCCTGAAAATAGTTGCGATTTAGCAACCCCGTTAAACCGTCATGGGTGGACGTTCTAATAACGTGCTCAAAGCTCTTGATATCGATTAGCTTGGGATTAATGCCAAAATCTTCCTGCGTCGTTAAGTAATCACACAGTACCGTCACCAAGGCCATAGGCCTTTTGATTTGATTCAACAAGTTCTGACGGTGCACCAATAGTTGATGCCAATGCAGAGTCGCATCTTCAAGAGAAAACTTAAGATTCGCCAACAAATTGAAAATTATCGGATAGGTCATTTCGCCTTCGGTTTCGATCAGTGCTTGCAAATCCTCAAGAAGGATTTCCTCATCGCCCGATTCAAGACAAATTTTAAGCACTTGCGGCTCTATAGTATCGATATTCTTATTCCTCCATCTACTCGTATGAAGTAGATCATTTGTTCTCGCTACGCTATACGGTAGAACGGCTTGGCAGGACAGCGATTCACTTATAAGCGGTAGGTTCTTCAAACGACAGGCCCTTGTTTAAGGACGACGTTAGTTTATTTTCCCTTTATTTGACTACATCTCCATGCTTACAAAGCCAGATGCAAATTCGCGAATTTAGTCATTTTGACGCGATAACTATCCACTAACACGAGTATATACGCCATGATGACACACATTACAATAATCGTTTTAACCATTTTTTGGAAAAAGCGGCTTTTTGGAGCCCCGATGGGTTAAAACGAGCTCCTGAGAGGCTAGGGTCTAACAATACCAACGGAACCATCTAAATCCAGCAAACACTGGCAATCTAGCTATCTACCGACCATCAGCCGCCTCAAAATGAAGACGAGAGCCGAGAAAAGCTGACAGGATAGAAATCTACCCAATATACTAGAAATTAGCCTGCGCCTGTTCGATCGTCGATAATCAGTGGGATGCTTGGACAGGTTAACAATCACTATCCTTTGAATCATTATCCTTTGAATATTTATTCAAACCGACGTCCTCAAAGTTTTTCCGAACCGTGTGAAAATTTTCGCGGAATTCGTCACTGTCTCCAAAGTCAAAAAAACGACTATACCGGCTGTGTACGTGCTTAAGTTGATTCGCGTGTTTAATGGGACACCAATACTGCTCTGTTCGCGCTGCAACTTCCTGAGCGTAGGCAATGACTCCATTAAAATATCCACAGTATAAGCAGTTTATTTTCTCGATAATATTTAGATACTTCAAATTTTGTCTGTCGATGACAACGTAGTCCCGACGTATAACTTTGGGAATCTCGTAAATTGGAAAACAAATCAACTGATAGAAAGAGACCACAACATCCATTAGCAAAGCGGGGATTAAACATAACCAAATAACGGGTGCGGTAAAAATGTTTCGTAGTCTCGCTTGGCGCAGATAAGTACCTAGACGAACGATTTGTCGGCGGTGTTGCTCAACTACACCTTCTCGGAAGAAAACGGCACGCTCGCGTAATTCGTAGGACAAGTTCTCCTCCCGACGTTGAAGCTCTTCAATCAGTTCCTTTTTCAATTCGTCTATTTCGTCGAATATTTCCTGAAGGCGAGTCATAGCTATTGCCCTAATATGATAAAAGATACCATCAATTTCTATTAGCAATCGCGTTGTTTGAGAATTTTAAGGTCTTCGATGAAAACGACAACGTGATTACCCTATTCTACTCTCAATACTAGTTCAGAATTAGCTCGTACCGTTTATACTGGTTTACGACTCTATCTCTGCGGATAGACTCCAGTCACATTCCTTGCAGTCGGGCGACAGACCATTTTCAGTTAAAACGGTAAAGATAAAGTCCCGCCACTCTTTGTTTGGTTTCCAGACCGTATTCATATCGAGCTTCGCAGCCGCCATCGGGACGCCACCATAGATAACCCGATATAAAAAACTGAACACGGTTGCCCGAGCATTCACTTGGCAGTGCAAAAGAGTCACTTTTTCTGGATACCGTCGCATTGCATCCGCGAAAACGTAAAATTCGGAGGGCAACGGGGTTTGGAAACTAACGGGGATTTGTAAGTATTCCATGCCCAATTGTTTTACTATCGTATCTTCCTCTGGAATAGCGTTTACGCCGCTATTTGTAAAGGCAATGTAGACAACTCGCTGAAAACCACTTTTTTTCAAGTACTGGAACTGTTCCTTTGTTGGCTGACCTGCACTTGAAAACGATGAAGAGTATTGACGAAAATTAGTAATCTCAGCCAATCCAGGATCAACTTCGTCAAGCGCATACACCCATGAACCGAAAACGATTTTAGAGAAAAGCAAAGCGGCTATCGCAACTCTACTTTTCGTGGTTAACTTTCTCAATACCCATCTCCTCGTACAAAGTTTATTTTTCAGAAAAGCAAAGCAAAGTTTGTGAGCATTTGTCAGAAAGTCCAAAAGCCTGAAAACAACCGACTTTAGAGCTTTCCACTTACCTCATCAACTCTTCTAAACACTCCCAGTGCAAGTCGCCAAAATTTCCGTTAGGGTTAACGGGCTGCACACAAACGTGGGTTGCGCCAGCATCCATATGGTCATTAATCCGCGCTTTGATGGCATCCACATCACCCCAAGCGAAAGTTGTATCGATAAACTTATCACTTAAACTATTGATATCATCTTCAGTCAAACCCATACGTAACCAGTTGTTACGATAGTTTGGCAAACCCTGATAAATTTTTGCCACAGGACGAGCTAAATCTCTGGCTTTCTGCGGGTCTGATTCAAGAATGACTTTCTGCTCTACACACAACCAAGCATCCGGTCCCATGATTTCGCGAGCCATTTTAGTGTGCGATGGAGACGAGAAATAGGGATGAGCTCCCGTACAGGAACTGGATGCTAGTTCCAACATTTTTGGTCCTAACGCTGCGATGAGTGTAGGCGGCTCTTCCGTAGGAGGGAATCCTGTGTAAAGTGCGTTTGCCATGCCGTCAAGATAACGTCGCATTGTTTTTACAGGAGGGCCATACTCTAGACCCCGTACACCTTCAACTAACGGTTTATGCGAAACCCCCATGCCCAACAGAAATCGGCCGCCTGATTGCTCAGCCAGAGACTTCTGCGCCGCCAGCGTAACGCCGGGTTCCCGGTTATAAATGTTAATAATACCCGTTGCGATATTGAGCGTCTTCGTATTAGCCAAGAGCCACGATGCTAATACGGTCGGACTTTTACCGACTGTTTCCGGGATCCATAAGGTCCCGTAGCCCAAGGCCTCTATCCGCTGCGCCGCTAATGCAGCATCGGCAGAAGACATACCATCAAAGAAAAACCACACGCCAAGCTTACCTGTATCCATTACTCACCTCATTATGATTATTAATTAAAACCATTATCTTCGGACATACTTAGTTAAGTTCCGGAGTATTTCAATTTTCGGTTTCTAACTCAATTCGATAGGACTGATCTTTATCTTACCGAAAAATACGACCAGATTTTTGTATCAACCACTGGGAGAGACTTATCCATCAACCACTGGGTAGGCCGAAAAATCAGCTTTCCGACAATATTTTTTCGATATCGTCATGATTTAAACTTTCTCTCTCTAACAAAGAACTAGCCAAGGTCACCATTGCAGTTTGATGGTCAGTTAGACGCTGCAAGGTGACGTTTTCGCAGCGCGCAATCAGTCCGCTAATTTCTTCATCGACAATCTGTGCGGAGTACTCACTAAATTGTTTTGGTTCTGCTATTTCTCTCCCTAGGAAAGGATGTTCTTCGCCCTGTTGTAAATTTACTGCTCCGATGCGCTCACTCATCCCCCACCGGGTTATCATTTGTTTTGCCAAATGGGTGGCTTGCTTTAGGTCGTCGGCGGCACCAGAACTGACTTCATTGTACTTTATTTTTTCGGCGCTTCGACCTCCTAACAATATGCAAATCCGCTCTTCGAGGTATTGCTGAGAAAAGTTATGCCTGTCCTCGGTAGGAAGTTGTTCGGTCATACCCAGAGAACGACCGCGAGGAATAATAGACACCTTGTTTACGGGATCCGAGTGCGGAGAATAGTAGGCCGTTAGCGCGTGGCCTGCTTCATGATAGGCAACCCTCTCTTTCTCCACTGCACTAAGAACTTCGCCTACGGCACCACCCATCACAATTTTGTCGCGGGCTTCGGAAAAATTTTCCGCTGTAACGATCTTTGCTTTAGCTCTCGCTGCTCCAAGTGCCGCCTCGTTCACTAGATTGGCGAGATCAGCACCTGAAAAACCGACGGTTTCAGCAGCAATTACGGCAATATCAACATCCTCAGCCAAAGGGACCTTACGGGTATGCACAGCTATGATATCTTCGCGAGCATGGCGAGAAGGCAATTCGAGAGTCAATTTTCGGTCAAATCTCCCCGGTCTTAAGAGGGCCGGATCGAGTACATCGGGGCGATTTGTGGCAGCCAACACAACCACTGCTTCATCCGACGCAAAGCCATCCATTTCTGCCAATATTTGATTGAGTGTTTGTTCCCGTTCGTCATTGCCACCACCCATACCTGTGCCTCGAACGCGCCCCACTGAGTCAATTTCATCAATAAAGATTAGCGCCGGTGCCCGCTTTCGCGCATCATTAAACATATCTCTAACACGAGAGGCACCAACACCGACGTACATTTCTATAAATTCTGATCCACTAACACTAAAGAACGGAACTCCCGCTTCTCCCGCCGTCGCTCTAGCCAGCAGGGTCTTACCGCAGCCGGGCGCACCCATCATCAAGATGCCCTTCGGCATTTTCGCACCTAGCTCTCGAAACGTTGCGGGATCTTTTAGATAATCGATAATTTCTTTCAAATCTTCCTTTGCACCGTCTAGACCAGCGACGTCGGTATACCGGGTCTCTATGTTGGATGCCTCGTAATGTTTTGCTTTGGATTTTCCAAAACCACCCATACCACCGCCCATGGAATTGCGTACCATTTTGCTGCTATAGATTAAGAAAGCCACTAATACAAACCAGGGCGCAATACTGAAAATGATAGATATCCAGACCGGAGTACTTGCGTTAAGCGATTCAATTTCTACTTTATTATCTTCCAACAGCGCCAGCAGACCTGGGTCACCAAAGGACGGTATGAGTGTTTTAAACTTTTCTTGTTGTTGATCTGTATTGTCCTGCACATTAGCTGGAACACGGAAACTCCCGGTGATTTCAACATCTTTCACTAATACCCGCTGAATATTATCTTTAAGTAATTGTTCTTTAAAGGTGGAATAGGACACGGTCAGTCGTTGCGGTTGGGAAATACCCGACCACAAATAAATGACCGATGAAACGACTAACAACCAAGAAATTGCGCTCATAAACATTTGCATTTGATTCGGTTCAGGCGGCTTTTGTCCGTCATTGCCAGGACCTTCCGGGAGCTCAGGACCTTTAGAGGGGCGCTCAGAATATTGTTGCTTGGAACTGTCCTGACTTATGATTTTGTGTTTATTCATTGATTTATCCCAAGCCTTTGACATGCGGATGGTGCACCAAAATACCCGATCACTGGAGAGGCTGTGCGAAACATTAAAACTTATTCCGGAATGATTGGCACTCGCTGACCACAGTGACTGATTCACTCCCTCGCAACTCACCGACTAAAGTTCTACAGGCGACTAATTCGAATGACTGTAGAGGCCAGATTTCAACGTTTCGCTGGTAAACTTATTTGGAATAATACCGCCTTTTAAAACAATGTAAATTGTTACCACTCCTTCTCATCTATTATCGGCAAATTCCGCTTAGCGTTAGCTTTGCCAGATCGCGGTACTTTCATAGCACAGCAAAATCAAAAGACCGTCGAGACAACGGCATTAACAGACAATACCGCCAGACAGGTGGTCGAAAGAGCAAAAAGCCCTATTCGAACCGGAATCGTATTAACTATCGACTGCCATAGGCTATGAGCGACTCGCAAAACCACATACGCCCACGCTAGCGCCAGATTCAAACCGGAACCTTCTCCAGCGAGTGCCAATATGATTGCCGTTGCGTAAAACAACGTTGGTTGTTCCATAAGATGCGTATAGTTGTGCGATTTCCAGTTCACACTGGGAGGTAATACAGGCTCCAACTCTTGATAACGACCACCTGGTTCACTAGAGGAAATTTCAACACCCGATTTTTTGAAGGCCGCAAACCGAGTCACCACGACCCAGAATAATACACAAACTGACCATAATACGAGGGCTGCTGCAGGGGCTAAAATTGAGGTATTTGTTAGAGTCATAATCTGCTACTTCCTTTTTATTATTTCATATCAACATGCGGTAACTACCCCACGTAATCCACCTAGTAATGAGTTAAACAAGGGATAACTATTTAACAATATCTTTTATAGAGAATAACTCGTGCTGCGAGTGCATGCAAAGCCATATTATCGACGAAGCTCGAATTGTGCGGCGGTTATAGGATCGACCTGAATGTCTATGCGTGAATCCACTAAACCTATTTCCTTGCTGATTAGGCATAGCTTCCCGCGCAATAACCGGATGACCAAGCCCACTGAAAATTAAAACCACCTAAATGGCCTGTTACATCGACGACTTCGCCTATAAAATACAAACCCGGCTGGCTCTTGGTTTCCATTGTTTTGGAACTGATTTTATCAGTGGTGACACCGCGTAAAGTGACCTCAGCAGTACGATATCCTTCGGTTGTAGAGGGTTTTAAATTCCAGTGACTCAATTGCCCTCCGATCGTGGATAGCAAGCTGTCACTCATTTCCGCCAAGGGTGTATTCTCATGTTCACGCCAAAATATTTTCTGTAACTCTGACACCAATGCCTTCGGTAATTCATGGTTAAGCACTGTTTTTAATAATTGCTTCCCGTTATTGTTTTTCGCGGCAATAATCCATTCCGAAATGTTGATATTCGGCAGAAGATTAATATTTAGACTGTCACCTTGCGACCAATAGTTTGAGATCTGTAACATTACGGGACCGCTAATTCCTCGATGAGTAAACAACATATTTTCAGTGAAAGACTGACCATTACAGTCGACCTCGACTTCCACGCTCAATCCCGACAAACTTTCGCAAACAGCTTTCATAGAATCACTAAACATAAAAGGCACCAATCCGGCCTGTGGTTCAATGACGTCTAACAAAAATTGCTTAGCTATGTCATAACCATAGCTACTGCCGCCCAGCGTTGGAATTGACAATGCGCCTGTTGCGATGACCAATGAATGGCACTCTAATCGTATTGGCTTGCCATCTATTGCGGCCTTAACACAATAGCGACTGTCTCGATCACACTGTTGCTGTCCCTCTGATTTAGAATCTGCGATTACTTCTTTTACTGCGTTGATTTCACAATGCGTTCTAATATGAACACCCGCTTGTTCACATTCATCCAACAGCATATTAAGAATATCTTTTGCCGAATCTTTACAAAAAAGCTGGGAATGCTTGCGTTCTTCATATTGAATATCATACTTTTCAACCAGTGAAATAAAATCCCATTGCGTATAACGATTGAGCGCAGACTTACAGAAATGCGAGTTATTTGAGATGAAATTATTTGCGTCGACATAATGGTTAGTAAAATTACAACGGCCACCACCGGACATTAGTATTTTTTTCCCCACTTTATTTGATTTTTCCAGAACAATCACACGACGGCCTCTTTGCGCGGCAGTCATCGCACAAAACAAACCGGATGCTCCTGCACCTAAAACAATGACGTCATATTTATTTGAATTTTCTTTCACAAAAACCTTTCCAGTTAACTATTGCGAACTTGCTCCGATCGCTTCAGAACTCACTAAACCCGCTGTAATAATTTTCATTAGCCGATGACGACCATAAAAAACCAACAAAGGACACACTAAAATGTTTTGGGATTATACATCATCACACCTATGAATGTTCCGAAGCTTATCTCACTGTGTCTGCCAGAATGGTGTTGAAGGAGCGTCGTATTACCAAATGGTGTTATGCGCTCAGATTGATTTTTGGTAAGCCCGAAACATCATCCGCCCTGTTGATATCCCGAAAATATCGGATGTTTCCTACTCCTGTTCCCGCGTCACAAATAATCAACCCAATCACGTCTAAAAAGAACAGCCTCAACTTCGACACATTCGATGTCAACAAGTCACCGCCGTAAAGTGCTTTGTCTTAACAGGAAGGTCCAATATTGCGAGCTAGTATAAACACTCGTAAAAGGCCTGTAGCCTTTGACTGTTATCTCGAAAGGCTTCTGCCGACGCGCAACGGGAGATGAGCGACAACAAAATAGTAATGGCATCAGAATTTGGGACTCGACATCTGCGACCGCGCTGATGGAAATTGAAGCCCAGTATAACTAGTTTCTTAGGCTGCTTTCGAAAATGGTGAAAAGTAAAGACTCGTTGGAAACGAGCCTTTACATGATTTAGTGGATTAAACTGTGTTCAGTTGCTGTCCTAAGATTCTAGAACAAACCAAGAATTACAAATTAACCTTGTCTAGAACTCTTCCTTTTCCCACCAGGGGAAAAACGCAGGGAGATCTTTACTGACTTTACCTGGGAATTTTGCTTCTCGTTTTTCCAGAAATGCTGTAATACCCTCTTTCGCGTCTTCAGATGTACCCAAAGCGTTAATCCCGGCTGTATCTATACGATGCGCTTCGATCGGGTCGGATGCACCGAGCATTCTCCACATCATGTGCCTCAGTACTGCATTTGAAATACTGGAACTTCCTAAGGTAAACTCTTTCGCCAGTTTTCGAGCCGTGGGCATTAAATCGTCAGCTTCGTGGATACTGCGCAGCATACCCGCCTCAAGTGCCTCTTCAGAACGAAATACACGGGCAGAGTAACACCATTCCAGTGCTTTGCTTATTCCCACCAAACGAGGGAGAAAATAGGAAGAACAGCCTTCAGGAATAATCCCTCTGGCCGCAAATACAAAACCCATTTTGGTATTCGGTGTCGAAATTCGTACATCAGCAGACAGAGTCATCGTCAGGCCGACACCGACTGCCGGTCCGTTAAAGGCGACAATCACCGGTTTTAAACAGTCATAGATACGGCGCGTAACTTCACCACCTCCATCACCCCGTTTACTGCTAGCGAGGCTATCTTCATGCCCCTCCCATGTTTCTGTACCCGAAGACAAATCAGCACCCGCGCAAAATGCTCGACCTGCACCGGTTAGGATAATTGCCGCGACGTCGTCATCGGCATCGGCTAGATCAAACGCCTTTAACAAGTCGGTAAGCATCTCTCCATTAAAGGAATTGAGCTGATCGGGCCGGTTTAGTGTAATAGTTAGTATTCTGTCCTCTATGTCATAGAGAAGGGTTTCGAATTGCATGTTAAGTCGTCTCCAAAGTATCTAAGAATCGTAGTTTTCAGCATTATGGTAATAGAGAAGTTTCAGTCAATTCAATACAAATCTTTCGATTTCCTATAAGACTTTGATTGGGAACCCTAAAGCCAGCCATTGACCCGTAAACCCCTGGATTCTGTCACAACTGGACGTCTACCGCTCTGGACACTTTGATAGCAAGATTCTTCGCTGTTTCAACATCGGCACCGCGCGCAAGCGCAACACCCATGCGCCGCTTGCCATCAACTTCCGGTTTCCCAAATAGACGTAACTCGGTATTCGGTTCTAGTAACGCCTGTTCGAGGTTCCCGAAACTCACTTGCGTCGATTTTCCCTCAGCGAGAATGACAGCCGATGCCGATGGACCCTTAAAATGGATGTTTGGAATAGGTAAACCTAAAATGGCCCTTGCGTGGAGCGCGAATTCCGACAAATCTTGAGATATGAGCGTCACCAGCCCGGTATCGTGCGGTCTTGGTGAGACTTCGCTAAAAAAGACTTCGTCATTTTTTATGAACAGTTCAACCCCAAAAATCCCACGCCCTCCCAGTGCTTCTGTAATCTCCGCCGCTATATGCTCGGAGCGCTGACGCGCTACTGCTGACATTGCTTGAGGTTGCCAAGACTCCCGGTAGTCTCCGTCTTTTTGCCTGTGACCGATCGGTTCACAAAACGTCGTACCCTGAGCATGCCTGACGGTCAGTAACGTTATTTCATAGTCAAAAGCCACAAAACCTTCGATGATGACTTTTCCAGCGCCGGCACGACCACCTTGCTGCGCGTAATCCCA
>CAJVZD010000009.1 GCA_913019905.1 uncultured Cellvibrionales bacterium
GGCAACACAACAACAGGCATTACCTGGCACAGCAAAAGATAAGGAGGAGGGTGGTTTAGCCGGTAGGACTGGATCTTCATTTATACAATGCAGGAATTTTCTGCGACTAAATTAGCGAGAGTAAACCCGCGAACTTTCTAAAAAATTGGCCGTTGTCGGTGGAGAATAACTATGCTTAGTATTGAAAAAATAATGAACCTTAGCCCTGTCATTCCTGTAATAGTGATTGAAGATCTTGCCGACGCGGTCCCAATGGCAAGAGCTTTGGTGAAAGGTGGTCTATCGGTACTAGAAGTCACATTGCGAACAGATTGCGGCTTACAGGCAATACACGCGATTAAGGAAGCTGTCCCAGAAGCAATAGTTGGTGCTGGAACAGTGATTAGCGCACAAGATCTGGCTGACGCGGTTGCCGCGGGTTCTGAGTTTTTGGTCAGTCCTGGCAGTACACCGGCATTGATCGATGCGGCTTTGTTGCAGAATATTCCTCTTTTGCCTGGCGTCGCAACGCCTAGTGAAGCGATGAACCTCTTATCCAGAGGTATATCTCATATGAAATTTTTTCCTGCGCAGGCAGCGGGGGGAATACCGATGTTAAAATCTATCAACGGCCCACTGCCGCAGATTAAGTTTTGTCCAACTGGCGGTATCAACGCTGCGACTGCAACAGAATTTTTAGCACTTGAGAATGTATACTGTGTCGGTGGGTCCTGGATGTTGGATAAGGCTGATATTGCGAGAAAAGATTGGCTCGCAATAGAGACCAAGTCGCGAGTTGCCGCCGCGTTGGCCTAGTCTTTGATCGTCATTGGCAGTTATTAAGCGTTGTCGAGAGCCAGCTGGTTTAGCTATTTGACTTTTGTGTCTTCCAGGCTGTGTTTGATCTTTTTCAATTGTTCTTCCATTTCTGGCCCTAAAGCAAGAGCTAGTCCGGTGGCGAGGATATCAATTATTGTCAGAATGATTATTCGAATTGTCATCGGCACATAAATAGTCGTGTCTTCCAGCTCATCGCCTGAAGTTATTGTGATATCGGCGACCTCGGAGAGAGGAGATCCAGGGCTGGTAATCGCAATTAGCGTCGCCTTACTGTCTTTGGCTATTTTGGCAATATCGACCAATGCCTGAGTGCGCCCGGTGAAGGAAAACAATAAAATCGCTGTACCTTCGTTCGCAGTGGCAGCAGCCATTCTTTGCATCAGGTGATCTTCATACGCAACCGTGGGGATGCCTAAGCGAAATAGTTTGTGTTGGGCGTCTTTAGCAATAGCCGCAGCTCCACCCATGCCGAAGATGTCGATTCGTTGAGAATTTTTTAAAATTTGTACGGCTTTTTCGATAGTGTCCGGTTGTAATTTGGCTCGAATATACTCGAGAGCCGCCTGATTCGCATTAATGCGTTTTTCTATGTAACTACGAGCATCATCTCCCGGCGCTACGGATTCGCTAATGAATGTCGCGTTACTGGCGAGGCTTTTAGCCAATTGAACTTTAAAGTCTGGAAAGCTATTACACCCCAATGTTCGGCAAAACCTCGATATCATCGGGTCACTGACCTCGGCAAGCCGCGCGAGTTCGGCCGTTGTCGCATTAACGATCGCTTCGGGATCGAGCAGAATAATATTGGCAATTCTCGACTCAGCTTTACTGAGTGAAGGCAGCATTTGTTTGAGGTGATTTAGAATACTCATTGCAAAGTGTGTCATTTAGGTCGTTGGTAAATTATTGATGCTGTGCTGTATTTCTAATACAAAGCTTTTCAAAAGATAGTTTCTTAATAGAGGGAGCAATAATGCTGTTCAGCTCCATCAAGAGGCTCTTCAGTAGCTCAATTTCTTGTGTACTAAATTTGTTTAAATCAACAACTTCATCGTTGGTATAGTATCTTCTTTCGTCGAGGAAATATCAATTCTGTTACCGGTCCGCAAGTCTTCGAAAGACCATACTATCGCTGGACAGAATAAATTTTCGAAAGAACAGCTGGTTAAAGTAAATCAAGGGATCGAAAGAACAGCAGTAGTGCCGGGCTTTGTTTTGGGGCGTCATTAGATTGCTGTAAACAGAAAGCGACGCTACTGATTTAGAATAATGGTAAGTTGGGCGGGATTACTTAGAAGTAAGTCACAGGACAACTTGGAGAGAATTGCATTGCGACCTTCAGGCGTTAAAAGCCAAAGGCCGCAATTTCCGTTCTAATGTAAAAACACAGTCTTACAATTTAAACTGTCTTACTATCGCTTCCATTGATGAAGCCATTTTTGCAACTTCGGCAGTATTTGTGGCAATTTCCACAGCTCCATTGGCGGTCAGTTGCGCAACTTCAGATATGTTGTCAATATTGCGCTCCATTTCTCGTGTTGCTGAGCTTTGTTCTTCCGAGGCGCTGGCGATTTGGTTTGTCTTATCTTTGATAGTACTAACGCCTTCGGTAATTGCCTCTAACGAACGGCTGGCTTCTGCTGCCTGCTTAACAGATTCTTCAGCCTGGAGTGTGCCTTTCTCCATAACATTTACCGCTTCACGCGCACCGGTCTGCAACTTTTCGATCATTTCCTGGATCTCTTGTGTTGAAGACTGAGTGCGCGACGCCAAAGTCCGTACTTCATCTGCAACAACGGCGAATCCACGTCCTTGCTCACCGGCTCGTGCTGCTTCAATCGCGGCGTTCAGTGCCAATAAGTTAGTTTGTTCGGCAATGCCTCTAATTACGTCTAGAACAGAGCCTATGTCATCCGTTTCTTGTCGTAGTTTATTGATTACTTCGGCTGCTGCATTGATGTCTACTGACAGATTTTCAATTTGCGACATAGTCATCGTTACTATGTTGTGTCCGCTTGTTGCTTCTTTGTCCGCTTGCTCGGCATTGTCAGCGGTTTGGGACACGTTCTGTGCAACATCATCGACCACGGCTGCCATCTCTCTAACTGCTGACACCATTTTTTGGATGTCTGATTGCTGGCTTACTGCACCTTGTTCCGTCTCTTTGGAGGTTTGTGACAACTGTTCAGTATTGCTATGTAACTCAGTCGCCGTTACTGAAAACTCTTCAATAACTTTATGTATTTTTTCCATAAAAGTGTTAAACCACAGCGCAAGTTGTCCTACCTCATCGCCGGTATTGACCGGTAACCGCTGCGTGAGATCTCCTTCACCCTCTGCGATATCTCGAAGTGCTTCGACAACCGCGTTAATCGGTCTGACAATCCCCGCTTGAATTATGAATGAAATGACTGCCGCTAATAGGCTGATCAGTAGGACCGTCACAACAGAGCTCCAAATCGCACTACTAATTGCGTCTTGCAGCTCTTCAAGGCTCACTTTCATGTAAATAGAAGCAACCTTACTGCCTCCAGATAAAATGGGCTCAAAGATCTCGATAGCATCATCATCAGATTCTACGCTTCTGGATTTTGCTACTTTAGGAAGATCAGAGGGAAGATCTGTCGTATTGTCTTGTACCCCCTGCTTGTACCAAACGAAAGGTTTATCATTTTCCGTAAAAATGACGGCACTGACAATGCGTTTGCTATTAGACAGTGTATTGATGGTCGCCCGCCCAGATGTTTTATCCCCAAATTCCATGGCTCCAGTCGTGCTGCCAGCAACGATTTGTGCCAAGGTGATGGAGTCTTTTTCGATAGTTTCATTAAAGCGCGAAATCTCCATCGAAACGGAAATAACATTCGAGGCAATAACTGCAAATACACTAGTTAGTGTTATTCCAAGTAATATTTTCCACTTAAGGGATAAACCTTTACTGTCCATACATTTTACCTAATTATTAGAGGTTATTGTTTCTGGCTTGTTTTCCGAAGATGAAAAACAGCTGTATTATTTAACTGGCCTGTATTCATCTACCGTTTGGAATAAGACGAGCTTCATTTGAAGTTGAATTATCGCCAGCTTTGTCGAGCGCTCTGTCTACTATAGCACTAAATTAACGTTTCCTGTATATGGGTTTATTCTCTCTCGTCACGCGTGATTTGGATGTACAGTGGTGGCGTCGTTGTCGCAATGCTAGGCTTGATTCCTATCTACACAGTGTACTATCGGCCATTTGTCGTGAATGTTAAGTAGGATTATGCGGTCCTCCCATCTTTTTATTGTCCGTCGGTTCTCTACCGGGCGCTATTTCGCCTATTCTGCAGTTGCATGATGTCGACGGAATTACCTTTTAGCCAAATACTACCTTGCAAATTCTACAATTAGTTGACAAAAAGCGAACAGCCAAATTCCGATAGGTTTTCCTGCTTTACAAAGTATTGTTCTGATACTATTTGCTTCGTCTATATTTTATTTGTCGCTGAATTGTATAGCAAAGACTTATGCGAAAAAATAGGGATCTATACCTATTGGGTTATCGAGGCCCGCTCTTGTCCTCTCCTGTATCGAGGTTGCGCGATTAAGGGTGCGCGTGAATAATTAGGACGCCCGCAAATCCAGGGCGTCGGAAGATCTATGTCTAAGGCCTTTATTCTTGCCAGGATTTTACGTGAGTTTGCAAAAATTTGGACGAAGTCACTATGCTTGCATGGAAAATCCCCTGAATACTGCTAGTTGGTGTCCGACGATAGTGGCTTGCGGTTTGGCTTTCTATGAATTGAGGCAATCTGAGGAGAAATGATAGTGTTATGATTACCAGGAAATGGGGTGTAATGAGGTGGCTGTTGATTGGAGGCCTCGCATCTTTATAAATTTATCCACATCCAGCTGACGATGGTTCAGTTTTAAGCCTTCAGATGAGTATTCGAATGAAAGAAAGTACAAAGCCCGGTCGGCAACAATTGGCCTCTTTATTCGCCGAATTTGTAGATCCGAAATACGTGATTGAAGACTTGGAAACACAACGGGTTTATGAGTGCGACGGTTTACCGATGTATTGCGAAATGCCTTTATTGGTCGTGTTACCTGAGTCCGTCGAGCAAATTCAAAAAATCATGCTGATATGCCATGAATATCAAATTCCGGTAGTCGCTCGGGGCGCAGGAACTGGGTTGAGTGCCGGTGCGCTGCCAAAGGCTGATGGAATTCTATTGTCGTTAGCCAAGTTCACAAAAATTCTGGAGATTGACCCTGTGGCGCGAACAGCTCGGTTGCAGCCTGGCGTGCGTAACCTGGCGATTAGCGAGGCGGCAGCTCCCTACGGACTGTACTACGCGCCGGATCCTTCCTCACAAATCGCTTGTACAATTGGCGGTAACATAGCGGAAAACTCCGGTGGTGTTCACTGTCTGAAATACGGTTTAACCGTTCACAATGTTCTGCAGGTTGAAATGGTAACTGTAGAGGGTGAATTAATCCAAATCGGTAACGAGGGGCTCGACGCGTCGGGATACGATTTATTGGCTCTAATAACAGGTTCTGAAGGTCTACTGGGTGTCATTACCGAGGTGATTGTGAAATTACTTCCGACCCCGGATAAAGCACAAGTGATCATGGCAGCATTCGAGACGGTGCAGCAGGCGGGCGACGCGGTGGCGGCGGTGATATCTAGAGGAATAATCCCCGCAGGTTTGGAAATGATGGACAGTCATGCAATAAAGGCTGCGGAGGATTTTGCCCATGCCGGTTATCCGACTCAAGCAAAGGCTCTATTATTGTGTGAGGTCGACGGTACGCTTGCAGAAGTTCAGGAGCATATCGAAAAAGTCGATTTCATCTTTAAGGAGATGGGTGCAACATCGACCAGAATCTCTCGTGATGAAGCCGAGCGGGCATTACTTTGGAAAGGTAGAAAGTCTGCATTTCCTGCCGTTGGTCGAATTTCTCCTGATTATTATTGTATGGATGGGACAATTCCCAGAAGGAAAATTGCCTATGTGTTAGAAGAAATGGAACGAATGTCCCAGCATTATAGCTTGAGGGTTGCCAACGTTTTCCATGCCGGAGACGGCAATCTACACCCGTTAATCCTATTTGATACCAGCATCCCAGGGGAGTTTGAAAAAGCAGAAGAGTTTGGCGCGAGGATATTGCAGCTCTGCGTCGAAGTGGGTGGTTGTATTACCGGTGAGCACGGTGTCGGTGTCGAAAAAATTCGACAAATGGCGATCCAGTTTAACGATGAAGAGATTCAGCAATTTCATGGGATAAAAGCGGCTTTTGATCCTGATGGAACACTTAATCCGGGCAAGGGAATACCCTTGTTAAAGCGTTGTCAGGAGTACCGCACCTTGCAACCGGAAGGTTTGCCAGTACCTCAAGATCCTGAGACGCAACATGAGATTAAGCAATGAACGATGATAGCCAGCAGTTAATAGACCAAGTTGTGGACGCGCGTGGAAACGGAAAGACGTTAGATATTGTTGGACGAGCAAGCAAAACCTCAATGGGACGTGAACCGAAGGGAGATAAAATTTCACTGGCTAAACATTCGGGTATTGTTAGTTACCAGCCGGTCGAGTTAGTGATGACTGTTCGAGCGGGGACCGCCTTAATTGAAATAGAAGAAACGCTGCAGGAAAACGGGCAGATGATGTCTTTTGAACCTCCAGATTTCGGAGGTCAGGCGAGTATCGGTGGCACCTTAGCTTGTAACTTGTCTGGACCGGCAAGACCGTGGAGTGGCTCTATCAGAGATATGGTGCTGGGGCTAAAGTTAATAAACGGCAAAGGTGAACATCTGAATTTCGGCGGGCAGGTGATGAAAAATGTCGCCGGTTATGATGTTTCGAGATTGCAGGCTGGAGCAATGGGAACGTTGGGTATCATCACAGAAATTAGCTTCAAGGTTATGCCTCGTCTCGATACATCGATAACTCTCGTTAAGGAAATGGATGCCCAGGAAGCGATTGAAACCATGAATCAATTGTCAGGGACGCCAGTCCCGTTGATGGGAGCGTGCTGGCTGGATAACAGATTGTATCTTCGACTGTCGGGGACGAAACGAGCGGTCGAGGGCGCGCAAGATTCGATTCCCGGTAAAATTCTCGAAGACTCCAGTACTTTTTGGGCCGACCTCCGGGAGCAACAGCTCGATTTCTTCTCTGGAGACTCACCCCTATGGAGGTTTTCTATCAAGTCGAATGCCCGTCATTTTTGCCCGGAAGGAAAATGGTTACTCGATTGGGGAGGCGCGCAGCGATGGTTACGTGGAGATTTCGAAAAGGCCACATTCGAACGGCAAGCGGCGAAGTCTAGAGGCCAAGTTAGTTTATACCGGGGTGGTGATCGCAGCTCTGAAGTATTTCACTCTCAAAGTAAGGGTCTTAAAACACTGCATCAACGGTTAAAATACTCGATGGATCCCGCTGGAGTCTTCAATCCTGGTCGGCTTTATAGCTGGTTGTAGTTGTCCTCGAGACAGGAAAAATTAGCAATGTATACAAAGTTACACAAACGTTTTGAAGAAACATCGAAAGGAATAGAAGCTGAATCTATCATACGCAGTTGCGTTCACTGTGGATTCTGTAACGCGACATGCCCCACTTATCAAGAATTGGGAGATGAGCGAGATGGTCCGCGGGGCAGGATATATTTGATCAAACAAATGCTCGAGGAAGGTCATGCGACGGAAAATACTCGTAATCATTTAGATCGCTGTTTAAATTGCCGGAGTTGCGAAACGACTTGTCCCTCTGGCGTCGAATATGGACGATTGGTAGATTTAGGCAAAGAAATTGCGGAGGAGCAACAGGCTCGAGTATTTCCTGAACGTGTAACGCGCTGGGGTATTCGACAAGTTCTGCCTTTTCGAAAGAGATTTACTTTTTTGCTGCGGCTCGGTCAGTTGGTGAGGCCCATATTGCCAACATCGTTAAAAATAAAGGTCCCGATAAAAACGCCGCGTCTAAGCTGGCCAACTCAAAGTCATGAACGGCGGATGTTGGTATTGGGAGGCTGTGCACAACCCGGAGCGACGCCCAATACCAATTCTGCCGCAGCACGAGTTCTAAACCAACTGGGCATTCAGTTGGTCGACATTTCTAGTGCCGGTTGTTGTGGGGCTGTGAGTTACCATTTATCAGAACCACTCGAAGCAATGGAGTTTATGCGCAAAAATATTGATGCATGGTGGCCGGCTATTGAAGCAGGAGTAGAAGCCATTGTTGTCACCGCATCAGGATGCGCGCCGATGGTAAAGGATTATGGGGAGCAGCTAAAACTTGATCCGGTCTATGCAGAAAAAGCAAAGAGAGTCAGCGAACTTGCAAAGGAGCTAAGCGAAATCCTATCGCTGAGCGATATTGAACAGCTAAACTTAGACATAGACAATGTAAAGACGGTTGTACATTGTCCCTGTTCCCTGCAACACGGCTTGAAAAATCCTGATAAAGTGGATCAGTTGTTGGAAAGAGCCGGGGTCTCATTGGCTGCAGCGCGCGACAAACACTTATGCTGCGGCTCGGCAGGCACCTATTCAATTCTTCAGCCAGAAATGAGCAAAAGATTGTTAGATAAAAAATTGGAAGCACTGAATGTTAATCAGCCGGAAAGAATAGTGACCGCGAATGTCGGTTGTCAATTGCACCTTTCTTCGCAGTCTAAAATACCCGTCTTGCATTGGATCGAGGTTATTGAGCAGGGTCTCAAAAAATCGGAAAGATAGCGCACCAAGTCTGAGCTAGCGCATGTAAAAATAGTACCTACATAAATAGTACCTACATAAATAGTACCTATAAATACTAAATAAATGGAAGCTAGTATTGAAATTCGCTAATTATTTTGTTCAAATTTCTCCCTAAGTTCAACAGTTCGTCGCTGGATTTTGATGTCAGCTGACTCTGTTCAACCAATGAATAGGAAATGTCGTTAACTTTAGTTACATTGCGGTTGATTTCTTCGGAAGCGTGACTTTGCTCCTCGGCCGCTGCGGCTATTTGTGTGTTCATGTCGTTAACACGGAGCATCAGTTCGCTGATATTTCCGAGTATCATGGCGGATTCTGAAACGAGCTCGATTCCCGATTCTGCGCGAAGATTCGCCTGAGTGACCTTCGTTACAACTTCTGATGTTCCTGTCTGAAACTCCTCTATAGTGTCCCTAATAGTTATCGTTGATTCTTGAGTACGCTGCGCCAAGGTACGAACTTCATCGGCAACAACGGCAAATCCACGTCCATGTTCACCGGCTCGAGCGGCTTCGATGGCTGCATTTAAAGCCAGCATATTGGTTTGCTCGGCAATACCTTGTATCGTGTCCAACACAGAAGTAATGTTTTTACTCTTTTCTTCGAGTTCCTGAATCGAACGCCCTGCGTCCTGAACCTCTTCTGTTAAACTGAGGATCTCTTGCTTGGCTTTCTCACCTGCGCTTGACCCGTTGACAACCTCTTCCAGTGTTCTGGTCACGGTGTCCGCAGCTTCTGAAGCATTTCTCGCTATTTCTTGAGTCGTACTGTTCATTTCATTGACGGCTGCTGAGGCTTGTTCAATTTCCTGGTTTTGATTGTCGGACGAATCTCTTAAAGCTATGCTGGATGTCGACATAAGATTGGCGGAAGTCTCCACGTGAGTTGCCGATTCTTTAATTTTCCCCATCACTTGGTGCAAGGTATCAATCATTTGATCAAAGGCTTTACCCATGTATCCGAGCTCATCGTCGTGATTGTGATCCAGCCTAATATTTAGGTTCTTGGTATCAGCAATTTCCAGAATACGATCCTTAAAAATACCGATGGGTTTGTATATGGATTGAGCAACCAGCAAACAAATTCCTGCCACGACAATACTGGTTAGGATTATCCCTATAATCAATACTGTTTGGCCTGCGGAATATTCTGATTCAATGATTGTGTTCAATTTTTTATGCAAGTCTGCAAACTTGCTTTCCATTTGATGAATAGCCGACCTCATCTTACCCAGGTTGCCGTCGTTGGGTGTTAAGCCGTTCGCGACTTCACGGTCTATCAATGATTGGAACTTGTCCGAGTACGAGTCGAGCGAACTGAGAATAGTTTCCGCAAGTGGCGGGTCGAGGTTTTCGTTTGCGAGAGTGCGGAACAGCTCTACTTCTTCGTCGAAAGAATCTTTGTATTTAGTGTCCTTTCTGAGCATAAAGTCCTTTTCGTGGCGGCGCAGCATCAGCATGGATACTTTAATAGCTTCGCTGTCCGTTAACAATTCTTCAATGTCGTGCACAGCGTTCCGCAATTCTCCATAAAGACCGCTTTTCGAGTTAATGCCTATTTCTTGAACGGTTTCAACAACGGTAGTAAATTTGTCGGAGTAGGACGAAAGCGAGTTCGTCATCTGGTTGAGGTCTGATGAATCTATATCGTTTTCTGTTAGCTGCGACCGTAACTGCTCTATTTTCTCATTTGTTAACTGGTATTCGCCCTGAAATCTAGTGGCGTACTTCATGTCTTTCCTGGCGAGAAAGTCTTTTTCGTGTCGACGTAGAAGTAACATCGAGGAGTGAATTTCGACTAAATCGACGGCTGCGCCATTGAGATCTCTCGAAGAGCTAGCGTTGAGTGTCGCCATAGAGCCCACAATAATTATACCGGCGGCCGCTATAATAGCGACGAGAAGTAGTTTGGTCTTAATTGTTAAATTCATATGTATTTCTCAATAGTCCAGAGCTGTTAGTTCTTTAGGCTGATATTAAAAAAATCGGAGTCAGGCGATGTTCTTAGTCTAGTAGTTCGGCTGGATCGTTATTTTCTTGATCATTTACAGTATATCGGATTCGTAGTGGGTGAGAGCTTTCTATCTCGACCTTATTATTAACCAATCTTTGTAGCGTCTGCTGCCATATTAGCGTTGATGACATTTTGACGAAACCAGATTCCTTTCATTCGCCTCGATAAAGTTGAGTGTAGTAAATTGTGTCGTGCTTGCAACTCTTTTGAATCTAAATTTGAGTGACAATAACCTCACATTTTGTGCATATTTATTTCCTGTTTTCGCTAATGTTCTCGATCGGAGATTGTTGGTAGATAGCTTGTGAGAGATATTCTGACAATATTCTTATATCTATGAGCATTTTGTTCATGTCATTGAAAGGCTTGTCGTTTTAGTTTGGGCTACTAACGAGAAATAGTGGTGATTAGCGTTATTTGGAATTTTAGAAAATCGAGATATCTAGCAACCTAGTAGGGTAAGGAATAGCTCTGCGGGAGACGTTCTCAATTCAAAAAGAAATGTACAGGGAGAGTAGGGTGGAGCCATATAGAAAATAACTTCGTAGCTAAGGGGTTAAGCAACCTGCTTTGAGCATCCTGTTCTGAATTTCCTCATTCGATAGCGAGGGTTAGTCCAAAAAAAGGGCGGCTAAGCCACCCTTTTACGGTTAATTACAGATGCGATAACTACTCCATTTCTTTGGAATGGTTAAATCGATTACTATACATCAGTGTCAATGCAAATAATTTGCAAAATACCACCCTCTAAAGCGGGGGCCGGTATGGGGTTGTTTGATGTGCACACTTTGCCGTCGGGCGTAAAAGTCGTATCGCGAGTATATGTACCGGATAGAGGCACAGGATAGGCAATGAAACGTTCTTCCGCAGGAATAAAACGGAACATTCGATCCGTCATATTTTCATTAAGCCAGATGTCCTGCGTGTCGGGATGTACGTTCAATGCATAAGGCGCTGGGCGAAAACCGGGCGCATACTCAGGCATATCATAAACTTTACTAGTAAAGCCTGTAACATCTATCCGTGCCAGCTGACCTTCAGAATAGCCGGTTACCCATAGAATGCCTTTCTTATCAAAATGCATTCGACGAGGTCCGCGCACAGGTGAGTCGTATTCGGTTACTTCGAGAGTTTCAGGGTCGATACGACCTATCTTGTCACCGAATAGGCGCCCATACCACATCGAGTCATCTTTATGATTGATGTCAATTCCGTAGGGTTGGGTGCCGCCGGAAATTCCACCAACTTTTACGGTTGGTAGTGCAATAATATCGAATTTCCCTGAGGTTGGGTCCAGTCGGCCAACGTGTTCAGCGCCCGCCATTGTAAACCATACAATGCCGGCCTTGTTGACGCGAATTGAGTGAGGATATCGGCCCGTATATTCCTTTGGTAACTTGTGAGAAGCTTCCCATTTGTTCGTTGTTGGATTAAAAACCCCAATGCTCGTGCTTCCGGTGTTGGTTACGTAATATTTTCCGTCCAGTCCTAAGTCCAGAGAATGAGGTCCATGCCTCCCCGCAGGATCAAAAAGCCCCAGTTTGTTTTTAGCTGGTGCAGCTTCGTGGAATTTTCCGGCCTCGGAGCCTTTTTGCGCAATATATTCGGTCTTGCCTGTTTTTGGATCGGTAATTGACATGTGATCTAGTGCCTGATCGACTGTGTAAAGGACACCTGAGGTCGGATGTGCAATAGCATCGTGAGGTACGCCTCTATTTAGCAGCGGGTATTCGTAAATCTTGGCATTCACCAGGGCTTTGTCGATTGGAAATTCCGGTCGAACCGCAAGTGGTTTACCGTCGAAGCCCTTTTCGAAGATTTCTCCTCGTCGGTCTCTAAGAGCCATATCAAAATTTCCAACATACATGTGCATGCGTTGGATAGTCGACGCCCAGTGTTCGGCCTTACGAGGCACCCGAGTAAAGGGGTTTCCTAATTGGTGACACGAGAGGCAATCACGTTGGAACTGAAAACGGTTGAAATCTGCATCGTCTCCTTGTTCGAAGGGCAGACTTCCGAAGTGATAAGCCGCCGGAAGACTGTCTGAAATTTCTACCGCCTCTGTCATCGCTTCCATTGTCATGTCATGTTTGAGTTTTTCGTTCGCTCCCAGTTCTAGATCGCCGTTGAGGTCTCTGTAATAAGGTGTGCGCAGACGTACATTCACGGTCCCAGTGAGATCGGTGCTTAGAGTGTATTGGCCGTTGCCATTCGTAAACACCGATTCAGATACATTGGCAGCGTCCGTTAACCGGACCATTACTCCATTCAGTACTTCACCACTAGAGTTTTTGACGGTACCTGATATCGTGGCAGCACTAGCGGTGATAGATACTAGGGCTGCAGTAAGTAATCCCAGACCTACGCATATTCGTTTCATAACTAGCTCCTGTGAACCGTAAATTATTGTTCTGCTTCATTAGAAGGATGTTGTTTGTTTCTGCTATTTGACCACTGGATATCCTATCCCAGAGCTATTTGATTTGAAAGGGTAAATACGGGGAGCAACATTACCATTTTGAAAGCTTAGTGGGCGCTAAATTAGACGCGACGGGGCAATTGATAATGACCACAGAATTCGGTCATTTTGGCTAGCCATACGCCTTAAGGTTGTGTACTATTTTAGCGGTTACACATTCGTCTAAAATTATTTTTTACAACTTAGAGTAAAGATTATGAAACGTTTTTCACGCTCAATAAAATTTGCAGTACTTATCTGTTTGGCTGGTTTTATGGTTGCCTGTGCCAGTACTTCGGTTAACTATGCGGAAAAAATTCTTGGGAAGTGGGATACCGAAGTCAATGGTTTTCCTATTACAGTAGAAATCTCTGAAACAGAGATCGGTGTTGTCGGTTTTGGTCAGAGTATTCCCTACACTTTGGCAGAAAATGTTATTTCATTTGATTTTCAAGGGCCTCAGGTTGCAAGCATAGAATTTGTCAGCGAAGACGTAATGAATCAAACGAATACGTCAACACAAGCAGTACAAGTTTTTACCCGACAGAAGCCTTAATCGTTCTATCAGTAATAGATTTACTGAAGCGAGTTAAATAGATCCAAGTTGTATCCGAATCATCGGGCAGTACAGCTTGGCTTTTTCCCGTTGAGTTAGTTTACGAGAATTATTTTTCGGCTCAATCTGCTTTTCCTTTTTTATTGTCGAGAAGGACTTCCCCATTAGCTTTCAAGCACGGCCGCCTTTGGTTTATCGCCTTAGAAACTTCGGCGGTTTATTCTCCGTCGGTCCTTTTTCGGTAAACGATGTTAAGTGTGGATTGCTTTTAAGTTAGCTTTTTGAGGACCGAAGCATCCGCTTCTGTCGTTAAATTAGCGTGCAGCCAGCGCTTTATACCTGGCACAAAGGCACAGCAGATAGTTGTTATTGGTGATTAATAACATTAATGCGTCGATTAAGTTGCCGGGCCCTGGGAGGGGACAGCTGCTAATAAAAAAGTAATGGATGGCTAAGATTTTCGTCAATAAACGGATTTAGATCTAGGTGGTCGTCTTCAGGATACAGTGTGTGCATAGATAGTTTGGGCTCTGATGCGTAAGCTGTTGGTCCCAACGCTCCTACAGTAGTGATGACACTGAAAAACCTTTTCAATCCGCCATTGATAGACATCTGAACTCGAAAACTTGCCATAGGCTCTAGCCTTGCAGCACGCTGTTGCCAATCTTGCGGAACGCTCGGATGAGTTTCGAGCCGGTCGAGTAAATCCTGATCAACTTTGTCATCGCTAAAAAGCGCACGCTGCTTAAGGGACATCAATATAACCGACAAGGTGTCTTCTCTATTGCTGACAAGGCTGCCTGCGCCCTCTTGATTAAAAAGGAAGTCGTAATGGTTCGTTACCTTTTCTAAAGCACTTTGACCGATATTATCGCGAAAAACGCCTACCCAGCCGCGGTTGACCATCAATATGTTTGCAGACCGGTCTAATAAAGCGGCTGGAAAGGGGTCCAGTGCCTTTAGGGTCATGGTCATAGATTTACGAAGCCATTTCAGGTTAGGCGAGTGGAAGTCAATTTCTTCCTCGATAGAAGCAAAACCCGCGGATATTAGCAGATGATTGCTATCTCGCATGCCGAGTTCTAAAGCTCTGCTGATGTCCAAAACCATTGATTCACTCGGACGACTGCTACCATTTTCAAGCCGGCTAATATGCCTCGGCGAGCTGTCAAGTCGGTCGGCCAGAGCTTCTTGACTCAACTTATGAACTGAACGCCAAAACCTCAGGAAACGTCCAAATGCGGGTTCTGGTTCCGACTCAATCTCATGTTGCATATAATAACTCGTTGGGGTTTGAGAGCAGGCCGCTTAGTCGTGAGGTCTTTGCTGGCTGTATTGGGATAATTCTACACGCATAATACATAAAACTCAGGTTTAACTAGGGCTCTAATGGTTCATGGCAGGTCTCTCATTGTGCAGTGTACGAAACCGTAAATAACAATACAGCGCTGACGGTCCTTCTTTTATTAGCTGCGCTAAGTGAATGGTGAAATTTCGAAAGCTGGTTGAAAAGCTCATCTGCGCGTTGGTGCCGGCTAAAAAGATACTTTCTTACCAAATGGTAACTTTGGTTTGATGAAATCCCTATTTATCGACTGCCGGTTTCCAATGCTGCGTAGGACCGAGTAGTAATGAAATATCTTGGAGGATTGCTAATTCATCCTCTGGAATCTCCCAGCGCGTGCCTAAAGCGACAGTGGGGGGCGTGACGCCCCATTGCAAGGTGCGATATCCCGTCGGTAAATCAGCTTTTAACGAAAAAATCAACCGGACACCGCATGTCGTGGTCCGCAAATAATCCCTTCGGCACAATGCGGGCCACAATTTGTTAACACCGAGAGGTCGAAAGATGGTTGCTCCTATTCTCAATGAACGCGATTTAGATTTTATGCTTTATGAATTGTTTGATGCAGAAGGGCTTACTCAGCGAGAGCGTTATTCCGATCATACGAGAGAAACCTTTGCCGCAGCCATGGAGACATCCAAAACTGTCGCCGAAAAATACCTGATTCCGATTCGTCAAAAGGTTGATACGAATCAACCGACTTTTGACGGTGAGCGTGTTCAAATGATTCCCGAAATTAAAGTTGCCGTCGACGCAGTTATTGCGTCAGGTCTAGGGTCGACAACAGCGGACTTCGACATGGGCGGTATGCAGTTACCCGGTATTGTAAGCAGTGCTGTTGGGGCATATTTGTCGGCTGCTGGAGGAACTGTTATCGGTTACACGGGACTAACATCGGCTAATGCCAGTTTGGTGGAAGCTCACGGTACCAAAGACCAGATTGAAAAATGGGTCGTTCCAATGCGCAGTGGTCGCTTTGCCGGCACGATGGCGATGACTGAACCGGGGGCGGGCTCGGGATTAGCAGATCTCACCACAAGCGCAGAAAAGGATGAAAAGGGCGAGTATCGTATTCGCGGCAACAAAATATTTATATCCGGTGGCGATCACGAGCTCAATGAAAATATTGTTCATTTGGTATTGGCTCGTTTGCGCGGTGCGCCCAAGGGAATCAAGGGTATTTCTCTATTTTTGGTACCCAAATTTTTGGTCGACGACGAAGGTGTAGTAGGGGAGAGGAACGACGTTACTCTCGCTGGTCTGTTCCACAAAATGGGCGGGCGCGGCCAAACATCTTGTGCACTTAATTTTGGAGAGAAGGACGGTGCGATTGGTTACCTCGTTGGCGAGGAGAACAAAGGCCTTACCTATATGTTCCACATGATGAATGAAGCAAGGATCATGGTGGGTACGGGTGCCGCGTTAACAGCATTGACTGGGTTTCAATACTCGCTGGATTACGCGAAAGAAAGGCCTCAAGGGCGTCTTCCGTCGAGTAAGGACCCCATGTCACCGCCGGTGAATATTATAAAACATGCCGATATCAGACGGATGTTATTGGCTCAAAAAGCGTATTCCGAAGGCGCGTATGCCTTGTGTTTATTGGGGACTCAGTTGGCCGATGACGAACACACAGCACCGACAGAAAAAGAGCGCCAAGATGCTCATACATTATTGGATTTCTTGACCCCGATCATCAAAACCTGGCCCTCCGAATATGGACCGAAATCCAATAGCCTAGCTATTCAGGTACTGGGTGGTCACGGTTATATCAATGAACATCCCGTTGAGATGTTTTATCGGGACAACCGGCTCAATCCGATTCACGAGGGTACCACGGGCATTCAGTCGATGGATCTACTGGCGCGCAAAGTGCCTATGAAGAATATGGCCGGATATCACGCATTGTTGGAAGAAATGGAAAAAACAATTGCTGAGGCTAGTTCAACTGAATCACTGTCGATCTATGCAAAAGAACTGTCGGATGCGATTGTTATATTAAAAAACACAACGCAGTGTTTACTCGCCGCCATGCTTGAAAAAAATATTGATATGGCGCTATCAAATTCCGTTAAATATCTGGAGTTATTCGGCAACGTTGTCATTGCGTGGTTGTGGTTGAAACAAGGTATTGCTGCCGACAAAGGACTGGCGAATAGTCCTCACGAGGCGGACGAGAAATTTTATCGCGGAAAATTACAAGCGATGCAGTATTTTTTCCGGTTTGAGCTATCTGAAATCGATGCCTGGTCCAAGTTGTTGATCAATCTGGATTCGACCTGTTTCGATATGGATCCCGACTGGTTTTAGACGGGAAATTTAGAATTATGTTTTTATCTTTTGAAAAACCATTAGAATGAGAGGCTTTATATGAAATTGATTAAGCGAGAAGAAATTGAACAGTTTGTCGGGTATCAAGCGGCACCCACTCCATGGCACTGTGTTACGCAGGAACAAATTAATCAATTCGCTGATTGCACCAAAGACCAACAATTTATTCATGTTGACCCAGTAAAAGCGAAAGAAACGCCATTTGGCACAACGATTGCCCATGGTTTTTTAACCTTATCTATGTTGTCTCATTTTTCAGAAGATTACGGTTTGATTATTGATGGTGCCGTTATGTTTATTAATTCCGGATTTGATAAAGTTCGGTTTCTTTCACCGGTTAAAGTGGGTAGCAATATTCGCGCATTGACAAGAGTCATAGAGATTGCGGAAAATAAGCCGGGACAATTTCGTATCAAAACAGAAGTGACCGTGGAAATAGAAGGCGAAGAAAAACCGGCCTTAGTAGCCGAGTGGATTGGCCTGCAAATGGTAGCGTAACAATTTTTTTGTCGTATGAGAACGGCTAATTAGGAGCTTGGAAATGAGTATAAGATTTGATGGTAAGGTAGCAATAGTAACGGGCGCGGGTAATGGGCTGGGGCGTTCACACGCGTTGGAACTCGCGGCGCGCGGAGCCAAAGTCGTTATAAATGATTTGGGCGGTGCCAGAGACGGTGTTGGCAAATCATCCGAAGCTGCTGACGAAGTTGTAAAACAGATCGAAGCTGCTGGTGGGGAAGCGTTTGCACACGGTGCCAACGTGGCCAAATTTGATGAAGTCGAAGATATGGTCAAGCAGACCATGGAAAAATGGGGTCGGGTTGACATTCTGATCAATAATGCCGGAATTTTGCGCGACAAAACATTTGCTAAAATGACCATGGACGATTTTCGAATCGTAATGGACGTTCATGTAATGGGGTCTGTTAACTGTACGAAAGCGGTTTGGCAGATCATGCGTGATCAAAATTACGGTCGAATTGTTATGACTACCTCTTCGAGTGGCATGTACGGCAACTTTGGACAAGCTAATTACGGCGCAGCCAAAATGGCTTTAATTGGGTTTATGAATACGCTCGTATTAGAGAGTGCAAAATACGATATCCGTATAAATACCTTGGCCCCGACGGCCGGCACACGCATGACGGAAGACTTAATGCCTCCCGAAATTCTAGCGATGCTAAATCCTGAGTCAGTCACCGCTGGTGCGTTGGTGTTAGTTCACAACGATTCCCCGAATCGTACTATTTTATGTGCGGGCGCCGGCGGTTACGCGAAGACCGGATTGTTTGAAACCGACGGTATTTTCTTACCCGCAGACGAACAGACGCCAGAGAATGTTGCGGCACAGTGGGATACCATTATGAATACCGACAATCAGCAGGAGTTAGTGTCGGGCGGTAAGCAAACGGAGAAGTTTCTGGGTAAAGCAATGGCTTATCTGCAGTCACAAAAGTAATATTTTGTCTACACCTACAGTACCATATTGACGGTACTTTTCTAAAGACGTAGTGATTACGGCTAAACCCTGTAGTCACTACCGACCAGCATCCAGTGCCTTTGTTCCGGCATTGAAAAACTATTTGGAAATCTATTATGAAAGAAGCTGTCATTGTTTCAGCCGCACGTACGCCGATCGGTAAAGCTTATCGTGGTGCATTCAATAATCTTGAGTCTCCTTCTATGTCATCTTATGCGGTAAAGGCCGCTGTTACTCGCGCTGGAATTGATCCGGCAGAAATTGATGATTGCATTTGGGGGGCCTCGATTCAACAAGGGTCTCAGGGATCAAATCTGGGTCGTCAAGTAGCGATGGCCTCTGGCTTGCCAGTAAGCGTTGCAGGAATGACTTTGGATCGTCAATGTTCGTCAGGATTGATGTCAATTGCCACTGGTGCCAAGCAAATTGTTATGGATGGTGCGCCGATATTGGTTGCTGGTGGATGTGAATCTATTAGCTTGGTCCAGAACGAAAAAATGAACTTACACCGAATTGTCGATCCCATGGCAATGGCGAACGCACCTAAAATTCATATGCCTATGTTGGATACTGCGGAAGTTGTTGCCAATCGATACAATATTGATCGGGAGGCGCAAGATGAATATTCCTTGCAGTCTCAACAGCGTACGGCAGCAGCGCAGGAAGCGGGAAAGTTTGATGATGAAATCGTACCGGTTACCGCCACTCAGCTGGTAACGGATCGCGCTACTGGCGAGGTAAGTGAGCAGGAAGTGACTTTAACTCAAGACGAAGGAAATCGTCCAAGCACTACATTGGAAGGTTTGTCAGGTCTGAAAGTTGTCCGTGAAGGCGGTTCTATTACCGGTGGGAATGCTTCACAGTTATCTGATGGAGCGGCGGCAGTCGTGATGATGGATAGTCAAATTGCGTCGCAACGTAATATTGAGCCGCTCGGTATCTATCGCGGTATGGCAGTTGCGGGTTGTGAACCCGACGAAATGGGAATAGGTCCAGTATTTGCTATTCCCAAATTGTTGCAACGCAATGGCCTGACAATGGACGATATCGGTTTGTGGGAACTCAATGAAGCATTTGCTGTGCAGGTAATTTACTGTCGTGACAAGTTGGGAATTCCGAATGAAAATCTAAACGTGAACGGTGGAGCGATTTCAATCGGCCATCCCTACGGCATGAGTGGCGCGCGAATGGTCATGCATGCACTGATAGAGGGAAAGCGCCGCGGTGTGAAGTACGTTGTCATTACCATGTGCGTTGGTGGTGGTATGGGAGCGGCGGGTTTGTTTGAAGTCGCATAACCTATGGGTGGCCGGGCTGTCTATTCAGCCTGGCACTTTCTTCCGTTTTATCTCTTCCAGTTCTTTCTTCCTTACCCATACGCGTCTCGATTCATAGTTTAAACAGGGATTATCATGCAATTCAGAACACTCGATTATCAAATTAACGAAAACATTCTAACACTAACGCTAAATCGACCCGAACACTTGAACTCATTTACCATCGAGATGGCTAACGAGTTAGTGGCTGCCTTCGAGTTCGCAAGTTCTGATGATGAAGTTCGAGCGATTGTTGTCACTGGGGCCGGTAGAGCTTTTTGTGCGGGGATGGATTTATCCGCCGAAGGTAACGTATTTGGTTTAGACGAAGAATTTGCACCTACCATGGATGATATGGAAACGCGTCTTAATGATCCGGCAGTGATTAGCGGTGTACGGGATACCGGCGGCCGCGTTGCACTGGCAATATTCGATTGTACGAAGCCTGTGATCGCAGCGATCAATGGCGCTGCGGTTGGAATAGGGGCTACGATGACCTGCGCGATGGATATCCGGTTGGCGTCCGAACACGCTAAAATCGGCTTTGTTTTTAACAAGATAGGAATTACGCCGGAGGCTTGTTCCAGTTGGTTCTTACCGCGCATTGTCGGCGTTTCACAAGCCTTGGAATGGACTTATAGCGGCGATATATTAAGCCCGCAAGAAGCACTGGCTGGCCGGTTTGTGAAAGCAATATATCCGGCGGATCAACTGCTTGAAGAAGCGTACAAAATAGCGCGCCGTATAACCCAACACAGTCCTGTTGCCATCGCTTTAACTCGGCAAATGATGTACAGAAATTCCGCTATGCCACATCCGTTAGACGCTCACAAAGTGGATTCTCTGTCCATTTACTATTGTAGTCTCGATAGTGGAAAAGAAGGGGTTAAGTCGTTTTTGGAGAAACGTCAGCCGGAGTTTAGCGACAAAGTTTCGACAGATATGCCGGACTTTTATCCCTGGTGGAAATAGAAAGATAGACCGATATTTCTCGAGCGAATTGGCGGCGGAATTAATTGCGGTTAGAGCAGATGGTCCAATAAATTGCCACCTTGCATGACACTGCCGTGACCGGGGTATACCGCATTGATCGGCAGACGTTTTAACTGACGCATTGAGCGTTTTAAATGCAGAGGGTTTGCGTATATGGAGGGTTTAACCAAGTGGCCCTTTTTACCGCTACCCAGTAAGGTATCGCCGGTTATTAGGCTGCCTGATCCTTTATGGAAAAAGCAGCAACTATCCCAGGAATGGCCGGGCGTGTGAATAACTTGCCAATCATCGAATCCGGGCACCGCTTCTTCATGTTTCATCGAGTAGTGTTCTATTTTGTGCAGTACAGCCTCATTGTATTGTTCCAGTACATGGGGTTTAAATGCACCGAGACGCTGCCTGGCGGCTTTCGATCTTTTGGGGTTTAGATACATTTTCCATGCCCGCACCCGCGTGGCTTCTACCATAGAGGTTGCCAACCTAAAGATTTTCCCCGATGGATCATTGTAGAGTTTCTTGAGTGTAGAGCCCGAAGCATACGGTACAGCAACGCCGGCCTTTCCAGCTTTAGCCAGGGCTTCAATTCCGCCCATATGGTCGGGGTCGTCGTGGCTACATAATACCAAATCGATTTCTTCTGCACGCCTGTTTAAGCGATTTTCAATAAAGTGTAATACTTCGTGGTGACACCCGATAGCAACATCCATCACTAGAAGTTTGTCCCGGTATTCGACAATGTTAGAATTGACTAATCGGGTTTTGAGTTGATGAATTTTCATGTAAAAGCCGTAGTGTGGGGTAATGTTGGGAATTGAAATTGAAATCAGCCGATACGCAATGAATTGCCCGGCTTGGCGAAACACCAGAATGTTTTTCGTTGAACGACTGATAAGGTAACGATATCACATTAGCTTATCAGTTAGTTGAGAAAAATACCTGCAGGCATAGTCCGATAAACACCGTGGAGTTCAACTGATCGAGCTGCAAATGGGGGAGCAAGAATATGTGCGAGAGAAAAATTCTGTCAGCGGGAAATTTGCGTTCATCTTGTGATCAGTGCTGAATTTCGAGGAGATAATTCATTATCAAGTAATAATGCTTTGTCTCCAAGTAATACCCCTGATAGTCATACTAGAATTCGATTACTTCTCCGGACGTATGTGTTTGAAGTCGCAGCTGGTTGGAATGGCGTATACTTGGAGGGAAAGGGCAATCGAGTTATGATTTGGCGGATAAGTCGTAGTGGTGAATGGGTGCCTTTATAGAGATAGTCTATTTTTTAGTGGAGAAAAAAGTGTCGGAAAAATTTGAAGCCTTGTCGGAAAAGCATATTGAATTTATACAAAATCAGCATCTGTTTTTTGTAGGTACAGCGGCGCCGTCGGGGTTTGTCAACGTATCCCCAAAAGGCATGGACAGTCTTAGAATCATCAATGAATCGAATGTTGCCTGGCTCAATTTGACAGGAAGCGGCAATGAAAGTGCTGCGCATATTCTGGAAAGTGATCGAATGACGCTCATGTTTTGTTCGTTTGATAAACAGCCTCTTACTTTACGCCTGTACGGACAGGCTACTACCGTCTATCCGAGGGACGATAAATGGGAGAAACTGATAGCGCTATTTCCTGAAAATATAGGAGCCAGGCAAGTGTTTGAACTTGAGCTAAGCCTTGTTCAAACGTCTTGTGGTTATTCTATACCGCGTTTCGAGTTTACCGGCGAGCGTGAAACCCTGGCAAAGTGGGCGCTGAAAAAGGGGCGACAAGGCGTTACTGATTACTGGAGCGAGAAAAACCGGGTGAGTCTCGACGACAAAGACACCGGAATTATTGAAAAGGGAAAATAACACGTTTGAACTATTTATTGACTCGCAAAGGCCGATAAATATTGTAACGCTATTATAGAATAATGAATTTAGGGTCGCTACCTATCGATCATGTTTTGTCCCTGCGGGATATTGTTGGTGCAGTTGAAACGATTGCTAGCGACGCCTACCATTTATATTATGATGGCAAGGGTTGCAATCAATCTCTGGCGCTTGCACGTGTTGCGTCGTAAGTAAATTACGCCGAAAAAAATGGGATGGATGGAGGCGAACGGCGGGTGTTTCTCTCTCAATTCAGTGTCGATGTATCGTTGATTTTAGAAGAATATATCACCACCGGTCACGCCATAATTCAAGCCTTGCACAGTGGCGATAATGCCATAGTTACTCTCGGTGGTGCGACCCTTATCAGCTTCTACTCCATCTCGCGCCTCAATAAAGTATTAAGGCAGCAGTTGTCCGCCGTCTACGTCAACGCAAGTACCTGTCGCATAACTTGTGGTCATAAAAAACAAGATTGCATTTGCCACTTCCCATGGCTGGCCAGCGCGACCCAAGGGGATTTGCTTGGTCATTCCCTCTAATATTTCGTCCTTCTTTTCCCCCATCCAGTCAAACATACCAGTACTAATTACACCCGGGGCGACGACGTTGACTCGAATAGGTGCAAGTTCCAGCGCCAGTGCTCTACCAAGTCCTTCGACGGCATTGCCAACACAGGAAACTGACGACATGCCAGCGTTACACTTTCTGGCGGGAGTACCACTGACGAGAGTAATAGAGCCGTGAGGCTTTATGTGGGGGACGCCTTGCCTGACTACGTTGGTATACCCCCAAAACTTGTTAAAGGCCTCCGAGAATTGCTCGGCCGTCTGCTCCATAAAAGGTTTCATTGTTCTGTCGGCACCGGTAGCAGCCGAAACCAAGTGATCAAATTTACCCGTGTCTTTAAATAGTTGGTCAAAATCCTCCAGATTATGGACATCCAGTTGGGCGAAATGAATACCTTCGCCAGCGACCGATTTTGCTTTTTCGATGTTTTCGGCAGAGCGTCCAACTGCCCACACTTCGGCACCCAGGTCTGCCGCTTCGATTGCAGTTGCTAAACCTATGCCGGAAGTGCCGCCGACGACGACCACTTTTTTACCTTGTAAATCACGCATGTCCTAATTTCCTCTTCAGCCTTTCTGTTACAGATTCGCTGACTGGTTAAAGTCGGCGAATCGACGCTAGTTTCTACACCGTATCAGCTATCTCTATTCTTTTTGATTCGACATTGATTCATCGCACTCGTATTCCAAAAAGAACAATCGCTAACCTATTTTTACGTCCGCTTGCTTCTACATTCGCTCGATAATCTGGCAGGGAGCCATGCCACCGCCGGTGCACATGGTGACGAGACCCGTGTTCAAGTCACGTCGCTCCATTTCATCGAGCAAAGTTCCCAGAATAATAGCGCCTGTTGCACCGATAGGGTGACCTAAGGCCATCGCCCCGCCATTAACATTGACTAATCCAGGGTCGACGTTTAGATCCCGCATAAACTTCAAAGGCACCACCGCAAAGGCTTCATTGACTTCAAAAAGATCAATATCGGCGATTGTCATTCCGGCCATTTTTAATGCTTTTTTGGCTGCGGGTACCGGGGCATTTAGCATTAATTCCGGTGAGTCGCCGGCGTTTGCCATCGTCTTAATGCGGGCGCGAGGATTTAAACCGTGTGCTTTGGCGTATTCCGGAGAGGCCAATAATACTGCTCCAGCGCCGTCGACAACGCCTGAGGAATTTCCAGCATGATGAATATGTTCGATTTTAATGTCCGGATATTTTTGTTCCACCAGGTTTTTATAGCTGTTACCTTCTTCGTCAAGCGGCGCTGCGTACATTTTTTCAAAGGCCGGTCTGAGTCCCGCCAGGCCTTCCAGTGTCGTTTGTGGCCGTGGAAACTCTTCATGATCTAACGCAAGAGAGCCATCGTCGTGATAAACCGGTACGACGCTGCGGTCAAAATAGCCATTCTTAATTGCTACATCAGCCCGCCTTTGGCTTTCCAACGCCAGGTTTTCAGTATCTTCACGGCTGATGCCTTCAATTGTAGCAATAAGATCGGCGCAAATCCCCTGGTGTGGCTGCGGATGCAGATTTCGCAAATGCAGGTTATTGTTATCCAGGAACGGTGATCGACCCTGTAAAGTCGATCCGTAGGACATAGACTCGACACCGCCGGCAACGATGAGTTGTTGCATTCCCGACATAATACCCATGGCTCCCAAATTGACGGCAGTTAGGCCCGATCCACAAAAACGATCTAGTGAAAACCCCGTCGCTTGATCACTCCAGCCCGCATCCAGAGCAGCCATACGCGCGATGCAGGAACCCTGTTTCCCAAATTGCGTACCGCAACCTGCAATGACATCGTCTATATCTTCGGTATTAAGATTATTGCGTTCCGCGAGTGCGGCTAATGCTGTTGACAAAATTCGTTGTGGATGAACTTCGGTTAGGGCACCTTTACCTATTTTTCCTGTGCCTCTTGGGGTTCGAGCAGTATCGATAATCCAAACTTCAGACATGGTGTTCTCCTTTTTTAAAGTTACATTATTTGCGAGTGTCGCCTAATTGTTGACCGCGAAAATAAACACCGACGGTAATGAGCTTCTCAAATAAGAAGATGGTTTCCGATTTTAGGGTGTCCGTTCATCCACATTTGGATTTCGAGGCACGATGCATCAAGCGTTAATGTTTCGGGCGTATGCGTTTCTTAAATATCTGTTTCTACACTTGATGAATACACTACCGATGCGTACTATATTCGCCGTTAAAGGTGTCGAAAGTAAAACACTCCGCACAATTCGAAAAATACAATGGATTGTGGGCAAACTAAGTCGATCGTTTTGAAGTGATCGATATTCTACGAATTTAACCATCTTAAGCGGAAATTGTTTCTAAATGAAGTCCAATCTTTCCTACGCTTAGACACATTAAGCGTACTCAATTGTGTTTTCGAAGAAAAGTCCGCAGGTTAACGAACGGTAATTATCAGGGTTGAAAATGTCGGAAGAATACAGTCTTCAGGAAGTGCCTGAGGGTTTCAAGACTTTAAAAAATGCGGCGATGGCAGAGCAACATGTTGGCCCGTTTTACTACAAAAAAGTTGACGAAGGTTTAGCTTTGGGTTTTTACGCGAGTGAACATCACAGTAACGCGATTGGCACAGTACATGGCGGAGTATTGTTGTTTTTTGCAGACTACGCGGTGATTATGATAGCGATGAAGGGGCAGAAAGAAAGTTGCGCCACGGTTAGTTGTAGTTGCGATTTTATTTCAGGTGCTAAACGCGGAGAATGGATAGAGGCCGAGGGCACGATTACACGGCGGACCGGTTCCCTGGTTTTCGTAACTGGTCGCATTTTCACCGGCGATAAGACACTACTCACTTTTCAATCTGTGGTAAAACGTATTCACGCAAAATAGATGGGATTGTATCCGGGTCGTTTGCTGCAATCTAAAAATTAAAGAGGAGTTAAACTCAGGTGACTGTAGATAATAGCTACACAGATATACGAGATTCCGTTGCGAAGTTATGTAAGGATTTTCCCGATGTTTATTGGCGTGAGCTGGACGAAGTTCGCGGTTATCCGACGTCCTTTGTACAGGCGCTGAGCGATGCTGGATATTTGTCAGTGCTTATACCGGAAGAATACGGGGGTAGTGGATTACCTTTAAGTGCCGCTTGCGCGATACTGGAAGAAATCCAACGCAGTGGTGGAAATGCCGGAGCATGTCACGCTCAAATGTATACAATGGGAACGTTGTTGCGTCACGGAAATGAACGGCAAAAAGAAAAATACCTACCGAAAATCGCGAGCGGCGATTTACGCTTACAAGCGTTTGGAGTTACCGAGCCCGGCAGTGGTACCGACACCACCCGGATCACTACAAAGGCCGTTCGCGATGGCGATCACTATGTGGTTACCGGACAAAAAGTGTTTATTTCGCGAGTCGAACATTCAGATTTGATGGTATTGCTGGTTAGAACCACTGCGCGGGAAGAGTGTAATAAACGTACTGATGGTATGTCGGTATTATTGGTCGATTTACGGGATGCGGTGGGCAGCGGTCTGACTGTTAACCCTATTCGAACCATGATGAATCACGCAACGACAGAGTTGTTTTTTGATCAGCTAAGAGTTCCCGTAGAAAATTTAATTGGAGAGGAAGGCAAAGGGTTTCGCTATATTTTAGATGGGATGAATGCGGAGCGGATTTTAATCGCTGCCGAATGTATCGGCGATGCGCGCTGGTTTATCGAAAAATCCAGTGCCTACGCCAGTCAGCGCGAGGTATTTGGGCAGCCGATAGGAAAGAATCAAGGCGTTCAGTTCCCGATTGCGAGAAATCATGTTCAAACGGAGGCGGCGGCTTTAATGGTAAGGCATGCAGCGGATCTATTTGATTCCGGCGAGCGGCCAGGCAGCGAAGCCAATATGGCCAAATTGTTGGCATCGGAGGCGTCCTGGGCTGCGGCCGATGTTTGTATTCAAACCCACGGTGGCTATGGTTTTACAGAAGAGTACGATGTCGAACGAAAGTTCAGGGAGACTCGTTTGTATCAAGTGGCTCCCATTTCTACCAATTTAATTTTATCGCATGTTGCCACTCACGAGCTCGATATGCCTAAGTCCTTTTAATCTATGCATTGAATAGATTAGCTATCCGAACATTGGCTTATACGGGTTTTCACGGAGAATCGAGACTAATGATTTTGATAAGTGGTGATGGATTAATCGTTTGTGAACCTAACACTCGACAGATATAAATAATCGACAACAAAGGAGAGCATAGTGAAGCAGAAGGAAGGCCCATCGCTAAATATGTCTTTACTGGAACAATGGATAGGACGACAAGAGGTTGTTGAAGACACGATAACCATTGCGCCTATTCGAGGCCTGTCTGCAACATTAGACCGGGCAGACGAGTATCCGCAAGTCGGAGATTCCTTACATGTTCCGTGGCATTGGCTCTATTTTTTACCTTCTCCGCTCGCGTCAGAACTGAGCGATGACGGACATCCGAAAAAGGGTGGGTTTCTACCGCCGGTACCCTTGCCAAAAAGAATGTGGGCGGGGGGATCTATCGATGTTTTGGAATTGCCTAAAGTAGGTGACCACGTAAAACGAGTGTCAACGATTAGCGATGTAAAGAGTAAATCAGGGGTTACTGGAGAGCTGGTATTTGTAACGGTTAAACATGAAATATTCGCAAATGCCCGACTGCTTATCAGCGAACGTCAAGATTTGGTGTATCGTGAAGCTCCCGTCGCTGGGACTCCTGCGGCGGCGCCTAAACCTGCACCGGTCAATGCGAATTGGTCGCGTCGTTACGAGGCTACACCACCCTTGCTATTTCGTTATTCCGCATTGACCTTTAATACGCACCGCATTCATTATGATAGAGATTACGCGGTAAATGTCGAAGGATATGACGATCTTGTCGTGCATGGGCCTCTATTAGCAACATTGCTGTTAGATTTACTGCGCCGAGAACGCCCGGCAGCTCAGTTAAGACGCTTTGATTATCGTGCAATGCGCCCGCTATTAGCCAACAACATTTTTTCGGTGGAAGGACGTTTAGAAGACGAAAATGACGAGAGCCTTACTACCCTTGATAAAAGTGATGACGGCGCTAAACAGCTAAAGAAATCAAAGCTCTGGATCAAAGACTATGAGGGGTTAATGACGATGAGTGCTACAGCATTTTTTGTGGAAGAGTAATTTAGTCATCAATTGAATTAGATTCAATTTAATTTAATTAGGTTCGATTGAGTCATAGCTAGAATCCGTCATCTTACATAGTCTGCCCATTCAATAGGTTCATTGTGTAAGTCGTTGGATTAGCTACTGACGACAATGGGTTTTTTTTTTGGATGATGTCAGTCAATGTGGACATCCGATCGTAATAGCAAACACAGGAGATTAGGGTGTCAGATCAACGAACGGAAAAATACTCATTCCCACTATGGCGGTCCATGTTATTTATACCCGCTCATGTGGAAAAGTTTGTCGATAAAGCACATACGCGCGGTGCAGATGCCATTATTCTCGATCTTGAAGATAGTGTGCCGGAGCTTGAAAAAGATCGAGCGCGCAAGAATCTACTGTCTGCCGCCAGTGGAATTTCAGCAAAAGGAACAGACGTGCTCGTACGCATTAATAGTCGATTGCGGTTGGCAATAAGAGATCTGGAGGCGGCGGTTGATCCATGCGTAACAGCGATTGTTATACCAAAAGTGGTTAGCGCATATCAGCTGCAAGAGTTGAGCGATGTAATTACGGAAATAGAGAATGAGAAAGGCATGGTATCGGGCCAGATTGCGTTGGTTGCGCTGGTAGAGTCGCCGGATGCACTTCCAAGATTAGAACAAATCGCGGATGCATGTCCTCGACTATTGGCTATGACAATTGGTAGTGAGGATTTTTCTGCTGCTACGGGAATGATACCCAGCCCTGAAAACCTGCTGTTGCCGAATCAACAGTTATTGTATGCATGCCGAGCGGCGGGTCGCCTGCCATTGGGATTCGTCGGGTCAATTGCAGATTACTCCGATCGTGACGCGTTTAAGTTAACCATAGACAGCGCAAAGAATATGGGGTTTCGAGGCGGGTTTTGCATCCATCCTAGTCAAGTTAGTATCATGAATGAAGGCTTTTCACCAACTAGCAAACAAATTGTAGAGGCACGCGCAGTGGTCGAAAGCTATAATTCTGCAATCGAATCGGGAAGAGGCGCCGCAAGCCTAAACGGAAAAATGATTGACGCACCCGTGGTACTGCGTGCAGAAGAAATCTTGCAGATAAACGATCAAATTGTAAACAAGACAAGTTAGGCCTCTAATCTAAAGTATCTATCTTTAACTATTGAGTTCAATGAAAATTTAAACAGGCCATGTCGCGCCTGCGTTTCTCCGCGAAGAATAGCCACTACTAGATAGACTGCACAAGTATTGATTCTGATGTATTGTTATACCTGATGATGACCTTAATTTATATCAGGTTTTTGTTTCTTAACGCTAAGCAAAAAGTTATATTGTTAGCGTCAAATCGACGGGTTAGTTAATGCAATTGGATGGAGCCAATGGCGTAATTTCTGGTAATCGTCACATGTGTAGCAAATTTGCAGGAACAATTGTCGCAGCAATCTTGCTATGCATGAGTTACGGCGTGTATTCGAAGCCTTTAGACCCTTCCGTTGTTCATACAGATGCGATCGGAAAATATGCCTCAATTCTTCGTGAAAATGATGTTTCCCTTAGCTTGCCAGAAGCCATTGCCTTGTACAGAGGAGGAAGCGTCGATTCTTCTGAAAAGTCGTATTTAAATTTCGGTATTGGATCAAAGCCAGTCTGGTTAATCTTTGAAGTTGAAAATGCCAGTACTACCACGATAAAGAAACGCATTAGTCTCGAAACATCCTGGATAGACTGGGTAGATATTTATTTCCTTCGAGGTGATGAAGTTTCAGACAGCTATCAAAGCGGAGATCGGCTGCCATACAATCAACGACCGATAAAGAGTCGTTTCTTTTCCTTTGATCACGAATATAGAAAAGGAAAAACACTGATTGTTCTTCGAGTAGAAACAACAGACCCTATGGTACTGCCGATCTATTTCACTAATATTGAAGCTTCGAATGAAAGAGCGCTTCAACAAAGCTACGGATACGGCTTTCTTTACGGTCTTATCTTTGCATTGCTCGTTTATAACCTGATGTTATATGTTAGTTTAAGAAATTCGAGTTATTTATTTTATTCGCTTCATATGTTGGCATTTATTGCTGTCAATATTGCCTATACCGGCCACGGTTATCAATGGCTCTGGTCAGGCTCGCCCGTTTGGCAAATGTGGTCCATTCCCGTCTTAATGACATCGTATGCAATATTCGGATTTCTATTCGCCGCCAGTTTTCTAAACACTAAAACCGACTTGCCGCGTTTTCATCGCGTCATTACAGTGGGTTGTTGTACCATCGCCATAGCGTTACTTTTTTTCATTCTCGCTGGTAGTCTTTTAGCGGTTCTCTTTCTGGCATTTTCCGTCGTGTGTTTTTTTGCTTTCGGAATGACATATTCCGGAATTCTTGCATCACAGAATGGAAGTCGATCGGCGTATTACTTTTTAGCAGCGGCCATACTGGGTTCTGGTGGCGCTACGATTACCTGTGCGACGGTATGGGGCATTTGGCCTTATAGTGATTTGGGTTACCGATCGGTCGAACTTGGGACAATGTTTGCAGCCATCATTCTGGCATTGGCGTTAGCTTCCCGATTTAATATTATTAATAAAGAGAAAGATGTTGCGGAAAGCTTGGCGAGGCTTGATCCATTGACGGGACTATTTAACAGGCGAGCTTTTTCGGAATATGCCATGCCTATCTGGAATGCGTCTTTACGTAATGGACGTGATATGGCGATTATCATCATGGATATTGACCGATTCAAACTCATTAATGATTCCTACGGCCATGCAGCCGGCGATGATGTTCTGACGACTATTTCTCGACTATTGTCCGAGGAAGCTCGCGGTGGCGACATAATTGCGCGGTGGGGTGGCGAAGAGTTTATTATGTTCTTGCCCGAGACGTCGGTTCAAAAGGCGGAAATGGTCGCCGAGAGATATAGACAACGAATCGGAGCTAGTCGCGTAGCATTCGCCGATAGCTTCATTACCTTTAGTGCCAGTTTTGGCGTTGCAATAAAGGAGAAGAACGAAAAATCTTTCGAGGCCCTGATTTCCGAAGCCGACAAAAGACTTTACGAAGCCAAGCAGCTAGGACGAAATAAAGTGGTGTCGGGTAGGCGTGACTAAGTAATTTGCTTCTTGCTTTTCGTTGGATACCCGTGTTTATTAATGACGGGATATAGTGAGCTGGTTCGAATTAAAACTCCTAAAGAAAAAGCCTAAGTAAAAACCTAAAGAAAAATAGACGATATATAGTATCCTGTGTCTTTCGACCGCGTACTGCTCAGTTCAAAAATAATAACTAATTCGTAAATCGTTTGGATTCTAACCGGCCGTGTTTTTATAGAATTACGGGTTATTGAATTTTCTGGTTATCGTATATTCTGGTGATTGGTTCAGCCAAAGTGGTCGGTTATGAGGCTGGGGCACTCGCTCCACAAGTGTTAGTTACTGTATATTCATACTAAGGATAAATAATGCTTAATCACTGTTTGAAATTCGCCTCAATGCTGTTATGTGTTGTTCTTGTTATTCCATCGCAGGCAGATAGTATTTCCTCCGAACAGATCGATCAGTTTTCCCGCATGGCTTTGGCGTGTATCGACAAGGAGTATCCCAATAAGATTGGACTGGCGATGAATAGTGACGAAGACTTGGCGCCACCGAGAGTACTTACCCCTATATTTTACGGCTGTTACGATTGGCACTCTTCCGTGCATGGCCATTGGTTGCTGGTAAGGTTGTTACGTTTATATCCCGATGCGGCCTTTGCAATACGGGCCAGAAAGGTTTTAGACACTGCATTCACGGAAGAAAAGGTTCGCGGTGAAATGGCGTTTGCCGAAAAGGACTACCGAAAAAGTTTTGAAAGACCTTACGGGATTGCCTGGTTTTTACAATTAACCGCGGAGCTTCGAGAATGGGGAAGCCCGGAGTCTTTACGTTGGGCTAACACCTTAAAACCGATGGAATCATTATTTGCAAATAGAATTAGCCGTTGGATTCCAAAACTACATTATCCTATTCGCGTTGGGACCCATAGCCAATCGGCCTTCGCTTTTGGTCTCATTTTAGACTGGTCTCGCCAAACAGAGAACCTCGAAATGGAAGCGACGATTGTCGATGCCGTAAACCGTTTTTACATTCAGGATGTAAAGTGCCCTTTGTCGTACGAACCATCGGGACATGATTTTCTGTCTCCCTGTTTAATGGAAGCAGATCTTGTTAGACGAGTGTTACCTGCCAACGCTTACGCCGAATGGTTATCGCGGTTTCTACCAGAAATCCCGTTTCAAGACACCGCAAGCTGGCTTGAGGTAGGCGTTGTCAATGATCCAACGGACGGACATCTTGTTCACCTTGACGGAGTGAACTTATCTAGAGCCTGGGCATTGGAAGGAATTGCCAGCGTTCTACCTAAATCCGACCGACGCCGGCTATCGCTGTTGCGGGCTGCTGAAACTCATAAGAAGTCTGGCCTACAGGCCGTTTCAAACGGTCACTATATGGGGAGCCACTGGCTTGCGAGTTTTGCGACCTATCTTGTGACTGAGCGCGGTTTACGATAGACGTAGGAGTTGTATGAGCATTGTTACAGGCTCATTATTCCATTCATTTACCCTCATTAATTGATCGTAGAATCGATGTTTTTCCTTGTCGCTATGCCTGTTGTCACTTATATTTGGTACAGTTACTTGCACTGCAAATTTGCGTTAATGCCTTGCTGATTAATTATGAAATGGCCTGGTAGTAAGGGCCTTCATCGCACTGTGCAAAAACATGAACTAGAATAACACTAATAATAACTAAGCTTAGGGAATGTATTATGCCTCTCGGTCAATCAGTTGGTGAGTTTTCTTTAGAAAGTACATCGGTCACGTATAACAAAGCCACCCACGAAAGTCAGCTTATTTCCATAAATATGGAAGGGTCTCTAACTGGAGCTGATGAGTCCAGAGTCGTGATGGGAACGTTGGAATTAAGCCAGAAATTGGAAAGCGACGACGGTTCCTATACGTGGTTTGGTCGTGAGTTTACTATAGAAGGGGAAGCCCGTAGTGTCAGTGGCGCGGGATTTTTTCGCTATTCAGGGGGTAATCACTGGCAGTTGCGTGGGTACATCACCGTTTTAGGGGGCAATAGTGTAGCAATGGAGGCCGAGATCCACTTAGCAACTCGCAGCCTGAAGGGCACTTTATACGAGTGGGGTTAACTACAATTTACATTCAATAAGTCGCTAGCTAAGGGCTAGCGACGTTTCGAACAGCTCCGGTCCGGCCTTATTAAATTCGGACACTAAGGTCTCTTTGATAAACATGATAGTTGTCCAAATCGCAACAAGACCCTTTTACTGAGTAATGGGGATCAAAGTGATCTCTACGCGTCGGTTCTGTTCTTTGTTAGTCCGGCTGTCATTCTGTACGACGGGATTGGCCTCACCGAAACCGACGGTTTCAATTCGGTCATTGACAATACCTTTAGATCTTAAATGAAGAGAAACTGACGCTGCCCGTTTTTCCGATAACTGTTGGTTGTAGCTCACAGATCCGTCATTATCGGTATGACCACCGACAACAACGAGCGTTTTATCGTATTCTTCTAGCACGATGGCCACTGAGTCAAGTACGGGGATAAAGGTTGGTTTGATAAAGGAACTATTGGTATCAAAGGTAATGTTACCCGGCATGACCAGGTTGATATTGTCGCCATCGCGAACCACGCTGACCCCCGATTGACGCAGTTGCTTTCTTAGCTTGGCCTCTTGATTGTCCATATAAAATCCAATGCCACCACCAATCGCAGCCCCTCCGGCTGCGGCTCTCAATATTCTCTGATTTCTCTTTCTCGCATCATCTTCGTTTCTGTTTTTAAGATAGGCCATTACCGCCCCAACGCCAGCGCCAATACTGGCTCCTTTGGCGGTGTTTGTCGTTTTTTCCTCACCCGTATAGGGGTCAAAAGTTGTGCAGGCTGATAACACTGATAGTGCCAGCAAAGAAATGAAAATATGCTTCATGAAAGTTCCTAATGTGATTTTGGGGTAGTTTATGTGACGCAAGCTTAGTCTTGTTAGTTTGCAAAAAAGTTCACCGAGAGATCGAGAAAATGCGAATATTTATCTGCGAATCTAACAAAAGACGTATGTCTAACACAGCAGAACAGGGTTGACGGTTAGTAATATCGATCCTTAAGGACGAGAAATGCACGGTCTGTAATTTCAAGTGCTTGTTTAATATCTTGTTCGGTATGGCCACCGTTAAAAAACATGTTATGGCGAGGATGGAGATAGAGGCCTAATTTCATCGCTTCTTCCGTAAAGAGGTTCCCCCTTTCTTTATTGTTAATACTGTCATCGGCAAACAGGATTAGCGGCATTTGCGCCGGCCCACTTTGACTAACAGGAATGCCATAACTATTGGCTTGTTGTTTGAGACCAGTTCTAAAAGTTTCACCCAATGCTTCTATGCGCTGGATGACGTTTTCTGAACGGATGAGATCGAGGGTCGTGGAAGCCGCGACCATCGATGCGGCGGTAAACCAGAAAGAACCGGTAGTAAAAACGGACCGCGCTGCTTTTTTATATTTATCGTTGCCTAAAATTGCAGCTAAAGAGTAACCGTTTGCTATGGCTTTACTCCATGCAGATAAGTCGGGTTGTACGTCTAATAGCTCCCAACTAGCGCCTTCAGATAATCTGAAGCCCGCGCGGACCTCATCAACGATGAGTGCTGCATCAAGTTCATCGCACCGTTTTCGTAAGTATTGAGCAAAGTCAGCGCTGGGTAACTCCTGATCGACAATATTGTCATGCTTGAAGGCGGAAACCAGGACTCCCGCTAAATCTGAGCCGGCTTCGTTAATGGCATTTTCAACACTTTGAATATCATTAAAGTTATAGTGTATGAGATTCTCTTTGTCTCCTTTCGTTGTCCCCGCGGGAGCCGGCGTGCACCACGGAGCCGCGCCGTGATAAGCGCCTTTAGCAACCAGGATTTTAGATTTGTTGTTGCGAGCACGGGCGATTGAGACGCAGATAGTGGTGGCGTCTGTGCCATTCTTGGCAAAAAGACTCCAGTCCGCGTGTTTTACCATTGTACAAAATTTCTCTGCCAGTTCCACGATGATGGGTGACGGACCGTTGAAGCAATCGCCTTTTTTTAATTGTTGGGCTACTGCTTCGTCCACCTTTGCGTGGCAGTGGCCAAGAATTATGGGGCCGTAGCTCGACATAAAATCGATATATTCGTTGCCATCGGTATCCCAAATGTGACCACCTTTGCCGCGGTTAAAAAATTGCGGGAAGGAGTGGGGCAGTTGCCAGGTGCTTTGGTGTCCGTACATGCCTCCAGGTATCACTTTGGCAGCACGTTCTTTCAAAAGTAAGTCATTATTGTTGTTAGTCATGAAGAGATATTCCAGTCGATTATGTCATTGAGATTGGCACATTATTTAGCTATCACGGTCAAGATTAAAAGCGCAGTCCGCATATGTCCAGAGCAATGAATTAAGTATCGTCCATAGTTGGGATTGGTCTGTCCGACTGTTTGGCGACTCAGCCGCGATGAGACAGCTGTGTAAATCGGTATGCTACAGGTATATGTTAGCTGAGCAAGTAGCATCATCGAGGTTTCAGCGCCTATTGCGCAGGCTACATTTTCATAATCAGTATAGACCCGATGGTTTGGGTGCCAACAGAGGAGGTTTACATAATTTCTTATTGCAATATCCCCTTATTCATAGCACTCTAAATAAAATGACTGGAGTTCATATGAACAATAAAAAACGATCGCGATTTGCGATTATCAGCCTGGGGATATTGACAATGCTGACATCATTTTCGGCTTATTCTGAACAACCGTTGGTTATTGCTCATCGTGGAGCGAGTGGTTATCTTCCAGAGCATACCATTGCTGCGAAAGCCATGGCCTATGCAATGGGTGCCGATTACATCGAGCAGGACGTCGTCATGACGAAGGATGACCATCTCGTCGTTCTTCACGATCATTATTTAGACGAAGTCACCGACGTGCAAAGCAAATTTGCGGAGCGTAAAAGATCCGATGGCAGATATTACGTCATTGACTTTACTCTGGCTGAAATTCGTACCCTGGATGTATCTGAACGGTACTTTGTAAAAGCCGGAGAAAAGAAGCCTGTGTTTCCAGAGCGGTTTCCCCTTAATCAGGCACGCTTTAAAGTTCATACACTGGCAGAGGAAATCGAACTCATTCAGGGCTTAAACAAGTCGACAGGTAAAGATGTGGGCGTTTATACCGAGGTTAAAAGTCCCAGTTTTCATTTGCAGCAAGGTAAGGATTTAAGTCTTGAGGTACTGAAGGTTCTACAGACGTACGGTTATACTGGCAAGCAAGATAAGGCGTATTTTCAATCCTTTGAAATTGAAGATCTAAAACGTGTCGCAGAGAAATTATTGCCTTCACTAAAAATGGACATGAAACTAATACAATTAATGGGTGATGAAAGTTACTACGATGAGATTACCACTAAAAGCGGAATAAAGAATTTGGCCCAATATGTAGACGGAATTGGTCCTAGTATTGGAATGATTGTTGATAACCATTCCACAGCCGAACAATTAGAATTCAGCGACTTGGTACAAAATGCACACGAGCATGGATTATTGGTCCACCCTTATACTTTCCGCAAAGAAAGAATGGCGATGCCCGCTTATGCCACAAGCTATGAAGACTTACTTGATATTTTCATAAATCAAGTCAAGGTTGACGGTGTTTTTACCGATTTCACAGATCTCACGGTTGAGTTTATCCATTCAAATAATACTACACAATAATTCGACGGTATGCTTTTCGACTCATGGCACGGTAACTGATTCGTACAGGCTGATCTCACACAAGTGGCAAAAATAAATTATGATTGGGATTTTTAAACCAGCTGTTCATAAAGACGGTCTGTCCGATGAGGCAATCGATGAAAGTTATCCGAAGCTCCGGCTCCAGGTATTTTTAGGTATATTTATCGGGTATGCGGGGTATTATCTCGTCCGAAAGAATTTCACTTTAGCTATGCCCAGTTTAATCGAGGAGGGCTATACCAAAACAGAACTTGGTTTCGCACTTTCGGGAGTCGCGATTGCGTACGGTTTGTCAAAGTTTATTATGGGTAGTGTTTCTGATAGGAGCAATGCCCGGGCCTTTATGTCCTTTGGCTTAATGGCATCGGCGCTGATTATGATTGTTATGGGTACCGTACCCATAGCTACGAGTTCTGTGTCGGTCATGTTTTGTTTGTTATTGGCCAACGGTTGGTTCCAAGGAATGGGCTGGCCGCCGAGTGGCAGGGTGATGGTTCACTGGTTTTCGCCGGCTGAACGCGGTACTAAAATGGCTTTGTGGAATGTCGCACATAATGTCGGTGGTGGGTTGGTAGGTCCGATCGCGATTTTGGGTATGGCTATTTTTTCGGACTATCATTCAATATTTTACTTTCACGGCGTTATTGCTCTGTTCGTCGCGCTTTATATTTATCTGACCGTGAGGGATACCCCGCAATCCGAGGGCTTACCGACGATTGAGAAGTACCATCAAAATTACCCAACAGCTTTTGCTTACGATGAAAGCCACGAGAAGGAATTTTCGGCTAAGGAGATTTTTCTTGATTACGTGTTAAATAACAAACTGCTATGGGCCATTGCGATCGCAAACGCCTTTGTCTATTTGGTGCGTTACGGTGTGTTGGATTGGGCTCCTACTTATTTGTCAGAAGTGAAAGGGTTTTCCTTCGAAGAATCAAGCTGGGCATACGCCTTTTATGAATGGGCTGGTATCCCGGGTACGCTTATTTGCGGTTATATATCAGATAAGTACTTTCGCGCTTCCCGATCGCCTGTATTGATCATCTTTATGCTGATCACCATGATTTGCGTCATTGTCTATTGGCTTAACCCGCCGGGCAACCCCGGCATCGATATTGCGATGTTGATTACCATTGGATTCTTTATCTATGGTCCAGTAATGCTTATTGGTCTTTTTGCCCTCGATTTGGTTCCCAAAAAAGCCGCTGGAACTGCCGCTGGGTTTACCGGGTTGTTTGGTTATGTTGGTGGCGCTGTTGCCGCCAACGTAGCAATTGGCTACGTTGTTGATCGTGCGGGTTGGGACGCTGGCTTTATGTTAATTGTCGGCGCCTGCCTGATGGCGATTATCCTGGTTTCTTTCACTATAAAAGCTGAACGGCGAGCCAACAATGTTTAGATAGTGGCGTGCTCTATAGGTTTCGACATATTGGGTAGTACTTAATCGTGCACGAATTCCGTTTGCTACTGGTGTAAATTCGCCGCGAGCTGTCGAATGTCGATACCCCCTTTGTTTGAGAGTTGTCGCTAGCTCGCGGGCGGGATACAATTCCTCTGCAGCCTGTAATGATCGTGCCTGCCTTACATTTCCGATGATTCGACTATTCGCTAATAACCAGTAGCTAAAAATAATAATGATGGAGATCTTTCTGTGTTAGATTTTGTGAACGAACTAAACGGCTACATTTGGAGTCCGGCACTGATATATCTGTGTTTGGGTGCCGGATTGTTTTTTTCTGTTTTAACGCGGTTTGTTCAAGTTCGCTTTTTCAGGGAAATGTGGCGTCTGTTGTTTTCGGGTAAAAGTTCAGACAAAGGCATATCTTCGTTTCAAGCTTTAGCGGTTTCACTTTCTGGGCGAGTTGGGACGGGAAATATAGCGGGTGTTGCGGCAGCCATCGGATTCGGCGGTCCCGGCGCAGTTTTTTGGATGTGGATAGTGGCTTTCTTGGGGGCAGCGACCGCTTATATCGAGTCGGCGAATGCGCAAATCTTCAAAGAGGAGATTGATGGTTCGTACCGCGGGGGGCCGGCCTATTATATTGAGAAAGCCTTAGGACAAAAGTGGTATGCGTGGATTTTTGCTATCGCTACCATCCTTGCCTGTGGATTGATGTTGCCTACCGTTCAGTCCAACAGCCTTGGTAACGCCATCGAAATGGCCTTTGGAACCGGGGCTATGATAGAAACCGATTTCGGCTTATTGAGTTCAGCGAAAGTCTATACGGCTGTTGGAATTGTATTATTGCTAGGGTTTATCGTATTTGGAGGCGTCAAGCGTATTGCTCACTTCACGCAGGTCGTGGTGCCTTTCATGGCTTTAGCCTATATCATCGTGGCGTTCTCAATTATAGGTTTGAATATTGATAAATTCTTTGAAGTCTTGCAACTGATTGTTAGTGATGCTTTTTCGCCAATGGCGGGTTTTGGGGCAGCAATAGGCTGGGGCGTTAAGCGCGGAGTCTATTCGAATGAAGCGGGGCAGGGAACAGGACCGCACGCCGCCGCCGCCGCTGAGGTTGATCATCCCGCTCAGCAAGGCTTGGTTCAAGCCTTTTCTGTCTACATCGACACTCTATTTGTCTGTACGGCAACAGCCTTTATGATCCTGATAACCGGGTCTTATAATGTTCATGGCGCCGGAGATACTTTTATCGTTCAGAACTTAGCTGCAGACATCGCCGCAAATAGTCCGGCATACACACAGATTGGCGTTGAAAGCATACTCCCCGGTTTGGGGCAGCCATTTGTAGCACTTGCGCTGTTCTTCTTTTCGTTTACCACTATATTGGCTTACTACTTTATCGCCGAAGCAAATGTGGTGTATTTGAATCGAACCTTCAAAATCCCCGCGCTGAAATCTGTTCTAAAAATATCAATTATGGCTTCGACATTCTATGGAACCGTTAAAGCAGCTGATATCGCTTGGGGGCTTGGTGACATCGCGGTCGGCATGATGGCCTGGCTGAATATAATTGCCATAGTTATTATGTTTTTCATTGCCAAACCGGCGATAAAAGCCCTGAAAGATTATGAAGAGCAAAAGAAGGCTGGTGTAGAGAATTACACTTTTGATCCGATTAAACTGGGCATTAAGAATGCAACCTTCTGGGAAAACAGGCAAAAAAAGTAAACAGAAACAGAAAGAATTGCTAATGTCCTGACGAAGCTCATTATTTTAATGTCGGGGCCGGGAAATTTTAATTATTGTGCCCTACTGTTTTTCCCTGTTAGTGTTCGCACAATTAAAATTCGCGTCATTTAGGCCGCTTTTCCCCTTCGTGCGAGCCACAATAGTACGGGTGTAATATCGGCGAATTGGCTACAGCCGCTGCAAAGGGAAAGTTGAAACGATTCATCACAAATGGGATTTCGTCAGGAGCCTTGGACGACAAATTTAACTGCCTTTTCGAATGTCAGGTGCTCGGGGAACAGTTATCTCCGCTGATAGGGGCCCCACTGAATAATCAACAAGTTAGTGTCTTTCCAGAAACAGTGCATTTTCTGAAGGTCGGGATTGCTGTAATATTACCACCCAACATAGGATGCAACGGAAAAACCCGACCTACACAAAAATCACGAATTATAATACGATATTTTTGACGGCCACATGTGACGCCTAAAAAGCAAGCATTTAAATCACCTAAGACTAGTTATTCCTGAATAAATGAGTTTCTATTAATAACAATATTAACGGGAAATACGATGACAGAAACAAAAAAAGATGGCGATAACGAGCTGAATACCGACGACGAGACTTATCACCATGACGCCGCGAATCTGCCACAGCGTGGAGAACACGATTCTGATACCTTGAATGAGCAGAAAGTCGGAGAATATTGGCGTGAGAATATTCGTTTGTTAGTTAAGCTGCTGCTTGTCTGGTTTATCGTCTCATTTGGATTTGGGATTCTATTGGTTGATTTTTTGAATGAGTTCAGTTTTTTTGGAATGAAACTGGGTTTTTGGTTTGCACAACAAGGTGCCATTTACGTATTTATTATCCTGATCTTTACTTATGTCGTGCGTATTAATCAAATCGAGCGCCGTTTTGGCATAGATGATACGGAAGACGTTAGCTCAGATACAAATAATAATAAAAAATAGGGGATTTCATGTCTACGCAATTGCTAACATACATTGTTGTGGGGTTAAGTTTCGCTCTCTATATCGGTATTGCGATATGGTCGCGTGCTGGCACCACGAAAGAGTTCTATGTAGCCGGTGGAAATGTCCACCCCATCGCAAATGGTATGGCTACAGCAGCGGACTGGATGAGTGCTGCGTCATTTATTTCCATGGCGGGAATTATTGCTTTTTCAGGGTACGACGGTTCTGTCTATTTGATGGGTTGGACCGGAGGATACGTATTGCTGGCACTACTGCTGGCGCCATATTTACGTAAGTTTGGACAGTTCACTGTGCCGGATTTTATCGGCGAGCGTTACTATTCGAAATCCGCGAGAGTCGTTGCCGTAATTTGTTTGATTTTTATTTCATTCACCTATGTTGCGGGTCAAATGCGGGGAGTAGGCGTTGTCTTCTCAAGATTTCTTGAAGTTGAAATTACGACGGGCGTTTTAATAGGTATGACTGTCGTGTTTTTCTATGCGGTAATGGGCGGCATGAAAGGCATTACCTATACTCAGGTCGCCCAATTTTGTGTGTTGATCTTCGCTTATATGGTACCGGCAATTTTCATATCGATATTGATTACTGGTAATCCAGTACCCCAGTTGGGTTTTGGCTCAGAGGTGGCGGATGGGTCAGGTTTAACGGTCCTGGAAAAGCTGGATAGGGTGCTACTGGATTTCGGATTTACGCCCTATACCGAAAGTAATAAAAGCACTATCGATGTTTTCGCCATTACGATGGCCTTAATGGTAGGCACAGCGGGTCTACCGCACGTTATCGTGCGTTTTTTTACCGTGCCAAAAGTTTCGGACGCGCGTAAATCAGCGGGTTATGCTTTGATATTCATAGCGATTCTCTATACGACAGCACCGGCGGTCGGCGCATTCGCGCGGTTGAACTTTATTGAAACCGTACACAATACGTCCTACCAGGAAGCTCCAGCTTGGGTTAAGACCTGGGAAGGTATCGGCTTGATCGCATGGTTAGATAAAAATAATGATGGGAAAATACAATATGCAGCGGGCAGCCCTTTTGAAGGAGCGCCTAATTTCACATCAGAAAAAGGTGCCAGCGGACAGTTGCAGGTGAATAATATAGCTAATGATAATGCAAACGAAATCTATGTCGACCGCGACATCATGGTGTTGGCTAATCCCGAAATTGCCAATTTACCACCCTGGGTAATTGCGTTAGTTGCTGCGGGCGGTTTGGCTGCGGCTTTATCGACTGCTGCGGGATTGTTACTAGTGGTCTCAACGTCGATTTCACATGACTTGTTGAAAAAAACGCTTGCGCCCGACATTTCCGAAAAACAGGAGCTTTTCTATGCGCGTCTTGCGGCTGCAGTTGCCGTAGGGGTGGCAGGATACTTAGGTATTAACCCACCGGGGTTTGTTGCGCAAGTCGTCGCTTTTGCTTTTGGGCTCGCTGCGGCGTCATTGTTTCCCGCGATTTTTCTAGGTATTTTTGTCCGCAACATGAATAGAGAGGGTGCGATTGCCGGCATGTTAAGCGGACTTATATTTACCTTTAGCTATATTGCCTATTTCAAGTTTGTTAATCCGGCTGCGAATAATGCAGCGCATTGGTGGTTGGGCATTTCACCTGAAGGAATTGGGACATTGGGCATGATGGTTAATTTTGCTGTCGCGTTTACGGTTTGTCGGTTTTGTAATGAGCCACCCGATCGCGTGAAGGCTCTGGTTGATGATATTCGTATTCCATCAGGTGCAGGAATAGCGCATCATCACTAAAAAATCATCGACATTTTACTCGGTTCCAAGTTTCGGAACTTAAGGAATCTAAAGGATTGGGTTCCGACACTAAAAAGCACTTACCGTTTATTTTTGTGTAGGTACTCATGCCATTCAATCCACTATTTCCATAGGTAGACGGGCCGAGATCCATCCTCTCGATGTTAGTGGTGCTGGTTTCGGAATTTTTTATTATTTCTAAAAGTTCGCCATTCATAATGGTCGCCCCGTTAGGCGTCGTACCGCCTCGCTGGAAAGGCTGACGGTTTGGCGCTTCCCTCGAATAGTCACTATTTTCGAAGCTGAGGTCTAGTTGCTGGGCGGGTATCTTTATCGACTTTTCGGCAATGATTGATTTACGCGAAGGTGTAACGGTATTTTTCTTGCGGTGCTCGGTATGTCTAACAGGTTTAGTTATTAGCGAAGGCAATGATTGATCTGGCGTCGTTGTTTTTGGTGGATGATAAGAATTTAGAGTAAAGCGGTGCTCTTCTGTTCGCGAAGGGATAACCGTGTTGCTGTTGGTAAAAAAATAATTGACTATAACAATGATCATTGCGTGCAATACGCAGGAGACAAGCACGGCGATGAGAATGATTTGATCGTGTTTATAATTATTGCGAATGTGGTTAATTAGATTCATTCAAAACCAGATCAGAAAACGAGGTTGACAGTTGTATGACAGACTAACGGAAGGGCAAATAGTTCCAATTTCTCCTTAAAGTCTGAACGGTCTTTCGAATTTCAAATGATGCTTGAGTCTCTGAGCGGTGATTGCCAACCCTCGTTGTGAGTTCTGGTTGTGAGTTCTGGTTGTGATCTCTGGTCGTGAACCGCGATTGTGAAACCCAGTCGTGAAACTGGATCATGCACACGGCTCGTGCACACTGATAAACTGGGTTCATCCACACGGTAAAATTTGCTGTCGAATGGTAAGTGCTATAGGTTTATTCGTCGAGCGCAAAAGCGATGAGTGTGTCGGACATGTCCATCGGAATCCGTCCGAAACCACCCGCTGCAATAAGCACATATTGTTTTTCCTTGCCTTCTTTGTCGGTAACGACATAGGACATGGGAGTGGCAATGGCCGGTGCAGGAAGGCGGCTGCGCCATATTTCAGCACCGGTATTATTCTCAAAAGCGCGAATATAATTATCCATGGTTGCGCCGATAAAGGTGAGACCGCTTCGAGTCATTAATGGTCCGCCTAGTGTGGGCGTTCCGGTGGCGAGGCCGATAGGAACGGGCGCAAGATCTCTTGTCGTACCAAGACTAGACTGCCACAATTGCTCGCCGGTTTTCAAATCAATACCGGTCAGCACACCCCACGGAGTAGGGTTGCAGGGAATTCCAAGTGGAGAAACCACCATCGCGCGCCACATTCCGTAGGGCGTACCCGCTTGTTCAGCGATTTCTTCGCCGGGGTTATTCTTTCTCGTTTGTTCTACCTCGACCCGAGGGATTAGTTTTACTTTATAGGCGAGGTTTGTCGCGTTCACAACCAGAGTTTGTTTCTCCTGATCGATCGCTAACCCTCCCCAGTTGGTTCCTCCGGCATTGCCGGTGTACATGAGCGTCCAATCCGTTGAAGGTGGTGTATACATGCCCTCGTAGCGAAGGCTTTCAAATTCATTTTTGCATTTGCCGGCGTCCCAAAAGGTCAATCCGAAAGCGTCATCGGCGTTCAGGCTGTTTTGTGCTACTGGTTTTGGTAGAGTCGGAAAGGGTTGCGTAGGAGAAAGTATCAATTCTGGAAAATCAGGGTTTTGAGGTACCGGGCGCTCTTCTACGGGAAATAATGGTTCGCCAGTTTGACGGTCGAGAATAAAAACAAAGCCCATTTTCGTGGCCTGCGCCACGGCGGGTATTGATCTGCCATCGCGCTGCAGCTCGAAGAGGGTTGGTTGAGCAGGTGTATCAAAATCCCAGAAGTCATTGTGGACAAACTGGAAATTCCACACGATATCTCCTGTATCCCCATTAATGGCGACTAGTGACGAGCCGTAATGAGACATATTAAGCTCACTGTCTCTAAAGTAATCAGGGAGAGGGTTTCCGGTGGGTGCAAAAATAAGATTGAGTGATTCATCGGCTATCATGGGTGCCCAAACATTCGGTGTGGCCAGCGCATAACCGCTGTCACTGACATTGCCACCCTGATAATCAAATCCAGGGGGCGCCATATCCTGGGCCCACAGTTGTTTTCCGTTGCGAGCATCGTAGGCGCGCACTACGCCGCTGGGAGCATGGGTGCCTTCGCCATCCCCAACAGACCCACCAATGACGACTTTGTCTCCAATGAGAGTGGGCGGCGACGTATGATGATAAGCGCCTGCATAGCGCGCTTCACCGGGTCCTTTCCCAATATCTACGATGCCAGCGTCGCCAAAATCTTTGCACAGTTGCCCGGTTTTTGCATCGATGGATAACAATCTGGTGTCGTTGGTTGAACTGAAAATTCGGGTAGCACAGGGTTCTTGGTCAGATTTGTTAGTATCCTTCCAAAAACTGACACCCCTGCACACTAATTGATTGGAATAATTTCCTTCCAGATTGATTTTAGGGTCATAGGACCAGAATTCTGCTCCAGTTGCCGGGTCCAAAGCAACGACTCGATTGTAAGGCGTGCAAAAATAGAGGATACCTTCAGCGAGTATTGGTGTTACCTCAAAGGCCGTGGTCGAACGTACGTCCTCTTTACCGGTTGAAATTTCACCGGTGTGATAGGACCATAAGGGTTTAAGTTTGTTAACGTTGTCTACAGTGATTAACTCAGCGGGCGTAAATTGCCTACCTCCGTATCCTCCATAATTAGGGTAACTGGTCGCTTGTCTCACTTGCGGCGACTGTGGAGAGGCATTTGGGTCCTGATAGTTGTCGCAAGCAGACAGTGCGATAATGACAAAGATACCGCTTAAGAGGGCGAGACACTTAAAAGTACTAAATCGCTGCATAGGATGTCCTAGCTTAAATTGATTGCAATACGTTTGTTTTGGTAAATGGTTTCACCTTTTGTCCTGTCGTCGATTGAGACATCTGGTTTGTTAGTAAGCGTTGTCCATCGTGCAATTCCTTCGAGCAACAGACAGGTCTATAACTCCCCTTTTGATAGAGTGGCTTACCGATTATCCTGTTCGAAATACCTCTCTAGCGATTCTCTTCTATCGGGAAACCACTGTCATTGTCGTAGACAGCTTTCATCTGCACCGTGACAGTGTTGTCGAGCACGTGCATCTTTAAGAATAAGTTTACGATTGTAGCGAAAGTATCGGCCTGACCATTATCAAGAATTTTGAATATTACTTCAATACCACTACGGGCCGCAGCAACTTCGGCGGCTAGCTGTATTAACTCAAATTTGAGTGATTGATTATCAATGATAGCAGCGGCTCGAACTTTGATCTCATGAAGTAGCTCTCTATACCGGGACTAGTTGTTGTTGGAAATTTTCGAGCGGCGCACTGGTATTGGTGCTGCGATCAAAACTGAGCTTGATCGTGCTGATCGAATTGTCACTTATCGATTTTGTCTCCGTAAAACTTCGATTGAACGTAGTTAACACTAAACAGTTTGAGTTATTCGATGTTTAGCATTATCGGATCTAGCGCCCGGTCACGGTTATCAATGGATACAGTATCGGGGCTGTTGTCAGGACTAGGCTGCGTAATATGGATAGAGGGAACGCCTCAAATACGGAGCGAAATCAAGAGTTTCATCAGAAAATTAGAGGCTACCCGATGTCGAGAGAACATGTGGATTAAAGAGCTTGGGTTTTCCGCGCTCAGGCCTCTTGGTATCAATTGGCTTACAGTTCAAATCGATGATTACGTAACCAGACAGCTGCAGTCAGTAACACGGCGGCCAGTGCAATCCCAGTAAGGTTGCTACCGATATTTAGCCAGGTGCCAATGTCGGCACTACCCTCTATCAAGTTCGATACGCGGGTCTCAAGGAAGAAATGCTCGGCAACAAATTCCGCAAAGTAGGTTCCTCCGAAAATGATACCCTCGATTGCAATAATACCGACGATAGGTAATGTTGCTACAAGAAACGGCGAGCGTTTGGCAAATGCTGAAGCGGCCATAAACCATGAACATAAAGGTAACAACCATAAGCTGACTATCATGACTAAACCAATTTGTTTGAAAAAAGAACCAGCAATATTAATGTTTGGCCAAATGGTTTCCCAGGGATCGTGTCCGAGGTAAGACGCAAAAAACATAGCAGCGATGACGTAAAATACTTGCACAACCCACGAAGCTAGCGTCATTATGAGAGGAACTGCCAATAGACCTACAATTAGTTTTGTGAATACCGTTTGTGTTTCGGATATTGGCATTGATTTCCAGAACAAAATGCTGCGATCTCGTCGGTCAGTGTACAAAGAACCGAGTAAGTAGAAAACAACAACCCACCAAGCCGTCATTAAAAAGAGACCATGTATTCCATAGAGTCCCGAGTTGAGAGTCTTTTGATGGTTGTTAAATTGGCTCGCAAAATCGGCATCTCCCTCGGCCACAATTGTCGCCTCACCTTCAGTAAAGTTGATAGAAAAATGACGTTGGTCCGGATCAGCTACTGCAGTCACGGTCTCGGAAGTGTTCGCATCCATCGAAATTTTCATATTGATATTGTCTCTAAATATCAATGCAACAACCATTACTAGAACCAGTAATCCGGCCAAGCCAACAGGAAGCAATACAAAAGAATTACGATGCTCCCAAAATTCTCTTTTTAGTAATGATAGATAAAATGTTGATAAGTAATTATTCATTTCGTCGTTCCCTATTGGTTTTGCATCTTGGCGACAAAAATATCAGCTATGCTGGGCGTACTTAAATTGCCTAGCTCTTCTAAGGTTTCCAGGATAGTACTGTGTTCGTCTGTATCCTCAAAAATAAACGCAGACCCACCTAATACTGATCGTTCTCCTATGGGGTTTAGGCTCCTTGCAGTCTCGACTTTGTCCGCTCTAACTTCGACTTCGATAAAATGGCTTTCTAAATCTTCCATCTCTCGATTTAGGATTATTTTCCCGTCGCGAATAAACAGCAAATCAGTGAGCAGACCTTCAATTTCTTCTACTTGGTGTGTTGTGATAATTATCGTTCTATCTTCATCAAAGTAATCGTTTAGCAAAGTAGAATAGAATTGTTTGCGGTAGAGAATGTCTAAGCCTAGTGTTGGTTCATCCAGGACTAACACTTTTGCGTCTATTGCCATCACTAAGGCCAGGTGCAACTGAGTTATCATGCCCTTTGATAGTTGCGATATTTTCTGATTTGAATTAATTGATGTGTTAGATAAGAACCTATTGGCCTTCGCGAGATCAAATTGTGGATGTATGCCCTGAAGATATTCCAGCGCCTGGGATACTTTTAGCCACGCAGGTAAAATTGCAGTGTCGGCAATAAAACAAACTTGTTCCAGTAATTTTGTGCGTTGCTTCAACGGGTTCAAACCCATTACATCGATTTCGCCGTCAAAGGTAGATAAACCGAGTAAGCATTTTAAGGCAGTCGTTTTACCGGCACCATTGGGACCGATGAGTCCAACAATACGTCCTTTTTTGATTTGTAAATCGATGCCGTCCAATACGCGTTTATCGCCGTAGGATTTACAAAGATTATTAATTGTAATGAGTGCTTCGTTACGCGCGGTTGTAGGTGTATTCATCAGACTTCTTCCTGTGCGCTTTCTGTCATGATCTTTATTATTTGTTCGTTACTAATCCCTAGCTGCTTTACTCGCTTCAATACCTGAGGAAGCTCGACCCGCAAAAACTTTTCTCGCTCATTTGCTAGTAATTGACCTCTCGCTCCTTCTATAACAAACATGCCGATTCCTCTTTTTTTGACCAGCAGGCCATCATCTACTAATTGTTGATAAGCTTTCGATACCGTCAGGTGGTTAATCCTATATTCGACAGCAATTTGTCGAACAGACGGTACTGCTTCTCCTTCGTTGAAGACGCCCTCCAATATTAAATCGACAACTTTGTCTTGAAGTTGGCGGTATATCGGTTGATCATCTTTCCAATGCTCTTGCATAATGATACCTGCGTTAGTGAGAGGAGAGCTGACGAACATCGCCGGAGCCCGCTATATCAGAGTCAACCTTTGGATCGCCGTAGTAACTTACGTCGGCACTGCCCATTACATCAATACTAAGTTCTTCGCTGACGTTCACTACGACGTCGCCGGACCCTGCGATTTCGATGTTTGCTTCTTTACTGACCATGTCTGGTGCAGTAAATTGGCCGGAGCCTGCCACATCTATTTCCAAATAATTGATACTGCCATCGTCTGTTACCTCAGTATCACCTGAACCGGCTATGTCCACTTCCAGGCGATCTGCATAAAGCTCATCTATTTTCACGCTGCCGGACCCGGAGATACCAATATCTATATCATCCTCGATCGTTAATATTTTAAAGCTAGTGTCGGCTGATCCAGATACGGTCAATTTAAGATCTTCGGCTTTTATTGAGCCGGTTTCGACATCTCCTGAACCAGAAATATTGAGCTTCACTTCTTCTGCTTGAACATCTTCAATTTCAAGAGTTCCGGAGCCACTGCGTTTAATGACTAGATCTTCGACGTCTAGATTTCCGATAAAAGAGTCACCTGATCCCTCCAAAAAAACGGATCGAACTGACTTTAATTGCACATCGAAACGGGCGTGGGAATCAAAGTCGAAAAGGCCCCAATGGGATCCTTTTGTTTTCAGGATGAGTGTATTGCCTCGAACTTCAGCGGCAATTTTGGGCAGCAGCTTCCGGCTTGCTGTAACCTTAACGTATTCTTCGTCTCCCTGACTTAAAACGAGTTTGTGGCTACCTTCTAAGCGAATTCGCTGAACGTCGTCTAGATCAACCGTTTTGCTAACGATTTCTGCCGCTGCGGAGTTACTTATTACAGCGAGTGATAAGCTAAATACAGTTGATGGCAGGAAGTGCTTAATTTTGATCATGAACTATCACCTTTTTAAATGGGTGGTTTCGTATATCTTTGTGTTCCGGTGTTATATACAACTATAACACCTGGGATGCGAATGACAAGCTAAAATCTGCATTTTTGCTAAGATTAGTGACAGACATAAGAAAGATGCGTCGGTGGCTAATAGTGGTACAAGTTTTTTGAGTGCCCATTGCTTCGAGTGATTTTTTTTCGGCTGCATTATAATGCACTGAAATTATTATGTTTTTTTGTTGGCATGGCGCTAGAAACTGAAGCGAATTTCGACAAAATATTCGACATAGTGGATGATTTATCTCGGCAGTACAATACCTCCACTTAGTCAAATTTCGAAAAATACGAGCTGTTTATATCGCCTGGTTTCGTTCTAACAATTTAAGAATTCGACTTATTATGCCCGACATTTCAAAGACAGCGGCTCTTTTTTCCACATTTAGCGATGAATTAAGTGATGGTTTAGTCGTGCTTGATGGCTTTATTGTGACCTATATTAATTCGAAGCTAGCGGAAATGACGGGCTATTTACGTTCTGACTTGATCGGTCGATCGATTCTAGATTTTGTTAGGAAAGAAGATCGGGAATCCCTCGAGGTCTTTTATCTCAGCAGTATTAACGATCAGCCTTTTTCCTCTGGCCATGAGGCGATCTGTTTACATAGGGATGGTGAATCACATTTCTCCGGGCTAATTAAGTTTGTGCGGATAGCAGGATCAAATGCTCAAGCACAATCTATTGGGATAATAAAAACAAACATCGATAGTCATGTCATTGAGAAACGATATGCTGCGCTGGAAAAAGAGTTTCACCAAATACTCGACAATATGCCCGATGTATTTTATCGGACCGATGCAGAGGGTGTCATCACGATGATATCTCCCGCTTGCAAAATGACAATGGGCTATGAACCGGTCGAACTAATTGGAACAAAACTTGCGGATTTGTATGCCGATAGTGACGTTAGATCTCGGACGATTGAAAAACTCAGGTCGGCAAATGGGAAGCCCATCAATGTTGAAGCGACGTTGATTCACAAAAATGGAAACGCTGTGTGGGTTTCTACCAACGCCTACATGAGGTTTGACGAGAAACGTGAATTCATTGGCGTTGAAGGGATTGCTAGAGATTCAACCAAAAGAAGAAATAACGAAATTGATTTGTACAAAGCTGCCAATACGGACCATCTTACGGGCTTGTCAAATCGTTTGTTTTTTAATGTAGAGCTTTCCCGCGCCGTTACTCAGTCCTCAAACACTAAAAGCGGACTGGCGTTGTTGTATATGGATTTAGATGGATTTAAAACGGTAAATGATACTTTTGGTCATCAAATGGGTGACGAGTTGCTCTGTCAAGTAGCTACTCGGCTGCGAAAACTCTGCAGGAAAACAGATCTAATCGCTCGCCTTGGGGGGGACGAATTTATTGTGTTAATCGAGGATGATCCGAAAGTCGCTGACGTGGAAAATATTGCAAAAAAAATCGTTGAACAGCTGTCTCGGTCCTTTGAAGTGGAAGGCCATTGTATAGATGTAGGAGTGAGTATCGGGATTTCTTACTTTTCTGAGAATTCGAAAGACGCTGATGACTTTTTGCGAGACGCTGACAGTGCGATGTACACCGCGAAACGAGCAGGTAAAAATCTCATACGAACAAGTAGCGTAGAGACTTAAGCCACAAGGGTGTAGATTGTCCCGGTTGATATAAAACCACTTTTGCCACGTTTAGATTCTGGTATCATTGAAAAACTACAAATTCATGAAATTTGACGATTCCGTCGACCCATTCGGCGTGAATACTCCCGCAAAATCGACTATTTTAAACGATGAGGATTAAGATGATTAAGTGTAAAGCCGCCGTAGCATGGGGACCAGGTCAACCTTTGGTCATTGAAGATATCGATGTTATGCCCCCCCAGGCAGGGGAAGTCCTTGTTCGCATTGTAGCCAGTGGAGTCTGCCATACTGACGCTTTTACTCTATCGGGAGATGATCCGGAAGGTGTGTTCCCGTGCATTATGGGACATGAAGGAGGGGGCATCGTTGAAGCAGTTGGAGAGGGGGTTTCCAGCGTTCAGATTGGGGATCATGTTATTCCTTTATATACACCGGAATGCGGTGAATGCAAATTCTGTCAATCTGGGAAAACGAATCTGTGCCAAAAAATCCGCGAAACACAAGGAAAAGGATTGATGCCTGACGGCACTTCGCGTTTTTCTATAGATGGAAAGCCGATCTATCACTATATGGGATGTTCAACTTTTTCGGAATACACCGTTTTGCCGGAAATCTCCCTGGCAAAAGTCAACAAAGAAGCACCGTTAGAAGAAGTTTGTTTGCTGGGATGCGGTGTCACCACAGGTATGGGTGCCGTGATGAACACGGCCAAAGTCGAGGAGGGCGCGACGGTAGCTATTTTCGGTATTGGAGGAATAGGATTATCGGCGATAATTGGTGCCGCGATGGCCAAAGCAAGTCGTATAATTGCAATTGATATTAATGATAGTAAATTCGAATTAGCCAAACAGTTAGGTGCTACCGAGTGCATAAACCCAAATGATTACGATGAGCCTATTCAGGATGTTATTGTAAAATTAACTGATGGCGGTGTGGACTATTCTTTTGAATGTATAGGTAATGTTAATGTGATGCGCTCTGCACTTGAATGTTGCCATAAAGGCTGGGGCGAATCGATTATTATCGGTGTCGCTGGGGCTGGTCAGGAAATCAGTACAAGGCCTTTTCAGTTAGTAACCGGTAGAGTTTGGCGAGGTACTGCCTTCGGCGGTGTCAAGGGTCGGTCGGAGCTACCCCAAATCGTCGAACGCTATATGGCCGGTGAATTTAAATTATCTGATTTCATCACTCACACTATGCCTCTCAATGAGATCAATAGTGCTTTCGATCTGATGCACGAAGGTAAGAGTATTCGTAGTGTTATCCATTTCAAGTCGTAAATTAGATTTTATCGCCTAACCCTCTTTATACGCACTTTTTCAGGCCGTGATCACGGGAGTAGTATGGTTTTAATAGAAACGTCGAAGGGTGTGCGTACATTAACGCTAAACCGTCCAGATGCGTTAAACGCCTTTAATCGGGAATTATGGGGCGAACTTTGCCACGCTGTCGAAGAGGCTAAAAGTGACAATTCTGCAAAAGTCATCGTTATTACTGGCAGTGGACGGGCATTTTCTGCGGGCGCCGATCTACGCGAAAAAATGGACACAAATGGTCAGGACAAATGGACTCAATCGCCATCGGTAGGGGTAACGCAACTTGTTGATCTGCTAGTAGACTTTCCTAAACCTATTATCGTTGCTGTAAACGGTTTAGGGGTCGGTATTGGCGCGACGCTATGCGGATTGGCCGATATAACCTATATGGCTGCAAGCGCCCGTCTTCGATGTCCTTTTTCCTCCCTTGGCATTACCGCGGAGGGCGCTAGCACATACACTTTTTCCCGATTGATGGGGCATCAAGCCGCGAGTTGGTTTTTACTCAGTGCCCAATGGATGGATGCGACGCAGTGTAAGGATGCTAATCTTGCGTTGGAGGTCTTTCCCGACGAGAGTTTCATGGCTAATGTGATGGAAAGAGCAGAACAATTGGCTTCGATGCCGTTGGCTTCGTTAATTGAAACAAAATCCTTGATAATGGCACCGCATAAAGAACAGTTGCATGCGGCCAACATTCGCGAAACGGAAGGTCTGGCCCGATTGTCTGGTGGTCCGTCAAATATAGAAGCCCTGCAGGCCTTTGCTGAAAAACGTCCCGCCGACTTTAGTGAAATAGAAGACAATAAATAGAATTGAAGTGATTTCGAAGAAGTCTGCTAGCTTACGGGCTTACGGGCTTACGGGCTTACGGGCTTACGGGCTTACGGGCTTACGGGCTTACGGGCTGTCGTAACCGCGTACATTGATGGAATGATTTGTAGCCTTCTTTATTATCTTTTGATTCTTTATATAGCCACTTTTAGTAAGAAATAAATGAAAATCGTGCAGGAAACCGAAACCTGCGGCAATTAGGCACGCTCTGCGATTACAGCAGAATTGTATCGGCATGGATATAAAGGCGGTCGATCAGCTCACTCAATTGGTCCTGTTCTTGTTTGTTCAGACACTTTAATAATTGCTGTTCATATTCATAAGAAATCGGAACTATATCATCATAGACCGATAAGCCCGTGTCGGTTAGCGTTAATATTGAGCGACGTCGATCACTACTGTCAAATTCGCGCATGATTAATTTTCGTTGCAATAATTTACTAATTGCCCGACTTAACATGGACTTCTCAATTTGCGTTTTTTCCGATACTTCGTCAGCAGATAATCCCGGATATTCCCCTAGAACCGCCATAATTCTCCAGTCGGTAACGGATAGGGCAAATTTATCGTGATAAGACTCGGCCACAATAGCACTGACTTTATTTGAGAGTATGGATAGACGGTATGGCAAAAACCGTTCGAGTGTCAGCACCGTATGTTTTTCATTCTTCATTTCAAAGCAATCACTCTTAAGTAGACTTGACATTAGTTGCGGTTACAACTAATAATGGTTGCATATGCAACTAATGGTGTTGCGGCACTAATCTACCACACTCCAACAGTATAACCGAGGACAAGCTAATGGCCGATATTTTTGAGAACCCGATGGGGCTGGATGGGTTTGAATTTGTGGAGTTTTCTGCTCCTGAACCTGGAATTTTGGAACCTATCTTTGAAACGTTGGGGTTTTCTTTAGTGGCCAAACATCGGTCCAAAGACGTATCGTTATATCGTCAGGGTGATATTAATTTCATAATAAATTATCAGCCTAAGAGTAAAGCTTTTTACTACGCGGAAGAACACGGTCCGTCAGCCTGTGGAATGGCATTTCGAGTAAAAGATGCGCAATTTGCTTATCAGAGAGCACTGGAGTTGGGCGCGCAACCTATCGAAATCCCGACCGGCCCGATGGAATTACGACTACCGGCGATCAGAGGCATTGGTGGTACGCCGCTTTATTTAATTGACCGTTACGAAGACGGGTCTTCAATCTACGATATTGATTTCGAGTTTTTGGAGGGAGTCGATCGTCGTCCCGAAGGGTGCGGATTTAAGGTTATCGATCATCTCACTCATAATGTTTATCGTGGTCGGATGGATTACTGGGAGCGATTTTATGAAGGGATTTTTAACTTTCGTGAAATACGTTACTTTGATATTAAAGGTGAATACACAGGCTTAGTGTCAAAAGCTTTAACGGCCCCTGACGGTCGTATCCGAATCCCTCTTAATGAAGAAGCATCTTCAGGTGGCCAGATAGAAGAGTTTCTGATTGCGTATAACGGCGAGGGTATTCAGCATATCGCTTTCTCCTGCGATGATTTGCTCGTGGCTTGGGATCACCTGAAATCGCTGGGGGTTGAATTTATGACAGCGCCGCCAAACAGTTATTACGAAATGCTGGACGAACGCTTGCCTGGGCACGGTGAGCCGGTTGATGAACTAAAGTCGAGAGGTATATTGCTCGATGGGACAACAGATGGGGAAGAGCCTCGGTTGTTATTGCAGATATTTTCAGCGGCGTTAGTTGGCCCTGTGTTTTTCGAATTCATCCAGCGTAAACAGGATGACGGCTTCGGCGAAGGTAATTTCAAGGCCTTGTTTGAATCTATTGAACGCGATCAAATAGAAAGAGGCGTGTTAGACAAGAGGGCGAGTTAATGAACATTCAGCGTATACATCACGTCGCTTACCGGTGTGTGGATGCCAAGGAAACGGTGGCATTTTATCAGCGTGTTATGGATATGGATTTTCAGTTGGCGATAGCCGAAAACGAAGTTCCGTCAACGAAAGCGCCGGATCCCTATATGCATGTGTTTTTGGATGCAGGGTGCGGTAACGTTCTGGCATTTTTCGAAATTCCGAACTCAGCGCCGATGGGAAAAGACCCAAATACGCCGGATTGGGTTCAGCATATTGCCTTCGAGCTGAACAGTTTGGAGGAGTTGTTGGAGGCTAAGGCCAAAATAGAGTCAGAGGGGATAGAGGTTATCGGTCCGGTCGAACACACCCTATTTAAGTCCATTTACTTCTTTGACCCCAACGGCCATCGTTTGGAATTAGCCGTTAACACCGCACAACCGGGCATGCTGGAGAAGTTACATGAGGTCGCTCCAGCCATGATCGATGAATGGGATCGGACCAAACGTGCTCCGCAGCACGCCGCTTGGTTGCACGATGGAAGTTTTCAAGCGAATGATAATTAATGTACTTTAAGAGTGTACGGTGAAAATCAAATGAAATTAGCATCATTGCAACAAAGTCGAGATGGTCTTTTGGTCGTTGTTAACGAAGCGATGGATCAATACGTTGAAGTACCTTCAATTGCCTTGACTCTTCAGGCCGCCCTTGATCATTGGGAAAGCTGTGAAGATAAATTACGTCAGGTCTACGCTGATCTAGACTCGGGAAAGATACAGGGAAAGCCTTTTAATGCACGAGAGTGCGCTTCACCATTACCACGTTCGTACCATTGGGCGGACGGTAGTGCTTACGTTAACCATGTAGAGTTAGTCAGAAGGGCTCGCAACAGCGAAATGCCCGAAACGTTTTGGACTGAACCGCTGATGTATCAAGGTGGATCAGATTCCTTTCTTGGGCCCTATCAATCGATAGACATCGCCGATGAGGCCTGGGGAATTGATTTCGAAGCCGAAGTCGCAGTCATCGTCGATGACGTTCCTATGGGTGTTACCACCGCTGATGCTGTTGCGCATATTAAGTTGATCATGTTGGTAAACGATGTCTCGTTGCGTAATCTGATACCGGGCGAACTGGCTAAAGGGTTTGGCTTTTACCAGGCAAAACCGTCAAGTGCCTTTTCCCCCATTGCTATTACACCTGATCAGCTTGGCGACACCTGGGCCGACGGGAAAGTGCATTTGCCGCTCCGAGCCCTGTTGAACGAGACGTTGATTGGAGCCCCGAATGCCGGTGTCGATATGACATTCAGTTTTCCAGAACTGATCGCTCATGCGGCAAAAACACGTCCTTTATGCTCGGGTACTATTATCGGATCAGGTACGGTATCTAATGTTGACCGGGAGAAAGGATCCTGTTGTTTAGCGGAAGTGCGTATGCTGGAGACTATCGCCGAGGGTAAACCACGCACGCCGTTTATGCAGTTTGGAGATCAGGTGAAAATCGAAATGCTCGACCGCAATGGAGAAACGATATTTGGCCAAATAAATCAGCAAGTGGTGCAGTACAAACCATAAGTGTATCGGCACTTGTGTACTCGAGTTTCTTGCGTAAAGTGTTCAGACCTTTCCAAACTGTAGAACGAGCACCGCCACCACAGAGATAGTTTAAATGATGAAACTGTACGGTTATTTTCGCTCGTCCGCCGCATACCGGGTACGTATTGCTCTGGAGTTAAAGAAGCTTGATTGGGAGTCTATCCCAGTCAATTTACTCCACGCGGAGCAGCAGAGTGAAGCGTTTCGTGATATCAATCCTCAAGGTCTCGTTCCGGCTTTGGAGTATGATGGGCAGGTTATCTCTCAATCTTTGGCAATAATGGAGTGGTTGGACGAGACCTTTCCGTCAGTTTCACTGTTGCCGTCTGACCCACTCGTTAAGGCGCAAGTTCGCGCTTTAGCTTATCAAATTGCGATTGAAGTTCACCCGCTGAATAATCTTCGGGTGCTAAAGTACTTGCAGTCCGAACTCAATGTAGAGGAATCTCAGAAGTTGCAGTGGTACCAGCATTGGGTCGAGCAAGGCTTCGGTGCGTTCGAACGATCTCTGTTGCAATACGGTAGCAACGGCCAATTTTGCATTGGAGATAGACCAACACTCGCTGACATCTGTTTGATTCCTCAGGTGTACAATGCCAAGCGGTTTAACTGTGACCTCAGCCCATACCCCATGATCTTATCGGTATCGAACCACTGTTCATCCCTGGCACCTTTTATTATTGCGGCACCGGAATCGCAGGCCGATTGTCCAAACTGAAAGTTCTGGAAGACCGGTATCTCATTTCAGTCAGTTCTCCCCCCATCTTTGCGACAGAACACTACAAGCGTAAAACAGCTAAAAAATATCCCCGATATAACGGGGCTTGATATAAACTACGCGACCTAAAATTTCTGTAAGTCCACGAAGAGAGAAAAAGATCGATGAGTTCCTGGAATAAAGATAATTGGCGCCGGTTTACGGCATTGCAACAGCCTGAATACTCAGACCAAACCGCATTGTCTGATACCGAAAGACAATTAGCCTTGATGCCGCCGTTGGTATTTGCCGAAGAGGCAAAACAATTGCGTCGGCAACTAGCCGCCGCCGCGGAAGGAAAGGCATTTCTATTGCAGGGCGGCGATTGCGCTGAAACGTTTGCGGACTTTACTACCAACGGCATTCGCGATTTATTTAAAGTGTTAATGCAGATGGCTGTGGTACTAACCTACGGCGGCAGAAAACCCGTTATTAAGGTTGGACGAATTGCAGGGCAGTTCGCAAAACCTCGCTCGGCGGCGTCAGAAAGTCAAAATGATGTTGATTTACCCTCTTTTCGTGGTGACATTATCAATGGTGTAACATTTGATGCCGATAGTCGAAAGGCCGACCCGCAAAGAATGATGCAAGCTTATCATCAGTCGACAGCCACGTTGAATCTACTTCGCGCGTTCGCCCAAGGAGGGCTTGCCGACTTACATCAGGTTAATGCATGGAATCTGGATTTTGTTACCGGGAATGACGCCTGTAAGCAATATCAGGAAATGTCCGACCATATTTGCGATGCGTTGGCATTTATGGAAGTTTGTGGGGTGAACGTTGAAACAACACCGGTTCTGCGTGAAACAGCATTTTATACCTCCCATGAGGCCTTATTACTTAACTACGAAGAGGCGTTAACGCGAGAGGATAGCTTTAGTGGCAAGTGGTATGACTGTTCCGCGCATATGTTGTGGATTGGCGAACGAACGCGCCAATTAGATGGTGCCCACGTTGAGTTTTTACGCGGTGTTGAAAACCCGGTGGGTGTTAAAATTAGCAATGCTATTAGCGCTGATGAATTAGTGCGCTTAATAGCGGCATTGAATCCGGAAAACGATGCCGGGCGTCTCACCTTGATTAATAGAATGGGCGCCGACAATACGGCGGAATATTTACCTGCACTCGCGAAACGAATATCGGAGGAAGGGCTAAAAGTCGTGTGGTCGTGCGACCCCATGCATGGCAATACAATAAAAGCTGCGAATGGTTATAAAACACGTTCGTTCAATAGTATCTCAAAAGAAATCGAGCAGTTTTTTCAAGTATTACCCACATATGGACAACATCCGGGTGGACTACACTTAGAAATGACGGGAGCGCACGTAACCGAATGTGTTGGTGGTGCTTACCACGTGTCGGAAGACGATCTCGCCAGTTGTTATAAGAGCCAATGTGACCCAAGGTTAAATGCCCAACAAGTGTTGGAACTGTCCTTTATGGTAGCAAAATTGATGAAAGGCTAGTTTGTCTGCGTAGATGGTAGTTTTGTGAGTTATATGATTTGGTATTTTTATACCTGTTAACGGAAAGAGCGGAAAATTTTTTCTAAATTTTGTTCTAATCACGGATAATAGAAAAGTAAATTCATTGTTATCGGCTTACTATAGCGAAGTTAACATCGGCCTACAGGAGTGAAATAGACTAGCGGTGAATACTCAGCAAGATACAATAAATAGTCTACCCGTTCACCTACGACCCTTTGTTGCGGTTCAGGATTACAGTCTTTACACGCCGCGAGACCAAGCTGTTTGGCGGTTTTTACTGCATCAGTTAAAGGATAACCTCAGCTTTAGCGCTCATCCCGTGTACCTGGAAGGATTGGCGAAAGCCGGGATAAATTTCGAATCTGTACCTCGCATAGAAGAAATGAATGATTGCCTGAATGTACTCGGTTGGAGGGCGGTGGTTGTTGATGGTTTTTTGCCGCCAGCTATTTTCATGGAATTTCAGGCTCACAAGGTCCTGGTCATTGCCGTCGATATTCGATCGGTAGAACACATGCTTTATACACCTGCCCCGGATATTATCCACGAGTCCGCTGGACACGCCCCTTTCATTGTTGATATTGATTATTCTGAGTTCCTGCAACGTATTGGGGAATTAGGAATGCAGGCAGTTTCAACCATTGACGATTTGAATGTTTATGAAGCGATTCGGCGCTTATCGATTGTAAAGGAAGCCGTCGGTTCGACAGCTGCGGATATCGACTCGGCAGAGCAGGCGTTGGCCGCGGCGATAGCCGCTAATGACTCGACATCAGAAGCGGCTTTACTGGCTCGTTTTCACTGGTGGACTGTCGAATACGGGCTAGTGGGTGAGGTCGATGACTATCAAATATTTGGAGCCGGATTATTATCATCGCTCGGTGAAAGTGTTAATTGCCTCGATGATGGTCGAGTAAAGAAGTGGCCATTAACGGTCGATTCTATATTGACGTCCTATGATATTACCGCGGAGCAACCTCAACTATTTGTTACGAAATCCTGTCGTCACCTTACGCAGGTGTTAGAAGATTTTGCGCGCCAAATGTGTGCAAACACTGGTGGCACAGCGTCACTTGAAAAAGCCATATCCTCAGAGACGGTTAATACGGCCAAATTGAGTTCCGGGCTCGAAATATCCGGTCGATTTAGTCGAGTTGTTAAAGACGCAATGAACAATACGGTATATCTTAATACGACCGGCCCGAGCCAATTGTCCTATCAAGGGTGCGAGCTGCCTGGACATGGAATTAATTACCACGCTAGTGGTTACGGATGTCCGGTGGGTGGTCTAAAAACGCTGGATAGGTGTTTGTCAAATTATACAATCGATGAGTTGAAGCTCTATCAGGTAGAGATTGGTATGCCCTTAAAACTGGAGTTTTTGTCTGGGATTAATGTATGCGGGGTACTGAGTTCTATTCTTCGACGCCATCACAAAAACCTCGTTTTCAGCCTGCAGGAATGTACAGTCACCGATCGTGTCGGAAATCTGCTATTCCAACCTGAGTGGGGGGATTACGACATGGCCGTTGGAGAGGAGGTTGTTTCTTTGTATGGCGGTTCTGCAGATAAAGAACGTTTCCAGATATTCCAGCCGGAGCCACAGTCAACAGAGAGTCGATGTCAGTACGATGAGGTGACAGAAGGGTTGTTTCATTCGTATCAGCAAATTCGACACTTCCGAGAGGCGGTAGCGGCATCTGATGCTTTGGACGGCCGATTCTATAGTTCAGTACAGTCTCTACTAGACGAGATTGCACGAGGAGCGAATGATGAGTGGTTGTTACATTTCGAGGCATTGGAGTTAGCACAGCTTGTAGAATTTGAACTCGACGATTTTATCGACCACCTCAAAGCGTTAGCCGGTGAAGGTGACAAAGAAAAAAGGTGTTTGATCAACTATGGTCTGGGTCGTCTAGGTCTTGAAAAAAATTCTTCGATCTCGAAATAGATCTTCAACCTTTGCATGCGGTCCTTTCGCGTTATATACCATTCCGAATCCATCACCAGTAGTTATACTCTAAACTGACTAACAAGAGAACTTAAGTCGGTGGCAAGCTTAGCAAGTTCGTCACTGGCAGAAGAAATTTGTTTTGCTCCCTCGCTGGTTTCTTCTGATTTCTGACTTATTTCATTGGCATTTCTGCCGATTTCGTTAGAAACAGCACCTTGTTGTTCGGCTGCGCTTGCGATTTGTACGCTCATTTCGGTTATCTTGTCGACGGATTCTCGCGCTTGCAATAGCGTAGCTGTGAGACGTTCGGCCTGTTTAACGATGGCTTCCGCTTGTCCAGCGCCGTTTTTCATCGCGCTGACAGAAGAGCTTGCACCCGATTGTAGTATTCCTATCATGCTCTCTATCTCACCCGCGGAGTTCTGGGTGTTTTGGGCCAGTGATCGAACCTCGTCCGCGACGACAGCAAAGCCTCGTCCCTGTTCGCCAGCCCTTGCCGCCTCAATTGCCGCGTTTAGTGCGAGAAGGTTGGTTTGGTCTGCGATGCCCTTGATAACATCTAAAATACTACCGATATTTGCTGTTCCCTGCTCTAGCTCTTGAATCAACCCCATCGTGTTGTTTAGTTCATTGGCAAGGTCTTGAATCCCTTGAACCGTTTCATCGACGACAGTGGTGCTGTTTTCTACTTGTGTACTAGCATGGTTGGCAGCTTGAGCTGCATCGTTTGTATTTCGGGATACCTCCTCAACAGTAGCACTCATTTCGGTTATTGCCGAAGCCACCTGATCGGTGGCTCGATGCTGCTCCAGAACGTTTTTTTGCGTTTCTTCAGTGATGACTGCGAGTTCGTGAGAAGCCGCTGCTTGTTGGGCTGCAGAGCTAGAAATATGAACGACCATTGTGTGCAGTTTTTTTACCATACTTTGCATCGCGGTCTGTAAAATACCGACTTCGTCTGTCTCGGTTATGTTTACATCGACGGTAAGATCTCCGTTAGCAATATAGGAAGCAAGGCTTGCCACATTTGTAATTGCCCTGCTAATACCGCGTGCCACAAAATAGCCGATGACAATTATCATAATTGCTGAAAAAATCACCAGAATCACCGCGATATTAAATAGCTCATCAGCCCGGGCGAATGCTTCGGCCTCGTCGATCTCCACTAATAGTGCCCACTGTGTTTCGCCGAAAGTTAAGGGACTATAACTGGACAACACCGGATTACCGTTGTAGTCGATAATGATATCAGATCCACTTTGACCACCCAGTGCTGCATTTGAGGCGTCGCTGTCAACGCCGTTCTGGTCTACTGTACCTGCAAAAGACGCTTGAACTGAATGGCCGTTCGGGTCCAAATAGGAGTCCGAACGCATAAGTTTGTCGGGGCCTACCAAATATGATTCCCCGGTTTTCCCCATTCCTTCTCGTTGTTGCATTATTTCGTTTATTTTGTCCAAGGGTACTTGGAAAGCGATGTAGCCTTCCAATATCCCGCTTTCTTTGCCGGTAATTCCCGTCATCATAAAGGCCGCGGGTTCGTCGTTGGACGGCTTATAGGGAGCAAAGTCTGAGAGCGCGATATCTTTTGTCTTCAGACCTCTGACATTGTCAAACGCCTGTCCGATACTTGAGTCACGCAAATTTGAATCTGGAATTGTAACTCCGAGGTCAGATTCTCGCGCGTTAGAATAGATAATAGTTCCGTTAGTGTGAACGATAAAAAAATCATACCATTCCTGAGCTTTAGTGATTTCTGCGATTCTCTTGCCGTATTTGTCTGCCAGACGATTCCACTCACCATCGCTAATACTTTCGTCTGCTTCGGTATACGCAGCCGAGAATTCTCGTAACGCTTGGGCTATAAAGGGGTCATAACGAAGGATGGATAAAGAAGTTTCCATTGACCGTATATAGTCACTAATTTGGACGTTCTTTATAGCGCGTATTGAATTTAATTGATTAAAAGCTTGAGCTTTCAGGGCATCGGTGGCCGTCGTAATACTGACTATGGCGAACAGGGTTAATGGAATTAACGCCACGGTCAAAAACACCGCTATCAACTTATGGTTGAGTTTAGTAAACGAAAACACAGGATTTACCCTCTCGCGGACTCAGACAAAATCATTGTGTTATTTAGAATGTAGCCTATCAGGTAAGTTTAGCGGAAAAACTCGCTTGCTGAGGGTTTGCTTATTCTACTTTCCTATAAAAAGTCAGGTATGTGAGATCAATTTGGCGTAAGTAGATTTATCAATTGGGCTAACAGTCTCGGTATAGGTGGTCGAATCTGTCGGTGCTTTTCCTGTATTTTTCACGTTCGAAACTCAGGACATGGGTAACTGAATATTTGTCATTGTGCTTGGTTTTCTATTGCGATATTAGTGTGCTTGCGACAGCGATGTCTGTATGAAAGGAGGCTTGATTCAAGTTATTGTCCAGCTACCTGTTCCGCTATTTTATTATTAAGATGTCGATTTAATAGCGTTGCCAGTTATTGTGGTATTCATCGAGACCCGCAGATATGATAGGCTTAAGGGCAGTGACTGGATTCAGACAGTCGGACATCGATGCCGGTTTATTGTGGCTACTTTCAGGCAACAGTGAAAGTTAGTTTGGTACAGGAACGAACGCTCAAGGTGGCGCGGCTGTGGAAGACAGGCTCAATTGTTAATTAGTAGCGTACAGAGTTGTGAGTGGTTGTCGCCTGTAAATGGGGGGTGATTACCCAAATAGTGACGCGAGTTGCCGTTCAGTATTTGCGTTGTTCGTGCATTCGGCTGCGTATGTTCTGATATAGTTCTTCTATTTAACCCACCCATTTGTCCCACCCATTAAGCCAATTCATATAGCCCTCCCATGAACATGTATAGATAAGCGAATTCAATTAACCTATTTTACGAAAGGTTAATTGAAGCCCCGGCGGCATTCTGCGAGAAAATAACTATTCGCGGGCATATAGAAAATCAATTTTTGGCATCGTTCATGTTCAGGCAAGTCGGGGTATTGCAGCCTGTTTACGTAAAGGATTGTCCAGGACACGAGCACTTGAGTGCTCGTGAAAATGATTGGCTATAGATCGGTTCGCTATTGGCAGATTGGCCGGTATTAGAATGAGATACCTATTTTCTTCGTAAGCGAGCCGAATTCATTCGCATGGCTGGTAAAGATTTAAGCTTCAGACTATTATCAGATCAGTGATATTAGTTGTGTTCGTTAGCACTAGGCCAAATAGCTTACATCTTATTGTATTCAGTAGTTGTAATGAGATTTGTCGAGACGGCATTGTTCAAATTTAACGTATATTGAGAGTGACAGACGAGGCTTATGGCAAAAAAAATAAAGGTTCTTATTGTAGACGATTCGGAACTGATCAGGGTTGTGTTACGCGAAATTCTTTCTTCCGACGAGGGGATTGAAGTGGTTGGTGTTGCCGACGATCCCTATGATGCGCGTGAAAAGATTAAATTGCTGTCTCCTGATGTGATGACCCTCGATATTGAAATGCCGAGAATGGATGGTATTACGTTTTTAGGGCATATCATGCGGCTTAGGCCGTTGCCTGTCGTTATGATCTCAACGCTGACTCAAAAAGGTGCGGACGCAACGATGGAGGCACTTGAGTTAGGGGCCGTAGATTTTGTGTCCAAGCCGACTGTGAATGTAAAAAACGAACTCAGCATGTTGAGTGCGGATATTATTAGCAAGGTTAAGAGTGCAGGCAAGGTAAATATCTCGGCATTAGAAGGAAATATAAATCAGAAACAATTTTCCAAGCCTATCAAGCCATTACCGAGTAAAGCCCTGAACAATAAAGTTAGACTTATTGCTATAGGTGCATCAACAGGTGGTACCGAAGCAACAAAAGCCGTTCTCAGCGGACTTCCGGAAAATATGCCACCTATTATCGTGGTTCAACATATGCCCCCTGGGTTTACGGCGTCTTATGCTCAACGTTTGAATAATTTGGTGAAGCTGACGGTCGAGGAGTTTTGTGATTCAGGACAGGTTCTCAAAGATAATCATGTCTATGTTGCCCATGGTGGCTTTCACATGGAGATACGCCGTGAAGCTGGAATATTGAAGGCTTTTGTAAATGACGGTGCGCCTGTTAATCGCCACAAACCATCGGTCGATGTGATGTTTGATTCGGTGGCAGCCTCTTGTGGCTCGAAGGCGATTGGCGTTTTATTGACGGGTATGGGAATCGACGGTGCGAGTGGCCTCGGTAAAATGCGCGGCGCCGGGGCGGTAACTATAGCGCAGGACGAGAAAACGTCAGTGGTATGGGGAATGCCGCGAGTCGCCATACAGCAGGAAGCTGCCGTTGAGGTATTACCCATAGGAAACATAGGGAGATACCTGGTTGAAAAGTGCTATGGTTAAGGTAGAAGAAAATATATCCGGTGTTTTATTGAAAACAAATATTTGAAAAAGTGATTGTCATCGAAAGTTTTTAGTCAAATGTTCTTAAGTCGCTTCGATTTTCGAATAAGGCAAGTTGATCTGAAAGACTTGGAGAGCCATCAATAAAACAACTTGGTCTGTGGTAGGGGGAGTATTCTTTGAGTTCTAAGAGCGTATGGGATAAAGAACAAGCGCTATCGCGAATGCGGGGACGTGTTGATCGACTGATGATGCTGGTGGAAATGTTCCCGGGCGAAACATCGAGCTACATGACAAATATAGATCAAGCCTTGCTAGATGGCGATGAGCAGACTTTGCGTGCTATGGGGCATGCGCTAAAAGGGGTTGCTGGTACCTTGAGCGCGCATCAATTGCAGGAGGCGGCCGAGGGCTTGGAACTAGCGGCATCGACAGATAATAAAGAGGATGTCGCTGCTGTTTATCCCGTGTTAAAACGCAGTTATAGTGAATTTACACAATTGCTTCAAAGAGAAGTTGACGCATTTAATGCAGGGCAACCAACAGAAGTTGAGGAGGAAGTTCCTTCTATTTCCCTCAATACATTTTTAAGTCAGCTTGCGCAGCGTTTAAGGAATAGTGATTACGTTGACCCCACTGAACTAAAGCAGCTAAGCCCGTTTCTACAAGAGCCCGAAAAAATAGAGCTGCTTGAATCTTTGCGGGGCCACATTAGCCAGTTTGATAATTTAGCTGCCTTAAAAACCCTGGAACAGTTAGCAACGTCCGAGGGTATTGCTCTCGCACGTTCATCAGAGTAGATAGAACCTCTTGATTGAAAAAAGACCTACAATACTCATTGTTGACGACTCACCCGCCAACATTCAGGCGCTCGCCCAATTACTTGCGGGCGACTACCAGGTTAAAGTCGCAAAAGATGGTTTGCGGTGTCTTGAGCTGGCGTCTGCAGATTCGGAGATCGATCTAATTTTGTTAGATATCGAAATGCCCGAAATGACGGGTTATGAGGTATGTGCTAAGTTAAAAGCCAATTCGGCTACCGAAAATATCCCCGTCATCTTCATAACGGGTAAAAACGCGATAGAAGATGAGGTGTATGGATTCGAGCTCGGCGCAATCGATTACATTACTAAGCCTTTTCAGCCTATTATTGTAGAAGCTCGAGTCAAGACCCATGTCACCATTAAACGTCAAAGTGATACTCTGGAGAGAATGGCCTTAAGGGATCATCTAACTGACCTTTATAATCGCCACTATCTAATGGACATCGCTCCCAAAAAAATTGCCAACGCTCAACGCCATAAAAATCCCTTAAGTTTAGTTGTCCTGGATATCGACCATTTTAAAAATATTAACGACCAGTATGGTCATGATTTTGGTGACGAGGTACTAATTGGCTTTTCTCGTTTGTTGGAAGAATTTTGCCGGAAAGAGGACGTGGTTGCTCGCTTTGGCGGGGAAGAGTTTGTACTTATCATCGATCATTGTGACGCCGCATCGTGTGTAGCGAAAATGAAGCGGTTATGTGCGGATATAGAAAAACTCAAACCCAATGGAATTACAGTAACGTCGAGTTTCGGCGTTACATCTTTGCAGGAAAAAGATACTGGCTTCGACGAACTTTTTAATCGTGCTGACAGTGCCGTGTATACGGCAAAGGCAGATGGAAGAAATTGTGTACGGCTGCAAGAGTAGGCCAGTAAGTTGAATCTTAGGGGCGTGAGAAGCTGTATTGGAAAATGGCATACCGTTGATGTAGATGATGTGCTGGGCCTGGGATAAAACTGGCGAGAACATCGTAAGTTTGCCGTTTATGTTATCGACTTTGATTTGATTAAACTGACCTTTACCGGTCGTTTTGTCTACCTAGATCGTTACCGAATAGATTTATAAGGGGAACTATGTATAGCAGAATAATAATAACTTTACTGGCCTTTGTGTTGATATCTTGTTCACCAGAGGAAAAGAGCCCGGTAACCATTGCGATCAACCCTTGGCCAGGGTACGAACTGTTGTATTTGGCTGAGAAAAAGAAGTTTTTTTCCGAAGTTGGTGCTAATGTTAAATTGCTGCAATTAGGCTCTCTGGCAGATGCGCAGCGAGCGTACTTGAACGGATATGCCGATGGCTTTACCAGTACATTGATTGAATCCGTTCAGGCTCAAGTACTGGGTAGCGAACCACTTAATATTGTCATGGTAACCGATTACTCTAGTGGGGCCGACGTGATTGTGGCCGGAAAAGACATTGACGATGTTAGCCAATTACTCAACCGAAACGTAGGGGCCGAAGTGTCCTCGTTAGGAATCTTTATGTTGCAGCGGGCTTTGGAAAAGTCAGCTCTTTCCTTAGATGATGTTAACTTAATCAATGTCGAACAGTCTGAAGGGAAAAGTGCGTTAGCTGGGGGTAAAATTGACGCCTTTGTTTCTTATCCACCGGTTTCTATCGAAATTCTCAAAAATAAAGATTACCACAGTATTTTTACGAGTAACGAGATTCCCAAAGAAGTCATTGATGTGGTTTCTATTTCGAAATCCGCGCTTAAAAACAATCCAGAGCTGGTGCGACAGTTACACGACGCCTGGAAGATGGCTCAAAAGTATTATGTGGAATTCCCAGAGGAGGCCATTGAGATTATGGCGGCGCGAGAAAATATCTCTCCGCAGGATTTCCAGGCAATTTTACAGGACGAATTAGTGATCCTGGATATAGAAGAGCAAAAAGCACTGCTGCAACCAGATGGCCAATTGGAAGATAATTTACGCAGTGTATGTGAGGCTTTGGTTCATGTTGGTTCACTCGAAACTGACTGCGTTAAGCTGCCTAATATGTTGTACAAACTGAAAAATTAAACGCCTAATTTCAGGACTATCATTGGTATGGGTATGCTTGACCGGTTTAAGTCATCGCTCGCTATTAAATTAAATATCGCCATCATTGCGATTAGTTTTTTGGTTTTGGCTGTTAGTAGTGTGGCATTTAATTACAGTTCCCAAAATTCAATTAGCCGACAAATAGAGACCGAACTAAGTTATATCACCGGTTGGTTAGTGATGGCTGTTGAAACGAGCACCGATCGTGGTCATATACAGAGTGCTATAGCCCGCCTCGCGGTACGCGACAACATTGTTCATATTAGAATTATAAACGTTAAGTCGGATGAAATTATTGCTGATAACGACTTTTCAAAAATTGATAAGTCAGCACGGGATTTAAAGAACGAACGCGAAAAGATACTGTTAGAGCAATTCAAAGTAGACGGTTTGAAAAGAACGGTTGCAGCTAGTGGTGATGGCATTCGCTACCATGTAATGCCGACGACACTGATCGACCCTGAAGTCAATCGCCTACGTCCGTTTGTTATCCTCGTAGCCTATGACGAACGTAGTATTATGCAAGAGTCAAAAAATGACGGGTTATTTTTGGCTGCGATCTTCATTGGAGGCATATTAACGCTACTTATCGCGAGTTATTTTGTGCAGTTTCGAATACTACTAAATCCTTTGTCCCGCATGATTAGAGCAATTGATCGGCGCAATGAAAACAACTCTTTTAGTCCTTTGCCGGTACACAGTGCCGATGCGTTAGGGATTCTTGCGCAGCGCTATAATGAATCCGCACGATCGAGGGAGATGCGTGAAAAGGAACTTACTGACACAAGAAAACACCGAGACGGAATAACTAACACGGTACCAGTCTTATTGGCGTATGTCGATACGGTCCCAAGTTATCAATTTGTAAACAAACAGTATGAGCGTAGTTTTAATCTCGAATTGGAGGCATTTAAAAATCGGCCATTTTTGGACGGGGTCAGTGGCGATTTAATCAGTATTGCTGAGTCTCACGTTAATAAAGTACTGGCTGGCGAAGCAACGTCTTTTGAGGCGGAAATGGTTTTTGCAGATGAAAAGGTTCATCAGCTAAACTGCACATATTCCCCGGATAAATCATCCGATGGTGCTGTTCTTGGTTTTTTCGTCTGTATCGAAGATATTTCGGTCACAAAAGGTGTCGAGCGAAAGTTGGAGAAATATGCGCAGAATCTCGAGCTGAAAACCTGGGAGCTTGAAGATGAAAAAGAAAAAGCTGAAAGTGCAACTCGCGCAAAATCTGAGTTTCTAGCGGGGATGAGCCACGAAATTCGCACTCCAATAAATGGTGTGATGGGAATGTTGAATTTGCTGTCCCGACGCGGCGAGCTGAATCAGCAGCAAAATCATTATCTTAATCTCGCCATGTCCAGCGCAAATTCTCTCCTATCGCTAATAAACGATATTTTGGATTTCTCTAAAATTGAAGCGGGGAAAATGGAGTTGGAGTTGTTGGATTTCAATTTGACAAGCCATCTCGAAGACTTTATTTCAGTGATGGCCGTGTCGGCACAACAGAAAGGACTGCAAGTTATTTTGGATGTTTCGCAGGTCGGCATTACAAGTGTCAGAGGTGACCCGGGGCGAATTCGTCAGATTCTTACCAATTTGGTGAGTAACTCCATAAAATTTACCGAGAGCGGCGAAATACTCGTTAAGATCATTCTTAATGAGGTGGGTGGTCAATTGCGCTTAACTGGAATTGTTGAAGATACAGGCATCGGCATTTCAGAAAGTCAGATAGACAAGTTGTTTCTTTCCTTCACGCAGGTCGATGCGTCTACGACTCGCAAATATGGCGGCACCGGATTAGGTTTGACAATTTGTAAGCAGCTTTGCGAGTTAATGGATGGTGACATTCAGGTAAGCAGTGAAGAAGGGCAGGGTAGCCGCTTCGAGTTTTCTATCCAGTTGGAAAAAAGTGAGTCCGTACAAGCGGTGTTACCACGAGTCGATTTGAAGAGTTCTAATATCCTTATTGTGGATGACAATGCAACGGCCCGAACGGCGCTGCGCGACCAGTTACAGCGCTGGGGGGCGCCTGTTACAGAAGCTAGTGATGCCGAAGCTGCTATGGTACTACTCGGCAATAGTGACGCCCGATTCTCGATCGTAATAATAGAAATGGAAATGGCTGATATAAATGGCGCAGAACTAGGGCGGCGTATTCTCAACGATGCTCGTCATAAAGCAATTAAACTTATAATTATGACATCGAATAATTCTCGCGGAGATGCAAAGTATTTTGCTGATCTTGGGTTTCGTGGATATTTGCCGAAGCCTGTCACGCTTTCCGATTTATACAATTCTCTATTGGTGCTCGCTGATGGCGGTGAGGCATTAGATAAAGCAGAACCGTTAGTTACTCATCATTATTTGAAAAGTCTGGCGGGTGCAGGCGCAGACGTAGACACACGGACTGACACAGCTTCAAACTCAAACTCAAACTCAAACTCAGGCTCAGGCTCAAGCTCTGGATCTGGATCTGGCTCAGAAGTGGCGTCTGCGGTAGAAGCGTCGCGAGCCAAGGCGAAAATCCTGCTCGTTGAAGACAACCGTATTAATCAAATCGTGGCCTCTGGTCTTTTGGAGGATCTAGGTTTTATCGTTGATATAGCGAATAACGGGGCAGAGGCAATAACCACGCTAAGCAAAGCGCCTGAAAGCGATCCGTACAATCTGGTCTTGATGGATTGTCAAATGCCGGTGATGGATGGCTATGAATGTAGTACCCAGATTCGTGATGGGGTTGCCCTGAATAGGAATCAAAATATTCCGATTTTAGCCATGACGGCTAATGCGATGCAAGGTGATCGTGAAAAATGTCTTGAGGCTGGAATGAGTGATTACTTGTCCAAGCCAATCGATGAAGACGCATTGGTCGAAAAACTGAGGTTCTGGCTGAATATGAGTGAGGCCGAATTACCAACTCAATGAACGATTGTTGCGAGACGAATTGGACTTTGTGTGGAGCAATAACGCCGAATTGGATATTGAGCGATTCCCTCGAATGGTGATCCACACATGATAAAAATTGCATATGATGTTGATTGAATCAGGCTTGCTTGCGCTGGACTGCCTCTAAGAAAGTAGTATTCGCTTTTACTGACGAAATACTTTCTCCAGTAGTGGTGCATAATGAACTACCCCGCGATGGATGGAGCTGTGATCAACTTCAAAACCGCGCTCCTGCATTGTTTCTTCGATGTCCCGATAGCTCAATCCATAAGCCAATTATCAACGGACGCTTTGCAGTATCATTTCCTTCTGAATGTGCCGACCCTTGAAGGAAACCGTTGTCACGTTCATGCTCCAAATAATGACGGTTCTATCATAGGCCACTATTTGCGATAGAATCTTTAACAATGCATTTCCAGAGTGGCCAGAAGCACCAGTTTCAGCGCATTATAGGTCGTCATTTGTTGAACTAATTGAGTCTTTCAGGAAGTAGTATGAGAATGAATCAATACTTTCTACGGCATATAATAGACGAATCTTGTGCCCCGATTTTCGAAGCACAATTATTTTTCCTTATGCGGGCAAGGAATAAAAGGCCAACTTATTCCCGTCGAGATCACGAAAGTAAGAAAAGTGCATCCCGTTATCACCCCTGGGGCCCGGAGCGCCCTCGTCCGTCCCTCCCAATGTCAAAGCCTTGGCATGTAAACTGGCGACCAGATCTGGGCTGTCTACCTGCAATGCCACCATAGTACCATTCCCGACAGTAGCAGGTTCTTCGTTGAAGGGCTTGATAACAGCAAACATACCGGTGCTGCTACCCGCCGACCATACGATTATATGATCATCATCCATCATGCGCGATGCGCCCAAATCACTCAATAACTCATCGTAAAATTCGCCAGCTTTTCTATAATCGTTTGAACCCAACGTGGTATATCCAATCATGTAAACACCTAATTTTTATCGTGCCGGTTTAGAAAATTAACAGTCGTTCGAAGCGCGTAGAGGCTACCAAATTGTATAAACGAATACAAAGACAAATTAATCGTGCCTCTACAAACATGAAGAGATTAAGGGGTAGTAAACAACTATCGCAATCGCGTTATGAATGGCGTTTCCCGCGCAAATCCAAACGTGCGCTACTAACATACACCTCAGTGATGACTTAAGTTGGCGATTAAGTTCCGTTCCTTGCGCAAAGCGAGCTATCCGCTTCGACTTATTTTACGTGTTGTTACGTCCGCTAACGAGTGTACAGTGAGCCTTATAGCCTGGAATTATTCCTTTAGCGCGCTTTTCAGCCGGAGCTGACATTACTGTGAGTGTTAATGTAGCATTAGTGAATGGCTGCATACCGCCGTAAAGCGGGCGGGATTGTGTGAACCCAAGAGATAAATTAGCATTGGACAATGAACTCGCTATCCACTTTTCATCACTAGACCAAATGACTGGTTCACTGACCCAATGACCATACATAAACGCACAATAGACTCATGAGTTACGACGTATATACAAGGATCGTCGCCGATCTGTTCCCACGCTCCAAGGTGGAGCGCGTGGTGCGCCTCATGGGAGGGGTGTCAGCCGATGTTCATCGACTTGATCTGAAATTGTTTGACGGCAGTACAACTAGCCTGGTCTTGCGATCACACGGCGCTTCGCATTCTGGTCACTCTGCCGAGTTGGAGTACCAACTGCTGCGAGCGTTGCATAAGAGTAGCATATCAGTACCTGAGCCGTTGCTTGTCGACGTGAGCGGAAGTCTGCTAGTCGATCCGTTTCTGGTGATTGAGTTCATCGAAGGAACTAGCAATATTCCCGTCGCGCAAAATGGTCAATGCATTGATCTGATGGCAGATACACTTGCAGCGATTCACGCCCTTCCTACATCAGACCTACCGACATTGCCGATGCGAAACGACCCGCTCCCCGAGGTGCTCCACTATCTACCTAAAGGGAATGAATGGGAGAATCTGCTTGCTCATCTGCAGTCACTGTCAGAGACGGAATACCTGGGATTGCCGAAGCTCCTGCATGGAGATTTTTGGCCAGAAAACCTGCTCTGGCGACAGGGTTCTATCGTCTCGATTCTCGACTGGGAGGATGCCGCGTTTGGCGATCCTTTGTCGGATGTCGCGTGTTGTCGGTTGGAACTGCGCTACAAGTTCGGCCAAGCAGGTATGCAGCGCTTCACTCAGGCTTACGCCAAACATCGGATTGTCGACTGCGATCGTCTCGCGCTTTGGCAAGTTTATGTGGCTTCTGCAGCGCAACGGTTCATGGGTGGGTGGGGTCTGGATACAGCACTGGAAGAACACATGCGAACTGAAGCACTGAACAGCATTCGGGAGGCTGGTGATACTCTGACGGGTCGCAAGGTTATAACTTAACAAAGACCGATTCGGGTCGATACCCATCATACATAGCATCCCATCACCAGCCAGAGCAATGACTGTTGTTGGCACATATGGAGCTTTAAATTTTGATGACTTTAGGGCTTTTTAAGTCCATAGTTTAGAGCAAAGTGGATCATAATCTTAAGCTTGTCCATCAATTAATTGAGATGATTATCTGAATGACAAAAACTTTTCTACTTTTATTATTGATCCTGACTAATAGTTCTTATTTGTTAGCTCGCGACATATTTGAACTAAGTCTAGAGGAGCTTCTTTCTGTCCAAGTTTCCGTGGCCTCTCTCAAAGACGAGCCATTCTTTGATGCTCCCTCAAAAGTAAAAACCTTTAGTTCTGAATCTTTGCAACGACTTGGCATTCGCCGTCTCGAAGGCTTGGTGAATTTTGTCGCCGGTGCTCAATATTATCGCGACGGATTAGAGTCGGTGGTGATTTTTCGAGGTAGAAAGTCGCAAGATAATAATGACATTTTAGTTCTATTAGACGGAATGAGGCTTAACGACCCGGTATCGGGAAATGCTTTCGCAATGTTTAAGTCACTGAGTTTAGATAATATTGAGCGTGTCGAGGTAATCAACGGCCCTGGCTCTGCTATATATGGTGATAATGCATTTAACGGTGTTATTAGTCTGACGTCAAAAAAAGAGGGTCAAAGTGTTTCCGTTGAAGCGGGGAGTTTTGGGCATAAGCGCGGCGCCATTAGATTTCAAGGAGGAGACGAGTTTAGCTATAGCTTTCATGCCGAAAAGTATAGAGAAGACGGAGATGACTATGATCCATTTTTCGAGTTTTTTGGGGAATCACTTCCCGCATCGGATCCATCTGAGGGTGAAACAGCTTCACTTCATTTGGCATATAAAGGTTTCGGATTGAAATTAGGCCGACATTATTCTAAGGAAAAAGCGTTTCCTTGGGCGGGTCACTATAAAGACATCAATGAATATGAAATTACGTCCGATTATTTGAATTTCAATTATGATCAGGATTATGAAGACCTTACATTGAAATTAAACTTACAGATCATTGAAAGCGAGCAATCTGCTCTAATTGTACAAATGCCTCCCGCATTCGCAAGTGTCAACTGGTGGAGTAACGGTGCCGACGAGCCTTTTGTGGGTGGTAACTATCGACAAATCGAGTCACGAAACCTAAGCGTTAGTGGCTACTATCGTGACAATCTTATATTGGGAGTGGAGTACAGAGAGTCATTTGCTGATGAAATCAACTTTCAAGGTAATTGGAATCAAAGCGTAAATGTCGAAAGCCGCGGTTTGGAGTGGATACCTAATAACGGTGGGGTTAGCCGTGGCGAATTTTACTTCTTAGGAAATAGGCAGCCTTTAGTACCAAAGTCTTCTAGGTACGTTAACAGTGCATATGCGCAGTATCAGCATAATCTTTCGGAAGATTGGCTATTGACCGCGGGTGTTCGCTATGACGATTATTCCGATGTCTCTTCAAATGTAAGCTTTCGCGGTGGAATTGTTCATCACATGGGTGACGATATTTCTTTGAAATTACTCTACGGAGAAGCCTTCCGTGCTCCAACGCTTTTTGAAACTCGTGCTCTAATAGCGACGGGTGCAATAGGAAACCCTGATCTCAAACCAGAAACAATCAAAACCGTCGATTTAGTCTGGCAACAACGATGGGGAGCACTGGAAACGTCAGTTACTTACTACTGGAGCCGGATAGAAAACACTATTGCGTTAACATCTGTTGAAGATATTGTGAGTGGGTTTAATTCCTTTCAACCAGAAAATACTAACGAGAAAATCCTTTCTGGGTTCGAAATAGAATCCGCCTATAACTTCAATGACAGTTTGTCACTACGATCAGATTTTTCCCGGGCCAATAAAAATATGAGCTTAGGCGTTTCAAAAACGACTTTCTCGATGGCACTTAATTATAGTTGGGATCGCTGGGATGCCACCATTAGTGGTTGGTATCACAGCCAAGTAGAGGGGTTTGTTACCGATGAAGTATTGGCTAAAACGTCAAGAATCCCAAGTTTTTTTCTGCTCAATGCTACGCTGTATAGGGCGCTAAACGATCAAATTACATTGTCGCTGTCTGCTAATAACTTGCTTGATAAATCTTACAGTACTTTCAGCGCTACTGCTGGACTCGAGAAAGGGTCGCCGGCGAGAGGCCGAGAATTATACTTCAGTCTGGAGTATAGTTTGTAACTCGAAGTGAAGGGGCTGTTAATTTGCATTGGTTTGCAATCAATTTTGAATTAAGATTGCTCTGAAAGCGTATTTTTCCTTCACTCCTTCCTTTAAGTAACTGCAAAAGGAACTTAGCTTGCAACTTTACTAGGGTAGGTTGAACGCATGCGGACGATTATTCTACCGATACCCAGCAGACGTAAACGATGTCCGCAAATTCCAGAGCCATACTCCTCAAGAGTCCGAAGTTGGCACTAAGTGATCTGTACTCGTCAGTAGATTCGGAACAATTTTATGTCTGCTTACGAGTGAGTCTTGCCCTGACGTGATTCCTTTAGCTCATTTTGACCCGAGCTTTACTTCGTCAAGGTTCACCTCTTTCATACCGACTGCTGTCCTGCAGGTTCGGTTATTGAGTCGTCAAATTTGGACAGAAAAACTCTTTGAAAAGTAGGCAATGTAGGATTTATAGTAGCTGTAGGCGGCATATAGAGCGACAAGCCGTGGCCATTAGCTTATTTGTAGGCTAGGTTGAGTGGGGAAGGGGGACGTTTTTCGTCGTATACTCTATAGTCGCGATAAAGATGGCATCATGTTTGAAGCGGAGCATTTAGTTAATCCTCGTTTTGAAGCTGAAGTCTGGCTGGCGCATGTTGCGCTGGTATCGCACGATCACGACTGACATCGTAGATGTTTACGGAAACCTGTTTGGTTTCAATCCCAATCGCGGGGCCAAAAAAGCGGCCGCTCCAACTTTTGATCAAGTCGCAGACTACGACAATGTTCATAGTCGAGCACCCTGGATCGAATTGGGCAATATGGGTTTCAGAACTCTGGGGGCTTGTAAGCACGGTGACACAAGAGCTCGGTGCACGTAGCCCCTTTGAGAAAATTGGCTATCAGAAGTTTGCCTTTGAGATGTTGGATATAGACAAGGGCTACAAGCGACTGGTTAACGACGGCGTGCAGATTCTCTCGGAGCCCATAAAAACAGATGAGTCGACTGAAGTCTTTGTTCAAGACCCAGACGGCAATCTGTTTAGTTTGATACAGCCAGCGCTCGGCTGATCTCTTTCGGTCAAAGCTCTAACGCAAAAAGACCGATAGCTAGTTCGTTAGAAACTGTGCTCAAATAGAATTTATTCAGCTCAAGTAATATTACGTAATCAACCAATAAGTCACATCAGGAGAAAATTGATGGCACCAATACCTAAAAGCGGAACAGTCGCAGTCACAGGCAGCGCAGGATTTATCGGAGGATGGCTTGTACACCAACTGTTAGAAGAAGGTTATCGAGTGCGTGCCTGCGTTCGGGATGCGAACGACGACGAGAAGGTCGGATTTCTCAAAGAAATGCCGGGCTATGTATCTGGTCGTTTGACACTGCATTCGGCAAACCTGGATGAAGCAGGCTGCTTCGATGAAATATTCAAAGGTTGCCAGGGTGTTGCGCACTTGTCCCACGTCTCTACCTACGATGACATGGACTACGTCAAGATGGTCTGTGATCACGTCATCAACAGTGTCAATCAGTCAGAAACCGTCAACCGTGTTGTAGTGACCTCTAGCATCGCAGCGGTCATGTCCGAAACCGATGTGCAAGAGCTGGTCCGGCGCCCCGTACTGTATGAAGGACGATACCCCGATGAACAAAACCCCAATCGTCAGACCAACCGTGGACAGGGTTATTCCATGGGTAAGGTTCTAGCTGAGCGCGCCTTCGCTGATGCGGCCGAGGAAAGCGGACGCTGGGACGCCATCACCTGCTGCCCCGGTGATAATGTTGGACCTATCTTGTCTGCACACCAAAAAAACTTTGGCCCCTGGCAGCATCACATTGAGACCATGCTTTTGGGTAAGTATTCACAGAATGTTATGGGTGCCTATCGCGCCTGGTTCACCGTGGACGTTCGAGATGTTGCAGAAGCGCACATTAGAATGCTGGAAAGCGTGAATGTGAATAACGGCGAACGTTTTATTGCCTGGTCTACAGAGACCCGTAATGTCGAAGACGTCTGCGCCAGCATTGACCGTCTCCTTCCAGAGTTAGGGTTTGCTGGTGCGGAACTCGTCGACCCACTGCCCGACAAGGTAAAGGCAAAAGAAGCTGAGTTTCGGGCGATTTGGGGTGGCTGCGAATTGCGCAATGATCGCATTCGAGAAACCCTGGATATGGAATTTCGTCCACTGGATATTTCTATTCGCGACTGCGTGGAATCCCTTATTTCCGTCGGGAAAGTGGAGTATGTTCGAAAGTAAACTTCGAGTATCGTAGCTTCAACAAAGCGTGGGGCAAGGTAACTTGTCTGCACGCTTCCTGCTCTCTCCCTTTCTCCCTCTCTGTGGAAAATTCAGGCTAGTGCTTAGCCTTAGCGATCTTGGCCATCAACTGTGTTTGCACGTTTTCATGGCACTTCAGCTCAATCCGGTAGCCGCCGTCAATACTCGCTAAGGAGGGCGTTTCCGAATATGATTTTTAACCATCTGAATCCTCGTTGGTACCTGCCTAAATGGAGAGAGCGGTTGCCGTACTGTGAAATCTTCGTTTAAAGTAGCCAAAGAAAGAGCGTTTTTTCCACTTATGCTCCAGCCGTAAAAAGCGGCAAAAAGATATCGATGAAGTGCTACGAAAGGCAAAAAGAAAATTTAAAAATGAAACATACACTGTTAAGTGTTTTATTGTCAGTGTGAATGATTACATTAAGTCAAATTCCTGCTATCGGTATTCCCATGTTCACCTTCGGCCACTGATCTCAAATAAGTAACAGCTCGTCGCTTTTTACTTTGTGTCCTTAACCTTGCGACTTATGATCGTGGGGCTTTAACGTCTAATCATCGCTAATCGCTTTGCAAATATTATTTTTGGAGTAAATTCGTGAACACAGCTCTATTTCAATTGAAATCGTTTGTTTCAAATTGGTTCAATAAACCGGGATACTTTCTCCGTGTCCTTTACCTCTGTTTATTGACGGTGAATACTAGTGCTCAAGCGCAAGCTGAATCTTGCTTTGATGAGGTCAAAATGGAAGCTGGATTTATTGCTCTTACAGACAAAAAAGACAGTCTGTTAGGTAGTTGGTACAAAGAAACATTTGGGCTAGAGTTGGTTAAAGAGTTTACATTTCCTGATGGCAGTGTCACTGGCGTGCTAATGAAAAAGGATGAATTTGTGGTTGAGATTTTCTTTCGAGATGATGCAATCGATAGAACAAATCTTGTGCCTAAATCTAAAGAGGGACAGTGGATAGGCTTTAACAAATTTGGGTTCTATACTAATGCCGACTTACCGCAACTGAAAGCTTGTTTAGTGAATGCAGGAATACAAGCGGGAAGAATTTGGAAAGACAAACTACTTGGCATTGATTTACTACAGATAATCGACCCACGTAATAATGTGCTAGAGATCATTTCACGTAGAAAATAACAATTGTTATATCCGCTAATCTATCTAGTTGTTGTCAGCGCAAATGACCCCTACATGAGTAGGGGATTGAAGGTCGATTACCTTAATCACTGGTCTTCTGAGCCATAATCCAAAGACTCACAGCAGTGCGACGGACCCATTTAACGCGGCATTTGATGTCCTTCTTCCAAAACACCTTAGCAATATTGGCGCAAGTTCGCGCATTAATGTGGTATGTCCTGCTCCGATGGTAGAACGAGCCACGGGAAAACCTTACGGTACTATCAGTCACTTCGAAGTAAAGCGTGTAAGAACGGTATTGGGAGAGAAGTGGTTGACATAACTTCCCGACAATTTAAATTTGCTTAGTGTTATTGTCTGTTCGGGTGATTGGCGAAATGCTAATGAGCGGGTATTCTAAAGTCCGCCACCGATTCCGGAGGTTGGATTCCGTAGTGCTGAATACAGTTGTTAGATGTGACGGGTTGGCGGTAAGATGGTTTACTTGATACAGCTGTTTAGGCTGTTTTTACTACTTAAATTCAATACGGGAAAACATTGTTACCGTGAATTTGCCTAGTGATCTGCTTATAAGGCGCTTACATGGGTTTCAATGTTAGTAACGACTGTCTATATAAATGGTACCAGAGGCCGGACTCGAACCGGCACACTATTGCTAGCGGGGGATTTTGAATCCCCTGTGTCTACCAATTTCACCACTCTGGCACTAAGCTTTATACGAGGCTATTGCTACGTGAGCGCGGCATTATATCAATACCGGTCGAAAGGTCAAAGGCTTTCTACAGTAATATAAGTTGTTCAATTACAAGCCGATTTACTGGTTTGCGTTTGTGTTTTACGATAACCTTGCGCGCCTGTAAATTCTTATCGATTCGCTAATATTTCATCATGAAGTTATCCGATTTTAAATATACTCTGCCCGACTCGCTAATTGCGCGTTTTCCGACCGCTGAGCGAACTGATAGCCGTTTAATGGTGCTGGACGGTCAAACCGGCATCATTGATGACCGGACGTTTACTGACTTTTTAAGCCTGATAAACGACGGCGATTTATTGGTGTTTAATAATACCCGGGTCATACCCGCCCGATTATGGGGGCGCAAGGAAACGGGAGGTAAAGTTGAGGTATTGGTAGAGCGAATATTAGACCAAACGACCTTTTTGGCCCATGTGCGAGCTAGTAAGTCGCCGAAGGCCGGTGCAAAAATACTGCTGCAGGCTGATGCTTCCACAGATAATACTGAAGCGGAACTTGAAGTATTGGGGCGTCGAGATGCTCTATTCGAATTGAAGCTTGTTTCCGGTGACGATATTATTCCTGTTTTGAATGAAATCGGTCACATGCCGTTACCTCCCTATATTGACCGAGAGGATGAAGAGCTGGATCGCGAGCGCTATCAAACCGTTTATAATGAGGCGCCGGGTGCCGTCGCAGCGCCAACGGCCGGTTTACATTTTACGACTGAATTCATTGATGTCTGTAAAGCAAAGGGCGTTGAAACTGCGTTTGTAACGCTGCATGTTGGTGCAGGGACTTTTCAGCCGGTGAAGGTTGATAATATTATTGAACACAAAATGCATGCGGAAATGATTGAGGTTTCTCAAGATGTTGTCGATCAAGTCAATGCGACCCGTGCGCGGGGAGGCAGGGTTATTGCGGTCGGAACAACATCGGTACGAAGTCTGGAATCCGCCTCCCGTAGCGGTGTGTTAAGGCCGTTTTCTGGTGAAAGTGATATTTTTATCTACCCGGGTTATCGATTTACGTCGGTTGATGCAATACTAACGAATTTCCACTTGCCGGAATCTACGCTAATAATGCTGATTAGCGCCTTTGCCGGAAGAGAGCTTGTTTTAGAGGCCTATCGTCAAGCAGTAGAAAAGGCTTATCGGTTTTTCAGTTACGGTGATGCGATGTTTGTTTTACCGGCCAATGTTGAAGGAAGTCTATAGTGATAGAGCGTAAAACATTTATGCAGTTCGAGCTCGATAAAACAGCGGGTAGAGCACGCCGGGGTCGACTTAACTTTCCTCGCGGTACCGTCGAGACTCCCGCATTTATGCCGGTGGGGACATACGGTACGGTTAAGGGCATGCTGCCAAAAGATATCGAGGAAATTGGTGCGCAAATAATTCTAGGCAATACCTTTCACTTAATGTTGCGTCCGGGTACTGAAGTGGTAAAGGCTCATGGTCCCGATAATACGGGGACGCTACATGACTTTATGGGATGGAAGAGGCCAATACTGACGGACTCAGGTGGATTCCAGGTCTTTAGTCTTGGCGATATGCGGAAAATTTCAGAAGAGGGGGTAGCATTCAAGTCGCCTATTGATGGGTCGAAGGTGTTTCTCGATCCCGAAAAATCCATGCAGGTACAGCGTGATTTGGGCTCTGATATCGTCATGATATTTGACGAATGTACGCCGTATCCCGCGACCCACAAGCAGGCGAAAGATTCAATGGAGCTTTCTTTGCGCTGGGCGGAACGTAGCAAGGTCGCTCACGGCGAAAATCCGTCGGCTTTATTTGGGATAGTTCAGGGTGGAATGTATGAGGATCTTCGGCAGCAGTCAGTCGATGGCCTAAAAGCTATTGATTTTGATGGCTTCGCAATTGGCGGATTGTCGGTAGGAGAACCGAAGGACGAAATGCTGAAAGTCCTGGATATCGTGGCACCTAAAATGCCGGAAGAAAAGCCTCGTTACCTAATGGGAGTGGGAACGCCGCAGGATTTATTGGAGGGAGTAATGCGCGGGATCGACATGTTCGATTGTGTCATGCCGACTCGTCACGCTCGCAACGCGCATTTGTTTACTTCCGCCGGTGTTGTAAAGCTGCGCAATGCAAAGCACCGTCACAGTACCGAGCCACTCGATCCGAATTGTGATTGTTATACCTGCAAAAATTTCAGTCGTGGATATTTACATCACCTGGACAAATGCAAAGAGATGTTGGGTGGTCAGTTGAATACCATTCATAATCTTCGATATTACCAGCAGCACATGAGTAATATACGTAATGCGATAGAAAACGACGATTTGGAAACTTACGCCCGAGAGTTTTATTCTTCCCAGGGAATTGAATTAGAGAATCAAAACCCGGTACCTTAACGCACAGTGAGCTCCGAGTGAAAAAAGGGCAGGCGGCTCAAAAACAGGTAGTTATTTTTGGGGCAACGGCGCTTGTTATTGTTGATTTGATGAACACCGTATTTTATTCAGAACTGAAGCTTACTGCGCCCGATCACGCTAAGCAATTGGTACCGGTGGCTCCGCCTTTTGTGGGAGGTTTTGCTTCTTACAGATAAACTCTCTAATTATTGGCGGCCTTACATTTTAAGATGAGCGACCCGCTTTGCTTCGTTGCATGGCGGGATTACTGATGCAAATAACAGCGTGCAAAAACTTTCTACACGAATTTTGAACCGAGGAAAAAGGAGATAGTAGTGCTATTTAGTCTTGATGAAACACAGGTGAATATTAAGGGTGATTGTTATATCGCTCACAATGCCACGGTAGTTGGTAATGTCAGCGTGGGTATTGATGCGAGTATCTGGTTTAATGTTGTCATTCGCGGAGATTCTGAGTTGATTGCGATTGGTGATGGTAGCAATGTGCAGGATGGCTCAATACTGCATACCGATCCCGGGTACAAATTGACATTGGGAAAAGGTGTGACAGTAGGCCATAAGGCGATGCTTCATGGTTGTGCGGTGGACGATTACACTTTAATCGGCATCAATGCTGTCGTATTAAACGGCGCGAAAATCGGCAAACATTGTATTATTGGTGCCAATGCACTAATAACAGAAAATATGGTGATTCCGGACGGTTCACTGGTGGTCGGCTCCCCTGCAAAAATAAAGCGAGAGTTAGCGCCAGAACAACGGAAAATGCTGGAACTGCAAGCTCAGCATTATGTAGAGAACGGTAAGCGATTTAAAGCCGGTTTGAAGGAAGACAACTCGAGAGGTTTTTAGATCAAACAGAGATACTGTTAGCCGGCGCAAGGTTTAATTCTGCGTCGGAAACAAGTCGAATAGGCTGAGCTGTCTTTGTTTGAATTGTGTCGAGAGTGTTAGAGTTTTGCTAATGCACCGGCCAAAAAAATCACAGGGCTTTGAGAAGTGTTTGGCGAGTATGTTTGTGTTTGGTGTTTTACTGTTTCAGTTTGTGGAGAAGGTGTTTTGGCGGAAGTGGGTTCGTATAAAATGGATGGGCTGAATGGGGCGGCGTCTGATGCTGAAGAATTGGTGACCATTACGTCGCCCTGTGTTTCCATTTGCTTTCTAGATGAAAACGATATTTGTCAGGGGTGCTATCGTTCAGCACAAGAGATAACAGATTGGTCAGTGTTTAGTAATCAGGAAAAAAAAGTAGTTATGGACAGCGTAAAGAAACGCCATAGGAAGATGAATAAGCATTTACTCTTGTAGCTTTTTTATGCGCTTGGTTGAAGTAATTGATGATCCGTTCAAGTATTTGTTCTTCGCGGCACAAGAAGTTGTAGATTCTCTCTAACGGTTGGTTATCGCCGAAGCTGGGTACATTCAGATTTTTTGGAATGGCTGGAAATAAGGCTATTCTTCTATTTTTTTATGCATCGAAGCTTTTGCGGATTTTATTTTATTCTCTTTGACCTCAATGACTTCAAAATCATATTGGTCGATTTGTACGCAAACTGCTGCATCGGGAAAAGATTCCAGCTTTTCCAGCAGCAATCCATTGAGTGTTTTCGGTCCTTCGGTCGGTAGCTCCCAATCGAGGTTTTTGTTTATCTCGCGAATCGTCGCAGTTCCATCAATCATTAAAGAACCATCGGCTAACATATAGATATCTTTCGATTGATCCGAAAGGTTTGAGGTGAATTCGCCGACAATTTCTTCGAGAATATCTTCCAGTGTCACAATTCCTTGTACCACACCGTATTCATCTACAACGATTGCAATTCGTCGTTTTTGCTTTTGGAAATTGAAAAGCTGGGTGTGCAACGGTGTGGTTTCAGGAATGAAGTAGGGTTCACGAATCACCTCCATTAATTGCTCACGTTGCATTGCGCCGTGTTCGTTAATGATTCGGCTTACATTCCTCTGGTGAAGAATACCGATAATGTTATTAATATCTTTTTGAAATACGGGGATGCGAGTGACTTCCAGTGTACGCATTTGGTCTAGCAAGACCTCGTCGCTATCGTCAAGATCGATCCCGAGTATTTCATTCCTGGGAATCATAATATCCTCGACCGATGCTTGTTCAAGGTCGAGGATATTGAGTAACATACCCTGGTGTCGTTGTGGTATGTGCGGCCCCGCGTCTCCAACGATTATTCTTAGTTCATCGGCACTGAGTTGCTCGTTCCCGTTATGATGAGGGTCAATCCCCAGTAATTTAAGCAGCCCGTTGGTGACTGAATTAATTGACCAAACGAGCGGGCCGAGCAATTTCATCATCGGCAACAAAATAGTGCTGGCGGGAAAGGCAATTTTTTCCGGATGCAGTGCGGCGATCGTTTTGGGAGTGATTTCTGCAAAAATGAGAACGACAACCGTCAAAATAACAGGTGCGATCGCAAGGCCGGCATCGCCCCACAGCCTAATCGCGACAACCGTAAATAAAGACGCTGTAATGAAGTTGACCAGGTTGTTGCCGATTAGGATTAAACTGATGAGTCGATCAGGTCTTTTTAGCAGGCGGCTGGCTCGTCGGGCACCCTTGTGTCCTTGCTTGCGCAAGTGCTTTAGTCTGTAACGATTAAGCGAGATCATGCCTGTTTCGGCACTAGAAAAGAACGCAGAACAAACAATTAATATGGCCAGAATAGTAAAAAGGAGGCCTACGGGTAACTCGTCCAACGAGTGTTGTTCCTTGTCTTATTGAATTGGGGCTAATAGTGAAGAAAAAACTACTCGGATGCAACCGATTAAATGCTTAGTTGTGCACTGTCAATTTGTGGGCTGGGAGCGAATTTATAGGGCAGCTCTTGCACGGCGGATAGATCAAAATGGCTAGAGGATTAGCTCGAGCACAAATTTACTACCAAAATAGCTTAGCATAAGAAAAATGAAGCCTCCGAAGGTCCACTTCGCGGCTGTTAGGTTTCGCCAGCCAAGTTTATATCTGCCCCACAATAACGCGGAGAAAATAAGCCAGGCAATACTGCTGAGGACTATTTTGTGGGTTAGGTGCTGAGCAAAAATATCGTCGATAAATAACATGCCTGATAAAAGCGATATTGTTAAAAGGGCGACGCCAATCCATATCATTTCTATCAGCATTTGTTCCATTGTCTGCAGAGACGGCATCGCCCGCAAAATCCCGGCAATTTTATGCTGCTTTAGCTCGTGTATTTGCAGGGTCAAAATGGCTGCTTGTATAGCGGCGATTGTTAGGACGCTATAGGCCAGGATAGAGCATAAAATATGGGTGACTAAGCCTGGCGAGATTGAGGAAGAGAGTTCTCGTGGGGTTGATGCCAGGGTGGAGGCGATGATCGACAATGCTGCGAATGGAAACAGAAAGCTCAGAAGTATCGTGCTGGCGCGGCGTCGCATTATGTTAATCAGGCTTATGGTTGTGATAAACCAAAATATCAAAGAAGATACCCGGAAAATACCCAGGTCCAAATTCTGATCGTGATAGATAGTTTGAAAAGCGCTGAATCCGTGTGCGACAGCAGCGATCAGCCCCATACTAAAAAGCCATTCTACGCGCGGAGGATTTGTCGACTTGTTGAGCAGGTATTTACCCTGATAGATGGCCGCAAATAGATAAAAGCAGATAGCAATGACGTTAGCTGATATGATCATCGAGTTATGTAATTAAGCCCATTATTGAAAGTAGTTATAGTGTAACACCCGGATTCTTTAGTTTTCTTTATATACGATCAATTCGAGTACAAATTTTATTTATTTCGATTTTTTGCTGTTATCGCTCGCGATGATTTTGGCTCAGCGAGTTTGCTCAGGTATACTGAGCGGCTATTGCATTTTAACCCTGAAACTAACAAGTGTTGCCGTGTTTGGTGGCTCTATTTCCATTGCGACACTTCATAAGAAGACCTCGACATGTTTGAGAATTTAACAGAACGATTATCCCAGTCTCTTCGTAGCATAACCGGTCAGGCACGTCTGACGGAAGATAATATTAAGGAAACCTTGCGCGAAGTGCGAATGGCGTTGCTTGAGGCGGATGTCGCTTTGTCAGTCGTAAAAGACTTTGTGGAAGCCGTAAAGCTGCGTGCGGTGGGACAGGAGGTTAGTAAAAGTCTGAGCCCGGGGCAAATGTTTGTCAGAATCGTCAATGACGAGCTTGAAAAAGTGATGGGCGAGGCCAATGAAGGGCTTAATTTGGCCACTCAGCCGCCAGCGATCATTTTAATGGCTGGTCTGCAAGGAGCCGGTAAAACAACTTCTGTAGCAAAGTTGGCTCGCTATCTAAAAGATCAACAAAAAAAGAAGGTGATGGTCGTTAGTGCCGACGTTTATCGTCCTGCTGCCATCAAACAGCTCGAGACCCTTGCGAGTGAAGTAGGGGCGCTTTTTTCTCCTTCTACCATTGAGCAAAAACCCGTCGATATTGTCAACGCGGCCATTGCAGAGGCGAAAGTACAATTCGCCGACGTACTAATTGTCGATACTGCCGGTCGTTTGGCAATTGATGAAGAAATGATGGCTGAAATTAAACAATTACATTCTGTTGTTAATCCCATTGAAACGCTATTCGTCGTCGATGCAATGACGGGCCAGGATGCAGCCAACACAGCAAAAGCCTTTAACGACGTATTGCCCTTAACCGGGGTGATATTAACCAAGGCAGATGCCGATAGCCGCGGTGGTGCAGCACTTTCTGTGCGGCATATTACTGGAAAGCCGATTAAGTTCATGGGGGTTGGAGAGAAAGTAGACGCACTCGACCCGTTTTACCCCGATCGGATAGCTTCTCGAATATTGGGAATGGGTGATGTCCTATCTTTAATTGAAGAGGCTGAGCAGAAGCTCGATAAACAAAAGGCAGAAAAACTCGCCAAGAAAATAAAGAAAGGCAAAAAGTTTGATCTGGAGGATTTACGCGATCAGCTGACACAAATGCAAAACATGGGTGGTATCGGCGGCATGTTGGATAAACTTCCCGGGATGGGAGGAATGTCGCAAATGGCTCAAGGTCAATTGGACTCTAAAATGTTTACGCGTATGGAGGCGCTCATCAATTCGATGACACCAGCGGAACGCAAGAAGCCGGAGATACTTAATGGGTCCCGCAAGCGGAGAATAACCCAGGGCTCGGGTACGGAAATTCAAGATCTGAACCGTTTAATCAAGCAACATAAACAGATGGCGAAGATGATGAAGAAAATGAAAACTAAAAGTGGAATGGCAAATATGATGCGGGGCCTCAGTGGTATGATGCCACCCGGCGGAGGTGGCTTTCCCGGTCAATAATGGCCAGATTGGGGTGTTGTTGTGGAAAATTTCGCATATTTGTCGCGAATGACACCACATATAGTGCCTAAGTGCCTGAAATATACATAAAAAACGCTTATAGTGGTTCCAAATTGAAAGGCTTTAAAGTAGAATACCGCGCCTTTCCGGAGGAGCTAATTCACCCGGATTGTAAACTTTTTTCTGTGCGTCCTGATAACTAGGGCGCCCAATTGTTAGGAAATAGAACGTAATGGTAACTATTCGTTTATCTCGTGGAGGCTCTAAAAAGCGCCCATTTTATCACTTGAATGTTAGTGATAGCCGCACATCTCGTGATGGTCGTTTCATTGAGCGTGTAGGTTTCTTTAACCCAACAGCTAGTGGTGCTGAAGAACGTCTTCGTGTTGATCAGGAGCGCGTAGATTATTGGGTCAGCAAAGGCGCAAAATTGTCTGATCGTGTTTCTAAACTCGTTTTAGATTCACAAGCTGCCTAATTAGCGATATGCCAACGCCAACGAGTCCCGATGATATGGTAGTGATTGGTAAAATCACTACCGTGTACGGAGTCAAAGGCTGGGTAAAGATACATTCTTATACGGATCCTATTGAGAATTTTCTAGGATATCAAGAATGTTATCTGGATCGGGGTGATCAGTGGGAACCGGTGGACTTTGAATCGATAAAGTTGCACGGTAAAGGCTTGGTTGCCCTAGTTGATGGTGTTAGTGATCGTGATGAAGCAAAACGCTTTTGTCAGCATGATATTGCCGTGCGTAGCGAAGAGCTTCCTAGGCTCAGTGCCGGTGAATTTTACTGGTATCAGCTTGAAGGCTTGAAGGTTTATACGGTCGGATCGAACGGGCAAGATCTGTTACTTGGGACAGTAGACCACGTGATGGAAACCGGCGCTAACGACGTGTTGGTTGTTCGTAAAAGCGAAGGTAGTATTGACCAGTCAGAGCGACTGATTCCCTGGATAAAAGATCAGGTCATCAAAAGTGTCGATGTTGGTCAGGGAATAATTCGAGTTGAATGGGATCCGGAGTTTTAAACCCGGGTTTGTGACAAAGATTATTGCTTCTGGTGGCATGTTTTCTAGGGTGCTATCAATTATTTGGATAGTTTCTAGAATCCTTACGGGCAAATAAATGGGTGCGGCGGCGGTTCAATTTGGTGTTATCACGCTGTTTCCGGAAATGTTTTGTGCCGTTACCGATCATGGTATAAGCGGCAGAGCTGTCAATAAGGGGCTAGTAAGCCTACAAAGTTGGAATCCTCGAGACTATACCGAGGATAAACACAGAACCGTCGATGATCGCCCTTATGGTGGCGGACCGGGGATGGTAATGAAAATTGATCCTTTGCGCGCATCGATTAGAGCGGCGAAGGACGAACTGGGTCAAGATAGTCGAGTAATCTACTTATCTCCCCAGGGGCGTAAGCTTGATCAGGCGGGTGTAAAAGAATTATCCCGGCAGACAAAGTTAATATTGGTTGCAGGTCGCTATGAAGGTATAGACGAGCGACTGATCGAGTCAGAAATCGATGAAGAGTGGTCAATAGGCGACTACGTGCTGAGTGGCGGTGAATTGGCTGCGATGGTGTTGATCGATACAGTGGTTAGACAGATACCTGGTGCCCTTGGCCACGATTTGTCTGCGCAACAAGATTCATTTGCTGATACTGGCACCGAATCTGATAGTGGTAATTCAGGTTTACTTGATTGTCCACACTATACTCGACCAGTCAGTGACAGCGGGTATGCAGTGCCGAGTGTTTTGTTAAGTGGTGATCACGAGAACATTCGTCGTTGGAGACTGAAACAGTCTTTAGGGCGAACTTGGTTGAGACGCCGTGAGCTTATTGAGCAGCGGATATTGACTGATGAAGAGAAAAACTTGTTAGCTGACTTTGTGAGAGAATCAGAGAGTTAGCGAGCAGTGTGGATATTAAACATTTAGACTATATGCATAGCTGTGAAGCTATCGATTTTAGGAGCCAGTTATGAGCACCAACAAAATTATCGCTGAAATTGAAGCGGAACAAATGAGTAAAGAAATACCTGATTTTGGCCCAGGCGATACTGTCGTCGTTCAGGTTAAAGTTAAAGAAGGCAGTCGTGAACGTCTGCAGGCTTTTGAAGGTGTCGTAATCGGCAAGCGTAACCGCGCGCTGAATTCTGCGTTTACAGTCCGTAAAATATCACACGGTGTCGGTGTGGAGCGAACGTTCCAAACTTACAGCCCGTTGATTGAGAGCATTTCGGTTAAACGCCGTGGTGATGTTCGTCAAGCGAAGCTTTACTACTTGCGTGAATTGAGCGGCCGTGCAGCTCGAATCAAAGAGAAATTGGCAAGGTAAGATTTGGGCTACAATCTCCCAAGTGAAATTGAAAAGGCAGCCATTGGCTGCCTTTTTTGTATTCGGCATTTGTCATCCTACGTTTGGCGGCCATTGTTTTGACAATATGGGTTGTTGACAACAATAGTTTTGACAACGTCTGTTTTGACAAGCATTGTCTTTAAAGCCAGAGTGTTGATAATCCGAGTTCGAGTAATCCGAGCATTTTCACAAGGTCGTTATATAGGCGTTAGTAATGGATGTTGGCAGCGGTGACAATCTTCTAATCGATAGTTTTCTGGACTCTATGTGGATGGAAAAGGGTTTAAGTAAAAATACGCTATCGTCCTACCGCTTAGATTTAAAGTATTTTGATCAGTGGCTTACAGAAATTGGTCAAACGATGGTGACAGTCGACAAGAGTCATATCATTGCTTATTTGTCGCGCCGGCTTGAAACAAAAAAATCGGCTAGATCAACGGCGAGACTATTGTCTTGTCTTCGGGGGTTTTATCGGTATCTGGTTCGAGAATCGATCATAACTGTCGATCCAACACTGGATATCGATAGCCCGAAGCTCGGACGTCCCTTGCCAAAATCATTGAGTGAAGAAGATGTAGAGACTTTGTTGGAAGCACCCGACACGGATGATCCCTTAGAGTTGCGAGATCGAGCGATGCTCGAGTTACTGTATGCTTCTGGGTTGAGGGTGACGGAATTAATATCTCTGCAGCTAGGCCAAATTAGCATGTCGCAGGGAGTCGTTCGGGTGATGGGTAAAGGCAGTAAAGAGCGTTTGGTTCCTACCGGTGAAGTGGCGCTGCACTGGCTGCAGCGGTATATTCAGTCGGGCCGTCCATTATTGTTGGGAGCAAAGCTGAGCGAGGTGGTTTTTCCATCGAAAAGAGGGAATATGATGACCCGGCAGACATTTTGGCACCGCGTGAAGTTGTACGCTACCCGGGCCGGGATTAACAAGCCGCTGTCTCCGCATACGCTGCGCCATGCCTTTGCTACTCATCTAATCAATCACGGCGCTGACTTAAGGGTGGTGCAGTTGTTACTCGGGCATAGTGACTTGAGCACCACTCAAATCTATACTCATGTTGCCCGGGCTCGAATGAAGAGTTTACATGGGGAACATCATCCTCGGGGATGAGCACCCTAATAGATTAGGCGTAACAGCGCACAGACTGAAAGCTTAGTACCAGCTCCCGATTTAGCGGCAGCTAATCAACGAATCTATCAATGCGCTGGATGATAGTCACTGTTGAATAGTTGGCGGTATTGATAGTCCCCCTTTTGTGTTTTATTGGATTTAGAGATGCTTCTTCGAGGAACCTTGCTGGGAGCCTGCTTTCTAAACGAAAAGTTGATACAATTGGCTATTGCAGGATCGTAATTGATTTCATCGTTATGGTCGTTAAATAGGTTTCTAAAAATTACATAGAGAATTATCGAATGAAACTGTTACTGAACTTGTCTGTTACTTTTCTGTTTTTATCATTTTCCTTGACGGGATATTCTGCAAACGATCGAAAAGTGAATGGTATGAGCGCGGAAACGTCAGTTACCACGCCGAATGAAGTAGAGATGGCTATTCGTAGCGCATTTAAAATGAGTCGCCCAAATATAGTGGTCGAGTCGATAAAGCCCAGTGTTATCGATAATATATATGAGGTTAAAGTGGCCGGTGGACCCGTTCTGTATACCAGTGCCAACGGCCAGTTTTTTGTATTGGGTGATATCTATGGTGTTGAGCCGGGTGGGTTTGTCAATTTGGCTGAACAGGTACGAGAGGGCGAGAGAATGTCGCTCTTAGCGAATGTAAGAACTGAAGACATGATCGTTTTCTCTCCTCAGAAATTGCCCGCGAAAGCCACATTAACCGTTTTTACCGATGTCGATTGTTTCTATTGCCAAAAGCTGCATAAAGAAGTGCCTGATTTGAATCGCGTCGGTATAGAAGTTCGTTATCTGGCCTACCCGAGAGCGGGCGTTGGTTCCGATGCATACAATAAAATTGCTTCTGCCTGGTGTGCCGATGATCGACAAAGTTCTTTAACGAAATTAAAAAATCGTCAGTTTATCCCTATCAATGTGTGTGCAAATAATCCGGTTGAAAGCCAGTATAATTTGGGCCAGAAAATGGGCGTGACGGGTACACCGGCGTTGGTGACGTCGAAAGGTCGCTTAATGCCTGGCTACATTCCTACCTTGCGACTAGCGAGTGTATTGGGCGTGGAAGTAGATCCAGTAATCGCCGCAGAGCTTCAACGAAAAGAAGATGCTGCAGCAAAAAAATAATATACGGATTGACTATAAAAATGGCGCCAGTGGCGCCTTTTTTTTGAGAAAAATTTCCTGAAGTGTATTGGCGCGATGGCTTTGCGAGCTTAGCTGAAATACAATCACTTCTTTTTTAAAATGTGGTGTTTCGAACACTGCAATTGTTCGATAGTTATTGCGAAGGGAGAAAGAATTGTACCCGGTGAAAATTGGTATCTGTGGTCTAGGCACAGTTGGTAGTGGAACTCTAAATGTTATTACACGCAATCAAGCAGAAATCTCTGCGAGGGCTGGGTGTGAAATAGTGGTAGCGCATATTGGAGCGAGGCGAGGCGCTGACATTGATGGAATAAAGGTAAGCACCGATATTTTTGCCGTTGCAGAAGACCCTGATATCGACATTCTTGTTGAATTAATCGGTGGAACAACGGTTGCTAAAGATTTAGTGATGGCTGCCATTGCTAAGGGAAAGCACGTGGTAACTGCCAACAAAGCGTTGATCGCCGAGCATGGCAATGAAATATTTGAAGCGGCGGAGAAGAGCGGCGTATGTGTTGCTTTTGAATCTGCTGTGGCGGGTGGCATACCCATTATTAAAGCCATTCGTGAAGGTTTGGCAGGGAATAAAATCGAATGGTTGGCTGGTATTATTAACGGAACCGGAAATTTTATTCTGACAGAAATGCGCGAAAAAGGCCGAGATTTTTCAGATGTTTTACAAGAAGCGCAAGATCTAGGTTACGCGGAAGCCGACCCTACTTTTGATGTTGAAGGCATAGACGCCGCTCATAAATTGGTCATCCTTGCCTCACTGGCCTTTGGAATTCCGCTGCAGTTTGAAAAGGTCTATACCGAGGGGATTACGAAAATCTCCATAGAAGATGTCGGTTATGCCGAGGAGCTGGGCTATCGCATTAAGCATCTGGGCGTTGCAAGAAAAACAGATAATGGTGTTGAGTTGCGAGTCCATCCGACATTAATCCCCGAAAAACGTCTCATTGCAAATGTTAACGGGGTAATGAATGCGGTATTGGTACAGGGTGATGCGGTAGGCCCGACTTTGTATTACGGTGCAGGAGCAGGTGCAGAACCGACGGCTTCGTCGGTGGTCGCTGATATTGTTGATATCGCTCGCAGTTTAAGTGCAGATCCTAAGCATAGGGTTCCCTATCTGGCGTTTCACCCACATGCTTTAAACGATACGCCCATAGTTGGAATCAATGAAATCGAAACGGCGTATTATTTGAGAATGTCTGCCGAAGATAAGCCTGGAGTACTTTCTCAGGTTGCGCAAATATTGTCTGATGGTGGGATCAGTATCGAGGCCATTATCCAGAAGCCGCCGGCTACGCTAGCTGAGCATGTGCCCTTGATAATCCTGACCAATCGATCGTTGGAAAGTAGATTAATTTCCGCAATTTCAAAAATAGAAGCGTTGGAAAATATTGCTGGAGAAGTCACGCGTATTCGCGTTGAGTCACTCGGCTAAAAAGTGCTGCGTAGTTGCTCGCAGGAGTCTTCGACTTACTGGCAGGATGAGTCGTCAGCTTCTTGGTATCAGGAGTCGTCAACTTCTTAGTCTCAGGAGTCGTCAACTTATTAATCGAATGAGTCTTCAAGTTCTTGATCGATTGAGTCGTTTACTTAATCATGCCATAAGCCACCGGCTCGACACGCAATCAAAAAGACACGACATCGGATCTTTAAGGTCTGGACAAATTACACAGATATTTTGGAAAAACGGTAGGGAAAAATGAAATATATTAGTACCCGTGGTCAGTCACCCGCGTTAAATTTTGAAGAGGTTTTGTTAACAGGGCTTGCGCCTGACGGCGGGCTTTATGTACCGGAAACGCTGCCGAAATTTTCTCAGCAGGAAATCGCTTCCTGGACAACCTTGAACTATTCCGAATTGGCTTTCAAGATAGTTCAGCCTTTTGTCGGTGAATGTATTCCCGCTGATGATTTAAAGGCGATTATCGATGATACCTACGTAGAGTTTCGTCACCCCGCTGTTGCCCCGTTAGTACAACTAGACCATAACGAATGGGTACTGGAACTCTTTCAAGGTCCGACCTTAGCATTTAAAGATTTTGCATTGCAGATGTTGGGGCGGTTGCTCGATTACGTACTGGAGCGGCGCCATCAGAAAGTCGTTATTATGGGCGCTACGTCCGGAGATACTGGATCTGCTGCAATTCAAGGCTGTAAAAGATGTAACAACATCGATATATTTATTTTACACCCTTATCAGCGCGTGTCAGAAGTACAGCGTCGTCAAATGACCACAATACTGGCCGATAATATTCACAATATTGCCGTTAAAGGAAATTTCGACGATTGTCAGTCAATGGTCAAAGCCAGTTTTAATGACAAGAGCTTTTTGCCGGAAGATCGTCAGCTGGTTGCTGTTAATTCGATAAACTGGGCGAGAATCATGGCTCAGATTGTCTACTATTTTTATGCCTCACTGTCTTTGGGTGGACCCATGCGTCCGGTCGCCTTCTCGGTTCCCACAGGCAATTTTGGTGACATCTACGCTGGATATCTGGCTTCTAAGATGGGTTTACCCATTGATCAGTTGATTGTCGCAACCAATACTAACGATATTCTTCATAGGTGCATTAGCAACAACGATTTCGTAAAACACGACTTGGAACATACGCTGTCGCCGAGCATGGATATCGTTGTCTCAAGTAATTTTGAACGTATTCTCTTCGATTGCTATGATCGCGACGGTTTGGCTATTGGTGACTTAATGACGCGATTTCAGTCAGAAGATGTTGTATTGTCGAATTCTGCTTTTGCGAGTCTCAATGGCCTTTTCGACAGTTACACTGTTGACGACGGACAAACAATTAAGACGATCGAAGATGTTTACGAAAAAAACGAATATCTTCTTGATCCGCATTCTGCAATTGGTGTTGAGGCTGCGAGAAAAGTACGTCGTAGTTACGATGTTCCTATGATAACTCTGGCGACTGCTCACCCTGCAAAGTTTCCGGAAGCCGTAATGAAGGCGGGATTTCCGCATGAACCAGAGTTACCCCATCATATGTCTAGTCTATTTAGTGATGAGGAGCGAGTGGACATTATTGAAAACGATTTGAGTAAAGTCCATCAGTTCATGAATGAGCATATTTCTTCGTAGATCCGTAGTTTGTTTACATGGGGTGGTTTCACGAGGAGAAAAATTCAGCGTGCAACCACTCGAATAATTTCTCTGGTTTATCGGAAACAGGTGTATATTTTTGTCCTCCTCCATAAAAAAAATCCAACGAAGATCGAAAATAGATTTAGATGACTGCCATTTTAGTAATAAATACCCTCCGATATTACAGCATATCTTTGCTAGTCGTGGCGCACTTAGTGACCAGGATACAGTTACCGATCTCGATCGTTTACTGAACCCTAATTCTTTGAAAGGCCTCGATGGCGCTTTATCATTAATCGTAGAGGCATTGGAAGAGGAGCAAAAAATTCTTATTGTTGGTGACTTTGATGCAGATGGAGCAACCAGCAGCGCTTTAGCAATCTTGGCACTACGGGCAATGGGTGCAAAAGATGTCGATTTTCTGGTACCCAATCGCTTCGAATACGGATACGGCCTAACGCCAAAAATTGTCGAGGTTGCCAAAGGTCTGAATCCAAATTTAATCATCACCGTAGACAATGGAATATCGAGTGTCGATGGCGTTTTGGCGGCTAATGCAGCAGGTATCAAGGTTTTGGTGACCGATCACCATTTACCGGGTAAACAACTTCCAGAAGCGGCGGCCATCGTTAATCCCAATCAACCTGGTTGTCAGTTTCCCAGCAAAAACCTGGCAGGCGTTGGCGTCATATTCTACGTGATGTCAGCCCTTAGGAGTCGGTTAAAATCTTGCGATTGGTTTAGCCAGCGTAATTTAGAAGAACCTCGGATGGCTGATTATCTGGATCTGGTTGCGCTTGGAACGGTTGCAGATGTTGTCCCTTTGGATATGAACAATCGAATTTTGGTCGCTCAAGGACTAAGACGTATTAGAGCCGGCCGAACGAGACCTGCGATTCGGGCTCTGCTGGATGTTTCTCGGCGCAACATAAGTAGAATAGTTAGTTCCGACTTGGGCTTTGCTATTGGTCCACGCTTAAATGCTGTGGGTCGACTGGATGACATGAGCCTGGGCATTCGATGCTTGATTTCTGATGACGAATATCTAACACAAGAAATTGCATCTCAAATGGACGACCTTAATCAGGATAGAAAAGCGATTGAATCAGGGATGCAACAGGAAGCATTAAGCAGTTTGAAATCTATCAATATTAAGGAGGGGGAATTACCCTACGGCTTGTGTCTCTATGATCCCGATTGGCACCAGGGTGTTATTGGTATTCTGGCATCGCGTATTAAGGACCAGTATCATCGTCCTGTTATCGCTTTTGCAAACGAAGATTCTAATAAATCAATAAAGGGGTCCGCACGATCCATTCCAGGCTTCCATATTCGCGATGCGCTGGATTCCATCGCGTCAAAATATCCCCATGTACTGAGTAAGTTTGGGGGGCATGCGATGGCGGCTGGAATGAGCCTCGAGAAAGAGCATTATGAAACCTTTTCCTCAGCATTCGATGAGGAGGTTAAACGACAGTTGTCGGAGGGCGATTTACAGGCGGTGTTGCATAGTGACGGAGAGTTGAGCGAGCAGGATTTTAACCTGCAAATAGCGACAGAGTTACGAGAAGCAGGGCCTTGGGGGCAACATTTTCCAGAGCCGGCCTTTGATGGAGAGTTTATTGTCGTTACACAGCGCATAGTCGGACAGAAGCATTTAAAATTGGTCCTGGCGACTGATATATCTGGAAAGAATACAGTCGACGCTATAGCCTTTAATATTGATCCTGTGATTTGGCCGAACGAACGTGCGGAAAAGATAAGAGCGGTTTTTAAACTCGATGTAAATGAATATCGAGGAAAAGAATCCTTGCAGCTAATGATCGAGTACATGGAAATAATTCAATAGCATCGTTGTTCCTGTCATTGTTTTCCGATAGTTAGATGTTGCTAGTCTGCAGGACACCATTTTTCTACAGTAATAGCCATCGCCCATCATATGTTATCTTCCAACGTCAAAGTTGTTGGGAAAATTTGTCATTGAAATGCGGTATAATGCCGCGGAATGTTTAACAGCCTTTAATTCAGCTACCTCTAAAAGTGTGACCGGGCGGGCAACAGTTGCCTAAACGCGAAATTGACTATTGTGTTCGTTCACATACAAAACGGAAAAGATTTATGGAAAGTCTCATTTTGAAACCCATTAAAAAAATCGATGGGGAAATTCATTTGCCGGGGTCGAAAAGTGTTTCCAATAGGGCGTTGCTGCTCGCCGCGCTCGCCGAAGGAACGACAGAAATCACTAATTTACTGGATAGCGATGATATTCGGCATATGTTGACTGCGCTTGCACAACTCGGCGTAGATTATAAGTTAACAGACAATAATACCCGCTGCGTCGTTAATGGCTTGGGTGGTGCTTTCTCTAGCGAACAAGCGATGACTTTGTTTCTTGGGAATGCCGGTACCGCCATGCGACCTTTGTGCGCAGCGTTGGCAGCGAGTCAGGGCGAGTTCGTAATAACGGGCGAGCCGCGGATGGAAGAACGCCCCATAGGCGCCTTAATAGATGCCTTGCGCGAGGCCGGTGCAGAAATCAACTACCAAAAGACTGAGGGATATCCTCCCTTGAAGATTGTGGGTAGGGGCTTAAAAGGCGGCAAAGTTACCATCAATGGGGAAATATCCAGCCAATTTTTAACGGCTTTTCTACTCACTGCGCCCCTAGCGGCACAAGATACGGAAATTACTATTGAAGGCGAATTGGTTTCAAAGCCGTATATTGATATTACTCTCAATCTTATGAGCCAGTTTGGTATTACTGTTGAAAACAATAACTATCAGACGTTTCGGGTTTCTGGAAATTCGTCCTATGTATCGCCGGGGAAAGTATTGGTTGAGGGCGATGCGTCCTCAGCTTCCTATTTTTTAGCTGCGGGTGCTATTAAGGGCGGAACGATCAAAGTCTCGGGCATCGGCAAGAAGAGCATACAGGGTGATATTCGTTTTGCAGAAGTGTTAGAGGCTATGGGGGCTTCCATTGATTGGGGAGAGGACTATATCGAAGCATCCTATGGCGGCGAGCTCAATGGAATTGATATGGATATGAATCATATTCCCGACGCAGCAATGACTATAGCTACAACCGCATTGTACGCGCGAGGAAAAACTACGATTCGTAACATATATAATTGGCGGGTAAAGGAATGTGACCGTTTAGCGGCAATGGCGACAGAGTTGCGCAAGATTGGCGCAGAGGTTGTCGAGGGAAGAGATTTCATAGAAATATCACCCCCAGAGGTTTTTAGGGAGGCGGCCATTGATACTTATGATGATCACCGTATGGCCATGTGTTTTTCCCTAGTCGCTCTAAGCGATAAAGCGGTCACAATCAATGATCCTGGTTGTACGGCTAAAACGTTTCCGGATTACTTCGAAAAGCTAGCATCCGTCAGTCTTCGCGGTTAGTTCATTTTTCGGCTGAGGCATAAGTCTTATCGGGAGGGTCTTGGTAACACTGTCCCGTGCTAGGAAACTGTTCCTCACTAAGACACCTTTCCTGACTAAAAAACTGTACCTGATTAAAACACGGTTCCAGAATACACCGTATTTTATGGCCCTGCGAACCGTGGGGGAAATCCTCGGATAAGTCTCTTTTGAAAACCTGCCTTTTGCCATATACTGTGAAAAAAAGATTCCAGGAAGGTCCCCATGATGACGCATCAACAAGCGATCGATAGCGCAATATCCGCCGCAGCGTGGATCAACCAGTTTCAGCAGAGGACTGAGCACGGTCTTTGTTGGAGCCGAACTCCAGAAAAACCAAAAGGTGTACGGCGCGATCTTTATCACGGGTCTGCGGGAATCGCGCTGTTCATGACGGAGCACTATCTGGCGACGGGAGATGTCTCTTACCGAGATACGGCAAGGGCTGCCGGAGCCGATATTGATTTCTATTTACGCTCCAAGGATTTTTTGTCCTGTGCAATGTTAACAGGCTGGCCCGGTTATGCTTTTGCGCTCAATGAAATATCCAAACACTGTGATGTCCCTGAACTTCGCGATGCGGCTATCTATTGTCTGGATAAACTTCGTGCCCAAGCTACAACAGTGGGTAGCGGTATTGGGTTTATCGAGGAAATGCCTTTTTCCGACATTACTGGTTTTTCCGGAAAACGAGAGATCTTTGATACCTCGGTCGGAGCCGCCGGTGCCGCTTTAGTCTTAATATACGCACATGAAGAGGGTTTACACGAGCAGGCTCTCGATTGGGCGCAATCGATTTGCGATCGTTTGTTAGATGTGGCGACGAAAGTAGAAGGGGGGCTGACATGGGGGCTCATGAGTGATTGTCCTTTTCCGTTTGAGGCGCCAAATTTTGCGCACGGCGGCGCTGGCGTGGGTTACTTGATGGCGCGCCTTTATCAACATATCCCTGAGGAAAAATACCTTTCTGCTGCAACTCAAGCTGCAGCTTATCTCCAAACGATTGCGAGTCCAGTAGGAACGGGACACTTGGTACGCCACACGATGGCACGAGATGGAGAAGGGCGGTTCTATCTCGGACAATGTCATGGACCACCAGGTACTGCCCGTTTGTTTCGTTTGCTGAGTGATATTTCGGGCGAGCAAGAATGGAACCAGTGGGGCCAAGGTTTAACTGACGGACTTATTGCAACTAAGGCGCCCGAGGAGCGGGGAGACGGGCTTTGGAATAACGTTTCTCAGTGTTGTTGTGACGCGGGAATCGGCGACCACGCCCTGTTTCTATATCGTGATACACAAAATGAAAAATACCTGGACCTCGCTTTGCGGACAGGCACTGAAATAATCCGTCGCAGTGAAAAAGACGATGTAACGTCTAATCTATATTGGCCGCAAGCTGAGCATCGTGCGAGGCCGGACTTCGTCGAAAATCAAACCGGCTATATGCAGGGTGCCGCCGGTGTAGGTAGCTTTTTACTTCATTTAGCGACCGTTGAAAAAGGGGATCCTGTCAAAATTATCTTTCCTGATGCGCCCCTCATATAGCTTTCTAAAGTTAATTGGGATTCTACGGGTCGGAGGAAAATTGACTGAAAAACCACAGGGTCCTTTTTGACCGTGTGGGTTCCCCTATTCACGAACTTGTAACACAATAAATTTGGCGAAGGTCGTGGCGTCGACAAGTTCTACTAGAGAAAACCCTGCTTCTTCAAAAAGTGAATTCCACTCCGTCAGTGTTCTCTCTCGTCCCTGGCAACCGATCAGCATTTGCATGTCAAAAGACGCAACATTCTTCTCTATGCCCACTTCTTCTGCAACCGCATCTGCGATTACCAATGTCGCTTTGATCCCGTTCATGGCAATTTTAATATTATGAAGTACCTTAAGGCATGCATTGTCATCAAGGGCATGAAAAACCGCCACGCACAGGAAAAGGTCTTGGTCGGACACGGCGTCTGGAATCTTTTCAAGAATATCGCCACCGAGAAAGTCAATTCGCTCCAAAACTTGAGGTGAAATTATGCCGGCCCAAAATTTTTCAGCATTATCAATTATCGAGGGGCGGTCCATAACTAATGCGCTCATTTCGGGATTGGCAGCAAGTATCGACAATGACTTGCTGCCCTTTGATCCGCCGAGATCGACTATTCTGTTGAACCGTGACCAGTTAAAGTCATTCAGAAAGGTATTTTCAGTTAGTGCTTCTACCGTGTCCATTGCCTCGGAAAACAAGGAGTCAAATGCTTTGTTTTCATTCATATAATCGAAAAGACCGGTCCCGTGAGTTTGCTCAAAAGGCGTGTCACCGGACTTAATGCAATCCTCCAAGGGTTCGAGCCAGGGTTTTACCATTTCTGGTGAATTGTGCATCAGTATCATTGCCCGTACGTTTTGACTGTTGTCTTTCCGTAGATAGTTGGACATTTTTGTATTTTTGAAAACACGGTGTGAAATTTCTTTAAATACGCCGATCGAAGCTAACATTCGCATTAAGCGATAACAGTGATCTTCATGAAGTTGTAATTCTTGAGCGATAGTTACTGTGTTTTTTGTATCATTTTTTAGTACGTCAGCGATCTCTAGTTTTGTTCCCACATACAGCGCGCGAGATTGCCAGAACACAGATCCCATTTGCATAAGCGCAAATGGTGCAGGCGTTACCTTGCGAGGTAGTGCGCTTATCCAGGAGGAGATTTTCATTAACCACTTAAAACGCCGGTTGCGGAATCTATTCATTTGATAGGAATTCATATTGTGCCTCACGCTGCAATTACTTTTTTTAATAGAGTTGTCTGCGTCTTTAGGTAGTTAGGGTTTTCTGCCTAACAATTATGGGTAGCATTTTTTCGAAAGGGGCTGGTCTGGCCGCACTTGTTCAGCTGTACCTGTTCAGCCACACCTCGCCGGCCGCACCTCGCCGGCCGCACCTCGCCGGCCGCACCATTTCACGTGTCCGATGAAATGCTTTTAGGTTTCCGGTTTAGAAAATGCACGTCATAACATTAAGAGAATTAACTACGGAATTAGACATTTTGATAAAAGCTGGCCGTTAAAATCTGCCAGACGGTTCAAGAAGTCTTCGTCGATTTCGTTTTCCAACTGCTCTTCAAAAATATTTTTTGCAAGCATGGGCATCATCGCGAGACTGACGAGGGAAATCCGTAAAACATCAGGGTCGAGTGGCAGTGAAGTATTACCTTGCACTTTCAGGTCTTTGACCATTGCGTTGGCGCGGGTACGGCCGCGCTCTAAAAGTTGAAAGATAAATCGCTTTCCCGGTCCCTGGTTTAACGCCAGAACTTTTAGAATCAGGGCGGGAAACTGTGGATTGGAGGTCATTGTACGGTAGTAAGTTTTGAAAAAATCTGCGATGCCTTCGCTCGAGGACATTGAAATACTGTCGATGGAGTTGATCATCGGTAACAGAGTACGTCTTATCATTTCCTCGTATAAACCTTCTTTATTACCGAAGTAATATCGAATCATTGAGATATTGGCGTTGGCTTCGGCGGCGATTTTTCGTGTGGTTACACGGTGGTAGTCGTCGTTGAGGAAAAAGTGCATCGCAGCTTTGATCAGCCGTTCTTGTATCGAAGTATCTTCATTCGAAATGTCATCGTTAGCCATAAAGACCTCATTGTTTTAAACTTTTTTGCCTTGTGTTTATCAGTATCCTAGCATCAGATGGATTGGATTCTCCACCTAAACAATCAATCAATATCCGGTGTTTGATTGACTGTCAGTGTGTCGTCTATCAGGGCAGAAATTTCAGACTATTATTTGCAAGGCGGAAGTGTCTTTGCGTGCGTTGAAGATAAGAGTCTCAAGCTGAGTCTGTTTTACGGGATTGTTCAGGGAAGACGATTTTTAGACAAAAAAAAGCCGCTGACAAGGCAGCGGCTTTAAGTATTTACTGACAAATGTTATGTCAACAAATGCTATGGCAGCAAATGTGCCACTGCATCGCGCTCTTCGGTTAATTCAGTTTCGGTCGCTTTCATTTTCACACTGCTGAAGTCGTTGACGGGCAAGCCTTGAACAATCGTCCACTCGCCATTGTCGCAGCGACAAGGAAATGAGTAGATAAGTCCTTCCGTAATACCGTAAGATCCATCGGAGTATACACCCATGCTTACCCAGTCGTCGCCGTCTGTTCCTAGGGCCCAGCTGCGCACGTGGTCGACAGCTGCATTAGCCGCTGAAGCCGCAGAAGAAGCGCCGCGGGCTTTGATGATCGCCGCACCACGTTGTTGAACGGTGGGGATGAAATCATTTTCATACCATTCCTGACTAACCTGATCGATGGCTGCAGAACCGGAAACTTTAGTATTATACAAGTCGGGGAATTGAGTGGCAGAATGATTTCCCCACACCACCATTTTAGTGACGTCCGTTACCGCTTTACCGGCTTTTTGCGCAATCTGTGTTTTTGCTCTGTTGTGATCAAGACGCATCATCGCTGTGAAGTTACGTGGATTGATACTCGGGGCATTACGCTGTGTAATAAGAGCGTTGGTATTTGCAGGATTGCCAACAACAAGTACTTTTATATCTTTGCTGGCGTTTTCATCAATGGCTTTACCCTGTACGGAGAAAATCGCCGCATTGGCTTCTAACAAATCTTTTCTTTCCATGCCTGGACCACGTGGCCGAGCACCCACTAATAAGGCATAGTCGCTATCCTTAAAACCAACATTGGGGTCGTCTGTGCAGACCACACCTGCGAGTAGTGGAAATGCACAATCGTCCAATTCCATCTTAACGCCTTCAAGGGCTTCCATTGCCGGTGTAATGTCGAGCAATTGTAAAATAACAGGCTGATCGTCGCCCAGCATGGCGCCGGAGGCAATGCGGAATAACAGTGCATAGCCTATTTGGCCAGCTGCACCAGTAACGGTAACGCGTACGGGTTGTTTCATTGCTTTGTCCTATTTTGTTGAGCGTGCTTGTGATTCTTAGTTTAGGTCAGTTTTAGTGCTGCGGGTTCGCTCACCGATTGAGAAAAATCGGCTTCGTAAGCTAACCGTACAGCAATATGCCTGGATTTCTTCGCCCTAAACCTGATCTCCAATAAATTGGGCGCTCATTTTATTGATTTGCCGCCTAAATTTCCACTCCTAATTGTACGCAACGCCTCTCCTAAAGCCATCCCAGCTGTTAGCTGAATGCGCTTGGTGCAGGATTAGCAATTACTATATCTGGGATATCAAGGTCGTAGGGGCATAGTAGTGGCCTCCTTCATTCTACCCAATGTAGACTCAAAGTCTGTCTTATGGGCGAATTGGCACTACAAAATACTTCGCTTCTGCAAGTCTATTCCCGTAACCCGTTAATAAGCCCTCGGGAAGAAGGCCAACACCATGGCGATGCCGAATTTAGAACTGCCCATTGTTATCCATCAATTATTGTCCATCAATTGTTATCAAAACTTGGACAAATGGCCTCTTTTTCAACGCCATCGATTGTTGCTTTATCGATCAACTCTCGAATGTAAACACTGATGGCCTTGCGTTGGGCTCGTTCGTTAAGATATCGATTTATTTTTGCTTTTACCATGTTAAAAGGCAGTTGCTCACCTTCAACGCGTTTCTCGATTTCTACTAGATGATATCCATAGCGGCTTTCAATAGGGAAATTAGCTAATCCTTCAGGTAGGCTAAAGACCTGCCGTTCGAATTCAGGCGTGGTTTGTCCTCGGCTAAGCTGGCCCAGAGAACCACCAGTTTCTTTGGATGGGCACACAGAGTAGTGTTTCGCCAAGTCTGCAAAACACCCGATGTCGTCTTGTAACTGCTGCAGAATTTCCGTGGCTTGCCGCTTCACTTTGTCGCGGTCCTCCATGTCATCGGGTGCGGCGGGTAACAGAATATGTCGCGCAGCGATCAGAGGCTCTGAAACGAATCGAGCTTCATTCATTTGATAGTATTGACGGCATTCACCTTCGCTGGCAATAGCTGGCAGTGCCTTTTCCTCCAGTAGCCGACTAATTGTACCTTCAATATCTTCGCTATCGATTTCGGTAATGTGAGTACCGTCGTCGATACCGCTATCGGTACTGCCGGAGACGCCATTAACCTCTTCTAGCAGTAGTTGTTTGATAATTAGTGAACGAACTGATTCTAACAGCGCTTCATTTGCAGATCTTGCCGGATGGTACTGCATTTCGCCGGCTATCACCGCCGCAGTAACTTCCTGGCCATTGACAGTGACTGTAGGAAACGAAATATCTGCCGCCGTCTCTGGCGTATGCTGGCTACAGGTTTGACTCATAAGAAATACCTAAATTAATGTGCGGGTGGACAAGTGCAATAGTCACGCCGAAAAATACGCTGCGTCGATTTCTGTGTACCAATCTTCACTACTATTGCACCGAGTTAAAAACATCCTAGGGCTACTTACTTTTGACGAACAATTTGGTAGCTGCGAGTTAAATATTTAAGCGGTGCGCTAACGCCACTTGCTATGTGTACCAATCTTGTGAAGGGAAATAAAACGAACAGATTGACACCCAAAAATACATGCAGTTTGTAAACTAATCCGACTGGCTGGATAGCTTCGGCGGCTGCGGTCGGGTTCAGTATGACCAAATTCTGCGCCCAATTGCCTAACATTACCATGACAGACCCGTCCATGTGTTGCGTGGAGGCTAGAATGGTAGACAGTCCTAACAACAGCTGTGCGAGTAATACCAATAGAACGAGAACATCAGAGGGGTTTGAGTTGGCATTTACACGGTCATCCGTTAAGCGGCGGTGCAGTAGTATTAATAAACCTGCGAGACAGATGAGACCAAAAAAACCACCGGAGACCATTGCTAGCAACTGCTTGTTTTCGGTGGTGATAAAATGATGGTAAATTGCATGGGGTGTGAGTAGTCCGACAAAATGCCCACACAGCACGAAAATGACTCCGATATGGAATAAGTTACTTCCGAGCCGCATGTTTTTATTGCGCAGCATTTGACTGGAAGAAGCCTTCCAGGTGTATTGCTCACGATCAAACCGGGCCCATGTACCGACAATACAAATGACCAGAGCTATATAGGGGTAGTAGCCGAATAAAAGTGCATTACTGAGATTCATCATTAATTCCTCATTCACTGTTGAACAGTAGAAGACGGTGTTTTACTGGCATTCACAAAGTGAATGGGATCGGCCTGCAGAGGTAGGTCAGCGGCGGCGGCGGCAGCGAGCGATGCGCTCTGTGACGGACAGGCTTCCTGGCTGTCGTCCGCTCCAAATGTAATGGCTTCTTCTTCCCACACTCGGTCTAACGCCTCTGGTGTGTCGTCTCGCTCTTCCTTTGCTGCTCGCTTTCGTAAAGCCGATACGTCGACATTTTGGCCGCTGATTTGCAACAAAGCTGCAAAAAGAGCACTGTAATGGCTATCACGTTCTTGTAAGCGCGCACTTAACAGACCGAGTATATGCGCGATATCAGCCAGACCTTCTCGAGCTTCAATGTCGGGACCTTCAGACAAATACTCCAAAAACAAGGGGATATAATCCGGGAGCTCGCGCACTGATATATAAAAACCTGCTGCTTCGTACTGGGCCATCAAATCTACCATTGCTTGTCCACGATCACGAGATTCGCCATGTACGTGTTCAAACAACAAAAGTGACAAAGAACGACCTCGGTCGTAGAGCCCGGTATAAATTTCTTGAGCATCCATTAATTCGCGGTCATAAATATTGTTCGTCAGGTCTACCAGCGCTTCGCGCTGTTCTGGAGAAATGACTCGAGATTGCCTAATAGAGGAGATCAGCTCGTCTTTATGTTCCTGTAGTTCCGCCGTCGGGTAATCCATCAGGCGAGAAATGACTTTCATAATATGCATTTCTAGTTCTCCCATACTTGAACGGTGTCGATAATATCTCGACGATTACTTTTCTTAGCACCAAACATATTGACGTCGCTTTCACCATCCGAACAGCCATTGCCAAAAGTAAAGCCACAGCCGCCACGTTCCGCAAAGGCATCACTCATCGCTTCTTCGCGGTGAGCGGTCGGAATAACAAAACGATCTTCGTAGTTTGCGATCGCCAGATAACGGTACATTTCTTCGACTTGAAGTTTGCTTAAGCCGACATCTTCCAATACCGCCAAATCTTCAACGCCTTCCACATTTTGAGCGCGTTTGTATGCACGCATTGCAAGAAGACGTTTTAGGGCCAAAATGACCGGTTTTTCCTCTCCCGCTGTGAGCAGGTTGGCGAGGTATTTAACTGGAATTCGCAGTGAGTCTACATCGGGAATAACGCCAGATAAGCCTAAGTGGCCGGCATCAACCGCGTGTTGAATGGGAGATAGAGGAGGCACGTACCAGACCATCGGCAAGGTGCGATATTCTGGATGCAGAGGCAGTGCCAGTTTCCAATCGACAGCCATTTTATAGACCGGTGATTGTTGCGCAGCCGTAATAACGGAATCACCGATGCCGTCTTTACGCGCCTGCGCAATAACTGCGGGATCATTCGGATCAAGGAATATTTCCAGTTGCTTTTCGTACAAATCTTTTTCTGAAGGCGTACTGGCAACTTCCTGAATTCTGTCGGCGTCGTACAGCAAAACGCCCAAATAGCGGATCCGACCGACACAGGTTTCAGAGCAAACGGTTGGCATTCCAGCTTCGATACGTGGGTAACAAAAAATACATTTTTCCGACTTTCCGGACTTCCAGTTGTAGTAAATTTTCTTATAGGGACAACCGGAGACACACATGCGCCAGCCGCGACACTTATCTTGATCGATTAACACAATACCGTCTTCTTCGCGCTTGTAAATCGCACCACTAGGACAAGCCGCTGCACAAGTTGGGTTGAGACAATGCTCGCATAAGCGAGGCAGATACATCATGAAAGTGTTTTCGAATTCACCATACATTTCCTTCTGCATGTTGTCGAAATTTTTGTCCTTAGAACGTTTGGAAAATTCACCGCCGAGAATTTCTTCCCAGTTTGGACCCCATTCGATTTTCTGCATTCGCTTCCCGTCAATCAAAGAACGAGGTCGCGCTACTGGCTGGTGTTTTTGTTCAGGAGCAGTATGCAAGTGCTGGTAGTCAAAATCGAACGGTTCATAGTAGTCGTCTATCTGTGGAAGGTCGGGATTGGAAAAAATGTTAGCGAGTACGCGAAACTTTCCTCCAATCTTTGGATTAATTGAACCGTTTGCATTGCGTATCCATCCGCCGTTCCATTTATCCTGGTTTTCCCACTCTTTGGGATAACCGATACCCGGTTTGGTTTCGACGTTATTAAACCATGCGTATTCCATCCCTTCGCGAGAGGTCCACACATTTTTACAGGTGATTGAACAGGTGTGACACCCGATACATTTATCAAGATTCAGCACCATACCGACTTGTGATCTTATTTTCATGTTGCTGACTCCTAAATGTCTTGTGGAAGTGGTTGTGGCAGGGCGTCGCCGATTTCGGTTTCGTCATCTAACCAATCAACCTTGTCCATTTTCCGAACGACAACAAACTCATCGCGATTACATCCCACAGTGCCGTAGTAGTTGAACCCCCAGGACTGTTGTGCGTAACCCCCAATCATATGAGTCGGTTTCATTAGAATTCGCGTTACCGAATTATGATGACCACCTCGCGTGCCGGTTGTTTCGGACCCCGGTACGTTAATAATTCGCTCCTGTGCGTGATACATCAACGTCATTCCCTGGTTGATGCGCTGGCTAACAACCGCTCGACAGGTCACGGCGCCGTTCGCGTTAAATACTTCCAGCCAATCGTTGTCGACGATACCCGCATCTTTAGCATCTATTTCCGAAAGCCAGATTACCGGCCCGCCACGGTTGAGCGTTAGCATGATCAGATTGTCGGAATAGGTGCTGTGAATCCCCCATTTTTGATGAGGTGTGATCCAGTTCAGGACGATTTCCTTATTGCCGTTAGGTCGTTTACCTTTGACGAAATCAATCGTCTTGGTATTGACCGGTGGACGATAGGAGATCATTTGTTCACCGAAGGCCTGCATCCATTTATGGTCCTGGTAGAATTGTTGGCGTCCTGTAATCGTACGCCACGGGATATACTCGTGAACATTGGTATATCCAGCGTTGTAACTTACGTGTTCGTCCTCGAGTCCAGACCAGGTAGGTGAAGAAATTATTTTCCGTGGTTGTGCTTGAATGTCGCGGAATCGAATCTTTTCGTCGTGCTTTGGTAGAGCTAAATGTTTGTGATCCCTTCCGGTGATTTTACCGATAGCATCCCAGGCCTTCACTGCTACGGCACCATTAGTTTCAGGTGCCAAAGTCAGTATCATTTCGGCAGCATCAATTGCGGTATCAATACGCGGCTGACCTTCACTGATACCGTCTTCGGTAACGGTGTAGTTCAGCTGTCCGAGAAGATCGACTTCGTCGTCCGTATTCCATGAAATCCCCTTGCCACCATTCCCCGCTTTTTTCAATAACGGTCCAATCGACGTGAATTTCTTGTAAGTGTTTGGGAAGTCCCGCTCGACAACCATTATGTTGGGAGCAGTTTTCCCCGGTATCAATTCGCATTCGCCTTTTTTCCAATCCAGTACGTCAAAAGGCTGTGCCAATTCTCCCGGGGTATCGTGAAGCGTAGGTACGGTAACGATATCTTTTTCGACGCCCAGATTTCCTTCTGCCAGCTCGGAGAATTTCTTGGCGATACCTTTGTAGATATCCCAGTCACTACGCGCTTCCCATGCGGGGTCTGCCGCTTTCGAAAGAGGGTGGATAAAAGGGTGCATATCTGAGGTATTCATGTCGTCTTTTTCATACCAGGTAGCGGTCGGCAAAACGATATCAGAATAAAGGCAGGTTGATGACATGCGAAAATCCAGCGTTACAACCAAATCGACTTTTCCCGTTGCGCCATCGTCGACCCACTCAGCTTCTTTGGGGATAATGCCATCGCGTTTGCCATTGTCCTCATTCATTACTCCGTTATTGGTTCCAAGCAAGTACTTAAGCATGTACTCGTGACCTTTTCCGGAAGAGCCCAGTAAATTGGAGCGCCAGATAAACATATTTCGAGGAAAGTTATCAGGGTTGTCTGGCTGCTCGGAGGCGAATTTTATGCCGCCGTTCTTTAGCTGTTCAACGAGATAATCTTTCGGATCCTTTCCTGCTGCTTCCGCATCGCGGGTCACTTGCAGTGGATTCATATTCAATTGCGGTGCGGAAGGTAACCATCCCATCCGTTCTGCTTTAATATTGTAATCCAGCATTGCTTCAGGAAATTCGTCCGGGTTCGCCATGGGCGAAAGAACTTCGTGGATACTGACTTTCTCGTGCCGCCACTGCGAACTATGGTTATAAAAGAAAGAGGTGCCATTCATTTGGCGAGGAGGGCGACTCCAATCCAATCCAAACGCTAGTGGCAACCATCCAGTTTGAGGTCGGAGTTTTTCCTGTCCGACATAATGAGCCCAGCCGCCGCCTGACTTCCCTACGCAGCCACACATGATTAGCATGTTTATCAGGCCTCGGTAGTTCATGTCCATGTGATACCAATGGTTCATCGCTGCCCCAACAATGACCATGGATTTACCCTCGGTCTTGTCAGCATTATCAGCAAATTCACGAGCAACCTGAATGACTTTTTCGCGGCTAACACCGGTAATTTTTTCTTGCCAAGCCGGAGTAAAGGGTATGTCATCATCAAAGCTGCTGGCCACATTTTCGCCACCTAAGCCGCGGTCAATTCCGTAGTTGGCCATTGTTAAGTCGTAGACAGTTGCCACTTTGACACTGCTGCCATCGGCGAGCGTAATATCGCGAACAGGAACATTGCGGGGTAAAACTTCATCGTGTTCACAGGACACCCAATGTACGTTGCTTTCGTCTGCGGCAAAATGTGGAAAAGCGACGGAAGCGGTTGGTGTGTCGGCAATAGGTGTATTGTTATCAAGGAGCGACAACTGTAGTTTGGTTTCATTCCCGTCTTTGCCTTCCCGAGCTTCTATATTCCACTTGCCAATATTGTCTCCTTGTTCTCCCCAGCGATAACCGATCGAGCCTTGTGGAGAAACTAGCTCGCCCGATAGTTCATCGACACCGATAGTTTTCCATTCAGGGTTGTTTTCCTGTCCGTGGTTATCTGCAAGGTCCGAGGCGCGGATAAAGCGGGTCGGCTTGAGTACTTCTCCTTCGTACTCTTCCAACATAACCAGCATTGGCATGTCGGAGTAACGACGCACATAATCAGTGAAATACTCGCTGGGTTTTTCCAAATGGAACTCTTTAAGAATAACGTGACCGAATGCCATGCCGAGAGCTGCGTCGGTTCCCTGTTTCGGATTCAGCCAAATGTCGGTTAACTTTGCTACTTCTGAATAGTCTGGGGTTATTGATACAGTTTTTGCGCCCTTATACCGAACTTCGGTAAAGAAATGCGCATCAGGTGTTCTTGTTTGTGGAACGTTGGATCCCCAGGCAATTATATAGTTAGAGTTGTACCAGTCGGCCGATTCTGGCACATCAGTTTGCTCCCCCCAAACCATTGGAGAGGCGGGTGGCAGGTCGCAGTACCAGTCGTAAAAGCTTAGGCATACCCCGCCAATGAGAGAAAGATAGCGAGCCCCAGCCGCGTAGGAAACCATGGACATCGCCGGTATTGGGCTAAATCCGATAATCCTATCGGGGCCATACTGCTTCGCAGTATAGATATTGGCGGCTGCAATAATCTCGTTGACTTCATCCCAGGAGGAGCGCACAAAACCTCCGAGACCACGTTTACTCTTGTAGGATTTTTGCCGTTCATCATCCTCGACGATAAACGACCATGCGTCGATCGGGTTATCAAAACGTTTGCGAGCATCGCGCCATAATTTGAGCAAGGGTTTTCGAACTTTTGGGTACTTTAAGCGGTTGGCGCTGTAGATGTACCATGAGTAGCTTGCTCCACGTGGGCAGCCGCGGGGTTCATGATTGGGTAGGTCAGGACGTGTTCGAGGATAGTCCGTTTGTTGAGTTTCCCAGGTAATTAGTCCGTTCTTTACATAGATTTTCCAGGAACAGGACCCAGTACAATTGACGCCATGGGTCGACCGAACAACTTTGTCATGCTGCCAACGTTGTCGGTAGCTATTTTCCCACTCACGACTCTCCTTGCGCGTTTCACCATGCCCTTCGGAAAATTCGCCAATTTTTGTGCGATTAAAAAAACTGAGTTTATCGAGAATGTGACTCATGGTGTGCTCTCTTTTTTTAGGGCCTGCAAATCGTCAAGCTGATTTGAAGCCGTTCACTACGTACTTTTCGATAATGTATTAGCCAAAGTGTTGTTCGGCTAACGCTAATAGTTATGTCTTGAGCTAACGCCTCCCATTTTTTAACACACTAAAATGATGGAGACGCTTTGTGTCGAAGCCAAATGCCGTCTTAAGGGTTGTAGAACTCTCCGTCTTTGTTCAATGAAAACTCTTCTCCGCATTTTGGGCAGGAGGTTAAGTTTTCCGATCTGTTCTTACGCAAGTAAAACCACCAGTTGATGCCTATGCAGACGGTGTAAAAAGCGGCGAATCCTATCAATGCAACTTCAGGTGTTGTTGCTTTTATTTGCTCGCCTATTACCTTGGGAATATAAAAAGCGCCATAGGCTGCTACTGCAGACGTCCAACCCAGTACCGGGCCCGCTTGTTCTTTTGGAAATACCATTGCGATCGTGCGGAACGTAGAGCCATTACCGATGCCTGTCGCGGCGAATAACAGCAGGAAGAGAAGGAAGAAGGGTACAAAGTACTCTTCCGGAGTTGCAGAGTTATAGGCCGCCTTCATGTAATAAGCGACACCTAAAGCACTCGCTACCATGAATACGGAACAGATTTGGGTCACCATGGCGCCACCCATCTTGTCCGCTATCCAGCCACCAAGAGGACGAATCAAAGCGCCAATAAAAGCACCCATCCAAGCGTACATGAGTGCGCTGGGGCCGTTGGCATTGACCGTGTCGTGGGTCATGATGCCGTCGACCATTATATGTTGGTAACCGAAAATAACCTTGATGGCTAGCGGGAAGGCCGCCGCAAATCCGATAAAAGAACCAAAAGTCATCGTGTAAAGAACACTCATGATCCAGGTATGCGGGTTATTGAAAATCTGGTACTGACGAGTCAAGCTGGATCCGATAGCGCCTGGCAGTGCTTTCAGCCAAAATACGGTCGACCCGATGACAAGTACCATGACAATTTCCTTAGGCACGCCAAAGCCGGATCCGTTGGCGGCTTCAGGTAGCAATAGCCACAACCCCACCGCGGCTGTAACAAACCCGATTAATAACATGCCGCTGATAATCATAAAGCTGGTAATTGGATTGGGTGCATCCGGAGATACTTCTTCGGTACGAATGTTGTTCATGCCAAGCCAACCGACGATCGCCAGCGGAATCAGTGCGAGCAGCCAAACAAAACCGCCGTTTTGAATATAGCTTTCAGTACCGGCTGGAATCTTGCCAATAAGCGTTCCGGAGGTATTTTGAAGGACTAATGAATCTCCGCCGAAGCTACCAAATAGGCCAAAAGTCATGACTAAGGGAATGAGAATTTGCATGGTAGTCACGCCAAAATTTCCCAGACCGGCGTTTAAACCCAGCGCTAGACCTTGTTGCTTTTTCGGGAAAAAGAAGCTGATGTTAGACATCGAAGAGGCGAAGTTGCCGCCGCCAAATCCCGATAACAGTGCCAGTGCCTGAAAAACCCATAAGGGTGTATTGGGATCTTTTAGTGCCATGCCGGCACCGAGCGCTGGGATCATTAACAATGCAGTCGTAAAGACAATGGTATTTCGACCGCCGCATATTCGTATAAAAAAACTACTGGGAATTCGCAGGGTCGCGCCTGTCAAACCGGCGATTGCCATTAAGGTGAATAATTCGGATTTTTCGAAAGGAAACCCCAGATTCAGCATCTGAACTGTTATTATTCCCCAGTAAAGCCATATGGCAAAGCCGCACAATAAGCTCGGAATGGAAATCCAAAGGTTGCGGCTGGCAACCTTTTTACCCGTATTTTCCCAAAACTCTTCGTTTTCAACATCCCATTTTTTAATATCCGTCATTGTTTGCCCCTCTAGCTTGTGAAATGCGAATTCCAAACTGCAATTGTGATCGTGTTAGATGGGATTCCGTTGACGTCGCATCTATTGGAATTGAATATCTCTTTTTTTCCGAATTTTGCTGTTGCCAAGACATTAAAGATTCCCCTGTTCGTATAAATGTTTATGAACCATAATCGTGGATGTGTCCTATCAACTTGATACAGATCAATACTCAAGGGTCCTTACTACCAAATAGCTCATCGGCTACTCCTTAAGTGGTAGTATTCTTGTTGGGGCATTACATTAGTGGAGTCATATCGATCAGGGGAGAATCATAATTAAAGAAAAACAGTCCTTAATTGCTCGATCCGGAATTGCATTGGTCGTTGTCATACTGCTGTTTGTTATCAATATGCTGTTATCATTTCTAATCGCAGAAAGCTCTGAAAATGACGGTGTCAGGATAAATTTGGCGGGTTCTTTACGAATGAAAAGCTATCGAATGGTTTCGATCGTTGTTATGCAGAGCGCGGATCAAGCATTCTCCGGAAGACATGATCAATTGCGAGAAGATATCGAAGAATTTGAGCAAATATTGGACCTTCCAGTCTTGGGTCACCATATTGAACGCTCCGGAAATGAGCCGTTGCAAAGAGCTTTCTTGAACGTTGAAAAAGAGTGGAAATTGGTAAAGCCGGGGCTTTTGAAGAATTCCAACGATGATCTTTTTATGGAGGTTGAAGGGTTTGTTGAGACGATCGACGTTTTAGTAAAGGAGCTCGAATTACAGACTGAGGATAAATTTCGACTGCAGCGTTTGCTGCAAGGTATTTTTCTGCTGCTATCAGTTTGCATCGTTTTACCGGTATCTTATTACGTCTTTAATCGGATTGTTGAACCCCTTAGAGCAATGGTCACCATGGCTTCCAGGGTTAGAAAAGGCGATTTTAGCTCCCGGTTAGACAGCAGAGGTGATGATGAGATATCTGAGTTGGTCGAAACGTTTAATGAGATGATCGATAGTTTGGATGCGATGTACCACCGGCTCGAAAGCAGCGTTGAAGAGAAAACTCGTGATTTAGAAAAAATCCAACAAGGCTTACGGCTTCTTTATCAAGCATCACGGCGATTGAGTTCCGGGGGGAATCTTGTCTTATTGCTGGAGATAACATTAAAAAGTCTCGAGAAGTATCTTGATGTCGAGCGGATAGATATCTATATGATGCGAGAAAAAAAAGGGCATCCGTTTTTAGTGTCCTCTGGATTACGCTCATGTGTTTTGTTAGGTTGGCAAGATGATGTTCCTGAAAGTTCCAGTCTGAATCTTTCTTATCCACTGATTCGAGGCGAGGACGAATATGGGACTCTTGTTATTGTTAACGCCGAAAGAATATCATTAGACAGTGAGCAAGAAGAACTGATCGCAGCTTTGGTTGATACGATAGTTTCAGCGATCGCCCATGAAGCGACGGTTGACCAGCAGCAGCGTTTAACGTTAATGGAGGAGAGAACAGCCATTTCCCGAGAATTACATGATTCCTTAGCGCAATCATTGTCTTATACTAAATTACAGGTCAGCCGGTTTCAGTTGCTTCAAGACCAATCTGCAGACGCTCGTGAATTAGAAGGTGCATTGAGCGAAATTCGCACTGGGATACATTCAGCCTACGGACAGTTGCGGGAGATATTATCCACGTTCCGGTTACAGATAAATGCAACGGGGTTGCGATCATCTCTCGAAACGACAGCGAAAGAGTTTTCTGAAAAAGCACACCTGAAGATTAAGCTCATTTACGAATTGGGTAACTTCCCCTTGACGGCGAATGAAGAAGTTCATGTTTTGCAAATTGTGAGAGAGGCGTTGTCAAATGTTATGCGTCATTCAAATGCACGCAGTGCGCAAGTGTTCGCGGGGTTAAATTCAGAGGGACAAGTTCATGTTAGTGTGAGCGATGACGGAGTGGGTTTTAGCGGCGAACAAAGTGGCCCCAATCATTTTGGAAAAACGATTATGGGAGAGCGGGCGAGTATTTTAGGTGGAGAAATTTCCTTTAAAAATGGTGCCGAGGGTGGGGCAGAAATCAGTTTGTTGTTTCAATCTGAGAGAATCGAAGAACAGCAAAAAGTGACATTCACACAATCATAAAAGTAATCTGAATACAGCGGTAATTGGTCCAAAATGATGAAAATATTTTTAGTCGATGATCACCCCATGATGCGCAGGGGCATGAGGCAGCTGCTGGATCTGTACGACGGTATGCAGGTCGTCGGTGAAGCCAATAGTGGGGAAGAGGCCTGTGCTTTGGTTAAAAGTGTCGCCCCCGACATGATCTTACTCGATCTAAATATGAAGGGAATGAATGGCATCGAGACGCTCTATAAGTTACGGGAACAGGATGTGACTGCGTGTATTGTGATGGTAACCGTCTCTGATGATCATGAAGATGTTATCGCCGCGATTCGTGCCGGCGCAGACGGATATGTGCTCAAAGATGCAGAGCCTGAAGAATTGGTCGCCGCAGTTCGACATGTTTTCGAGGGGCAATTGGTTGTCAGTCCGCAATTGAGTAAAGCGCTCGCCGCGGGCCTGCGCAGTGATGCGCCAAGGCATAATGATATCCTGGCAACACTAACGATAAGAGAAAAAGAGGTGCTCAAGTTGATTGCGAAAGGGCTTGCGAATAAGTTGATTGCGTCTGAGCTATGTATTGCGGAAGCTACTGTTAAAGTACACGTCAAAAATTTGCTTAAAAAATTGAAATTACGGTCCAGGCTGGAAGCGGCGGTTTGGGCAGCTGAATTTGGCTTGCTTTGAGAGTGATATAGCAGTGTAGCTGCTGTACAAAGCCTTTGTGCCATAGAAGTCTATTGCCGCTATTCTCCCTTGATTTGCAGCTCGCGTGGTCTCGTGATTCGGCGCTACCGTTTGTTGCCGGATCTGCGTACGAATCAACAGTGCTATTGTGAATGCTTCGCGGTTTTTCCGCGACAAAGTCAACGACGTGAATAATTGGAGATTTTCCAGAAGAAAATCGATAAAATGCTCCATGGTCACAAGTAAAGGCCGATCAACCGGATAATCAGCTGCTATTTTTTGTTCCACGATGACCTTCAAGCGAAAAAGATAAAATTTCCATAACACCCATCTTAAATTTAAAGCCAAGCAGTCTGACCCGATCGGACGAGACATTGACGTAATGAAACTTGATCAGAAAGCCAAGACAGAATTTAACAAATTACAGAAGCGTATTCGCAGGCACGTAGGTAACGCGATTGCGGACTATAAGATGATTGAAGACGGTGATGTTGTAATGGCGTGCGTCTCGGGTGGAAAGGACTCTTTCGCTATGTTGGATATTCTTATCCATTTACAGAAGACTGCGCCTGTTAACTTCGAAGTCATTGCGGTTAATCTGGATCAAAAACAGCCCGGATTTCCAGAGCATATATTGCCGGATTATCTTAGTGCTATTGATGTTCCCTATTACATCATCGATAAGGACACCTACAGTGTTGTTAAGGCGAAGGTACCGGTCGGTAGAACTACCTGCGGCTTGTGTTCGCGCCTGCGTCGCGGCACGCTGTACTCTTTTGCTGAAACGATAGGTGCGACAAAAATTGCCTTGGGTCACCATCGTGACGATATGGTAGAGACATTATTTTTGAATATGTTTTACGGTAGTCGTCTAAAATCGATGCCGCCGAAACTGAGATCAGACGATGGCCGTAATGTGGTGATTCGACCCTTAGCTTATTGCAACGAAGCGGATTTAATTAGGCTCGCGCAACATAGGGAGTTTCCTATAATCCCGTGTAATCTGTGTGGTTCACAGGAAAACTTGCAAAGGCAAAATATTAAAGGCATGTTGCGGGAATGGGAAAAACAGCACCCTGGCCGAATACAGAATATATTCAGATCGACGCAAAATATCTCTCCTAGTCAATTGGCCGATGCGAATCTGTTTGATTTCGAAAATCTTCCCATTGATAGAGAAGGCGAAAGAAACGAATATGAATTTGACGAGGCAGTAGTGAGTTCCTCAAACATTACTACCGGTGTGCAGATAATCGATGCCGCTTTAGTCGGGTAGGTGATGCTTTCCTGTAAGGTATTGACTTAAGGTTGTTTTTATTCATTTTTCGCTATCCCCGGTTTGTTTAGATTGCGATAAAGCGATTGTAACTTATTGTCAGATAGAGTCGCTGTCATTGCATTGAATTTCGCAAAAGCGAGAATTTTTTTAAATAGGCCTGCGTACTATAAACCCTGTTGAGATAGCGTAGGAGACTTTTTCTTATGTTGTGATGGGTGTTTTTTGTCTGATCTTCTCTTAGATTCACGATCCAATTACCATTTTTCTTAGCCATCTTCCCTATAAAAGAAGTTCGCCCACCTCATCGCATTGAAAGTCCCGTTTGCCGCAAATTATTAGCACTTGATATGTTGAGGGCGTAGTTTACATCTGCCGGCTCCAGCTCGCGGATCTAACTCTTTAGTATAATAAGTAGGGGACACTCAATGGAATTTAAGAAAAATCTAATCTCTAGCAGTATAGCGCTCGCCTTGATAGGGACCTCTGCACAAACGTGGGCCCAAGAGCCGACTTCAGCTAACACTGCAAACAACGAAGTCATTGAAGAAATTGTGATTTCTGGAATACGCGGTAGTTTGAAGCGTTCAATGGATTTAAAGCGTGACGCGGCAGGTGTAGTAGATGGGATTTCCTCTGAAGACATCGGTAAGTTTCCCGACAGCAATTTAGCAGAATCCCTACAACGTATAACGGGAGTCACCATTGACCGAAAAAATGGTGAGGGCAGCAAAGTGACTGTTCGTGGTTTTGGTCCGAGTTTTAATTTGGTGACTTTGAACGGCCGTCAAATGCCGACTGCGAGTATTGAAAATGGGCAGGAAACGGGTCGATCATTCGATTTCGGAAACCTCGCCTCTGAGGGTGTTTCAGCGATAGAGGTCTATAAAAGCGGTAAGGCAAACGTACCGACTGGTGGAATCGGTTCTACCATTAATATAAAAACTATCCGTCCTTTAGAAGCGCCGGGACGAGTTGCGACAGTCGGAATTAAAGGCGTACATGATACGTCTACCGATGATGGCGATAGCATGACGCCTGAAGTATCTGGTCTGTATTCAGACACGTTTGCCGACGACACAATTGGTATTGCCTTGAGCGGAAGTTACCAAGATTTGAATAATGGGGTTAACACGGCGAGTGTTGGCGGTTGGCGCACCTTTTCTGGCGATGTGGAGTGTTGCGATTGGGGCAGTGCTACGCCGCAAACCTGGGGTGGTATTCCACAAAATGCCGCACAAGTAAACCGGCCGGGCGCCAGTGACATTTATTCGGTACCACAAACCATCGGATATGAACTTGCCGAGTTCGAACGCACCCGCACCAATGGCCAGCTAACTGTACAGTGGGAGCCCATAGATTCAATCACCGCCACGCTGGATTACACCTATTCGGAAATGACTTCTAAGCGTAAATACAGTAACTATTCCGCTTGGTTTAACTTTGATGCGCAGGAATCTGAATGGACAGATGGTCCAATCGCCTCACCGCTGGTTTATACAGAAAATCTCGGTGGCTCTGATTTGTCGATGGCAAGCAGTACTGATGCCGTTCGTAACGAAAATACGTCTGTCGGCTTTAACCTTGAGTGGAGAACCAACGAGAATCTGACCTTAGCATTGGATTACCATGATTCTGATGCGGAATCTAAACCCGATAGCCGCAACGGTAATTCATCACAATTGGCGATAGCCAGTTATACCCGGGATAGAACAACCGGCTATTTCGACAGTGAGCTGCCTGTATTGCAATTGGGTTTATCCGGGCCCCTTAGAAAAGATGATATGGTTGTTACCGGCAGTGTTTTCGAAAACAAAATCGGGGTGATGGACATCGAGCAATTGAAATTGTCCGGAACCTATGAATTTGACTGGGACAATGGAGTTGAAAGCATTGACTTTGGTATTCAAACTACCGAGGTAAGCAATCGCTCTGCTAGTGCTACCGTACAACGTGATTCCTGGAGTGCGCAGACGCCGTTAGGCGCAATTTCAGACCTATTGACCGCCACGTCTTCAGCAGGGGATTTTGACGATATTTCAGGCGGCAGCGATGATAGACGTCATACCGACTATTTCACTTTCGATATCGATGATCTTATTGCTCGCGTGGAATCTTTGCAGAATTCAGGCGATGCGCCGATGTCTGTTGCTAACGATCTTGGTGATTGTGGTACAGGATTTTGTCCATCGAGTAATTTCTCTACCGACCGCAGAACACAGGAAGACGCTATAGCGGCCTATTTCCAGGTGCACTTTAGCTACGAGATTCAAGGTATGCCGGTAAATACCCATTTCGGCGTTCGCTACGAAGATACTGACGTTGACTCTCAAGCATTGGTTCCAACCTATGCGGGTGTTGAATGGTACGGTGGTAATGAATTTACAGCGGTTACCGGAAGGGATGCCAACGGCGCTACCCTACAAGACTTCTCTAAACTATCGGGAAGTTACGATAATTGGTTACCCAATCTTGATTTTGATATTGGCTTAACCGACGATATCGTGTTTAGAGCGTCCTACAGTAAAAGTATGGCTCGTCCAGATTATGCGGATATCCAGGGCGGTGTGACAATCGTCAATCCGATACGTACTAACGGCGGCAATGGCGCACGGGGTAATCCGGCGCTGATACCTTTCGAATCGACAAATTTTGATTTGTCTTTGGAATACTATTATGGGGAGTCAAGTTATGCTTCGATCGGTTTTTTCCGAAAAGATGTGGAGAACTATATCGGTACGTCATTTGTAGACGAGCCGCTATTTGGCCTGGCACATCCGGCTAATGGACCGCTTTTTCAAGAAGCCATTGCTGCAACGGGTAGCTCTGATTCAGGTACTCTCTTTAATTATATGTTGGCAAATTTTGCCGGAGAACCAGGCGTAGACGCAGTTAATGGCGTTATCACCGGTGTGGCCGGTCGCGATGGCCCAACGAATTTCAATGTAACCGTTCCTGTTAACACTGAAGATGCAGTCATGGATGGTTGGGAAGTCGTTCTTCAGCACAACTTTGACGAAACCGGTTTTGGCATTATTGTTAACGCCACCTTGGTTGATGCCGATGTCGGTTACGACGATAACAGTCTTGCCGAGCAGTTTGTTCTGGAGGGACTCGGTGATTCCGCAAACTTTGTTGGTTTCTATGATAAGGACGGTATACAAGTAAGAGCGGCCTACAGCTGGAGAGACGATTTTCTGGCGGGTACCGGTCAGGCAAACGTCGGTCTTGGACCCACCTATGTAGCCGAGTATGGGCAATGGGATTTCAATGCCAGTTACGAGTACAACGAAAACATAACCGTGTTTGTCGAGGGTATAAATATTACCGATGAAAGTCGGCATGTGTATGGTCGTGATGAGAAACAAACTTTGTTTGCCAGTCAGGGCGGAGCTCGTTACAACGTTGGATTCCGTTATACATTTGATTAAACAGATTGGTAAAGTGTAAGAAAAGATGAAAAAGCCATTGATTTCAGTGGCTTTTTTTTCTTTTATTGAAATAAACCTGATAGTTATTCGTGTTTTCTGTAATTTGTGCAAAGCTTCAGTAACTCGAATTACGGCGCTGATATTTATGCTACACGATGTGATTAGTTGAAACTTATGGTTAATGCGGTAAAACAAATCGTTATCGTTGGTGGTGGAACGGCTGGATGGCTAACCGCTGGTGTCATTGCCGCAGAACACTGTCAGCAACCCGAATCAACAATCAAGGTCACCTTGATTGAATCTCCGGACATCAATCCCATCGGGGTCGGTGAGGGTACGTGGCCTTCAATGCGGTCGACATTACAAAAAATTGGGATTTCTGAGACCGACTTCTTTCGAGAATGTGAGGCCAGTTTTAAGCAGGGATCCTGTTTTTCCGGCTGGGTAAACGGTGCTAAGGACGATCGTTACTATCACCCGTTTACACCGCCTCATGGTTTTGAAGATACTAACTTGGCTGCCTACTGGCAAGCGGCTCGCGAACAGATTAGTTTTGCCGCGGCTGTTTGTCCGCAGACGGAACTTTGTAACCGCGGGCTGGCTCCAAAAAACATATCGACTCCTGAATACGCTTTTAATGTCAATTACGGCTACCACTTGGATGCGGGGAAATTTGCACTGTATCTGCGAAAACACTGCGTGGAAAAACTGGGAGTCTTGCATTTACTTGATACCGTGGTAGCGGTTAACTCAAGCGATTCGGGTGATATTAAGTCTGTAAGTGTTTCGACAGGCTTCGACGTGGCGGGAGATCTCTTTATTGACTGTAGCGGATTCGCTGCTCTGTTGATCGGCCAGCATTTCGGTGTCGAGTTTTGCAGCAAAAAAGAGTTCCTATTTAACGATACTGCTTTAGCAGTACAGGTTCCCTACCAAAACGAGAGTGATGCAATTGCTTCTCACACCTTATCGAGTGCGCAGAAAGCGGGTTGGATTTGGGACATTGGGCTGCCGACCCGCAGAGGTGTGGGGTATGTGTATTCGTCTACTCACAGTTCTGACGAAGGCGCCGAAGTTGAACTGCGCCAATATCTATCTGAAACATCTCTCGGTGTCGATTCTGACTCGATTTCACTGCGTAAGTTGAAAATCAATCCCGGGCATCGCCAAAAGTTATGGCATAAAAATTGTGTGGCCGTAGGGATGGCAGCTGGATTTCTCGAGCCGTTGGAGGCATCCGCTTTAGCGCTGGTAGAGCAATCTGCGAAAATGATCAGCGAACAACTTCCAGCCAATCGAGAGGTAATGGATGTTGTCAGCAAACGCTTCAACGAAAAATTTCTCTATCATTGGCAGCGAATTATCGATTTTCTGAAATTACATTACGTATTGACCCAGCGGCAAGATACGGCGTATTGGAGAGATAATGGCCAATCAGCTTCGATACCGGACAGTTTACAGGAATTGTTAAGTTTGTGGCGCTATCAAGTTCCCTGGCATCTCGACGCGCCATTAATTGATGAATTGTTTCCGGCGGCCAGCTTTCAATACATACTGTACGGTATGGGTTTTGAAACTCAAAATCACCCTGAGCGTTCGACATCAGCGACGAAATCAATGCGAAACGCTAATAGCCTGTTTCAGGAAAATGCGCAGAGAACGCTAAATCTGCTAGGGTCACTGCCAACTAATCGAGAATTGATCAATAAAATAAAACAATACGGGTTTCAAAAAATATGATTCCCCATGTATAAGATTGCCTTTGTATAAGATTCAATTGTTATAAGATTTTTAACTTTTTTTAGGAGCCACTATGACCAATTACGTACTGCTGAATAATGTTGATCACAAAGATCTAAAAATTATCAACACCCGATCGGCGGAGTACGGTGATAACGTGATGTTTGCGATGACATTCCCTTTCGAGTTTAGAAATATTCAATCTTGTTACCCGATTTTCTTCCAAAAGAATGCCGACACGGGGCAATTGTATCCGGTTGCGTTATTTGGTTTTCAGGAAAAAGAGAATCTGTTTTTAAATGATGATGGCTGGGACGCTTCTTATGTGCCATTAATGATTCAAAGAAACCCGTTTCTGATCGGCTTTCAGGAAGTCAAAGGCGAGCAGGGCGCCGCGAATAAACAGCGTGTCGTGTCTCTTGATATGGATAGTCCGAGAGTTAACGAGTCCGAGGGTGAAAGTGTTTTTCTAGAGCATGGCGGCCGCTCTGAATATCTGGAGAAAACGAGCGATATTTTGGAAGCCATTGATAATGGCTACAACAATAACAAAGATTTTGTGAATACCTTGTTAGAATATGAATTGATAGAGTCATTTACAATGGAAGTGACCTTAAATGACGGGACTAAAAACCAATTATTGGGGTTCTATACAATCAATGAAGAAACGCTCCAAAACTTGGATGGAGAAGCTTTGGGCAAGTTGAACAGTAACGGTTGCTTGCAACCGCTATTTATGATTATTGCATCACATTCGCGAATAAAGACATTGATCGAGAAGAAAAATAGACAAGCGCTGTAAAGAGCAGGCAATTGAGTGACTAGTGGAAAATGATGTCGAGTTCTAATCGAGGGGTCAAAGAAGTATCGGACTGTCGCTCTAATGCGATCCCTGAAAATATTTTGACATCCTCCGAACCCGTTGTCTTGCGGGGGCTAGTTTCCGATTGGCCGCTCGTTAAGGCTGGTAAAGACTCTCCACTTAGCGCTATCGATTATGTGAAACAATTTTATAGCGGAGCCCCACTAACAGCTTATCTTGGTAGCGAAGAGAATAAGGGCAGAGTATTTTACAATGACGATCTTACGGGGTTTAATTTCAATCGAGTGAGGGTCAGTCTCACCGAAATTTTCGACAAGCTTTTGGATCATCAACATAGCGCCGCGCCACCAACGATTTACGTTGGGTCGACAATGGTCGACAATTGGCTGCCCGGGTTGCGAACAGAGAATGACCTCGGATTAGATGCCCTTAATCCCCTGGTGAGTGTTTGGGTCGGTAATCAGAGCATTATACCCGCTCATTATGATTTTCCCGACAACATAGCTTGCTGTGTACTAGGTCGGCGCCGTTTTACTCTGTTTCCCCCGGACCAACTTGATAATTTGTATGTGGGACCATTGGATTTTACGCCCTCTGGACAGCCCATTAGTCTGGTCGATTTTAAAGATCCGGACTTTGAACAATTCCCAAAGTTTAAGGACGCACTAGACACGGCAATCATAGTGGATCTGGAGCCCGGGGATGCGCTTTTTATACCCAGTATGTGGTGGCATCATGTTGAATCCTTAGACTCTCTGAACATATTGATCAATTACTGGTGGCGTTCTACCCCAGAGTATATGGGGCCTCCTCTCGACGTATTGCAACATGCTCTACTGGGTCTTAAAGGCTTGCCTCCGGAGCAACGTAAGATATGGCAGAACCTATTTGACTACTATGTATTTGATCCGGGAGTAGAATCCTTTGAACATATACCAGAGAACGCGCGCGGTATTTTGTCAGGTGTGGACGAAATGTCTGCAAGAAAGTTAAGAGCCATGTTGTTGAATAAATTGAATCAGTAGACGGATGTTTGTTGGGAAAATTACCTAAAAACTGAGCAAGCGAGGTATTGTTTTGGAGCATAATAAAATAAAGAAAGTGGTAATAGCCGGCGGCGGTACAGCAGGATGGATGGCAGCCTCTGCACTGTCAAGGCTGTTAGGTAAGACGCTGGATATAACCCTGATCGAATCGGATGAAATTCCGACAGTTGGTGTCGGAGAGGCTACGATACCGACCTTATTGACTTTTCACGAGCTATTGAAAATCAATGAGAAGGAATTTATGGCTGCTGTTAATGGGACCTTTAAACTGGGCATTTCTTTTGAGAACTGGCGAGATGTTAACGAGGACTATATTCACTCCTTCGGTTTTACCGGTAAGGATTGCTGGGCTGCAGGGTTCCAACATTTTTGGCTTAAAGGCAAAAAGCTAGGGATTAGTGAAGAGTTTGGTGAATACTGTTCAGAGCTGGTTGCATCGAGGGAAAACAAATTTGCTGTTGTGCCCAATCAGGGACTTAATTATGCGTACCATATCGACGCCGGTTTATACGCTAAGTATCTACGTGGTATTGCCGAAGCGAGTGGTGCTAAACGGGTAGAGGGGAAAATATCCGAGGTGGGTACCGATCACGACTCAGGGTTTGTCGAGCATGTGATGCTGGCATCCGGCAGGAAAATTGAGGGCGATTTGTTTATCGATTGCACTGGGTTTAGAGGTCTATTAATCGAACAAACATTACACACCGGTTACGATGACTGGTCACACTGGCTGCCTTGTGATAGTGCGGTTGCAGTGCAAACAAAAACAGTTAGTGAGCCAGTACCCTATACGCGTTCGATAGCCCGTGATGCGGGCTGGCAATGGCGTATCCCTCTGCAGAATCGCGTGGGTAATGGCTTGGTTTTTTGTAGTCGTTATCTATCGGATGACGAGGCAATTAGTACCTTGAAAGATAATATTGAGGGGGAAACGATTACAGAGCCTCGGGTCATTAAATTTAGGACCGGAACAAGACGTAAGCACTGGAACAAAAACGTGGTTGCCATGGGGCTTTCCAGCGGCTTCATTGAGCCCTTGGAGTCTACCAGTATTCATTTGATTCAACGCAGTATCATCCGATTGATGCAAATGTTTCCCTACGATGGAATTCGCGAACCCGATGTTAACGAGTTTAATGCGCAAATGAAGTACGAAGTTGAGCACACGCGAGACTTTATTGTTCTGCATTACAATGTAACAAATCGTTCCGATACCCATTTTTGGCGTCATTGTAGCAACATGCAGATTCCGGAATCACTGCAACATCGGATCGATCTATTCAAAGAAACGGGCCGAGTATTTAAAGTGCCGACCGAACTTTTTGGTGAAAATTCGTGGGTCCAGGTGATGTTGGGACAGGGATTGATGCCGGAGCAATATCATCCGATTGTGAATATGATGAACGACGAAGAGCTCAAGCGCTTTTTACATGACATTAAGGAAAACGTCACACGAACAGTGGGTCAGTTACCGTCGCATCAGAGATTTATTGATCATTATTGCAAGTCTCCTAATATGTAACAGCAAGAACTCCTACGGCGATGTTTCGAGGTCAAACGAAACTCCTGTTCAGGTTTGTTTTTCGGATACGAATCGTCTTTTTTTAGACGGCTTGAGCGAGCCATAGCTGATGAAAGCTGAAAGCACTGAAGTTATTTCAAGCGGTCTGAGAGAAATGATAAAACGCGTTCTTTTTGTTCAGGACTGAGAGATGTCACGATATCTTCTATGTCCTGCGGCAAATGCGCTGCCGGGTCTCCCTCAGTCTGAAAAACGTAGTAGTCAAAGAAGTCCCGCCATGATTGGCGCTGGGAAGGACTTAGTTTAGAAATGGTCAGCATGCTGTGCAAAAGGCTGTCGTTCGGCGAAATGAGATTGTCCGACGTTCCACCCCACCAATAGTTAACCAGTACGTTTAATTTGTCTAACGATTCTACCGCATGCCACCAGAGTCCTGGAATATAAATAGCATCCCCCGGTTCCAGAACCGCTTCTTGAGCAACATCCAAAGCTTTAGAATAGTTGGGAAACTGCACTAAATCTGGCTGTCTTACATCGACCATACTAATTGGCACGCCACCGGGTGCATCGAGAATGGGGCCCACGTAGAGGTTACTAATTTGATTGGGGGGAAAAACCGTAAATTTGCGAGTTCCTGCGATCACGCAGGCAATATTGTCGAAGATATCATAGTGCGGCGCGACCACACTTTTGTTACTCATCCATAGTGTTGGCGGGACCGACTCATCTAACAGTGGTTGGCTATTTTCTTCAATAAACCCCGGGAGAGTATCGGCTATGGATATGGCTTGAACGGCGATCGCATAAGGGTCTGCATGATTGAAGATCTTGAGTAAACGATCAATGGCGATGCTTAGTGTCACCTGTGCGCGTTTGAAATTGATTCCCTGCAGGTCGTTTGAGTAAAAAAAGCGGCCTTTTGCAGACGGATCGGCCACGACGGCGGAGGTCGGTTTACCATTATCAAACTTTTTAAGATAATTGGCCAAATCTAAAGGAGAGCGGACTCCATTTATCACCGCCGGCCAATGACCGACTAGCGATTTTAAGTGTGCTGGTTTATTCAGTGGCGCGATTTCCCGCTGAAAAGTATCTGTATCGACACCGTGCCACATAGGTACTGCGGGCAATAGTTTAGTCATGTCTTATGCTCGCTGCCTCAGTCACTCGGTGAAAACCGAAAGCTTGGATAGTAATGATGTCTTCCCATGGTCAAAATAGTTGCAGTCTCTGATATTTTCCAGCTTACCGCAACAAAAGTCCGCCTAACCGCATTTATATAGGCGCAATAGATCGATTGGCGGATAATCAGCCCGTTCATTATTCATTCCATCTTGGGTAAGCGTTCGTTCCTGGTTTTTCTGTCAGGAGCATGACGGAGCCTCTCAATATTCGATTTATCTGACGTAATCCCTAATGCGTCCGTTTTGCCCAGGATTCCGATTATGGAATTCTGGGTCTTTTTTCTGTTTTAAATGCCCATCTTGTTGCAACAAACACCTCAGAACACAAAGTGCCGTAATCGTATCCTTTCTGTCTAGCGATTAGTGGGCTTTCTAGTAGGAGTAAGCGGCCCCTGTTACGAGTCCGCTAAAGACGTAGCTGTGTGGCTGATTTTAAAAGATAAGCTTCCACACTTTTTTGGAATTCTCGACCGGGCCTGAACAAGATTGCATGCCTATTGGCGTGGGCCCAGCTAACTTATTGATAAGAACATTTTACGCCGCGTTACCTCGTCTGCGTTCCAATTCCAGCCTTACCTCATGGGCTTTTTCTTCAGTAATGGGGTATAGCACTATTGCCCAAATGGCCGCTGCTGAGGCTATCACTGGTATTATGACGTCGAATACCCGCATCCAAAATATGGTACTGGATGCCTGATTACCTCCCAGCGCTACATCGAAGCCAGTGGCATTGAGAAGAAACCCACCCGTTGCAATGGCCGCAGCCATACCTAATTTGACGACCCACCAATAGATTGAGCCAAACATACCTTCTCTTCGTTCTTGAGTTTCCAGCTCATCCATATCGCAGACATCCGCAATCATTGATCCCATAAGGGTAAAGAGCCCGCCAAGGCCAAAAGCAATAAAAGGGGCAGGGAGCAGTATTAGCAGGGGGTAGGCGGGTGAGTAGCAAAACCACTTTAAACTGTAACCAAAAATAGAAAGGCCCGTGGAAATAAAAAAAGTTTTTCGTTTGCCCATGTGGGTAGATAAACGGGTGACAAGAAAGATGACACAAAATGTGGCAATTGCGGACACTGTTCCAGCCCAACCGGCGTATTCAGCGCCTAGCGATTGGTCTCCCGAAAAGACATAATAGATAATCACGTAAAACTGGAAAGATGATACTAGCATGAAACCGTTAAAGACGAGGAACGTTGCTGCGCACAGGCTCAAAAAAGGCTTGAACTTGAGGGTGACGACAAAGCCTTTGAAGAAATCTGCAAGGCTGCCACGGGACTCCTTTTTCTCCGCCGTGTTCTTTTGATGGCTATTGTGTGTATCGGCAGACCCGGTGGACGGTAGTTTCTGCTTGCGTTCTTTGAGAAAGATTGCAGGTAGTATCCCGACACAAATGGTAAAAGCGCCAATGACTATCGCGAGCCATTTTGCTCCCACCATGATGTCATCGAATAACAGGTCATACTGCATGATCCACAAGAACCAGGGGGACACCAGATAAGCTAACTGTCCCATAAAATTCTGGACTCCCATTAAGCGAGTGCGTTCGTGGTAGTCGGGTGTCAGCTCATAGCCAAGCGCAACCCAGGGTGTCGCAAAAACGGTGTACGCCAGATAGAAAATGAGAGAGCCGCCGAGGAAAAACCAAAAGTAGTAGCTGTCACTTTTTCCTACCGGCAATTGCCAGAGCAGTGCAAATATAATCCCAGCCGCTATCGCACCGCAAAAAATATACGGCTTGCGCCGGCCCCATTTAGATTTCGTATGATCTGATATATATCCCATGAGGGGGTCGGTAATTGCATCTGTCAGACGCGGAAGTGCACCTAATAATCCTACGAGCGCTGGATTCATTCCCAAACCGAGGTTGAGAACAATCGCCATGCCGCCAATAGCGGCCGCCAGCAAATTATTGACAAAGGCGCCCAATCCATAGATAAGCTTTTGCGCGAGTGATATTCGGTCTTCGTCGGCAGTTTGATAATGTGCCGGCTGATCTTGTTCGGAGCTAAGGTCCGGATTGTTGGATAATTCACCATTGGCGGTAAGACTCATCTCTATTCTCTTTTAATTTTTCTTGGATTGTGAGTTTTTTTGTTTATCGACAGTACTCGTACGATAGGAATTAAAAAACGGAAGATCGTCTATTGCTATAATCTTCATTTGTGCTTTTCAGAACAACCGCAATTCGGTGAACGGGACCGTAGCTGCGACCAAGGCAGACCCTCGGTAAATTTAAAGGCGGTGTGTTAAATTCATCGATCTTACGAAAATCGTGTTTGTGCCTTTTGGGTGTCGAATAATATTGGACGGCGACAGCATGGATGATGTAGATAAAATTGATTGACTAACGTAGTATTCAGGACCGGAAGTTCGGCTCATTTGTGGTCTCCGTTGCAGTCCGGATTCGCGATTTTTCTCATATATTTCTAGCGCAGCTCGGCGAGTATGATTTCGATTCCAGGAAGCCGTTTTTGTGATTTCGTAAACGCCGAGAGTTGCGAGTGATAAATGTTTTATAAAGTGCTGGTAAGTTGTTGTTTCTAATAAAATAACTAGTCATGAATAGCAGTAAAAGAGAGTTATATAACTATGGCAAATGCGAACGATCCGATAGTCATCAGTGGTGCGGGCTTGTGGAATCCTGACTACACCATCTCTAATGATGAGCTTGTACTTGCATATAATGGTTATGCAGAGAAATTTAACGCGGAAAATGCCGCTGGCATTGAACAGGGGGAGGTCGAAGCTAAACCTTTATCTAGCGCTGAATTTATTAATAAAGCGTCGGGAATCAACAACCGCTACATTTACAGGAAAGAAGGCGTTCTCGATATAAACCGAATGCGGCCGATATTGGAGGTTCGCAGTAATGAAGAAGTGTCGCATCAAGCCGAAATGGCTGTTAATGCCGCTAAAAAGGCGTTGGAGGCTGCGAATAAAAAACCTGAGGACGTCGATGTCGTCATTGTTGCCTGTGCGTACACGCAACGATCGTACCCCGCACTTGCCATCGAGGTACAAGCAGAGCTGGGGATAGAAGGCTTTGGTTTTGATATGTTGGTCGCCTGTTCTGCCGCAACCTTCGCGTTGCAGCGAGCCTATGAAATGATCTCAGCGGGGACCGCAAAATGTGTACTCGCAATAAATCCGGAATTGACCTCACCGCAAAATAATTGGCGGGATCGCGATAGTCACTTCATATTTGGCGATGTTGCTACCGCTACGATCGTAGAAAGAGCGAGTTCCTGTCAGTCGGAACATAGTTATGAAATTCTTGATACAAAGGCGGTTACCTCGTTTTCCAATAATATTCGATCCAATTTTGGATACACGTCCTATGTCGACGACACCGATCCGTATGGAGAAGACAAGTTTTTTATCCAAAACGGCAGGAAAGTATTCAAAGAGGTTTGCCCTATGGCCGCAGAGCATATTTCAAGTCAAATAGACGCATTAGGCATAACTGTGAGCGACGTAACTCGGTGGTGGTTACACCAGGCAAATATTAATATGAATGCTTTGATCGTGAAGCGTCTACTGGGTCGGCCAGCGACCGCAGATGAAGCTCCGATTGTGTTGGATCAATATGCAAATACTGCTTCAGCGGGTTCGCTAATTGCCTTTAATCTTCACCACAAAGATTTACAAGCAGGCGATACCGGTGTTATTTGTTCATTTGGTGCAGGTTATTCAATAGGAAGTCTGGTATTACGTAAACGCTAACATATCTTCAGTTAGAGCGTTAACGAGCGTTAGGGATTGTTGTTAGTCAACGGCTTCTCCTAACGCTTGCCTCTTTTTCTCCTAATTTCACATCTATCTCACGTCTGTCCATTTCAAGTCTACCCATCTCAAAGTAATGCGTCGTTGCTGGGTGATGATAGCTCAGCTGCAAATGCTCGTGTCTAGCGACTCTATGTCTAGCGACTCTAAGTACCTCAGATGGTTTTTAATCTCCCTGTGCCTGTCGCGTCCACAAAATGCCGCAACGATATAAACGTGACGACGTACAGTTGGCCCACTTCCTGCTTATTCATTGATAGATCAAGAGGATAGGCTAATTATAGTCAAAGACACGTCAATATTTGTAAGCTTGATGTTAGGTGCTTCATAAAATATGTCGGATGTTTGACGTCAGTAGGTGTATTTGTTGCGAAGAAAAACAACATACACCGCTAAAAGGCAATAAAAGGTGATGCGATGATTACTAATCGAATGGATGTTAACAATTTACTGTCACAAATGCGTGAGATGAAAGCACAAGCAGGTGCTGGTAATGAAATCCAGCCGCGTTCTGATATTGAAGCAGCCTTAGGTGTAAAAACAGACAACAGTGTCGGTGCGACTAATAGCGTTCCCAATTTCAACGAGATGTTCTCTAATGCCGTTAATTCTGTGAACGATACTCAGAAAGCCTCTGCCGCTTTATCTAATGCTTACGAACTAGGAGATCCATCGGTGAGTTTGTCTCAAGTGATGGTGGCTTCGCAAAAAGCCAGCGTGTCTTTTCAAGCGATGACACAGGTTCGAAATAAATTGGTAGAAGCTTATCAGACAGTAATGAATATGCCGATATAGATCATTTTATGGCTCATTAGCTGAAAATTGAAAGACAAAAACTGAGCACGTAGTTAAAAGAACGATACACGTAGTTAAAAGCAGAAACGTAGTAGTTAATAAAGAGGTTTTACGATGGCAGCTTTACCTGCAGAGGTTGGAGAGGGAGCTTCGGTATCACGTCAAAGCGATTTGTTTGAAGGCTTAGGTGGCCTCGGGATACTTCGACAAGCGGGCTTAATGATTGGTTTGGCTGCCAGCATCGCGATAGGTTTTGCTGTTGTTTTATGGTCGCAGGAAGAGGATTTTTTGCCGCTTTATACAAGCCTAGATCAAATGGACCCGACAGATGTTTTAAATACGCTTGAATCTAATCAAATTAAATACAAAGTTGATCCAAAAACTGGTGCTTTACTGGTCGAATCCGCTCAAATTTATGATGCGAGGCTAAAACTCGCTGGCGCAGGTATTTCCCCCGACGGTAGCTTCGGGTTGGAAATGCTCGATAGGGAGCAGCCGCTTGGAACAAGCCAGTTTATGGAAAATGCGCGCTTTAAGCGAGGGCTGGAAGGTGAGCTTGCCAGAACCATTTCCAGCATAAGGTCAGTAAGAAACGCGCGTGTCCATTTGGCTATTCCCAAATCGTCAGCTTTCATACGTGACAAACGTAGACCCTCAGCGTCCGTTTTTTTGTCTCTTTATAATCGCGGAGGTGTCAAAAGCGACCAAGTGCGGGCCATTGCAAATTTAGTGTCCTCCAGTATCCCGGAATTACCGCTGGAGGGGGTTACGGTGGTGGATCAGCATGGAAATCTTTTGTCTAATTTTGAAATTGATGAAGAGCTGGCTGTTGCGAATAAGCAACTGGATTATACGCAGCAATACGAATCACGATTGGTGAAGCGGATTAGTTCTATATTGGAACCCGTTCTCGGTGAAGATGGTTTTAGAGCCGAAGTTAGCGTGGATCTTGATTTTACCAAAGTAGAACAAACCGACGAGCTATTTAATCCGGACTTACCTGCCATTAGAAGTGAACAAACGGTCGAGGAAAATCGCGTTAGCGGAGGTGCTGGAGGAATACCTGGAGCTTTAAGCAATCAGCCGCCTGCGCCGGGAGCAACAACGGCACCGGGCGGTGCCGCGGACGGCAATACTTCAGACAATAGCCGGCGACAGTCGGTACGAAATTATGAGCTCGATCGAACCATTAGTTATACCCAGCATCAGGTCGGGCGTCTTCGCCGTTTAACCGTTGCCGTTTTGGTTGATAATACGGTAACAACTGATGCGGAAAATGGAGAGTCATCTTCGGTTCCTGTCGATCAAGTGGTTTTGGATCGATTGACTACACTGATAAGAGATACGGTAGGATACGACGCGGCAAGAGGCGATAGTGTTAATATTGTTAATTCGGCATTTATCCCAAAGGAAATTGTTGAAGAATTACCCATTGAAGAAACACCTATTTGGCAAGAGCCTTGGGTTATGGGTGCTGCAAAGCAAGTCTTTGGTGGTCTATTTGTTTTATTTATCGTTTTCGGCTTACTAAGACCTGTTATGAGAAGTTTAACGGATAACGCACAAGACATTAGAGAGATGGAAGCTCAGCGTGCACTGGGTGAATTGTCTGGCGATTTAGGTGGTGAACTGGGTGACGAAACAGTAACATTGTCGGGGGGAGAGAATTTATTATTGACCGGTCCAAATGAAAATTATGATCAACAATTGAATGCGGTAAAAGGTTTGGTAGCAGAAGATGCAGGCAGGGTGGCGCAAGTGGTTAAAAAGTGGGTAGCAGCTAGTGAGTGAAGGTGAAAAGAAGGCGTTAAACATACCTCTACTTGATCAGGCTGCTATTTTGTTGATGTCGCTAGGAGAAAAGGAAGCTGCCGAGGTGCTAAGGCATTTAGGCCCGAAGGAAGTTCAACGAATTGGAACGGCAATGACCACCTTGGAAAATGTTCCGCAAGACCATGTCGAACAAGTAATGAGCAATTTTCTGGACGATGTTAGTCAAAGCACAGGGTTAGGTGTCGGCTCCGATGGCTACATCCGCAATATGCTGGTTGCTGCGCTGGGTGAAGACAAAGCCGGCTCACTGGTCGACAGAATTCTATTGGGCGGGAATACCAGTGGTCTCGATACTTTAAAGTGGATGGATCCTCGTTCGGTTGCCGATATTATTCGCAACGAGCACCCTCAAATCCAAGCGATCGTAATAGCATATCTTGATGGTGATCAGGCGGCAGAAGTACTAACTAACCTGCCCGAAAAAGTCCGTATGGATGTTGTGATGCGCGTTGCCGCATTAGATACCGTTCAGCCATCGGCGTTGCAAGAGTTAAACAATATTCTGGAAAAACAATTTTCGGGTACCTCGGGTTCGCAAAGTAAAGATATGGGCGGCACTAAAGTTGCTGCTGAAATAATGAACAACTTGGACAGTAGTATTGAAAGCGAATTGATGGAGTCTATTAAAGAAGTTGATGAAGATCTTGGAAATACCATTCAGGATCTTATGTTCATCTTTGATAATCTAAAAAGTGTGGATGACCGTGGTATTCAGGCGCTACTTAGAGAGGTTTCATCAGATATGCTTATTCTTGCGTTGAAAGCAGCCGACGAAGAACTACAAGATAAGATATTCAATAATATGTCTAAACGAGCTGCTGAATTACTACGTGATGACCTGGAAGCCAGTGGTCCCGCTAAACTCAGTGAGGTTGAGGGGGCACAAAAAGAAATTCTTATTATTGCCAGACGAATGGCAGATGCGGGTGAAATTGTACTTGGCGGTGGCGGTGAGGAAATGTTGTAAACAATGGCAAACTATAATACCAGAATTCCAGCTAACGAATCAGCATCGTTTCCTACATGGAAAGCTCCTGAAGTTAAAGATGGTCAAATTATCCACGCTGAAAAACTAAAGGAAAGAGGCCCTCGCGGTGAATTGGTCAATGTCAGTAAAAACGAGGTCATTTACGACAAATTGACAGCGGCTCAACTTGATGAAATTACTCGTCAGGCCTACGAAGATGTACAGAAAAAGGCCTATGCGGAGGGTTTTAATCAAGGCCAAAATGATGGGTACCAGGCGGGTTTGACGGCCTCCGAAAATCTCATAAAACAACAGGCTGAGGCGCTAAATAGCAGTGTTAGCGAGTTATTACAATTTCTCGCCGGCCAGGACAATGAAGTTGAACAGGCGCTAGTTAATGTTGCCACTTGCTTAGCGCGCTCAATTCTCCGACGTGAGCTCGTTATTGATTCCTCTCATGTTGAGCAACTTGTTTCTGAGGCGATAGCAATGCTTCCGATGGATGCTCGTAATATAACTGTTTTTCTCAGCCAGCAAGATCTGACGATATTAAAGCAAAATAGTCACATTCCTGAAGAATGGAAGTTACAACTCGACCCTAGTATGAGTGCCGGTGGTTGCCGGGTAGTAACGCGCCAGAGTATCGTTGATTACACACTGGAAGAACAATTTCAGCAGGCGGTAACATCAATGGTGGAAAATCGTTATGCAGAATTAGCCGCAGACCAAAAAAGGCTTGCTGAACCAGGAATATCGAACGACCCCTCCTTTTCCATCGAAGATTGACGAAATGGTATTTCAGCGAAAGTCATTTTTAGATCGCCTCGCTGTATATCAGCATTCAACGCCATTGCTCACAACACCACAAATTTCCGGACAGCTGGTACGGGTTGTCGGCATGACCCTTGAAGTTGTTGGTCTCGAGCTTTCAATTGGTAGTCGTTGTCTTGTCATCAACAAAAACCAGGCTTCGGTGGAAGCGGAAGTTGTCGGATTTGCTGAGAATCGACTATTTTTAATGCCTATTAATAAGGTGACGGGCTTGCGTCCAGGTTTACAGGTTGTCCCCTTAGACCATGAAGACGTTATTCCCGTAGGCGATCAGATGTTAGGTCGAGTTATCGATGGTGCGGGACGGCCCCTTGATAGTCTCGGCCCGCTTGGCTGCGAGACAAGCATTAGTATGCAAGTAAACCCAATTAATCCCCTCGATCGTAAACCTATCTATAGACCTATGGATGTCGGGATTCGCGCGATTAATTCGATGCTAACAGTAGGGCGCGGACAGCGATTAGGTTTATTCGCCGGTAGTGGCGTTGGAAAAAGCGTGTTACTAGGAATGATGACCAAGTTTACCGAAGCGGACATTGTCATTGTTGGTTTGATTGGCGAGCGAGGCAGGGAAGTTAAAGAGTTTATTGAGCAGGTTCTCGATAAAGAAGGTTTATCCCGGTCAATAGTTGTCGCCTCTCCGGCTGATGATGAGCCGCTAATGCGGATGCGAGCGGCAATGCTGTCAACACGGTTAGCAGAGCATTTTCGCGATAAAGGTAAACACGTCCTGTTACTTATGGACTCGCTGACCCGATATGCTCAGGCGCAGCGTGAAATTGCCTTGTCGATCGGGGAGCCGCCCGCAACAAAAGGTTATCCGCCATCGGTATTTGCCAAAATTCCACAATTAGTAGAGCGCGCCGGAAATGATGCGGATGGCGATGGTTCTATCACTGCGTTCTATACGGTTTTAACCGAGGGTGACGACTTACAGGATCCTGTCGCTGACGCTGCACGAGCCATTTTAGATGGTCATATTGTGTTGTCGCGAGACCTGGCGGATGAAGGGCATTACCCGGCTATAAATATCGAGGGCTCGATTAGCCGTGTCATGCCAAATATAGTCAGTGAGGAGCACCTCGCATCGGCACAGCGCTTACGGAAAATGTATTCAAGATATCAGCAGAGTAGGGATCTAATTAGCGTGGGTGCTTATGTTCCCGGTAGCGACAATGAGACTGATGTTGCCATCGAAAAGAATCCGGCAATTAGAGAGTTTCTCACTCAAGGCTTGAAAGAGGCGATAAATTTTTCAACGAGTGTTTCGCAATTGCAACACGTCATTAGTCCGAATCAGGAGCTACCGTTAGACGATAACGCAGGTCTTCCATCGGTTGCCAAATAAGGAATATTCGTGAAGAAGCCTTCTCAACGATTGCAGACAGTTCTAACTCTGGCCAAGCTAAAGGAGAGATTGGCGGCAGAAAACCTAGCGGAAAAAATTAAGGCGGCAAACGCACAGAAACAACAAGTACAGCAATTGAAGTCGTTTCAACAGGAATACAATAGTCAGTTTAACTCCCTCGGTGAAGGTGGCGCTTCCCCCCAGCAACTCAGAAATTTCCAGAATTTTTTCAGCAATCTCGAGCAGGCGGTTGACTCGCTGGAGCGGCAAAGCCTAGTCAGTGAGGATCAACAGCAGAAAGCACGTGAAAATTGGATCTTCCATTATTCGAAACAAAAAAATATGGAAGGTCTCGTAGACCGAAAATATCAGTTCGAAGAGAAGGAAATGGAGAAAATGCGACAGCGTGAATATGATGATCGAAAACCCTACAAACCTATTGGCTAAAATGGAATTAAAAATGTGATTTTGTTCAGCTATGGTCTATCCTAGATTTACAAGGGGCTGAAAGTTGCTCGGGCTTTATTGGCAAAGTTTAGCAATAACACCTTCCGTAGCACACAATTGGTATTTGGATATTGTACCAAAAGTCGATTTTTTGAATTCTTATGTTAGGGTTATTTTCTTTGCCGGTCTACAGCGAAAATTATAGCGCGATAAGGATTCGATACGGTCTTTGCTAAGCATAATAAATTTTTTCTATTTGAATGGAGACTACCTATGTCGATTACATCGACCTCATCGCCGGATGGTTCTGAAGTAACAATTTTTATTGAAGGGCGCTTTGATTTTAGCTCGCATCAGGTTTTTCGGCGGGCTTACGAAGATCTCGCTGAGACTCCTGAAATGTACAATGTAGATATGAGTGCTACTAGCTACCTAGATAGTTCTGCATTGGGCATGCTGCTGTTATTGCGCGATTTCGCTGGGGGTGATCTAGCAAAAATATCCATCTTACACTGTAACGACGATGTAAAGAAAATTCTCTCAATCTCTAATTTCGAGCAACTGTTCACGATAAAATAAGCCCCTTGCACTGCTTGGTAATCTCGCCCGATTCGGGCTAAAATTTTTTCGACAGAGGCAGTATGCCGCGAGTAATCTATGGCCAGAACCAGCTCTGTTAGGAAAAAAACTCGCACTAAGATCTTGATAGCTGATGACAGCGTTACTGATCGCTTATTGTTGAAAACCATTTTAAGGAATCAAGGTCATGACGTTGTCGATGTTGTGGATGGCCTTGATGCAATAACAGTTTTTCAACGTGACAGACCGGAAATTGTTTTACTTGACGCACTTATGCCTAATATGGACGGTTTTGAGGCAGCTGAAAAAATAAAAAAATTGGCCGGCGAAGATTTTGTTCCCATTATTTTTCTTACTTCCCTGCAAGAAGCAGATTCCCTGGCACGTTGTCTGGATGCAGGGGGAGATGATTTTTTAACCAAACCCTACAATTCCATTATTTTGCAGGCAAAAATTAATGCATTCATTCGCATGCAAGAGATGCATACTACCGTTCAGGATCAGCGTGATGAGATCGCCGTCCACAATACTCATTTGTTGCATCAGCAAGACGTCGCAAAACGGATTTTTGATCGAATAGCTCACGCAGGTTGTCTTGAAGCGCCTAATATACAATATACGCTATCGCCAATAGCGGTTTTTAACGGTGATGTGTTGTTGGCAGGTGTCAATCCCGCTGGCAAATTGACAATATTGTTAGGCGATTTTACCGGACATGGCTTACATGCTGCGATTGGAGCAATGCCCCTGGCAGAAACATTTTATACCATGTTGGAAAAAGGGTTCTCTCTCCGGGAAATTATTAGAGAGATCAATCTAAAACTATTTGAGATTTTACCGGTAGAAGTCTTTTGTTGCGCATTTTTTGCCGAGATTGACTTCAAGAACGGTACCGTCCAGGCATGGAACAGTGGGTTGCCTGATTGTATGATTTATTCTGCTGACACTAAGCAGGTAACTCGATTGACATCAAGTCATATTCCGTTGGGAATAAGTCCAACCGCCAACTTAGACGGAACAATTAAACAATTCGAAGTAAAGCCTGGTGATCGCATGTATGCGTGGTCAGATGGGATTCATGAGGCTGGAAATGCCGAGGGTGAAATGTTTGGCGAGAATCGATTGTTGTCAGTATTTCAGGAAAATAAACGGCAGGAAGACTTATTCACCGAACTAAACAATGCCGTAAACACTTTTATTGGTGAGGAAGCTGCCAGCGATGATATATCGCTTTTAGAAGTTACTATTGTTCGCCCGGAAGACTTTGAAGTAGTGGTTACTGATGTTCATAGCGAAATGGAGGGGGGGCCAAATGACTGGAGTTTAAGCTATGAGTTACGGCAGGATACTTTGAAAGACTTTGATCCCCTGCCATTACTGCTACAGATATTATTGCAAGTTCCTAGTTTGCGCCGTTTTGGCGGCCAGATATTTACCGTGTTAGCAGAGCTTTATGCCAATGCGCTTGATCACGGTGTGCTGGGACTGGATTCTGCAATCAAAAGCACGCCGGGTGGTTTTACTAAATACTATCAACAAAGAGCGGTAAACCTGTCGACCTTATCTAAAGGTGCGATACTATTTGAGTTCAATTACTCGGGAGATTCCAGTGGCGGTCGTTTGAGTATCGATGTCACCGATAGCGGTGATGGTTTTGACCGTTCGAAAATACTAAGAGAAAAAGTTTTGGACAGCAAAGTGGCGGGAAGAGGGATTTTGTTGGTTCGATCATTATGTGAATCGGTTGAATATTCAGGCACAGGTAACAAAGTCTGTGCTATCTTTGTTTGGGGAAGTCAGAATTAATATTTGCTGTTTGGGCAAGATATCTTTAATTGGGAAATGGGAGGCAATGCATGGCTGATTCTGGTCAACATCTTGATCTTGAGGTAATAAGCGAACTTAAGGACGTTATGGGTGATGAGTTTCCTTTGTTGGTAGATACATTTGTGAATGATAGTGCGCTTCGGATTGCGGCGATCAACGATGCCGTTTCATCCGGAGAGCCAGAGAGCATTCGCAGAGCAGCACATAGTTTTAAAGGCAGTGCTAGTAATATGGGAGCAGTGCATCTTGCTAAGTTGTGTGGTTCTCTTGAAGAGCGTGGACGCTCTGGAGAAACTGTGGGTATTGAGCAGTTGGCAGAGGATATTTCCAGTACCTATCGTGATGTTAAAGAAGCTTTGGCCAAAATATAGAGCTTCAGCTTTCAGGTAGCTTCGGCTGCTATAGCCACTTATCTCTTCTCGTCCATTCTTTCCTTTATTTGTTCTCTCGTAAGTTGGCCGCCTTTTTGCATCTGTATCTCGTACTGAAGCCATAAGGCCGCTACGAGTTAGGAGAATGCAATGGCAATAGCCGGACAAAGCATCGCTGCGACAGCGTTATCTACTGCAAGCCAGAATAAAACGATTTCCGATTCTGATAGTTCCAAGTCTACATCGCAAGACGACGGTAATGATTTGAAAAACAAAGAGTTTTCAAATGTTCTGGATGGTCAGTCCGAACCTACTGCGCCGTCGAAAACTGGCAAGTCTGAGGTCTCGGTGGATGAACAGACTGTAACAGAAACCACGATCGAAAACTCTGAAGGACGTCCTGGTGGCAGCGCGGAGCCGATCCTGGTTGTTGGGAAAACTGGCAATCTTTTGCCTGCTATTGGTGTCGAATTGCCGGTAGGCGATGCCGGGGAGGCTGGCTCAACTTTGAACGAGAAAGACAGTATTTCCGTGAAAAGATTGCTGACCGCCGAGCAAATAATTATTCCCGCTGGTGATCATGCCGCTAACTCAGCTACTGCGACCGCGTCGGTCACCATAGACAATAGTAGCGAGGGTTCAGCGTTGGCGCCGGAAGGCAAAGAAAAGGCCGGTAGCATATTGACGGCGGATCCAAGCTTAAGTGCCGAAAAAGTGATTTCGACAAACCCGCCGGTAACTACTGAATTGCAAGCAGTGTCTAAAGGTGAGTTGACGGACGTCAATTTGAGTAATGCTACCACAGACGGAAAACCTGTTAATCCGAATCAGGTACCGGACCAATCGTTAGTAACAAATGATCAGTTCAAGTTGAGTGAAATTTCTCAGAATTTTGTCAAACCGGTCCAAAATAAGGTTGAAGGCAAGGTTGAAGGCAAGGTTGAAAGTAATGTTGAGGGCAGGGCGCAAAGTATCGTGTCCGAGAGTGAGCTGAATACGTCTGTATTGACCGCTCTAACTAATAAACCAAATGGCGGCAAAGCTGAGGCTATTGCTTTGACAAAACCGATAGCTCAATCGGATCCCTTTGTTTCAAAGACTTTAGAAACGAGAGGAGGTGTAAATTCGTCAGGCTCTACGGTGCAATCACCGTCGAGCCTGAGCGGTTTATCGACAAATTCATCATCAGGCTTGGAAGTTGCGCCGGCGCTTAAAGCGTCAGAACTGGATGTTAAATCTATGACGCCAATAAACTCGTCAACCACGAGTTTTACTGCGCAACTGGCAGTGCAAGTTCAGTTGAAAGCTCAATTGGAGGCGGCCGGGAAAAACGTCGAAGGTAAGGTGGCCGGGGCTTCAACAGCAGCACTCGCGGAAACTGTCAGTTCTCAATCATCAACGAGTACGTATACTGCGTTGTCCGATTTGTCGACAGCTTATAAGCAGCCTCAAAACGTATCTGCACAGGTTTCAGTTCCAATTGAAGTCGGGAAACCAGGATGGAGTGATGGCGTAATGGCAAAGGTCATGTGGATGAGCTCACAACAAATTAGTAAAGCTGAAATAGCACTTGATCCTCCTGAATTAGGCCCTCTTCAAGTCAGAATATCTACTCAGGCAGATCAGACTAGCGTGGTTTTTACCAGCAGTCATGGGGCAGTTCGCGAAGCTCTCGACTTGGGGTTGCCGAGATTACGTGAAATGATGGAAAACCAAGGTTTAGACTTGTCTGACGTCGATGTTTCTGATCAACGCAGCTTTGGTACCGAATCTCAGGGTGAAGATTCTGCGGAGGAGGGTATGTTATCCCAGCGCGGAGATACTGAAGCAGATGAATCGGGTGAAAATAGCGCGGAAGTTACTGGTAATATCGTAAATAATGCTAGTCTTTGCCTAGTTGACCATTACGTCTAGCCATTTCACAATGTAGCACCAGCAGTCAAATAGCGTCGTATTCGTGGATCCTAGGCAAGTTCGCGAATACTTAATATTTGCTTGGGATGTTGCGGCGGTAAGTTGTATGTACCGATTAATAGATAAGCAATATCCATAACTATCTCACTATATCCTTCGATTTATGGCCTTCAATTTACGGCGTTCATTTTAGTTCTAGCGTGAAGCGGTGGTCGTGAGTTCGGCCGCTCTCTGTTCCTGGTTTTACTATTTATAATCTTCTTTAGTTTTAAGTCTTCAGTCAGTGACAAAGCATTGTTGTCTGCTGCTATCTCTTGTAATCTGTAACTGATATTGAAAAATGAAATGTTACAGCTGGCATAACTATTGCTCGTTGTGATTAAAGCCGCAATATAATGACGGGATTTTGGCATGGCAGACGATATAGACGATAACGATGACAATGAAAACGATAAGGGTAGTAGCGAATCGTCTGGCGGAGGGAAAAAAAAGCTGATCATTATCGTCGTTGTGGCTTTGTTGGCAATTGGCGGGGCTGTAGGGGGAACTCTGTTTATGCTGGGTTTTTTTGACAGTGATGGCACGGCTGAAGAAGCTGCAGAGGAAGTTGTAGACGAAAATGTGGTAGAGAAACCTGCCCCAGCGATTTATTTTCCGATCAAGCCTTCGTTCATAGTCAATTTCCAGTCGCGTGGACGACAGCGGTATCTGCAAACAGATGTAATACTGATGACGCGAGACCCGGCTATGTTTACTGGGCTTCAGGAACATTTGCCGCTGATTAAAAATCGTCTGGTCATGTTGTTTGGGGGTGAAGTTTACGAGGAGTTGCAGACGGACGAGGGTCGAGAGTTGCTGAGGCAAAAAGCCTTGGAAGCGGTAAAAGAAATTACGGAGCAAGAGTTAGGTAAGTCGGATATTGAACAAATATTATTCACTAATTTTGTTATGCAATAGCGCAGTATTTTCGTCGATTGTTTAATTAGAGGTTTACATTGCAGGATTTACTATCTCAAGAAGAAATTGATGCCTTACTTCATGGTGTTGATGATGGCGACGTAGAAACCGAGTCTGATGAAGAAGAAGGTTCCGCGAGAATCTATGATCTTACCAGCCAGGATCGTATTGTTCGTGGTCGAATGCCGACTCTTGAAATGGTTAATGAACGTTTTGCCCGCTACACGCGGATCAGTTTGTTTAATCTGTTGAGAAGAACGGCTGATGTCGCAGTGGGGGGCATTCAGATTCAAAAATTTGGAGAATATGTTCACACTCTTTATGTTCCCACGAGTCTGAATATGGTGAAATTGCGTCCCTTGCGCGGAACTGGGTTGGTGATTCTCGATGCAAAGCTGGTGTTTAAACTCGTAGACAATTTTTTTGGCGGTGATGGTCGCCATGCAAAAATAGAGGGACGTGAATTCACCCCTACCGAATTGCGAGTGGTAGAAATGGTGTTACGAGATGCGTTTGCGGATCTCAGGGAGGCGTGGAAGGCCATTTTACCTATAGAGTTCGAATTTGTTAATGCTGAAGTGAATCCTTCGATGGCAAACATTGTCAGCCCGAGTGAAGTCGTTGTGGTGAGTACATTTCACGTCGAGCTTGATGGTGGGGGTGGTGATATGCATATTACATTGCCTTATTCAATGATCGAGCCGATTCGCGAAACCCTCGACGCGGGTCTACAAACAGACGTTGACGATGTAGACGACCGCTGGGTGAGATCGCTGCGGGAAGATATAATGGGCGCCACTGTTGAGATTGGTTGTACGGTAGCCGAGAAAGAAGTACCCCTGAAAGATATTATTGATATGCAAAAAGGCGATGTAATCCCGATTGATATCCCTGATAAATTGGTGCTCACTGCAAATAATGTTCCCGTACTCCATACCAAGCTGGGGACTTCAAAGGGAAATTTGGCATTGCAAGTCATTGAGAAAGTAAAACGCGATTAGCATCGCATCGCATTGTTCATAATTACGAGAATGTATTTTTACGGCGTTTTGGATATTTGGGCCGTAAATAGAGTTGGGTAGAGCAGTAGGAGAAATAAATGAGTGATGAAGACGTAGATCAAGAAGGCATGGCGGACGAATGGGCTGCCGCAATGGCTGAACAAGATGTGCCGGATTCTGCCCAAGACGACATAGATGCAGTGTTAGCGGGAGCCAATGATAACGTATCGCCCGCTCCTATGGACGAGTTTTCTCCTACGCTTAATCAGGTCGATGGCGCACCTGACCTCGATGTAATTATGGACATTCCAGTCCGGATTTCCATGGAAGTGGGAAATACTGAAATCAGCATTAGAAACTTATTACAATTAAATCAAGGCTCAGTAATCGAAATGGATCGCTTAGCTGGAGAACCACTCGATGTGCTGGTGAATGGTACTTTAATCGCCCATGGCGAAGTAGTGGTTGTAAACGAAAAATTTGGAATTCGCATGACAGACGTTATAAGTCCGTCGGAACGCATTAAAAAACTGCGGTAAATGATATGTCTTACCGAATAGTTTTGTTGCTCTCATTGGCCTGTATCAGTAGCTTCGTATTTTCCTCTGAAAATACATTGGTAGTTGATCTTAATGACACTGCCCCTGCTTCTGCAGGAGATAGCAGCAGTAGTTTGGATGTATCGGAAAGCAACAAAAAAAATAGTAATATCGTGAATTCTTCAACGTCTGCAGGGACTCCCTTACCGCCAAAATCAGCGTCGCCGCAAGTTGGGTCGGGTATTCTAACGGCGGACCCTTATTCAGTGGTAGTCGGATTATTGCTGGTATTAGCTCTGATTTTTGGTTTGGCTTGGCTCGTACGAAAAATGGGTCCCGGTGTGTTAGCTGGTGGCCAATCGATGAAAATTATTAGCGCGCTCGCCGTGGGGCCTCGTGAAAAAGTGTTACTTGTCGATATAGGTGGGCAGCAAATACTATTAGGTGTTGCGCCCGGAAGAGTTTCTCACTTGCGGGATTTTGAGCAGCCGATTATAAGCGAACCAAGTACTGCTGGCGGAGAGTTTTCCGCAAGACTACGATATTTGTTACAGCAGGGCAAAACAACACCGGCAATCAACGAGTCTGAAGACAGTGCTGATATCTCGAAAGCAGGGGATAAGCCAGATTCTAATGCTGCTGAGCGTGGTGGGGAAAGATGATCTTTGTGCTCAGTCCGCCTCGCGTATCCTTGCGAATTCATTTCATAATAATGACGTTTTTCGTTTCGCTGGCGCTCTTTTCTTCAAACATTGTCTTTGCTCAGGACCAAACTACTTCTCCCAGTTCCATTAGTAACGCGGTAAATAGCTTGACGCAATCAGCGACTCAGGCGGGCCCCGGCATTCCGGCAATGACAGTGACTACTAATGCGAGTGGAGGTCAGGACTATACCGTAACGATACAGATATTAGCGCTTATGACGGTGCTAACTTTGCTGCCGTCTTTTCTTATAATGATGACATCGTTTACGCGGATTATTATTGTCTTCGCTATTTTACGGCAAGCTCTAGGTTTGCAGTCGACGCCTTCCAATCAGATTATATTGGGTCTCTCGGTATTTCTAACGATATTTATTATGATGCCAGTTTTTGAGAAGGTTAATGAAGAGGCAATTCAGCCATATCTCAACGAAGGTATGGAGTTCGTTCCGGCTATAGAGTTGGCATCCAGACCATTCCATACGTTTATGTTAGCGCAAACCCGAGACTCCGATCTTCAGTTGTTCATGCGTATCTCGAATACAGAGAGCATCGCAACACCCGAGGAAACACCGTTTTTTGTGTTGGCCCCCGCTTTTTTGACCAGTGAGCTAAAGACAGCTTTTCAAATCGGCTTTATTTTGTTTATCCCGTTTCTGGTGATCGACATGGTGGTCGCTAGTGTGCTGATGGCAATGGGTATGATGATGTTATCTCCGATTATTATTTCCTTGCCCTTTAAAATTATGATTTTTGTTTTAGCAGACGGGTGGGCTTTGGTGATTGGAACTTTGGCCGCAAGTTACGGTTATTGACGGTATCTAAATGACAGCCAATATAGCAATTGATCTTTTTCGCGAAGCCATCATGCTGGTTATTATGCTTGTCAGTATTATGGTCGTTCCTGCTCTAGTGGTAGGTTTGATCATCAGTATGTTTCAAGCCGCGACCCAAATAAACGAGCAAACACTTAGTTTTTTGCCGAGGCTTATTACTACGTTAACAATGTTAATGCTTGCGGGCCCCTTTTTGCTGAGTGAAATTCTCGAGTTTATCCGGCGCCTTGCTGCGAGCGTCCCCATCTTGATCGGCTAGGTCAGATTTGTAGATTAACCTTGGATGGAAATAATTTGCTTGAGATAGATGCTTCGATAATAGGCGGTTGGTTAGGTTCAATGATGTGGCCGTTCTTCCGCATCGGGGGGTTTTTGTTAGCGGCGCCGATCTTAGGTACTCAGCTTGTCCCCGCTCGAATTAGAATCTCCTTAGCCTTATTGTTTACCTTAGCAGTGCGCCCGGTTTTACCGCCGATGCCGGAGATTGATCCGTTATCCCTTGCGTCGGTAGTGATGATTTTCCAGCAAGTATTAATTGGAATTGCTTTAGGCTTTTCCTTGCAGCTGCTGTTACAGCTATTCGTGGTTGCGGGGCAGGTTATTGCGATGCAGATGGGTCTGGGTTTTGCTCAAATGGTTGACCCTACCAATGGAGTATCGGTAACAGTCGTTAGCCAATTTCATTTAATGTTAGTGTATCTGCTTTTTTTGGCGATGAATGGGCATTTGGCGATGATAGAAGTCTTCTTGGAGAGTTTTCACACGCTGCCTATTGGTACTGGTTTTTTTTCCAATGCCGCATTGTGGAAGTTGGCTGGCTGGGCGGCATGGATGTTTAGCAGCGCTATAGTTATGGCTCTGCCGGCATTGACTTCCTTACTGATCATAAATTTTTCTTTAGGTGTTGTTACCAGGGCTGCACCGCAGCTCAACATTTTTGCAGTGGGTTTTCCGTTTATGCTGGTTATTGGTCTCGGTATAATCTGGTCTACTCTCGGCGGTTATCTTCCCTTGTTTGATAGATTCACCAGGCAGGCATTGGATATGATTGCGTTTATGGCACAAGTTAATTAGTCACCTACTCGAAGTGTTCTTACCTCTCCCTCACGACCTTTTAATCTTTATAAGGCTTCGCGGCACAGCTCTTGCTACACATAATCTAAGCATTCATTAAGGTCGGTTCCTTGACGCTTGGTGATTTAATGTTCAGCGTTTGTTAGTGAGTCTACTGTGGCCGAAAACGAAAATGGTCAGGAAAAAACGGAAGAGGCAACCCCCAAAAGACTTGAAAAGTCAAAGGAGGACGGCTCGGTTGCCCGATCAAAAGAGCTGACGACGACATTTGTATTGTTTGGCGGAGTTATCGGCTTGGCTAGTCTGGGTTCCGATATCGGTACAACATTATTAACGCTTATGCGTTTCAATTTCACCTTAACACGAGAAGTTATTCTCGATGAACGCATGATGATCAGCCATCTTGGCGACACGGCTTTCACCGCCTTCGAAGCGCTGATACCCTTATTTTCTATTCTAGTCGCGGCAGCAATGTTGGGTCCCATTGCGCTCGGCGGATGGCTGTTTAGCATAAAAGCGCTCGCTCCTAAAATGAACAAAATGGATCCCGCCAAGGGATTAAAAAGGATGTTTTCCGCCAACTCGTTAATGGAATTGGTAAAAGCGATGGCTAAATTTGGGTTCGTCGCCAGTGTGGCAGTTTTAATGCTGTATAACTTTCAACATAGTTTAGTCGCTTTGGCACAATCACCTCTTAAAACAGCGATTTCCGATATGTTTACGATTATAGGATGGTCTGTTTTAGCGGTTTGCTCGCCTATGATCGTCATTTCAATGATAGATATTCCCTTTCAAATATTTGAGCACAAAAAGAAGTTGAAAATGACCTTGCAAGAAGTGAAGGAAGAATTTCGCGATTCGGAGGGTAAGCCCGAAGTAAAAAGCAAGGTGAGGCAGTTGCAGTTTGAGATGGCGCAGCGTCGGATGATGGAGGCCGTGCCGGAAGCGGATGTTGTTATTACAAACCCCGAGCATTTCTCGGTTGCTCTGAAATATGATGTTAATGGTAGTGGGGCGCCAATCGTTATTGCCAAAGGCATCGATTTTATGGCGATAAAGATTCGGGAGATAGCCAAGGCACACGATGTGATGATATTGCAGTCGCCTCCGTTGGCTAGAGCAATATATTTCACCACCGAGCCTGATCAGGAAATTCCTAACGCTCTATATTTAGCGGTTGCACAGGTGTTGGCCTATGTCTTTCAATTGCGGGCACACAAGGAGGGGACTACGAAAAAGCCTAAACCATTGGGTGCAATTGAAGTTCCGTTGACCTCACAGTATGACACTTCTGGTAAGCCCGTAACTAATTCAAAACCTCAGAGTTGATTCTGTAACGATTGGAAGGATTCTTGCAGGTTTGGATTATTGGTTGTATTGCGACAAACAATTGGCATTTTACTGTTTTAGAATGCGGTTTTTCATTTCAAACGGCAGGTTTTAACATTTCTATATTTAATTTTAGTAGTGAGACTAAATGGCTGGCGTAAATGGAAATCAAGTAGTAAATCTTCGTTCTATATCTCAGGGAAATATCGGTGTGCCATTGTTGGTGTTGGCGATACTGGGGATGATGACCCTGCCGGTTCCCCCTTTTTTACTCGATGTGTTTTTCTCTTTCAATATTGCCCTTGCGATAGTCGTCTTATTAGTCGCCGTGTACGCATTAAGTCCCTTAGATTTTGCGGTATTTCCCACGGTGCTTCTCGTCGCGACGTTACTTCGCTTAGCGCTCAATGTTGCTTCAACTCGAGTTGTTTTACTTGAAGGTCATCAGGGTGGGGATGCAGCTGGAAAGGTTATTCAATCCTTTGGTGAAGTGGTGATCGGCGGAAATTACGCTGTTGGTTTAGTCGTATTCTTTATCTTAATCATTATCAATTTTGTTGTTGTTACAAAAGGTGCCGGTCGTATAGCGGAGGTTAGCGCGCGTTTTACTCTGGATGCTATGCCCGGTAAGCAAATGGCCATCGATGCGGATTTAAATTCGGGACTGATCGACCAGGATGAGGCCCGTGGCCGTCGTGTTGCGATAGCGAGCGAAGCTGATTTTTACGGTTCAATGGATGGTGCGAGTAAGTTTGTTCGCGGTGATGCTGTTGCTGGTATATTAATTTTGGTAATTAATATAGTCGGCGGTCTTGCCATTGGTATGGTCCAGCATGAGTTGGAGTTTGCGCGGGCCATGGAGGTCTATTCCTTATTGACCATCGGTGACGGTTTGGTGGCGCAAATTCCCGGGTTATTGTTGTCGACAGCAGCTGCGATAATGGTAACGAGAGTAAGCGATTCAAGGGATATGGGCGAACAAATTTTTTCGCAGATGTTTAAAACCCCGAAGGCTTTGGCGATTACTTCTGCAATAATCGGGTTGATGGGCATTATACCCGGCATGCCTCATTTCGCGTTTTTGACGTTGTCTGCTATGGCAGGGGGGCTTGCCTATATGGTCCATAGCCGTAACGGAGAAGAAGAAGTCGCGCGAATTGCTGTCGAAGAAGGTCAGAAAATCGCTGCGCAGTCACAACAAAGCAAAAGTTTAGAGCCCGCTGAGATTGGCTGGGACGACGTACAGCCGGTTGATGCTATTGGTCTCGAAGTTGGGTACCGCTTGATTCCAATGGTGGATAAAACACAGGGCGGGGAATTGTTAGGGCGAATCAAAGGTATACGGAAAAAGCTGTCTCAAGATCTAGGGTTTCTAATTCCGTCGGTACACATAAGAGATAATTTGGATCTAACCCCGACCGGTTACAGAATTACGTTAATGGGAATAGCTGCCGGTGAGGCTGAAATATTCCCCGATCGAGAGTTAGCGATAAATCCAGGCCAGGTATTCGGTAAGCTTGACGGTGTCAGTACGCGAGATCCGGCCTTTGGGTTAGAGGCTGTTTGGATTGAGTCTAGACTGAAAGATCAGGCCCAGACATTAGGCTATACAGTCGTGGACTCGAGTACAGTCGTGGCTACCCACATCAATCAAATTTTACTCAAGCATACTGCTGAATTATTAGGTCACGATGAAGTGCAACAAATGTTGGATATGTTGGCAAAACATTCACCTCGACTGGTAGAGCAACTGGTCCCGGATACAATTTCAATTAACATTTTATTGGCGGTATTGAAAAATCTGCTATTAGAGCAAATACCCATCAGGGATTTGCGCACCATTGCGTCAACTCTTTCTGCAAGCGCCGCGAAAACACAGGATGTAGCGCTGCTATCCGCGGATGTTCGTGTTGCTTTAAAGCGCACAATTATCCAAAACATTTATGGAAGTGACGAGGTGCTGCCTGCGATCGCACTAGATCCAGCGATGGAACAGTTATTGCTTAAGTCTCTACAACAGGCGCAACAAAGCGGAAATAATGACGATATTACGCTCGAGCCTGGGATGGCGGAGAGGTTACAGTCGGCGCTAATTGAAGCCGCTCAAAAACAGGAGATGGCGGGAAAGCCAGCGGTACTTTTGGTGTCGGCGCCCTTGAGAGCAATGTTAGCGAAATTCACTCGTTTTTCGTCCGCGGATATACAGGTTTTATCCTACGCCGAAATTCCAGATGACAAACAGATAACGATTGAAAGTACCGTTGGTTAAAACACCCGGTGAGGCTACAGACTATGCAAGTAAAAAGATTTGTCGCAGAAAACATGCGGATGGCCCTGAACATGGTGCGAGAGGAAATGGGCGACGATGCTGTAATACTATCGAATAAGCGAGTGGAGGGTGGTATTGAAATACTCACTGCGCTCGATCCGGAAGGGCAGTTAACGGGTGGAAACCTGCAAGAAAGCCCGCGTTCCGAAAACTCTTCAGCTAATGTGCCGGCTAACCCATTTCAGCAAGATGATCGAATAGCCGAAAGGCACCCCCAGTCGAGCCAGACTAGCAAGTTGGAAATAGAGCTCGAGCGGATGCAGCGAGATTCAAAAGAACGGGCCAGGCAGTTGGCTGCGATGCTCAATGAAAAAAGTCCGACCCCATCTTCGCAATCCACGGCTTCCAAAACACCGGCCGCGGTCCCAAAGAGAGCTGACGGAAAAGTCACAAAATTTAAAGACGTGATGGCGGCCAGTTTCGACAAGTCTGAATCACAGTCGCCTGTAATGGATACAGAGCAGCTTGAAGCTGACGTTGTTAGTGTCGGGCAGGCCGTAGCGTCTAAACTGAAGAGTGAAAAAAATCCTGATCAAGAAAGTACATCAAATCAACATTTTGAGAAATTTACCGATGACGCTGGCGACGTGGAGCTATCGCAAATGCGTTCCGAAATTCAGTCGATGCGCGATATGATGGAACAGCAGTTGTCCTCTATGGCTTGGGGGCAGTTTCGGGCAAAGAGCCCTCA